>NZ_CATKQE010000055.1:0-478760 GCF_949767845.1 Pseudomonas sp. IT-232MI5
GGAGCAAGCCTTTTGGGTTACCTTTTCGGCGTTTGGAAAAGGTGACCCGCCGTAAGGGCGGAACCCTAAGCCGCCGTTACCGCAGCAACGGATATTCACAAAGCACACCCAAAGCATGGTCGGCCCAAAGGCCGCCAAGACACAAAAAAAAAGGGGCAACCGAAGTCGCCCCAAAATGCCTTGCGTGCTCATCAATCCAGAAGAATCACTTCTTGCGCTTATTCGCATCCTTCCAGATAAAAAATCCAAACCCTGCAAAAAACAGAACCATCAGCCCTACAGTCAGGACCCCGGCAAACACCACGTTATCGAAAAACATGACTGGCCTCCTGGGCCTCTGCTCTGCTGCGATGGAACTAAGTTACCAAACACACAGGCGCACAAATTGACCGGGATCAATACCAGCAACGAAGGGGAATAAAGGAGGGAAATTAAATGACCTGCATCAACGGATGCAGGGGCAGATCAACGCTTTTTCGGCTTGTTTTTCGACTTTTTCTTGGCTTTTCCCAACGGCATCGCCTGTTCGAACGCCTGGCGTACTTCGTTCAGGCGCTTTTCTTTAATGTCGTGCACACGCTTGGCGCGTTCAGTACTGAGGTCAATCAGTTTGTCGTCTTGGCTCATGGCGTCAGTAAATCACTTGAAAGAATCACAACTGCCACATCACCGGCAGGACTGCGCCAATAATGCAACGTCACACCAGCGCTGACCAGCCGAAGATCAGATCTCGATATCGACCCACAAGCCCTGACGCGGCTGATCTTCCATCAGCGGCACCACGGGCACGGTGTTGTCGGCATTCAGTTCGGTGCCGGGTACAGCGAGATGTTCTTCGGGATCTTCATCGGCTTCGCGACGACGGCGATCACGTTCTTGCTGACGGCGCTGCTCCTCACGCGCCAGCAGTCGATCCTCTTCAGGATCGCGCTTTTGCAAATCGATCGTGCTTTCGTTGGAGCTTTCCTGCACCGGCACCACCGGAGGAATGTCCGGCCGCTGGCGGATCGGATCCTGCTGGGAAGTGATCGGCACAGCGCTCAGGGGGAGCATCGGTGGCAACATATATGGGGTCTCCTGTCAGCAGGCTATCGGCTGCGGCAAAGGCGCCTTGAGCCATCCGTCGCAAATCTGTGACGCACTTGGCACGTGTAGGAGCTGCCGAAGGCTGCGATCTTTATCAGACAGCTCAAACCTCAAGGGTTCTCAAAGATCAGAAGATCGCAGCCTGCGGCAGCTCCTACGCCAGTAATCTTTGGCCCTGAAGCCCTCATTCCGTTAAGATAGCCCGCTTTTTCAAGGTGGGAGTCAGGCAGCATGGCGCAGCAGTATCAACCGGGGCAACGCTGGATCAGTGACAGCGAAGCAGAGCTTGGTTTAGGCACCGTTCTGGCACAGGACGGCCGCTTGTTGACCGTGCTTTACCCGGCCACTGGCGAAACCCGCCAGTACGCGCTACGGAATGCGCCCCTGACCCGCGTGCGGTTCTCGCCGGGTGACAGCATCACCCACTTCGAAGGCTGGAAGATGACCGTGCAGCAAGTCGACGATGTCGACGGCCTGATGGTCTATCACGGTCTCAACGGGCAGAACGAAGCCGTCACCCTGCCGGAAACCCAGCTGTCGAACTTCATCCAGTTCCGTCTGGCCAGCGACCGTCTGTTCGCCGGCCAGATCGATCCGCTGGCGTGGTTCTCGCTGCGTTACAACACTCTCGAACACACCAGCCGCCAGTTGCAATCATCGCTCTGGGGCCTGGGTGGCGTTCGCGCGCAGCCAATCGCGCACCAATTGCACATCGCCCGTGAAGTCGCCGACCGTATCGCCCCGCGCGTTTTGCTGGCGGACGAAGTGGGTCTGGGTAAAACCATCGAAGCCGGTCTGGTGATCCATCGCCAACTGCTCTCGGGCCGCGCCAACCGCGTGCTGATCCTCGTCCCGGAAAACCTCCAGCACCAGTGGCTGGTGGAGATGCGCCGCCGCTTCAACCTGCAGGTCGCGCTGTTCGACGAAGAACGCTTCATCGAAAGCGATGCCACCAACCCGTTCGAAGACACGCAACTGGCGCTGGTCGCGCTGGAGTGGCTGGTCGATGACGAGAAGGCTCAGGACGCACTGTTTGCTGCCGGTTGGGATCTGCTGGTGGTCGACGAAGCGCACCACTTGGTCTGGCACGAAGAAAAGGCCAGCCCGGAATACTCGCTGGTCGAGCAACTCGCCGAAGTCATCCCGGGCGTGCTGCTGCTCACCGCCACCCCGGAACAACTCGGTCAGGACAGCCACTTCGCCCGTCTGCGCCTGCTCGACCCGAACCGTTTCCACGACCTGGCCGCCTTCCGCGCCGAGAGCGACAACTATCGCCCGGTGGCCGAAGCCGTGCAGGAACTGCTCGACAAGGGCCGACTCTCGGCCGAAGCGCACAAAACCATTCACGGCTTCCTCGGCAACGAAGGCGAAGCCCTGCTGACCGCGGTCAACGATGGCGACACCGAAGCCAGCGCCCGCCTCGTGCGCGAACTGCTCGATCGCCACGGCACCGGTCGCGTGCTGTTCCGTAATACCCGCGCCGCCGTGCAGGGTTTCCCGGAGCGCAAACTGCACCCGTACCCGCTGCCGTGCCCGGACGAATACCTCGAACTGCCGCTGGGCGAACACGCTGAGCTGTACCCGGAAGTCAGCTTCCAGGCGCAGCCGGACGCCAGCGAAGAAGAGCGCTGGTGGAAATTCGACCCGCGTGTCGAGTGGCTGATCGATCAGCTGAAAATGCTCAAGCGCACCAAAGTGCTGGTGATCTGCGCCCACGCCGAAACCGCGATGGACCTGGAAGACGCCCTGCGCGTGCGTTCCGGCATCCCGGCCACGGTGTTCCATGAAGGCATGAACATCCTTGAGCGTGACCGCGCCGCCGCTTACTTCGCCGACGAAGAGTTCGGCGCACAAGTGCTGATCTGCTCGGAAATCGGCAGTGAAGGTCGCAACTTCCAGTTCGCTCACCACCTGGTGCTGTTCGATCTGCCGTCGCACCCGGACCTGCTCGAGCAGCGTATCGGTCGTCTCGACCGGATCGGCCAGAAACACATCATCGAACTGCACGTGCCGTACCTGGAAACCAGCCCGCAAGAGCGCCTGTTCCAGTGGTACCACGAAGCGCTGAACGCGTTCCTCAACACCTGCCCGACCGGCAACGCCTTGCAGCATCAGTTCGGTCCGCGCCTGCTGCCGCTGCTCGAAGAAGCCGACGACAGCGAGTGGCAAGCGCTGATCGACGAAGCGCGCAGCGAGCGCGAGCGTCTGGAAGCCGAGTTGCACACCGGCCGTGACCGTTTGCTGGAGCTCAACTCCGGCGGCGCTGGCGAAGGTGAAGCGCTGGTCGAGGACATCCTTGAGCAAGACGATCAGTTCGCCCTGCCGATCTACATGGAAACCCTGTTCGACGCGTTCGGCATCGACAGCGAAGACCATTCGGAAAACGCCCTGATCCTCAAGCCGAGCGAGAAGATGCTCGACGCCAGCTTCCCGCTGGGCGACGACGAAGGCGTGACCATCACCTACGACCGCAACCAGGCGCTGTCGCGCGAAGACATGCAGTTCATCACCTGGGAACACCCGATGGTGCAGGGCGGCATGGATCTGGTGCTGTCCGGTTCGATGGGCAACACCGCCGTCGCGCTGATCAAGAACAAGGCGTTGAAGCCAGGCACCGTGCTGCTCGAACTGCTTTATGTCAGCGAAGTGGTAGCGCCGCGTTCGCTGCAACTGGGCCGTTACCTGCCGCCGGCCGCCCTGCGCTGCCTGCTTGATGCCAACGGCAACGACCTGTCGGCGCGCGTCTCGTTCGAAACCTTGAACGATCAGCTGGAAAGCGTGCCACGTGCCAGCGCCAACAAGTTCATCCAGGCCCAGCGCGATCAGCTGACGCCACGGATCAACGCCGGTGAAGACAAGATCGCCCCGCGTCACGCCGAGCGCGTGGCCGAGGCGCGTCGCCGTCTGGCGGCCGACACCGACGAAGAACTGGCGCGCCTGACCGCGTTGCAAGCGGTCAACCCGACCGTGCGCGACAGCGAACTGGTGGCGCTGCGTGAACAGCGTGAGCAAGGTCTGGCGATGCTGGATAAGGCTGCGTTGCGACTGGAAGCGATTCGGGTGTTGGTAGCGGGCTAAACCGCCCTGCTCCAGCGCTGAAAACAAGAAGGCCCGCAGCAATGCGGGCCTTTTTTGTTGCCTGTGATTTTTCAGCTGATGCTGATGGCCTCATCGCTGGCAAGCCAGCTCCCACAGGTTTCGGGTCGTTTACAGATTATGTGTACGACTCGGTCACTGTGGGAGCTGGCTTGCCAGCGATGACGGCTATGCGGTCGCCGCTGCAACCTCAGGCTCAACCACAGCAACCAAGCCCTCCTTCATCCGCTGCGCATCGCGCACAAAACACCGCGCCGCCAGAAACAGAAACACCATGGTCAGAAACAGCGCCACCGGAATCAGGTACATCGCATCATGCAGGCCGACTGCCTTAAAGGCCTCGGTCATCTGCTCCGCACCGGCCGCCAACATCGCCGTGTGCGCAAAATGATCCGACAACCCCCCCACCACCACCGGCCCCAAGCCACCGCCGAGCAGATACAACCCGGCAAAGAACAACGCCATTGCCGTGGCCCGCAGGCGCGGTTCGACCACGTCCTGAATCGCTGTATAAACACATGTGTAAAAGTTGTAGGCAAACAGCCAACCAACACTGAACACCGCGACAAACACACCAATCTCGATACGCCCCGAATGCAGCGCCCACGCCGTACACAGCGTCGAGATAATCAGACTGAACGCGGCAAACAGCAGCCGCCCATTGGCCACGCGCTGGTGAATCTTGTCGGCAATCCAGCCGCCCAGGGTCAAACCGACCAGTCCGGTCACGCCGACAATCATCCCGGTCGCCACCGCCGCTTCCTGCAACGGCATGAGGAAATAGCGTTGCAGCATCGGCACCAGAAACGAGTTGCAGGCATAGGTGGCGAAGTTGAAGCACAACCCGGCCATCACCAGCCAGAGAAAGGTCGGCACCGCCAGAATCCGCCGGATCGGCTTGTCGACTTTCTCTTGCGAAACCTGCACGGTCTCCGCTGCGCCGCGCTTCGGCTCTTTGATAAAGAACATGAAAATCGCCAGAAGCAGACCCGGCACCGCTGCAATAAAGAACGGCGCACGCCAGCTGTCAAACGCCTTGACCATCCAGCCGATGGTGAAGAAAGCCAGCAACAGGCCCAGCGGCAAGCCCAACATGAAAATGCCCATGGCCCGCGCCCGCCGATGAGCCGGAAACAGATCGCCAATCAGCGAGTTGGCCGCCGGTGCATAACTGGCCTCACCAATGCCGATGCCCATGCGCACGATCAGGAAACTCCAGAAACTACCGACCAGACCGTTGACCGCCGTCAGCGCACTCCACGTCGCCAGGCCCCAGCCCATCAGTTTGCTGCGCGAACCGGTATCGGCCATGCGCCCCAGCGGCAGGCCGGCGATGGCGTAAACAATGGTGAATGCGGTGCCGACGATCCCCAACTGGAAGTCGCTGAGGTGCCATTCCATGCGGATCGGCTCGATGATGATCGCTGGAATGGTGCGGTCGAAGAAGTTGAACAGGTTGGCGAGGAACAGCAGGAACAGAATGCGCCAGGCATTCGCCGCTTGGGTCGAGTTCTGCATGGGTCCGTCTCTTTATTGTTATAGGGCTTCACTGCCAACGCATCCGAGCCCGGAACCTGCAATCTAGTCAGCCACGCAAAGGCTGTCTGTGATCATTCGTCTGCCTGATATCGGCCCATGGCACTGTAACGAAACGTAAGCCCTTGATAAGTCTGTAATCCCCCGAAAACCGGGGCTTTTGCGGCAAAACCTTGCCACAAAAAAATAGTTTCGCGCCCCCCTTCCCAAGTCTGCGGCAAAGCCTAGAATGGCCGCCGGATCCGTCCGGATCTCCCGATCAATCCCTTTGATACCCTCGCCCATGTCTGAAGTCAGTCCGTGTCTGAATTGCGGTGCCTGCTGTTCCCATTTTCGCGTGTCTTTCTTTTGGGGTGAGTGCTCATCTTCCGGCGGCACGGTGCCTGATGAACTGGTCACACAGATCAGTCCAAGCCGGGTGGCGATGAACGGCACCGACTGCAAATCGCCACGTTGCACGGCGCTGGTCGGTGAAGTCGGCAGCGAGGTGAAGTGCTCGATTTATGAACTGCGCTCCAGCCCCTGCCGTGAATTCGAATCTTCATGGGAAAACGGCGAACAGAATGTCGACTGCGACAAGGCCCGTGCACGTTTCGGCTTGCCGCCGCTGCAGCCGGACTGGGCGCAAATCCCTTTCGAACAGATCGCGTAAGCCTTTAGCGCCAATCGCTATGGCGCTAATGCCGAAATCATTAGCGCCAATGTGCCACTACCGCTTGCACCCCGAAATCGGCCTCTATACTCCTGACATTCAAATGCGTTCAACGCGCACTCGGGACGACTTCAGAGACGGGGCATGCTATGGAGTGGCTTGGTTTGCAGTTTGTTACCGAGCTGCCGGAGAGCGGGCAGGTCATCCTCGATTGCAGTCACAACCCTTTCCTGGTGATGGTTGCTTATCTGGTCGCCTGCGCAGCCAGTTTCGCCACTCTGGATATGGCTGAGCGCGTTGTAAATGCCGAAGATCCGGGGTCGCGGCGGATCTGGCGCTGGATCGGCGCGACCTGCCTGGCCGGCGGCATCTGGGCCATGCATTTCATCGGCATGCTGGCTTTCCAGACACCGATCGACATTCAGTACGACCTTGGCATCACCCTTTTCTCGTTGCTGATCGCCCTGCTCGCCTCTTGGCTGGCCATGCAAACCCTTAGCGAAGCGCAGCCGAGCGCATTGCATTGCTTGAAAACCGCGTTTGTCATCGGCCTGGGCATCGCCGGCATGCATTACGTTGGCATGGCGGCGATGAAGTCGAGCGCCACCGCCTACTATCATCCAGGACTGTTCGCGCTGTCTGTGGCGATCGCCATCGGCGCCAGTTTCGCAGCGCTGTGGGTGGCCCGCTATCTCAGCGAAGGCAGCGGCGTCGCGCATCAGTTGCTCAAGTACAGCGCTGCGCTGATTCTCGGCGCCGGCATCATCAGCATGCATTTCACCGGCATGGCTGCGCTGGATCTGGTTCTTCCCGAGGGAGGCCTGACAGCGAGCGGCGGCGATAACGGGCATCTGCAACTGGGCCTGACCGTTGCGCTGATCATCCTGCTGATCCTTGGCAGCGCGATCAGTGCGGCGCTGGCCGACAAGAAACTGCAGAACAAAGAAGAGGATCTGCGCCGCGTCAACGCCCTGCTCAGCCAGCTCGATCAGGCGCGCATGTCGCTGCAACAAGCGGCCAACTACGACGCCCTGACCAACCTGATCAACCGCCGCGGGTTCAACCAGATCTTTGCCGAGAAACTCTGCCAGAAAGCCACCGAGGGCGGCATGCTCGCGGTGATGTTTCTCGACATCGACCACTTCAAGCGGATCAACGATAGCCTCGGCCATGACGCTGGTGACGAGCTGCTCAAGGTCATCGCCAATCACATCAAAGGTTCGGTGCGCAGCCATGAAGACGTGGTCGCGCGCTTTGGCGGCGACGAGTTCTGCATCCTCATCAACCTGCATGACCGCGAAGAGGCCCGCAACATGGCCCAGCGCATCATGCTCAAGATGAAGGAGCCGATCGAGCTGGCCGGGCGCCGCATGGTGATGACCACCAGCATCGGCATCAGTCTGTTTCCGGAGGACGGCACCACCTGCGAAGAACTGCTCAAGCACGCCGACCTGGCGTTGTATCAATCCAAGGGCGCAGGACGTAACGGCCTGCACTTTTTCAGTTCCAACCTCAAGACCCGCGCCAGCTTCGAGCTGCAACTGGAAGAAGAACTGCGCCATGCCCTGCGCGAAGAAAACGGTTTGATGCTGTATTACCAACCGATCTTCGAACTGAAAACCGGCCGCGTCACCAAGCTTGAAGCGCTGATTCGCTGGCAGCATCCGCTGCATGGCTTGCTGACCCCGGATCGTTTCATCTCGATTGCCGAAAACAACGGCTTGATCGCCGAACTGGACAACTGGGTGCTGCGCCGCGCGTGCAAGGATCTGGGTGAACTGTCGCGCCATGGCTGCGAAGAACTGAAAATCGCCTGGAACTGCTCGCCACTCAACCTCACCCGGGAAGAGTTGGCCAACGAAATCGAAAGTGCCTTGCGCACCGCCGGGGTGGCACCGGAGCGGCTGGAACTAGAAGTCACCGAAAACGCGCTGATGGGCAACATCGCCAACACCCTGGTGTTACTGCGGCAGATTCGTGCCCTGGGTGTATCGCTGTCGATCGACGACTTCGGCACCGGCTACTCGTCGCTGGCCTACCTCAAGCGCCTGCCGCTCAACACCTTGAAGATCGACCGCTCGTTCATCCTCGATATTCCCACGGCGACCGCCGACATGGAGATCGTCCAGGCGATCATCGTCATGGCGCACACCCTGCATTTGCAAGTGGTCACCGAAGGCGTGGAAAGCCTGGAACAGTACGAATTCCTTGAACGCTCAGGCTGCGACTTCATTCAGGGTTACCTGCTCAGCCGTCCGGTGCCGCTGGACGAGCTGCGCCCGGTGCTGGAAGAAATCAATCAGCGCAAACATTCACACGCGGTCAATCCGTTGATTCTGGCGCGCGGTACATTTGCACCAGTGTCGCTGGATCCTGCGCCAAATAACCTTGCGCCCCATGCAGGCGCATCAGTTGTGCGGCCAATCCGCTGATCGGCGTCGCCGAACCCTGTTCGCGGGAAAACTTCACTGCCGTATCAAGATCCTTGAGCAAGGTGCGCACGTGCCATTTGATCGGTTCGAAACGGCTTTCGGCCATTTGCGGGGCGAGGATCTGCAACGGTTTCGAATCGGCAAAACCACCCGCCAGCGCCTCGGCGATCAGGCTCGCATCGACCCCGGCCTGCTCCGCCAGCGCCACCACTTCGGCGATCACCAGTGCGTTGCAGGCGACGATCATCTGGTTGCAGGCCTTGGTCACCTGCCCCGCGCCGATGCCGCCCATGTGCGTGACGCGCTGACCGAGGTTGAGCAATACCGGGCGCACACGCTCCAGATTTGCCGCATCGCCGCCGACCATGATCGCCAAACTGCCCGCCTCGGCACCGACCACGCCGCCGGACACCGGTGAATCCAGCCAGGCCATGCCGGTTTTCGCCAGCAGTTGCGCCGCCATCTCGCGAGTGGCCGTTGGTTCAAGGCTGGAAAAGTCCACCAGCAACTGGCCGTTTTTCGCGCCTTCGGCGATACCGCCCGCGCCAAACACCACCTCGCGAACCACTGCCGTATCGGCCAGACACAACATCACCACGTCGGCGTGTTCGCACAATTCAGCGGCAGTCGCCACCTGCCGGGCACCGGCCTCGACCAGTGGCGCGCACTTGGCCGGGTTGCGATTCCACACGGTCAGCGGGTAACCCGCCGCCAACAAACGGCGGCACATGGGCAGGCCCATCAGACCGATTCCGGCGAACCCCAACGAAGGTAGCGTTGACATCATTTTGCCTCTTTTCGATTAAAGATCGCCGAATAATGGCCGATTCATCAACGATCAGGAAAGGATTCCCCCCAGCGACAGTCAGGCCAAAACCCTGACGCTCGGGCTCAATTCGCGCAATTAAAAGACGCGAGATCTTATTCCGTGAGGTTCGCAGGCAACTGGCCAGCGAGCCAACCAGTCCAGGTATATGGCGCACAATGACTTCTAAAAATAATCCCGCCACTGCGGTATCCGATCTGACTTTGAGCCCCGCCGCCAACAGCCCGTCATCGTCGAAGCCATTGGTCCCGTCGCGCCCGCTGTCAACCCAGCAATACCTGTACTTCACCGAAACCAATACCGACCGCATCCTCGACAACCTCGACGGCCTGCGTGATCTGGTGTTCCCGCGCCCACCGCACCTGGAAGGCGACAACGAACAGCACAACGACCAGGAATTCCCCTCGGTGTGCCTGATCGGCCTCGGTCGCTGCGGCTCGAACATCGCCCTTGATGTCGCGGAGCTGGTGTACAACGCGCGCAAGTTCTACCTCAACGAATTCAATAACGAAGACCGCGCGGCGGATCGCCGACTGGCCGACAAGGGTTACAGCCCGGCGCAGTGGATCAAGAACAACCTGCGCATCGGCCCGAACAAATCGACCAAACCGGTGTTTCTGGTCGAACCGCTGGTAATGCTCGGCGACCTCGACAAGGACATCGCCGGGCGCATCCGTTTCTCGCGCAAGGGCGAGAAAAGCGGCTTCCTGCGCGACTACAGCAAAATGAAGATCATGGACTTGTCCGAAGTCCACGCCGGTGGCGCCGGTAACGCGCCGATCCTCGGCCAGTACCTGGCGAAGATCATCCTCAACAAGGACACCCAGCGTTTCTCCAGCCCTGACTGGAAAATGATCCACTCGTACCTGATCGACAGCTGCGGCATCAAGGCCAACCAGTCGCGCCTGTATTTCTCGATCTTCAGTGCCGGCGGCGGTACCGGTTCCGGCATGGCTTCGGAGTTCGGTCTGGCCCAGCAGCACTCGTACATGAACAAGACGTTCGACACCAAGCCGATGGACGAACATGACGGCAAGAGCGGTCATTCGTTCGTGTTCGAGCCGATCTTCACCAGCGGCATCTGCGTGCTGCCGAACATATCCGATCACCGCAGCGAAATGTCCGAGGCGCTGCACATCAACGCCGGGCGCCTGCTGTGCAAATACCTTTCGGAAGAATGGGATTTCTCCTACAACTTCGCCAATGAAGACAGTAGCGAAGCCAGCGTCATGGGCCGTATCCGCCCATGGAACGCAATGATGCTGATCTCCAACGACATCATGCGTTACGCCGAAGAAAGCGATGATGGCAACATCCAGAATATTGATGTCAATGCGATGGAAAAGCACGCCAACCAGTACATCTCGCAGCAGATCTTCAACATTCTCACGGCGCAGGCAGTCACCACTGACTACGACCAGAACTACTTCCGCCGCGCCGGCATCGACATTGGCGAAACCATTCGCCTCGACGCCAACGACCTGTTCATGAGTCTGGCAGGCCCGGTGGCGATTGCCTACGCAGAATCGGTGGTACCGGAAACCCCGCCGCCGAGCAGCGACAAATTCAAGGTGTTCGATAAAGAGCCGCAGCGTCTGAACATCGATGACCTGTTCTTCCGCTCGATCGATCTGCCGCATTTCAACAAAGTGACTCAGGCCATCGAAGGCATCAGTCTGCTGCCGATCGAGTCCAAGCGTTATCGCGCTTCGCTGGAGCAGTACAAGAACTCCGGCTACGACGCCGCGGCCCTGCACGACCTGCACTTCTTCAAGAACTGCTCGTCGGTGGTCTCGATCGTTTCGCTGCCGAAAGACTACAAGCTGTCGTACATGGACCTGAACCGGTTGAAGACGCATCTCAACAGCCTGTTCCCCAACACCACGCTCAAGCGTTACGCACTGGTAATCGGCGCCTCGGCCAACCTGTCGCTGACCACGTTGATTGCGAAGAGCCCGTGCCTGTCGGACGACTTCCTGACCCTGATCGTCGCGTTTATCAAGCGTTGCTTCGCGAAGAACCCGTACCGCTTCGACGAGACCCTCGACAACTCGATTCTTGATTTCATCATCAACGAAGAATTCGACGAAGATCGCATCGACGACCTGCTCAACGAATTCGAGAACCCGGCGAAGATCCTCGACACCAACTGGTACGCGATCAAACCGATGTACGAGAAGAAGTACCGCGAGCTGATCAACGACAAAGAGAAGTTTGTCTCGATCAATGACATTCGCCTGTCGCGTGATTGCGTGAAGAAGTCGATCAAGTACCTGCGCGAGATCTACCGTCACCGGATTGGCAAGACCAAGGTTATTTCGCTGAATAACCATACCGGCAAGTCGTTTACGGTCTGATCGAAGGCCGAGTCGCCGCCATCGCTGGCAAGCCAGCTCCCACAGGGTCCGGGTGAACACAATTATTGTGTAAACCACAAAACCTGTGGGAGCTGGCTTGCCAGCGAAGAGGCCCTGAAATTCACTGAAGATTTCAGCCTTTCCAATATCCAGAAACAATTAAGCAGCCGTTAGGCTGCTTACTAAACTGTTCCCGTTACGTTTACGTCACCGTGAGGTCACCCGCGCTTGTGGCGATTCTTCACGGCAACGTGCCATCACGCTACTCCGCTACACACTTTCCGCTGACGGCTGGTCGCACCATCAAGGTGCGACGTCAGCAGCGACCGCCCTTTCCTGGATCAGAATCCACGGCGAAACCACCACTGCCCACAGCTGTGGATCACGTTCGAAAAGATCCAGCGCCCGCGATTCAGACAGCTTGGCGACTTTGTCTGCGGCCAGCCAGGCAGCCACTTTCTCGCC
Organism: Pseudomonas sp. IT-232MI5; assembly: GCF_949767845.1. Classification (NCBI taxonomy): domain Bacteria; kingdom Pseudomonadati; phylum Pseudomonadota; class Gammaproteobacteria; order Pseudomonadales; family Pseudomonadaceae; genus Pseudomonas; species Pseudomonas sp. IT-232MI5. The sequence continues at coordinate 12,451 of NZ_CATKQE010000055.1, forward strand.
TTCATCCGACGCCACGGCCTCGGCAGCGGCGATCAAATCGAGCGCAGAGTCGACCCACAATAGGGCACCCTTGGCGAAGAACGGCTCCAACTCTTTCCAGGTAATAGATGCGGTTTCACCAAGCAGCTTGGCATAGAGGGTGCTAGGTTCTTGATTCATGGGAGCTGTCCGGAAAAGAAATCGACGCGAATAATAACGTCGGTGGTCCGTCAGCAAAACCCGGTTGCAAATGGCTGTACCGAACGAAAAGAGCAGGAACGCCAGGGAATGCTGCTGATTGGGCTATATGCCCACGAACGCCCCGCCGCAATTCTGTCTTTTTCATTCAAAAATGCGACACCCCCAAGTTTTGCCCCTCGGCGCCCGCTTCCCAGGCTGACAACCGGCGCTCTACACTGTACCGGTACAGTTGCCGGGGGCATTTCCGGAGGGTATCGCAAAGATATCTGACCCGGTTCTGCTGCTACGGCGCCAGAACTCAAAAAAATTACAACAGTAAGAGTGGAGCACTATGACTAAGGCTACTAAGCAGATTTCCAAACTGTTTGCCGCTATGGTTCTGGCCGGGGTTGCCAGCCATTCGTTCGCAGCTGACACCATCAAAATCGGTATCGCCGGTCCTAAAACCGGTCCAGTAGCCCAGTACGGCGACATGCAGTTCAGTGGCGCGAAAATGGCCATCGAGCAAATCAACGCCAAGGGCGGCGTCGACGGCAAGAAACTTGAAGCCGTTGAATACGACGATGCCTGCGATCCAAAACAAGCGGTAGCGGTTGCGAACAAGGTCGTCAACGACGGCGTCAAGTTCGTCGTCGGTCACCTGTGCTCCAGCTCCACTCAACCGGCTTCGGACATCTACGAAGACGAAGGCGTGATCATGATCACCCCGGCTGCCACCAGCCCGGACATCACCGCCCGTGGTTACAAAATGGTCTTCCGCACCATCGGTCTGGACAGCGCCCAGGGCCCTGCCGCCGGTAACTACATTGCCGACCACGTGAAACCGAAAATTGTCGGCGTCCTGCACGACAAGCAACAGTACGGTGAAGGCATCGCCACCGCGGTGAAATCGACCCTCGAGAAGAAAGGCACCAAAGTTGCCGTGTTCGAAGGCGTCAACGCCGGCGACAAAGACTTCTCGGCGATCATCGCCAAACTCAAGCAAGCCAACGTCGATTTCGTCTACTACGGCGGCTACCACCCGGAGCTGGGTCTGATCCTGCGTCAAGCACAGGAAAAGGGCCTGAAAGCCAAGTTCATGGGTCCGGAAGGCGTGGGTAACGACTCGATCACTCAGATCGCCAAGGACGCGTCCGAAGGCCTGCTGGTGACCCTGCCGAAATCCTTCGACCAGGATCCAGCCAACATCGCCCTGGCCGATGCCTTCAAAGCGAAGAAAGAAGATCCAAGCGGTCCGTTCGTGTTCCCGTCCTACTCGGCGGTTGAAGTGATTGCCGAAGGCATCAAGGCAGCCAAGTCCGAAGACGCGACCAAAGTGGCTGAAGCCATTCACGCCGGTACCTTCAAGACCCCGACTGGCGACCTGAGCTTCGACGCCAAGGGCGACCTGAAAGACTTCAAATTCGTGGTTTACGAGTGGCACAACGGCAAACCTAAAACTGAAGTTTCGCCTCAGTAAGGCGCTGCCTGACTGACTGCCAATAAAGCCCACGGCGTGCCGTGGGCTTTGTTTTACGAATGTATTGGGCCGCGCTGGCGTGATCCGCCAGTCTCCCCACCTGAAAATCTCAAAACCGTCATCAGCGGTTCGCTGGCAAAACCCGGATTCGAAGTGGATAAAGATCCACGGGGCCGGGCGGGAAAATGACTCCACCAGTGAAATGCGTATCAGGTTTTTAGGAGCGCTGTAATGCCTGACATCTATCACTTCTTCCAACAGCTGGTTAACGGCCTGAACGTTGGCAGCATGTATGCCTTGATCGCCATCGGCTACACGATGGTTTACGGCATCATTGGAATGATCAACTTCGCCCACGGCGAGGTGTACATGATCGGCTCTTACGTGGCGTTCATCGCCATCGCCGGGTTGACCATGATGGGACTCGACAGTGTCCCGCTGTTGATGACGGCGGCGTTCATCGCCAGTATCGTCGTCACCAGTTCCTACGGTTACAGCATCGAACGGATCGCCTACCGCCCCCTGCGCGGCAGCAACCGTCTGATTCCGCTGATTTCCGCGATCGGTATGTCGATCTTCCTGCAGAACACGGTTCTGCTGGCGCAAGACTCCAAGGACAAAGCTATCCCCAACCTGATTCCGGGCAACATTGCCTTCGGCCCAGGTGGCGCACAAGAAGTGCTGATTTCCTACATGCAAATCGTGGTGTTCGTGGTGACCCTGATCGCCATGCTCGGCCTGACGCTGTTCATCTCCCGCTCTCGCTTGGGTCGCGCCTGCCGCGCCTGCGCCGAAGACATCAAGATGGCCAACCTGCTCGGCATCAACACCAACAACATCATCGCCCTGACCTTCGTCATTGGTGCCGCGCTGGCAGCCGTTGCGGCTGTGCTGCTGAGCATGCAATACGGGGTGATCAACCCGAACGCCGGTTTCCTCGTCGGCCTCAAAGCCTTCACCGCTGCGGTACTTGGCGGTATCGGCAGCATCCCCGGCGCCATGCTCGGCGGGCTGGTGCTTGGGGTGGCAGAAGCCTTTGGTGCCGATATCTTCGGCGACCAGTACAAGGATGTCGTGGCTTTCGGCTTGTTGGTTCTGGTGCTGTTGTTCCGTCCGACCGGCATTCTGGGCCGTCCGGAGGTTGAGAAAGTATGACTAGGAATCTTAAACAGGCACTGTTCAGTGCCTTGCTGGTGTGGGCCGTGGCCTACCCGGTACTCGGTTTGAAACTGACCATCGTCGGCATCAACCTGGAAGTGCACAACACCAGCCCGACCGTGCTGGCGACCATCGCCATCTGTTCGGTGCTGATGTTCCTGCGCGTGCTGTTCAACCAGCAGATCAGCAAAGCCTGGCGTGCGTCGCCGGGCCTGCCGCTGATTCCGGCCAAGGCGAGCAACTTCCTCACCCTGCCAACCACCCAGCGCTATTTCATCATTGCGCTGATCCTGGTGGCGCTGGTGTGGCCGTTCTTCGGCTCGCGTGGCGCGGTGGATATCGCGACGCTGATCCTGATCTACGTGATGCTCGGCCTCGGTCTGAACATCGTCGTCGGTCTGGCCGGTCTGCTCGACCTCGGTTACGTCGGCTTTTACGCCGTGGGTGCTTACAGCTACGCATTGCTGTCGCACTACTACGGCCTGAGCTTCTGGATCTGCCTGCCGATTGCCGGCCTGATGGCGGCGACGTTCGGCTTCCTGCTGGGCTTCCCGGTGTTGCGTCTGCGCGGTGACTATCTGGCGATCGTGACCCTCGGCTTCGGTGAGATCATCCGTCTGTTCCTGCGTAACCTGACCGACATCACCGGTGGCCCGAACGGCATCAGCAACATCGAGAAACCGACGTTCTTCGGTCTGACCTTTGAACGCAAGGCTGCGGAAGGCATGCAAACCTTCCACGAGTATTTCGGCCTGCAATACAACTCGATCAACAAGGTGATTTTCCTCTACCTGGTTGCGCTGTTGCTGGCGCTGGCGGCGCTGTTCGTCATCAACCGTCTGCTGCGCATGCCGATCGGTCGTGCGTGGGAAGCGCTGCGTGAAGATGAAATCGCTTGCCGTGCACTGGGTCTGAATCCAACGATCATCAAGCTCTCCGCGTTCACTCTCGGCGCTGCATTCGCCGGTTTCGCCGGTAGCTTCTTCGCTGCGCGTCAGGGTCTGGTGACGCCGGAGTCGTTCACCTTCATCGAGTCGGCGATCATCCTCGCCATCGTTGTGTTGGGTGGCATGGGCTCGCAGTTGGGCGTGATCCTGGCGGCCGTGGTGATGATCCTGTTGCCGGAAATGATGCGTGAGTTCAGCGAGTACCGCATGTTGATGTTCGGTGCCCTGATGGTGTTGATGATGATCTGGCGTCCACAAGGTCTGCTGCCGATGCAACGCCCACACATGGAGTTGCGAAAATGAGCCGCGAGATCCTTAAAGTCGAAAACCTGAGCATGCGCTTCGGCGGATTGCTCGCGGTCAACGGTGTGGCCCTGACCGTCAAAGAGAAACAGGTGGTTGCATTGATCGGGCCGAACGGCGCGGGCAAGACCACCGTGTTCAACTGCCTGACCGGTTTCTATCAGCCCACCGGCGGCAGCATCCTGCTCGACGGTGAGCCGATTCAAGGCCTGCCGGGCCACAAGATCGCCCTCAAAGGCGTGGTGCGTACCTTCCAGAACGTGCGCTTGTTCAAGGACATGACGGCGGTCGAGAACCTGTTGATCGCCCAACACCGTCACCTCAACACCAACTTCCTGTCCGGCCTGTTCAAGACCCCGGCGTTCCGCAAAAGCGAGCGCGAGGCCATGGAGTTTGCCGAGTACTGGCTGGAAAAGGTCAACCTCAAAGAGTTCGCCAACCGTACCGCCGGCACCTTGGCCTACGGTCAGCAACGGCGTCTGGAGATCGCTCGCTGCATGATGACCCGTCCACGGATCCTCATGCTCGACGAACCGGCCGCTGGTCTGAACCCGAAAGAAACCGAAGACCTCAAGGCGCTGATAAGCGTGCTGCGTGAAGAGCACAACGTCACCGTGCTGTTGATCGAACACGACATGAAACTGGTCATGAGCATTTCCGACCACATCGTCGTGATCAACCAGGGCACGCCTCTGGCTGACGGCACGCCGGAACAGATCCGCGACAATCCTGAAGTGATCAAAGCCTACCTGGGGGAAGCGTAAATGCTGCAGTTCGAAAACGTTTCCACCTTCTACGGCAAGATCCAGGCCCTGCACAACGTCAACGTCGAAGTCCGTCAGGGCGAGATCGTGACCCTGATCGGCGCCAACGGTGCCGGCAAGTCCACGCTGCTGATGACGCTCTGCGGTTCGCCGCAGGCGCACAGCGGCAGCATCCGCTACATGGGTGAGGAACTGGTCGGCCAGGACTCGTCGCAGATCATGCGCAAGAGCATTGCCGTGGTGCCGGAAGGTCGTCGGGTGTTCGCCCGTCTGACCGTTGAAGAAAACCTGTCCATGGGCGGCTTCTTCACCGACAAGGGCGACTATCAGGAGCAAATGGACAAGGTTCTCGGCCTGTTCCCGCGCCTGAAAGAACGCTTCAACCAGCGCGGCGGCACCATGTCCGGCGGCGAACAGCAGATGCTCGCCATCGGCCGTGCGTTAATGAGCAAGCCGAAACTGCTGCTGCTCGACGAGCCGTCGCTGGGCCTGGCACCGATCATCATCCAGCAGATTTTCGACATCATCGAAATGCTGCGCAAGGATGGTGTGACGGTGTTCCTGGTCGAGCAGAACGCCAACCAGGCGCTGAAAATCGCTGACCGCGCCTACGTTCTGGAGAACGGTCGCGTGGTCATGCAAGGCACCGGTGAAGCGCTGCTGACCGACCCGAAAGTACGCGAGGCGTACCTCGGCGGTTGATGCATTTCACCCAACAAAAAAACGGCCTTCGGGCCGTTTTTTTGTGCCTGCACAATTTTCAGATTCTCCAAAAATCCCTTGTAGGAGTGAGCCTGCTCGCGATGGCGTCGTGTCATTCAACATCGCCAGTATCTGACATGACGCCATCGCGAGCAGGCTCACTCCTACAGGGTTTTGCGTTTTTCAAAAAAGATTATGAGCGGGCTGTAACGCAACGCCACCTCGTTTCTCTAGAGGGACAAGCAAGCGCAAACGCGCTTGTAAAAACCCTGACCAAGACTGGAGAAACATCATGACTGCTACCACTCGCACCCTGTCCGCCACCGCCCTGGTTCTGGCCCTCGGTTCTGCCCTGAGCATGGCTGCTGTATCGACCGTCCACGCCGCTGACGCCGACATGGAAAAATGCTTCGGCGTGGCCATGAAAGGTCATAACGATTGCGCCGCCGGTGCAGGCACTACCTGTGCCGGCACGTCGAAAATGGACTATCAGGCCAATGCCTGGAAACTCGTTCCAAAGGGCACCTGCGCCACCACCGAGAGCAAGACTTCGCCGACCGGTTTCGGTCAGATGGAAGCCTTCAAAGCCAAGTCCTGATCGTTGGTCTGCCTGAGTGACGATCATGCTCACAATCAACGACCATGTTCCCTCCGGCACTCAGGCAGCCCGCACCGGGCTCCCGTCCCGTGCCGGGCTGGGACTCAAGACCGGGCACTTTCGTGAAGTGCTCGGCTCACAACCGGACATCGGTTTCTTCGAAGTCCACGCCGAAAACTACATGGTGGCCGGCGGTCCGTTTCATCATTTTCTCGGTTTGATCCGCGAGCAGTATCCGCTGTCGCTGCACGGTGTTGGCTTGTCCATCGGTGCTGAAGGGCCGCTGGATAAACAGCATCTCAAGCGCCTTGCCGAACTGATGCGGCGCTATCAACCGCAAGCCTTTTCTGAGCATCTGGCCTGGTCGAGCCACGGCCCGGTGTTTCTCAATGACCTGCTGCCACTGGCCTATGACACGCCGACGCTGAACCGCGTTTGCGAGCATATTGATCAGGTGCAGAACACACTCAAACGTCCCATGTTGCTGGAGAATCCAGCGACCTATCTGGCCTTTCAGCGTTCGACCATCGATGAGCCTGACTTCATCGCCGAGGTCGTACACCGCAGCGGCTGTGGACTGTTGCTGGACGTCAACAATGTCTACGTTTCCTGCGTGAACCATCAGCGTGATCCACTGGCGTATCTCGATGCGCTGCCATTACACACGGTGGGTGAAATTCATCTGGCCGGGTTCGCCGAAGATAGCGACAGCCTTGGCGATCGCTTGCTGATCGACGATCACGGCGCGCCGATCGATCAAGCCGTCTGGGGTTTGTACCGGCAAGTGCTGCAACGCATCGGTCCGGTGGCGACGTTGATCGAGCGCGACAATCAAGTGCCGGCGTTTGCGGTGCTGCTGGCGGAAGCTCAGCAAGCTGATGCACTTTTGCTGGATGCTGGAGCACGCACATGAGTACTCAACGCGCTTTCGCTGCCGCGCTGATCGACACCCGGTTACCCTGCCCCGAAGGCCTGTGCAGCGCCAACGGTGCTGATCCGGCGAGCCGTTTCGCGGTGTATCGCAACAACGTACAGGCTTCGCTGATCAATGCGTTGAGCGACAGTTGCCCGGTGGTTGCGCAATTGGTCGGCGATGAATTCTTCCACGCCATGGCGGCCGTTTTCGTACAACAGCTGCCGCCGCAGAGTCCGTTGATGAGTCGCTACGGAGAAACATTTGCGGACTTCATTGCAGCGTTTGAACCGGCCGGCGGCGTGCCTTATCTGGCAGACGTGGCGCGTCTTGAGCACTTGCGCACCCTCGCCTACCACGCGGCCGACGCCCTGCCCGTGCGCGCGGAACAGATCACGGCAGCACTGGCTGATGCGCAAACGCTGAGTGAGCTGCGCCTCAACCTTCATCCCTCCCTTCACCTGCTCGACTCAGCCTATGCCGTAGTCGCGATCTGGGGCGCACATCAACACGACTCGACGCTGGAGGGGATCGACATCAACCAAAGGCAACACGCGCTGGTGTTGCGCAACGGCCTGGACGTCGAAGTGTTTGCCCTCGACCCCGGCGCCAGCAGGTTTATCCGCAACCTGATCGAGGGCCAGCCACTGCTGGCAGCGGCTGAAAACAGCCCTGAGTTCGACCTCGCGCAAACCCTCGGCTTGCTGATCGCGCGCAACGCCATTACCCAATTGAATAACAAGGAACTGCCATGAAAACGCTCATCACCCGCGCCATCGCGCTGCTGGAAAAAATCCCCCACAGCCTGATCGCGTTCATTGCACGTTTCTCGATTGCCGCGGTGTTCTGGAAATCAGGGCAAACCAAGGTTGAAGGCCTGGCCATCGATCTGATCGACGGCAGCTTTCAACTCGGCTGGCCACGTCTCGCCGACTCGACGATTCCGTTGTTCAAGAGCGAATACCACGTACCGCTGCTGTCCCCAGAGATTGCCGCACACATGGCGGCGTTCGCCGAGCACTTCTTTCCGATGCTGATTCTGATTGGCTTCGCTACGCGGTTTTCGGCGCTGGCGTTGTTGGGCATGACCCTGACCATTCAACTGTTTGTGTATCCCGATGCCTATCCGACTCACGGCACCTGGGCGGCGGTGTTGCTGTATTTGATGGCGACGGGGCCGGGCAAGTTGTCGATTGATCATCTGATCGCCCGCCACTTCGCCAACTGAACGCCGACCTGTAGGCGCTGCCGAAGGCTGCGATCTTTTGATCTTGCTTTGAAAAAAAAAAATCAAAAAATCGCAGCCTTCGGCAGCTCCTACATGGGGTTTATGTTCATATGATCAGTGCTGAAGTCGATCCAGCGCCTCGCCGCTGCGCTTGAACCAACCGATCAGATAATCCGCGAGCACTTGCGTGCGTTTTGGTAATCCGCCCTGATACGGATGCACCAGGTACATCGGCATACGTCGGGTCTGAAAGTCACGCAGGAGCCAGCGCAATCGGCCGTCAGCCAATTCCGCCTGCAGCAAGTAGGAAGGCAACCGCGCAATCCCGGCGCCACTGAGTGCGGCTTTCTTCAGCAAGTTGTAATGGTTGCTGGCAAACGGTCCTGATACTCGCACCCGTAACAATTCATGCTGCTGGTGATACAGCCATTCCTCACGTCCGCTGTAGTGGCTGTTGAGCAAGCAGCGATGCTCGGCCAGAGCCTGTGGCGTCAGCGGTTCACCGAAACGCTCGAGATACGCCGGGCTGGCGCAGGTCATTTCCTGCCAGGCCAACAACGGCTTGGCCACCAGCCGTTCGTCATTGGCCACCTCACTGCGGATCGCCAGATCAAAGCCGTCCCGTGACAGATCGCGGTAATTGTTGTTCAGCTCCAGCTCAATCTGCACCTCAGGGTATTGATGCGAGAACTCCAGCAACAAACCATCGAAGAAGGTTTCCCCCAACGAAACCGGCACCGTCATGCGCACCGGGCCGGCCATATCGTCCTTCAACCGCGCCAAGGCCTGACGCGCCCTTTCCACCTGGACGACCAGCGCCTGCGCTTGTGGTAACAATGCTGCGCCGGCAGCGGTCAGGCTCAAGCGTCGAGTGGTGCGTTGCAGCAACACCACAGAAAACCGCGCTTCGAGCTGGCTGATGCGCTTGGACAACTGCCCTTTGCTACAGCCCAATTGCTGCGCCGCCAAGGTAAAACTGCCCGCTTCGATCAGCACCGCGAACGCCGCCAGATCATCCATTTCGCTCATGGATTGTTTCCATTTGAAAACCAAAGGTTGCCTATTAGCGCGCTTATCCACAGAAAAAACCACTCTAGACTGAAACCTCGTTCAATCACTTGAGGTACAGCTCGATGAAGATTCTGTTGGTAGGCGCTGGCGGCACCATTGGTTCGGCGGTGGACAAAGAACTCTCGCAACGCCACGAAGTCATCCGCATCGGCCGCAACAGCGGTGACTTTCAGGTGGATATCAGCGACAGCGCATCGATCCGCCAGCTGTTCGAAAAAACCGGCAAGTTCGACGCACTGGTGTGCGCCGCCGGCAACGTCACCTTCGCACCGCTGGGTGAGATGACGGAAGACAGCTTCGCTCTCGGCCTCAAAGACAAACTGATGGGCCAGGTCAATCTGCTGCTGATTGGCCGCGAGTTCGCCAACGACGGCGCGTCATTCACCTTCACCACCGGCGTGCTCAGCCACGATCCGATCCGCAGCGGCGCATCGGCAGCGTTGGTCAATGGTGCGCTGGACAGTTTTGTACGCGCAGCGGCCATTGAATTGCCGCGTGGCCTGCGAGTGAACTCGATCAGCCCGACCGTACTGCTCGAAGCCATGGGCAGCTACGCTCCGTATTTCCGTGGTTACAAGCCGGTTCCTGCGGCAGATGTGGCATTGGCCTACGCGAAAAGTGTCGAAGGCCTGCAGACAGGTCAGACATTTCACGTGGGCTAAACCCTTGTGATGAACGGTCAGGCTGCGTAACGTGGCGGCACTTGTCTGGAGAGCCGAAGATGCGTGTTGCCCGTTCGTTAGTCCTTGTTGCCCTGCTGCCGTTGTTTGCCGCTTGCCAGTTGCTCGATGGCCAGCGAGAAAGTGCCTCGCACGTCGGGCAGGCACGGATGCAGGGTCAACTGACCGCCGCTGACGGCAAACTGGTGTTCCAGCCATGCCAGGATCAGCGCCAACTCGTCGTCAATGACATTGGTGGCACCAGCATTCTGCAAGAGGCTGCAACCCTCGCCGACGAGCAAGGCAAACTGTTTGCCGACGTCCGCGGCAAAGTCGCCGGTGATCGACTCGACCTGACGCAGCTGTATCGCGTCGAGCGTTCCGGCACTGCCTGTGATGATCCGAATTTCAAACTGCTGATCCTGCGCGCCGCCGGTCACGGTCCGGAATGGAATGTCAAAGTCAGCGGCAAAGGCATGGTCATCGACCGCGCAGGTCAGCCGCCACTTGCCGTGCCGTATATTGAAGATCAATTGGGCGACGGCCGCTTCAATCTGAGCAGCGAAGCCAATAACCAGCGCATCGAGTTGTGGGTCGCGCCGCAGCGCTGCGTCGACAGCAGCACCGGCAGCGTGCAACACATGAGCGCCGAGTTGCGCATCGACGGTCAGGTGCAACGCGGTTGCGGGTATTTCGGCGGATCGCGCAACGACTGAGCGTTTTAGCCTCACCGGATCCGGCCTTTGCGGCTTATAATCGCGGCCTTCAAACGCCCTGGCGCAGTTGTGCGCCCCGCGAACCCGGATCCTCGCCATGTTACGAATCACTGAACTCAAGCTGCCAATCGACCATCCCGAAGAAGACCTGCGCGTTGCCATCGTGCAACGTCTGGGCATCGCCAGCGATGATCTGCTCGATTTCACCTTGTTCAAGCGCAGCTACGATGCGCGCAAAAAGTCCTCCGAACTGTGCTTCATCTACACCGTCGACCTCGAAGTGCGCGACGAGGCCAAGGTGTTGGGCAAGTTCGCCGACGACCGTAACGTCAACATGGCGCCGGATGTCAGCTACAAATTCGTCGGCGAAGCGCCGAGCGACCTGAGCCAGCGCCCGATCGTTGTCGGTTTCGGCCCGTGCGGCATCTTCGCTGGCCTGCTGCTGGCGCAAATGGGCTTCAAGCCGATCGTCCTCGAACGCGGCACCGAAGTCCGCCAGCGCACCAAAGACACTTGGGGCCTGTGGCGTAAAAGCGTGCTCAACCCCGAGTCCAACGTGCAGTTCGGCGAAGGCGGCGCGGGCACGTTCTCCGACGGCAAGCTGTACAGCCAGATCAAGGACCCGAAGTTCCTCGGCCGCAAAGTCCTGCACGAGTTCGTCAAGGCTGGCGCGCCGGAAGAAATCCTCTACGTCAGCAAGCCGCACATCGGTACATTCCGTCTGACCGGTATGGTTGAAAACATGCGCGAGCAGATCCGCGAACTTGGCGGTGAAGTGCGCTTCCAGGAACGCGTCACCGACGTGCTGATCGAAGACGGCCAACTGGTCGGCGTACAACTGGCCAGCGGCGAAACCCTGCATTCGAAACACGTGGTTCTGGCCCTCGGCCACAGCGCCCGCGACACTTTCCGCATGCTCCACAGCCGTGGCGTGTTCATGGAAGCCAAGCCGTTTTCGGTGGGTTTCCGCATCGAACACCCGCAATCGCTGATCGACCGTGCGCGCCTGGGCAAGTACGCCGGGCACCCGAAACTGGGGGCCGCCGACTACAAACTGGTGCACCACGCCAAGAACGGCCGTTCGGTCTACAGCTTCTGCATGTGCCCGGGCGGCACCGTGGTCGCGGCGACGTCCGAGCCGAACCGCGTGGTCACCAACGGCATGAGCCAGTACTCGCGTAACGAGCGCAACGCCAACTCCGGCATCGTCGTCGGCATCACCCCGGAAGTCGATTATCCGGGTGGCCCGCTGGCAGGGATCGAGTTGCAGGAACGCCTGGAATCCCACGCGTTCATTCTCGGTGGCAGCGATTACAAAGCACCGGCGCAACTGGTTGGCGACTTTATCAACGACATTCCTTCGACCGAGCTGGGTGAAGTCGAGCCGTCGTACAAACCGGGCGTGGCCCTGGGCGATCTGGCCCTGGCCTTGCCGGACTTTGCCATTGAGGCGATTCGCGAAGCGTTGCCAGCGTTCGAGAAGCAGATTCGCGGGTATTCGCTGCACGATGCAGTGCTGACCGGGATCGAGACGCGTACTTCGTCACCGCTGCGCATCACTCGTAACGAAACGCTGCAGAGCATGAACGTGAAGGGCTTGTTCCCGGCCGGTGAAGGCGCGGGTTATGCGGGTGGGATTCTGTCGGCAGGTGTTGACGGGATTCGCATTGCCGAAGCCGTGGCACGCGACATCCTCGGCCTGACTGACTGACTGACACAAAACCCTGTAGGAGTGAGCCTGCTCGCGATAGCGGTATTCCATTCAACATCAATGTTGAATGTTATTACGCCATCGCGAGCAGGCTCACTCCTACAGTTGATTTCGGTGTGTCAGATATTCGCGCGTAGCACTGAGGTCGGCAGCGGCTCACCGCGCTCGGCACTCGCCGCCACCGCTTCGATCAACCCATTCAATTCATACCCCTGCGCCTTCAGCCAATCCTGATCGTAATAAGTGTCGGCATACCGCTCGCCGCCATCGCACAGAATCGCCACGATCGACCCCGACTCCCCCGCCGCTTTCATCTGCTGCGCCGCCATCAAGGCGCCGATCAGGTTGGTCCCGCTCGACCCACCGACATGCCGCCCCAGCCGCTGCGCCAGATAATGCATGGCCGCCAGCGACAAGGCGTCGGGCACTTTGACCATTGCATCAATCACCTTGGGCAGGAACGACGCCTCAACGCGTGGCCGGCCAATGCCTTCAATGCGCGAACCGCACTCCAGGCGCAAACCGGCGTCGCCGGTCTGGTAGTAATCGAAGAACACCGAACGCTCGGCATCCGCGCACAACACGCGGGTGCAATGCTGGCGATAACGCACATAACGACCCAGAGTCGCGGTGGTGCCGCCGGTGCCGGGGCTGGAAATCAGCCAGCTCGGTTCCGGGTGCTTCTCGTAACGCATCTGCTGGAAGATCGATTCGGCAATGTTGTTGTTCGCGCGCCAGTCGGTGGCGCGTTCAGCGTAGGTGAACTGGTCGATGAAGTGGCCGCCATGCTCGCGGGCCAAACGCTCGGATTCGGCGTAGATCTGCGTCGGATCTTTCACCAGATGGCTCTGACCACCGTAGAACGCGATCTGGGCGATTTTCTCTTTCGAGGTGGTTGCCGGCATCACCGCTATAAACGGCAAACCGAGCATCCGTGCAAAGTACGCCTCGGAAATGGCTGTAGAACCGCTGGACGCCTCGATCACCGGGGCGCCGGGCTTGAGCCAGCCGTTACACAATGCATAGAGAAACAGCGAACGAGCCAGGCGATGTTTAAGGCTGCCGGTTGGATGACTGGACTCATCCTTGAAATACAACTCGATACCCGCAAAACCTGGCAGCGGCAAAGGGATCAGGTGGGTGTCGGCGCTGCGCTGAAAATCCGCCTCGATGATGCGGATGGCTTCGCGGGCCCACTGTCGGTTGTCGCTCATGGTGATGGTTCTCGTTGAATCGGGCAGGAGAGGAATCTATTCGAAAGGCTCGCTCATCAGCTTAGGAAAAATCCTATAGCGCGCACAGATACAGCTGAGTCTCAATATGTCAGGCAACTGCTAGGCTCAGCGTGGCTTGAGCCAGACGCCTTGTAACGCCATATAACAAAAAAGAATATAACTTTTGTTTTAACAACTAACAGTACGGGTTAGGGTGTCCCACCTTTTTGACTATTCGATGGAGAGCGACCTTGCCTCTGCGTAGCACTTTCACGCGTTTCTTTCAGTTGGAAGCTGCCAGCGGTCTGTTATTGATCGCCGCTGCTGTCCTCGCCCTGATTATCAACAACTCGCCACTGTCGTGGCTGTACACCGGCCTGCTCGACACCCCGGTGGTGGCGCAGATCGGTGCGTTGAAAATCGCTAAACCTCTGCTGCTGTGGATCAACGACGGTCTGATGGCGATGTTCTTCCTGCTCATCGGCCTGGAAGTGAAACGCGAAGTCCTCGACGGCCAACTGTCAAAGCCTTCACAGATCGTCCTGCCCGGTGCAGCCGCTATCGGCGGCATGCTGGTGCCGGCGCTGATCTACTGGTTCCTCAACCGTGACAATCCGGCAGCCCTCGACGGCTGGGCGATCCCGACCGCGACCGACATCGCCTTCGCCCTCGGCGTGCTGGCCTTGCTCGGCAAGCGCGTGCCGGTATCGCTGAAGCTGTTTCTGATGACCCTGGCAATCATCGATGACCTCGGCGCCATCGTGATCATTGCGATCTTCTACTCCGGCGAACTGTCGACTCTGTCGCTGGGGCTGGCGGCAGCGTGCATTGCAGCGCTGGTGGCGATGAACCGGCTCGGGGTGGTCAAGCTCGGGCCGTACATGATCATCGGCTTGATCCTCTGGGTTTGCGTACTCAAGAGCGGCGTCCATGCCACATTGGCCGGCGTGACCCTGGCCTTCTGCATTCCATTGCGCACGAAAAACGCGGAGCCGTCGCCACTGCTGACCCTCGAACATGCGCTGCACCCATGGGTGGCCTACGGCATTCTGCCGCTGTTCGCCTTTGCCAACGCTGGCCTGTCGCTGAGCGGCGTCACCGTGGAAAGCTTCACCCATCACGTGCCGATGGGCATCGCGGTGGGCCTGCTGTTGGGCAAGACGGTCGGTGTTTTCGGCCTGACATGGCTGGCCGTGAAGATCGGCATCGCCACCCTGCCCCAAGGCGCCAACTGGGGCCAGGTCATGGGCGTAGCTATCCTTTGCGGTATCGGCTTCACCATGAGCCTGTTTGTCGGTTCGCTGGCGTTTGAGCCGGGTGTGAGTGACTACGCTGGCATGGACCGGATGGGCATTTTGACCGGCTCGATTCTGGCGGCGCTGATTGGTTATGCGGTGACGGCGGCGGCGAGTCGCAAGAACTCCCAACCGATATAACCTCTGTGGCGAGGGTCAAGCACCCTCGCCACAAACTTCCTGCGTTCTCGTTACACAGCGAACAATCCCCACGTCTTTAGCGACGCGTCCTACAGCCATCATTTTCCTGCTTCGTTAACGTTGCGCAGCCCTTTGCGAAGGGCTGTCGACGGATGAACGAAAGGACGATCAGTGGCTGGCAACAAGGACATTCCCCGGGTTTCCAACCCACCGCAAGGCGACGGGCATCACGTCACCTACCGCTACATGACGGCCACTGAACTGGCCGAGCGCGACGCCAGACAAAACGCTTACGACGCCATGCTGGCGCGGCAGGAGGCTTTCGAGCGCAGCCGTGAGGTGGCGGTCAAAAAGACAGAGCCCGTCCGTGCCGGCTGCGTATTCGCCAAGTCCTGCAAATTGCCGGATGCGATTATCGATTACTCCAGTCCTTCGGGGATGGTGCCGACCGACAGCCTGAAGGATTACGGCGACCTGATCCTGCTGGGCGCGCGTGAAGCCGATGAAAGCGGCGCAGTTCCTCTCAAGAAAATCGGTGCAACCGCTATTCCGGCTGGATTTGGCAGTCTGGTTTTGGCGGGATCGGTGTTTGAAACACTGCCCGCAGCTGTATCTAGTGCGGCTGTTGCACCTTTGGTTGGTTTGGTTGCGCTGTTCATGCCATCGAGCCTTGGTGACAGCGCGCTCTATACCGACGAACAACTGCGTGGACTTGAACAGGCGCGAACGCGTGTTCGGTTGAGGGTCGAACAGCAGGCCGACGGCAGCCTGAAGGGCTACGGCTTCTACACCGGCAAGAATCGCGATTGGGAAATGGTCGATGTCGCGCAGTTCACCGTGCGAGACAGCCAGTTCATTGCGGATCTGGGCGAAGGCGTCGAGCTGATCTGGACGCCTGCCGTGGATGGCTCAGACATCCTCGGTATTCCCGCGCTGGAGGCTGCACCGCAGGCACCGCACATCTGGGTTTATCCGCCGACGAAAGCGGCGGATGGAATTCTGGTGAATCCGGTTTATCCGCCAGAGTATCGGGATTTCATTTTGGTGTTTCCGGCTAATTCGGGTGTTAGGCCGGTATACATCGTAGTCAGTACATCATCACGTAAAGGCTTACCGTCCGCGGGGCATAGTTATCATAGGCCTCTAAAAGCAGAGGAAATCACTGCATTTCCCGGACTGATAAAGGTGCAGAAAAAGAATCCTATACAAGGAGGCGGAGGACTTCGGGAACGGTGGAAAGATGCGAAAGGTAGAAAAATCTACGAGTGGGACTCGATGCACGGAGAGTTGGAGGTTTACCGAGCAAGTGACGGAACTCACCTAGGCGCGTTTGACCCTTTTACGGGGGAGCGACGCGAAGATGCGAAAGATGAAAGAAGCATCAGAAAAAAATATTTGTGAGGTTGATGATGGGATTAAAACTGAGGCTAGAGTGGTACGACAAGCAAACTGATCTGTGCGAAGGCGAAGAGTATTCCAAGGATTTAGGGGATGATGAGGGCGTTTTGAATGCCTTGGGAATACCGGTGGAAAACAACATAAACAATGGCGGTTTCAATGTTTTCGAAGAATGGGTTCCAATCATTCAGCCGTATTTTCAACATGGCATCATCTTCAAAACTTACGATTATCAGATCTCTTTTGACTACAGCGATGTCTGGTGACGGTCTCTTATGATTTATAGGATTGAAGCATTCGATAGGAAAACAGAGTTTCTCGTTTTTGAAGAAGACCTGCCTAGCGGATGCGACGAGAACTTGGCTGCCATCATGAATTGGTCTTGTAAGCAGGAAGGCTGGGAGGGTTACGATCTTTCAAATGATCAGCTTGCCGCGCTGGAGAAACTGCTGGGAAGGAATGTCTTCGATCCGAAGGTCACCTTCCAACTGACGTGCAATGGACGTTGAAACGCATTAAAAAACCCCGACCAGTCACCTGATCGGGGTTTTCTTTACCCTGAATTCCGCTTAGTGCGAAACGCGGCTGGTCCCGCCAACGGTGGAGATGCGCACGCGCTCGCCAACGCGGAACACTTCGTTCTCCTGAACCTGCTGCACATAGGCACGCATGCTGCCGTCGTCTTCACGCACGGTGATTTCCACACCCTGGGTACGGGTCAGACCTTCTTCGGTTGCCGAACCGATCAGACCGCCCGCCACTGCACCGATGACTGCAGCAACGATGCTGCCCTTGCCGCCGCCGATGGCGCTGCCGCCGACGCCGCCGACCGCTGCACCAGCGAGGCCGCCGATCGGGGTTTTGGTGCCTTCGATTTTCACCGGGCGCAGGGATTCGATGGTGCCCATGCGAATCGTCTGCACGCGACGCGCTTCGTCACGGGAGTAGGAGTCACCGGTCAGGCTCGATTGGCAGCCGGTAAGCAACATCGCCATCGTGGAAAAGGAAGCAACCAGCAGAACAGACTTACGCATAGCATCAACTCCAAAGAAACATATAGTCATTAAACTCCGTGGCTTGACGCCTGTCACGACACTGCCCGGATAAATTGGCTTTCATTCAGGCTCGGTACAGACACCTGCACGCTCTCCCTGACGTAGCCCCTACAGTAGCGCCAAATTGGCAAATCTGCGCCACCGACACCAAGGATTTTCATGGATTACTTCATCATCGTCGTCACCACTGCCGCCGGTTTGTACTTCCATGGGTGGTTGTACGTGCGGATCAAACGCTGGATGGATCGCGACCTGGCGCTGTCATTGGCCGGCAAGGACAAGGGCAAACGTGCCTTCATGCTCGAACAACTGGCTCGCGCTCAGGCGCAAAAGATCAAGCGCCGGGATCTGCCGAAGTGGCTGGAGGCCGCCGCGGCAGACTATCCCGCTCGGTAGACTGCTCAGGGTGCCAGACGTTCAAGAATCCAGTCGGCGCCCTGCACACGGTAGTTGAGGCGATCGTGCAGACGGCTCGGACGGCCCTGCCAGAATTCGATGCGCTCAGGCAGCAAGCGGTAACCGCCCCAGTGTTGCGGGCAGTCGGGCTGAGTATCGGAGAAACGCTGCTCGGTGGCCTTGAGCAAATCTTCCAGCTCACCGCGCCCGTTGATCACCCGGCTCTGCGGTGATGCCCAGGCACCGAGACGGCTGCCCAGCGGACGCACCTGATAATAGGCATCGGACTCCGCGGGCGTGACCTTGACCACCCGCCCTTCGATGCGCACCTGACGTTCCAGGGTCGGCCAGAAGAAGGTCATGGCGGCGAACGGGTTGGCCGCCAGGTGCTGGCCCTTGGCGCTGTCGTAGTTGGTGAAGAAGGTGAAGCCCTGCTCGTCCAGGCCCTTGAGCAGCAGAATGCGACAGTGCGGTCGCCCATCCTGGTCGACCGTGGCCAGGGTCATGGCGTTGGCTTCCACCGGCACCTGTTCGGTTTTCACCGCGTCGGCGAACCACTGGTGGAACAGCGCAAAAGGCTCGGCCGGGGCTTGCGTCTCGGTCAGACCATCCCGGGTGTAATCACGACGCATATCTGCCAGAGCCTGGGTCATGGCGCATTCCTTTCGTTAGCGGATCACTTCTTGGTGGCATCGGTCGCGGCGACTTTCTTGTCGGTCGCGGCGGCTTTGGCTGGCGCAGTCTTTTTCGCTGGGGCCTTGGCCGGGGCCTTTTTAGCCGGCGCCTTGGCAGCAGCTTTTTTCACCGGAGCTTTTTTGGTCGCTGGCACAGCTGCTTTTTTCGCGGCTGGGGCCGGGGTCACCGGTTTGGCGGCTGGCTTGACGTCTTGCGCGGCGACCATGGTCACTGGCTTCGGTGCCGGCATGTTGTATTTGCTCAACAGGGCAACCATGGTGTTCTGCGGGGTCACCAGCAGTTCAACGCGACGGTTCAGGGCACGCCCCTCAACGCTGTCGTTGGCGGCACGCGGCGCTTCGGAACCCATGCCGCGCAGCATCAGGCGATCACGCTGCAGGCCGCTGAGACGGAAGATCGCCGCAATCGATTGGGCACGTTCCTGGCTCAGCTTGATGTTGGCAGGCGCAGCACCACTGGAATCGCTGTGGCCAAGGACCAGCACGGCCGTTTTCGGGTCGGCTTCAAGGATTTTCGCCACGCGGGTGAACGGGCCGAGGGTGACCGGCAGCAACATGGCTGGACGATCCGGGTTGAACGAGCCTTCGACCGGTGCAGTCACGACCAGCACGTTGTCACGGCGTTCGAGTTGCAGATTGCTGTCCTTGACCGCTTCGCGCAGGCGCGGCTCGTAGTCGTCGAGCCAGGCTTGAGTGACTTTCGGATCGGGCATCGGCACGGCTTTGGTGGTTGGCTGATCCTTGCCGCCAAACGGCCACCACCATTTGCCACCCGCGTCGGCTTCAGCTTTGGCCACGGTTGCCGGTTTTTTCGCTTCCGGGGCGACTTCAGCCTTCATGTCGGCTTTGACAGCTTCATCATCAGAACCGAACGGCCAGTACCACGGGTTGCTGCTTTCAGTCTTGGCCACGGGTGCGGTGGCCGCAGGTTTCAGAGGGGCTGGAGCCGGTGCTGGCTCCTTGGCCGCAACCTTGTCGGAAGAACCGAACGGCCACCAACTGCCGCCGTCCGCATCGTTTTTCGGGGTCTGTGCACAACCGGTGATCGCTACACACAGGGCCAGGGCGAGGGTCTTTTTAGATGACATTGAAAATCCACAAAATGAAGTAATGAAAAATCAGAGCACTTTCGCCCGGATAAACAGCCGTTTTGAAACGAAAAACCGCTTGAGGTTCCGACCCTGGGACCTCGGATGCAACTTTACAGACAAGTGGCAAGCACCCGCGCGAGCTTCTGTGCGCGCGGATCCATCAAGACGTACGGCCCAAGGGTATTTGTCACAAAACCGAAGGCAACATCATGCTCAGGATCAGCGAAACCGATGGAACCGCCCGCACCCGGATGACCGAATGCACGAGGGCCGAGACCGTAAGTGGCGTTGGGCACATCCGGTTGATCAAGCATGCAGCCCAGACCGAAACGGGTCCGGGTCAACAGTGTCTTGTCTTCGCCGAGGCTGTGTTCGCGGGTCAGCTCTTCGAGCATGTCGCTTTCGAGGAGGCTGCCATCGAGCAGGCCCGCGTAGAAACCGGCCAGACTGCGCGCATTGCCGTGGCCATTGGCCGCCGGTTGCTGCATGCGCCGCCACTCCGGCTTGTTGGTGCTGGTGAGCACTGAAGGTGGGTTGGTAAAAGCGCGGGTGGTCATCGCGGTGGGCTCGCGCATGGTCACCTGCAGCAGACGTTGCGCGGCGGCATCACCGGCGTTGCCCTTGCCGCGCGCGATGTGCGCCACGCGGTGGAACTCTTCGTCAGCCAGACCGACGTGAAAATCCAAACCCAGAGGTTTAGCGACACGAGCGACGATGGATTCGCCCGGCCCACGACCGTCAGCGCGGCGCAGTAACTCGCCGATCAGCCAGCCATAAGTGATCGCGGCATAACCATGGCCAGTGCCCGGCGTCCACCATGGTGCTTCGGCCGCAAGGGCATCGACCATGGCTTGCCAGTCGTAGAGGGCTGCCGGCGCCAGCAGCTCGCGCAGCGCCGGCAAACCGGCCTGATGACAAAGCAATTGGCGCAGGGTCACGGACTCTTTGCCGGCGGCGGCGAATTCCGGCCAGTAGCGGGCGACCGGAACATCCAGTTGCAGCTTGCCTTCACCGACCAGTTGCAGGGCGGTGACAGCGGTAAAGGTTTTGGTGCAAGAGAACAGGTTGGCGATGGTGTCGCTGTGCCAAGCCTCAGCACCATCCTTATCGGCAGTGCCGGACCAGAGGTCGAGAACGGTTTCTCCGCCGACCTTGATGCACAGGGCTGCGCCGCGTTCCTGGGGATCGTCGAACAGTGCGGCAAAAGCTTCGCGCACCGCTTCGAATTGAAGCTCGTAATGTCCCTGAATCTGCACCCGCAACTCCCCGCAAAAACGCTCTACAAAGTGGCCCGCATTGTTCCAGCCCCAGAGGGATTTGGGAACAGCTGCGGGCCAGACGGTTGAAAGCCAAGTCAAAAGATCGCAGCCTGCGGCAGCTCCTACATGGATTGCGTTTCTCAGTAGGAGCTGCCGCAGGCTGCGATCTTTTTAAAGCGTCACGCGTTAATGACCATTCCCCGAATGCCCACCGGCATGCCCTGCCCCCGGCCCTTTGCCGGCCTCGCCTTTGCGCCCGCCCTCAGCCTCATGCCCCGCCGCTGCGGCCGCTTTCTCAGCCTCTTTGCCAAGCTGATCAATGGCCTGCAAGTTGCTCTTGCGCACCGATTCGACAAAGCCCTGATACGGCAGATCCGTCACGCCCACCAGACCAAAGTGACCATTCTCGCCATCGAGCAGACGCCCGGTCACCGGTTGATCGAGATACTGGAACCAATGCACGCCGACAATCGACGGTTCGCTCAAGGCCTGCTTGAGGAAGTTGGCGTACGCCGGGCCGCGATCGTCTTCCTTGGCCACTGGCGTAACGCCGCCCCAGAACGGGCCACGATCCGCTGAGCCAAAGTTGAATTCGGTGATCAATACCGGTTTGTCCAAAGCGCCCAACGCAGCAAAGTCATAACCATCCTGCGGTTTGAGCGTGTACATATTGAAACTCAGCACATCGCAATACTGCGCGCAGGACGCCACGGCTTCCGGCGTACTGATGGCGAAACGGCCGCCGAGCAGCAACTGGTTCGGCGCGTGCCATTTCAGCGAGTCGGAAATGGTTTTGAAGTAGGTGTCAGCGAAGACTTTCTGGAAATATTTGAAGTCAGCTTCGATTTCCGGATGTTCCGGGCTCGGCAGCGGAGGCACAAAACCCGGGTCTTCCATCAATTCCCACGCCGGCAGATCGATGCCCCATGCCTTCGACAGCCCGGCCTGATTGCGGTATTTGTCGCGCAGTTGCTTGAGGAACGCGCGTTTGGCCGGCACGTCGGTGGTCATTTTCAGCGTGCCATAGGCCAGCGCGTAGCGGGATTTCGGATCGTCACCGGGACCGGCCCACGCCAGTTCATTGTCGGCGTAGTAGCCGATCAGCCACGGATCGTCGCGGTGATCGCGGGCAGCGATAGCGACGGCGCGCTCGGTGGCCATGGCGAAACGCGGATCGAACGGATCTGGCATGCCGCCCCACCAGTCGCTGCCGGTGCTGATGCTGGTGTAGTCGCCAACGATCGACAACGGCAAGGTGTACGGCACACGATCTGCATCACTCAGCGAATCGGCACTCCAGTTGCCAACCGTGTTGAAGCCCCAGGCTTGCAGACGATCAAGCGTGTGGCTGGCCCACTGTTGCTCATCGATGGTGGCCTTGCACGGTTCGGCAGCTTTTTCTGTTGTCGCTTGTACGGTTTCGGTTTTGGCCGCTTCAGCGACGCCGGACTTCGGCTCGGCAGGTACTGGGGCAGGCTCGGCGGCTTGGACGGCGGCCGTTTCAGCGGCTGCAGACTTCGCCGCTTCCGCTACCCCGGACTTGCTTTCACTGTCGGCTTTGCACGGCTCACCGTACACGCGCTGCAGGTTGGCGCCATAGAAGTCATACCAACGCCCGTTTCCATAACCGCGGCCCTGATCGACGCCGTTGCCGCCACGGTTGTCACCCTCGCCAAAATACTTGGCCAGTGGTTCTCCCGGCTTAGGCAGAGATTCGAACATGTACTCACGACCGGCCACGTAGGTCTGGTTGACCTGTGGGCTGACGGTGTTCACGCCCAGCGAGTAAAACGGATGCCCTTCAGGCGTGACCAGATACCAGCGGCCATCACGTTTTTCGGTGCGGAAGAAACCGCTGGCCTTGAACGCCGGGCCTTTGTTCCAGCCACCGAATTTGTCCAGCGAGGACTTCTCACGCTCGGCCAGCCAGGTTTTCAGCTGTTGCTGTTCCTTGGCGGCGGCGGATTTCAGTTGTTCATCGTTGCTGACCTTTTCCGGCCACTTGCTGCGGGTCGATTGCCCGTAGGCGTCGACCAGATTGCCGTACACCGCTTGGGTGACCAGATCGCCGTCCTGCACGCCGAAACGCTCCAACAGCAAGCTCTGGGCGACTTTCGGCTGATCCATCGACAGGCTCACCGAGACCACTTGGCTGCGATCGATTTCGCCGCTGCTCGCGGCCAGCAGGATCCGCTGACCATCGACTGTCATCGGCATCGGCGGCCCGGCTTTCATGCCCTGACTCAGCGGCGTCGATGCCACTAGCGGTACCAACAGGGTTTGCGCAGGACCTGCTGGCAAGTCGACGCGACTGACCAGTGTCCGACCGTCGTTGCTCTGAATCTGCACGTAGACCGTCACCGCCCAGTCCATTGCGCTCTGCAAACGCAAGGTCATCATGCCTGACTGCGACCAGTCCCAGGCGCCAGTCTGCGGCGTCAGGCGCAAGGTCGGGCGGGCCACCGGATTGAACGTCACCCGGCGCAGCACTTCACCTTCCGGTGTCTGTTCGGCGTTGGCCTGCGGCAGATCCGCGTTTTCGGTGGCGATTTTCACCACGTCGGCAGGACGGACAAAGTTGAACAAGGTCTGCTGACCCGCAGGCGCCGCGAACAGCGGCGTGGCGAAGATCAAGGCGAATACGGCAGGCAACGAACGGCGGATCATAAGAACGGAGTTCTCCCTAACGACCAACAATGGCCAATGGAAAAGCGATAGCAGAGAGATAGACAACACGGCGGGCAAAACTGCCCACCGTTGTCTCAGGATATTTCACGACGGAAAGGAGGCAACGCATTGAGGATCGCCTTGCCATAGCGCTGAGTGACCAGGCGCCGATCAAGCAAGGTGATGGTGCCGCGGTCTTCTTCGGTACGCAGCAGACGCCCGCAAGCCTGAACCAGCTTCAGCGAAGCATCGGGCACGGAGATTTCCATGAACGGATTGCCGCCACGGGCTTCGATCCATTCCGACAGCGCCGCTTCGACCGGATCATCCGGCACCGAGAACGGGATCTTGGCGATCACCACGTGCTCGCAGTAGGCACCCGGCAAGTCGACACCTTCGGCAAAACTGGCGAGACCGAACAGCACGCTGGAATCACCGCCATCGACCCGCGCCTTGTGCTTGTTCAGGGTTTCCTGTTTCGACAGGTTGCCTTGAATGAACACTTGCTTGCGCCAGTCGCGGTCGAGGCCGTCGAACACGTCCTGCATCTGTTTGCGCGAGGAAAACAGCACCAGGGTGCCGCGCGAACCTTCGACCAGATCGGGTAACTCACGAATGATCGCTGCCGTGTGGGCCGCCGCATCGCGCGGGTCGGCCTTCAGATCCGGCACGCGCAACACACCGGCGTCGGCGTGATGGAACGGGCTCGGCACCACGGCGGTAACGGCTTTTTTCGGCAGGCCGGCGCGCATGCGGAAGCGGTCGAAGGTACCCAGAGCGGTCAGCGTTGCCGAAGTCACCAGACAGCCGTAGGCCACGTTCCACAAGCTACGACGCAAGGTTTCCGCCGCCAGAATCGGGCTGGCGTTGACCTCGATGTCGAATAGCGAACCGCTTTCGGCCAACGTCAGCCAGCGCGCCATCGGCGGGCTGTCTTCCGGATCTTCGGCGGTAAAGGCTGTCCACAACTCCCAGTTGCCCGAAGCACGGGACAACAGGCTGCCGAACAGCGGGTACCACTCTTCGGCCTGATTGCTGGCGATGCCGATGTTGACCTCGCCGTCCATGCCTTCCTTGAGCAGGTCGGTGAGGCGCGTGAACAGATCGTTGAGACGGGCAAAGCCTTTCTTCAGCTCGATGCCCATTTCGCGCATGTGCTCGGGAATCACCCCGGCGACGAAACGATGGCGTGGACGCTCACGGCCCTCAACATCTTCGCCCGGTTTGAAATCGGCGACCTGCTCGCAGGCGCTGAACATGAACTGCTGCTGGGCCTTGATCTCCCGCGCCAGCTCCGGCACTTGTTCGATCAATTTGCCGAGGTCGCCCGGCAGCGGGTGCTGGGCCAGCAATTTGGTCAGGTTCTTCGCGGTGGTTTCCAGCCAGTCGGCGGTGGAACGCAGGCGTGTGTAGTGGGCGAAGTGACCGATCGCCTTGTCCGGCAGGTGGTGACCTTCGTCGAACACGTAAATGGTGTC
Organism: Pseudomonas sp. IT-232MI5; assembly: GCF_949767845.1. NCBI lineage: Bacteria > Pseudomonadati > Pseudomonadota > Gammaproteobacteria > Pseudomonadales > Pseudomonadaceae > Pseudomonas > Pseudomonas sp. IT-232MI5. The sequence continues at coordinate 37,549 of NZ_CATKQE010000055.1, forward strand.
GCGCGGATCCGGCAGTACCGCGCCACCGCCCAGCGCCAGGTCAGCCAGGACCATGTCGTGGTTGGTGACGATGACGTCGACCTTGCCCATGCCTTCGCGGGCCTTGTAGAAGGCGCACTGGCCGAAGTTCGGGCAATGCCGGTTGGTGCACTGGCTGTGATCGGTGGTCAGGCGCGCCCAATCGGCGTCTTCCAGCGCATTCGGCCAGCTGTCACGGTCGCCGTCCCACTTATTGCCGGCGAGTTTCTCGATCATGCTGGTGAACAGCTTCTGACTGGCCTCATCGACCTCGATCTTGAAGCCTTCTTCTTCGAACAGCTGGGCAGTGGCGGTTTGCGCGTGGCCTTCCTGCAACAGCATGTCGAGCTTGGACAGGCACATGTAGCGGCCACGGCCCTTGGCCAGCGCAAAGCTGAAATTCAGCCCGCTGTTGCGCATCAGGTCGGGCAAATCCTTGTAGACGATCTGCTCTTGCAGGGCGACGGTCGCGGTGGCGATCACCAGGCGCTTGCCGGCCAGTTTCGCGGTGGGGATCGCGGCCAGGCTGTAGGCGACTGTCTTGCCAGTACCGGTGCCGGCTTCCACCGCAACAATCGCGGGGTCGCCACTGCGCCGGCCTTCGTCGTCGGTGTCGATATCCCCGAGGACTTTGGCGATTTCAGCGATCATCAGGCGCTGGCCGTAACGCGGCTTGAGGCTCTTGGCCTCTAGAAAACGCGAGTAGGCGCCCTGGATCGTGGTTTTGAGTTCAGTGCTGATCATTGAGTGTCGGGCGCAAAAAACGCTGGATAAATTTTCAGTGGTTTGGATCGGCGGCTATCATACCCCGCGAATCGATCCTGCGCAGAACGGAGTAACCCAATGACACTTTTTAGCCTCGTCTACCCGCTGCATGTCTTGTCCGCCCTGGTCTGGGTCGGCGGCATGTTTTTCGCCTGGATGGTCCTGCGCCCGGCGGCTGTGAAGGCCCTCGACGGCCCAGCCCGCCTGACCTTGTGGGTGGAAGTGTTTCAGGTTTTTTTTCGTTGGGTCTGGGTTGCGGTGATCCTGTTGCCGATCAGCGGTGTGGGCATGTTGCATTTGCAGCAGGTCGGCTTTGAGACCGCGCCGAAATATGTGCAGGTGATGATGGGCTTGTATGTGGTGATGACGGCGCTGTTTATCCGCATTCAGGGGCTGATGCTGCCGGAGTTGCGTACGGCGGTGGACGCGAAGGACTGGCCGGCGGGTGCGGCGGTGCTGGGGCGGATTCGCCGGGTGGTGGGGCTTAATCTGATTGTCGGGTTGGTGTTGGTGGCGATTGCGGCGGCAAGACCGATGATCTGAAAATCAAAAGCCCCTCACCCTAGCCCTCTCCCGGAGGGAGAGGGGACTGAATGGGGGATATTGAAGAGTTACGCCGACCTGAAGGATTAGCTTTGAATCCTTAATCGACACGGTTTTTCAGGTCGATGGATAGCCTGAGTCACCTCGGTCGGCCCCCTCTCCCTCCGGGAGAGGGCTGGGCGGGCGGCGTTCCGATGAGGGTCTGCCTTTAAAGGCGCTGCACAGTCACAGCCCCCGCCGCCCCCACTGGCCCAGGCTGTCCATCCGCCCCGGCCTTGCCGTTCTTGCCGCCATCGGCGCGATACACCAGGCAGCCCTTGGACTTGCCACCCTTCCCTGCTTTGCCGCCAACACCCGCCGGACCGCCAGCACCGCCCGCGACATTGACCTTGATCAGCTCGGCCGGAAACTCGCGCGGTACTTCAAGGCGCACCAGCGCTCCCGGTGCACCCGGTTGGCCGTCGCTGCCGTTACTGCCATCAAAACCGTGCCCGGCCGAACCGTAGGTGCAGCCCGGGTCTTCGCCATTACCGCCATCGAGGCCGACAAACCCCGGCGCACCGGTGCCGCCACGGGCATCGACCAACAGTTGCGGCGCGTTCAAAGCCTTGAATTGCAGATTCAGATTGCGCCCGGCACGGGCGGCTTTCTCATAAGTCCCCGGTGCACCCCGTGCAGTAATCCGGCTGCCATCGCTCAGCTCTGCACGAGCTACCTTCATCTCCAAAGCGTTCTCGCTCGGAACGATCGCGATACGGGCTTCATGGCCAAGACGCAACTCGCCCACGGTCAGTTCGGTCACGTTGGCAGGAATCAGCAACGTGCCGTAATCGGCCACTTCGAGTTTTTCCAGCTGCAACGTGCTGGCGGTGTTGGGCAAACGCATCAGCGAGTTGGTTTCAACGCTGACCACTTGGGCACAGGCCAATGGGCTGATAAATGCAGCGAGCAGGCAAAGTTTACGCATGGGAAGAAGCCTCCGGAGCGGCCGGGGCCGGGATGGATTGCAAGTGGAATACGCCGAACAGCAGGATGCGGCCACGGTCACGCCAAGGGTGCGGACGGCCTTTGAGGCTGCGATTGCACAGCAGCACTTCGAGTAGATGAATCAGCAACAGCAGGCCGCCGGCCAGATTGACCAGCAGATGCAGCGGATGTACGAACGGCACCAGCTGATTGGCCAGCACCACGCAGCAGAACAGCAGGGTCAACAACCGCCCCAGCCCCCAGAACACTTTCATACGCTCCCCCGTGTTGCGAATTATTCTTTGGGCGCACAGTAACGGCTTCTGCGGGGGATAAGCCAGAGGCACAAATGAAAAAACTTCGCCGCGCCGCCAAATGGCTGCCGGAACGACTTTGATAATCGTCCGGCAGCTCTAGCCTGCGCCCTACAGAGGCGTCCTAGCGATTGATATGCAACTCCACGCGACGGTTCTGCGCGCGCCCTTCATCGGTGGCGTTATCGGCCACCGGTTCACTTTCTCCGCGCCCTTCGCTGGTGAGCTTGTTCGGCGCCAGCCCCTGACTCAGCAGATACGCCGCCACACTACTCGCCCGCCGTTCCGACAAGGCCTGGTTGTAGGCATCCGAACCTTTGCTGTCGGTGTGACCAATGACCTTGATGCTGACCACGTCGGCATTGCGCAGCTTGTCCATCAGCGTATCGAGCTGGGCTTTCGCCGCCGGGGTCAGGTCGGATTTGTCGAAATCGAACAGCACGTTACCGGCATCGCTGAGGGTGATGACTTCAGTTTGCGGCGCAGGCTCCGGCACTTTTTCCGTGACCGGGTATTGCGGTAGCGGGCAACCACGGTGATCGACCGGGGTATTTTCCGGGGTGTCCGGGCAACGGTCGCGGCGGTCGAACACGCCGTCGCCGTCTTCATCGCCGTCCTGGGCATAACAGATCAGTCCGCCGGTAAGAATCCCCAGCGCTGCGCCGCCACCGGCCCAGCCGCCACTTTCAATGGCGCCGAGACCGCCACCGACCAGCCCGCCGATAAGGCTGCAGATCGGCCACGTACGTTGATTGAGGGGTGCAGTGCCATCGCTGTGGGTGGCGCAACCGGTGAGCAAGCTGCCAAGCAGTAGCACCGGCAAGACGGACCTTGAGAAAACAGTCATTGTGAAAGCTCCTGTGTCACCGGCCCATACCGGTTACACAGGAGTAAAGACCCGCATCCGCGACTGCACAAGCCGCGGATGCGAGAGGGGCTTAACGCTGGATTTTGATTTCGGTACGACGGTTTTGCGCGCGACCGTCAGCGGTTTTGTTGTCGGCCACTGGCTGGCTTTCACCCAGACCGGACACCGAAACGAAGCTGGCGCGTGGCACACCTTGCTGGATCAGGTAATCCACCACCGAATGCGCACGACGATCCGACAGTTTTTTGTTGTAGGCATCGCTGCCCACGCTGTCGGTATGACCGGTCACGGTAAGTTGCGCCGTCGAGGATTCCTGTTTCAGGCGGGTGGCGACCTTGTCGAGCACTTGCTTGTCAGGGCCGGTCAGCGTCGCTTTGTCGAACTGGAAGTGCACATCACGGATGACAATGGTTTCTTCCTTGACCACTACCGCTTCTTCAACCACCGGCGCAGGGGCTGGTGGAGGGCAACCGTCAGCGTCGACCTGTACGCCTTTAGGCGTGCCCGGGCACTTGTCGCGACTGTCCGGCACACCGTCGCCGTCTTCGTCGCCATCACCGTGAACCCAGCAATAGGCCGCTGCCGTGCCGCCGACCAGCAACGCACCGTAGCCGGCCCACGCCGAACTTTCGGTCGCGCCGAGACCGGCACCGACAACACCACCGACCGCCGCACAGGTCGGCCAGTCGGTTTTCTGTAAACCTGCGCAACCAGTCAACACACTGGTTAGCAGAATCAAAGGTAATGCTGTCCGAACTATGCTCATCTGGTTTTCTCCTGAGGGATCGGCTTAAAACCGATTCAGGGAGTAAAGACCGGAGTTTTAATCTCCGCCAGCAATAGGCCACCGCTGTTTGCGAGCCTGTTCACAGGACTTCGGCACATTTGCCGCAAACGGGCGGAACAGGGCTCTTTGCCCGCACCGTCAGGCAGGCTAGTCTTGGCGGTCTGATTGAGGAGCTTTGATGAACGTCGCCATTTCTTCCCGCACGCCGCAACAGGCGCTGGCCGCTTTGCTGGATCGCTACGCCCCGGCGCGTCTGCTGCTGATCGGCGCCAGTGAGTTTCCGGCCTTGAGCGCTTTTAAACAGGCGCATCCAGACACCACCGTGGCCCATGCCGCGCCGGGCCCATTGCCTGCTGAACTGGCGGCGCAGCGTTTCGACCTGGCGCTGGTGGTCGATTGTCTGGAACATTTGCCCAAACGCGATGGCCTGAACCTGTTGGGCGGGATTCGCAATCTCAACGCCAGCCGCATCGCCGTGCTGGCAGACCTGTCAGCCAGCGGCTGGCAGGAAACCGACTTCTATTCGCTGGCGCTGCAAGCCAGTGAACGTTTTCAACGCGACGATCAAGTGCTGACACTGTTCACCTATGATCTGCTTGACTACAAACAAGTCCCCGACTGGCTCAACTCACGGTTCTGGGCCAATCCGGAAAACTTCGGGAAATACTGGTGGTAATGCAATGAGTACAGCCATTTGCCCGTGCGGCAGCGGCAATCTGCTGGAGGCCTGCTGCGGCCACTATCACGACGGCCACCCGGCGCCGTGCGCCGAAGCGCTGATGCGTTCGCGCTACAGCGCCTATGTGCTGGGTTTGATCGATTATCTGGTGGCGACCACCCTGCCTGCTCAGCAAGCGGGACTGGATCGCCAGTCGATCAGTAACTGGAGCGCGCAGAGCACCTGGCTTGGCCTTGAGGTCGAGAGTTCGGAAGTGCTCGGCGGTCAGCCAGAACACGCCTTCGTCACTTTCACCGCGCGCTGGCACGATGATCAGGGTGAGCACAGCCACCGCGAGCGCTCCTCGTTCGTGCAGAACGCCGGGCGCTGGTACTTCATTGATCCGACGGTGCAGTTGAAGCTGGGGCGCAACGACAGTTGCCCGTGCGCCAGTGGGCAGAAATTCAAGAAGTGCTGTGCAGGGTATTTCGGCGCTTGAGGTTGAAGATCAAAAGATCGCAGCCTGCGGCAGCTCCTACACAGGATTTGCGTTTCCCCTGTAGGAGCTGCCGCAGGCTGCGATCTTTTAGCGTCTAGACTGGCACCAAAGGGAGTTAAACCATGCTCGGTCGTCGGCGCACCTGCCAATGCTTCATTCTGATGCTGATGCTCAATCTCGGCGGTTGCGCGTCGTGGTTCAGCGATGACAGCGTCGATCCCGCCGTGCATCTGGTCAAAGTCGAAGTGGTGCGCGCCAAACTGCTCGAACAGAAATTCATCCTGCACTTTCGCATCGACAACCCCAACGACAGCGACCTGACCGTGCGCGGCCTGGACTACCGCATTCATCTGGCCGACATGCTGCTGGCCGAAGGCGAGCATGAACACTGGTTTACGGTCGGGCCGAAACGCAGTGCCTACTTCAAGGTGCCGATCCGCACCAACCTGTGGCCGAAGGTAAAAGACGTGGTGAAAATGCTGAAAAATCCGAATCAGCAGATTCCCTATCGTTTGCAGGGTGAGATGGAAACCGGTTTATTCATCGCTCACTACGTGCACCTTGAGCGCAATGGCGTGATAATCCCCGCCGATTTAATTCCGGAGCAACACCGATGACTCAGCAACCTCATGTCCATGGCCCTGACTGCAACCACGATCATGATCATGACCATCACGATCATGACCACGGCCACGTTCACGGCCCGAACTGCGGCCACGCCCACCAGGAACCGGTGCGCAACGCCCTGAAAGACGTCGGTCGCAACGACCCTTGCCCATGCGGCAACGGCAAGAAATTCAAGAAGTGCCACGGCGCTTGATGCTCGGGGCGAAGACCCTCTTCGCCTGACAGACCGCTTTCGCGAGCAGGCTCGCTCCCACAGTCAATCGAGTTCCTTCAGTTGGAATACGGCCCACTGTGGCAGCGAGCCTGCTAGCGAAGGGGCCGGCACATACGACGAAATTTTTTCAGCCAGCCTTTAGAATCTGCGCAGCACTGACCACCGTCGCATACTCCCCGTGCAAATTCCCCAGCGACATCCCGTGCACCTCTTCAGCGGTACGCAGCGTGCCGAAATAGTCGGCCTTGTCGAAGGTGAAACAGGCATCCTCCGCGACCCACGCATCGAACCCCAGATTGCCCGCCGTGCGCGCCGTGGATTCCACGGAGTTGTTCGTCGCCACGCCAACAATGATCAACTGCCCGATCCCCGCCTCACGCAACCGCGCCTCTAACCCGCTAGCACAAAACGCATCGGGCACCTGTTTCTGAATCAGCCATTCACCGTCCTGCGGCAAAAACCGCTGCTGAAACTCCACCCCCTCCTGTTCCGGCCAAAATACCGAATCCGGCTCGCGCGACAAATGCTGCACATGCACCACCGGCCGACCGCTACGCCGCCAAAGCCCCAGCAGATCAAGGATTCGCTCCTCCGCCTGAGGATTATTCCTTCGCCCCAAACGCGGTTGCAGGATGCCTTTTTGCTGGTCGATGATGATCAGTGCAGCGTTGGCCTGAAGCTCCATGGCGATTTTTCTCACGCGGGGTCATTGAATTCTGCGCAGTTCAGCATCACCTCTTCCTACTAAGCAAGCTATCGAACGCACACGGGACGACCTGACGCCGGCGTTTGCTGTCCGCACACACGTCCATTTCTGCTTTGGAGTTTTCCATGATCGATCTGTATTACTGGACCACCCCCAACGGCCACAAGATCTCCCTGTTCCTTGAAGAAGCCGGCCTGCCGTACAACGTCCATCCGATCAATATCAGCCAGGGTGAGCAGTTCCAGCCGCACTTTCTGAAAATCGCGCCGAACAACCGCATTCCGGCCATCGTCGATCATGAACCGGCCGATGGTGGCGAGCCGCTGTCGCTGTTCGAATCCGGGGCGATTCTTTTGTATCTGGCGGAGAAAACCGGAAAGTTTCTGCCCAAGGACCTGCGCGGTCGACAAACGGCGCTGCAATGGCTGTTCTGGCAGATGGGCGGACTGGGGCCGATGGCCGGACAGAATCACCATTTCAGCCAGTTCGCACCGGAAAAAATCCCCTATGCAATCAAGCGCTACATTGATGAGACGGCGCGGCTGTATGGCGTATTGAACAAACAACTGGCCGATAACGAATTCGTCGCCGGCAGCGAATACAGCATTGCCGACATGGCGATTTATCCGTGGATCGTCTCGCACAAATGGCAGAGTCAGAATCTCGAAGACTTCCCCCATGTGCAGCGCTGGTTCAACCACATCAAGGATCGCCCAGCGACAGTGAAGGCCTACGCGCTGGTGCAGAAAATCAATCCACCGAAGTCCTGAATCGCCGTGATTCTGATCGTTCCCACGCTCAGCGTGGGAATGCAGCCCGGGACGCTCCGCGTCCCTTCAAAGCCGAACGCGGAGCGTCCGTTGAGGCATTCCTTTGCTGCGCGCTGAAACGATCGTCGAGAACTGAAGAAATAACTCTGTCGCCCGCTTGCGCGGCACCCTCCTGCTCACTAACGTAGCGCCTTTACTGACGCTACCCCCCGCAGGAGCTTTGCCATGGCCTCGCCAGCCCTCACACATTTTCTTCCCCGGTTCGGCGTTGCCGCAGCAGTGGCCGGTGTTTTGGGCCTGTCCGGTTGCCAGACCTGGAACGCTCAGGACACCCTCCCGCCGACCTCCGGCGTGCAACCGCTCAAGGGCCTGGCGCAGAACGTGTCGGTACGCCGCAATGCCATGGGCATGCCGTTGATCGAAAGTAATACTTTCCACGACGCGCTGTTCAGCCTCGGCTATGTGCACGCCAGCGACCGCATCAACCAGATGGTCACCTTGCGCCTGCTCGCTCAGGGCCGTCTAGCGGAAATGTCCGGCGCGTCGATGCTCGACGCCGACCGCTACATGCGCGCGGTCAATCTGAAGAAAAGCGCCGGCGAGCTGTACAAAGCCTCGTCGCCACGCCTCAAGCGTTTCTTCGAAGTCTATGCGCGGGGTGTCAACGCCTACCTGTTCCGCTACGCCGACAAGTTGCCGGGCGATCTCGCCTCCAGCGGTTACAAGCCTGAATACTGGAAGCCGGAAGATTCGGCACTGATTTTCGCCCTGCTGAATTTCAGCCAGTCGGCCAACCTGCCGGAAGAAATTGAATCCTTGGTGCTCGCGCAAACCGTGACCAGCGACAAACTGGCCTGGCTGACGCCGTCCGCGCCGGACGAAAACCTGCCACTGGCCGAGGCCGACAAGCTGCAAGGCCTCAAGCTCAACGGGCAAATCCCCGGTCTGACCGAGCTGAGCAACGCCAGCCAGCAACTGTCGGCGCTGAACCTGCTGGGCACCACGTCTTCAAACAACTGGGCGATCGCCCCGCAACGCAGCCGCAGCGGCAAGAGCCTGCTGGCCAGCGACGCCCATGGGCCGCTGGCCGCGCCGTCGCTGTGGAGCTTCGTGCAGATCCGCGCGCCGAAATATCAGGCGGCGGGCGTCACCGTCGCCGGTTTGCCGCTGGTCCTCGGTGGCTTCAACGGCAAAGTGGCGTGGAGCACGACCAGCGTGCTCGGCGATAACCAGGATCTGTTCCTGGAAAAAATCCGTCGCCAGGGCAGCAGCCTGACCTACGAGGTCAACGGCAAATGGCAACCGCTGGGCGTGCGCAACGAAACCTACTTCGTCAAAGGCCAGCGGCCGATTCGCGAAGCGGTGTACGAAACCCGTCACGGCGCGTTGCTCAACAGCGCTCAAGCGGCGGCGCAAGGCAGCGGTTTCGGTCTGGCCTTGCAAACCCCGAGCTTCACTGACGATAAATCGCTGGACGCATTTTTTGACCTGACCCGCGCGCAAACCGTTGAACGCGCTTCCGACGCCAGCCGTGAAATCCGCGCCATCGCCCTGAATCTGGTATTCGCCGATGCGAGCAACATTGGCTGGCAAGTCACCGGGCGTTTCCCCAATCGGCGTGAAGGCGAAGGTTTGCTGCCATCGCCGGGCTGGGAAGGTCGCTATGACTGGGACGGTTACGCCGACCCGATGCTGCACCCGTACGATCAGGACCCGGCACAAGGCTGGCTCGGCACCGCCAACCAACGCGTGATTCCACACGGTTACGGCATGCAGTTGTCGAACTCCTGGGCGGCGCCGGAGCGTGGCGAGCGTCTGGCGGAGCTGGCCGGCAGCGGCAAGCACGACAGCCGTAGCGTGATCGCCATGCAATACGACCAGACCACCACCTTCGCCGCCAAGTTGAAGAAAGTCTTCGAAGCACCGGGCATGAAACAACCGCTGAAACAGGCGATTGACGCTCTGCCGGAAGCGGATCGCAGCAAGGCGCGTGAAGCGTTCACGCGGTTGATGGCGTTCGACGGCAAGCTCAGCCCGACCTCGGCGGATGCGGCGATCTATGAGTTGTTCCTGCAGGAAAGCATGAAGCAGATCTTCCTTGACGAACTCGGCCCGGAATCGAGCCCGGCGTGGAAAGCGTTTATTGCCAATGGTGATTTGTCCTACGCAGCGCAGGCCGATCATCTGTTGGGACGCGAAGACAGTCCGTTCTGGGATGACATTCGCACGCCGCAGAAAGAGGATAAAGCGCTGATTCTTGCCCGTAGCTTCGCGGCGGCGATCAGCGCTGGCGACAGTCAGTTGGGCGGCGATCACCGGGCCTGGCAGTGGGGCAAATTGCACAGCTATGCGTGGAAGAACAGCAATGGACAGATCGTGCGCGGGCCTCTGGCGGCGGGTGGCGATCACACCACGTTGAACACTTCCGCGTTTGCCTGGGGTCAGGATTTCAGCACCACACGTGCGCCGTCGATGCGCTTCATCGTTGACTTCGGTCAGGCTGAGCCGCTGATGGGCCAGAACGGTACGGGACAATCCGGGAATCCGGTCAGCCCGAACTACCTGAACGGGATTGATGCGTGGCTGAAGGGGCAGTACATCGGCTTGCCGATGCAGCCGCAGAACTTTGATCGGGTCTATGGCAAAACCCGCCTGACCCTTACTCCCGGCAAATAAGCTGTAAATCAAGAGCCCCTCACCCTAACCCTCTCCCGGAGGGAGAGGGGACTGATTGGGGGATGCTTGAGTCATACGCCGACCTGAACGTGCACTGCCGAATCCAGAATCAACTCGGTTCGTGCCTTGCCGAATCCGTAATCGACTCGGTCTTACAGGTCGATGTAGCTGGCCAGACACCTCGGTCAACCCCCTCTCCCTCCGGGAGAGGGCTGGGGTGAGGGGCTTTTGATCTGGTCCAGAATCTGTGCTCGACTCGGTTTTTTCAGGTCGATGTCAATCGCCAGACACCTCGGTCGGCCCCCTCTCCCTCTGGGAGAGGGCTGGGGTGAGGGTTGCTCTTCAAAGTCGATAGAACTTCCGGACACGCGCCAACCTCATAGCTAACAAGCCCCCCATTTCTGGTAACGACATGGACCTTGTTATCGCCCGCCCCGAAGGCCTTTATTGCCCTGCGGGAGATTTCTACATTGACCCGTGGCGCCCCGTCGAGCGCTCGGTCATTACCCATGCCCACGGCGATCACGCCCGTACCGGCAACCAGCATTACCTCGCCAGCAGCGCCAGCGAAGGGATTTTGCGCGCGCGTCTGGGGCAAGACATCAACCTGCAAACCCTCGCCTACGGCCAGCGCCTGACGCACCACGGTGTAACCTTGAGCTTTCATCCGGCCGGCCACGTGCTCGGTTCGGCCCAAGTGCGTCTGGAATACGGCGGCGAAGTCTGGGTCGCGTCCGGCGATTACAAGATCGAACCGGACGGCACCTGCGCCCCGTTCGAACCGGTGCGCTGCCACACCTTTATCACCGAATCGACCTTCGGCCTGCCGATCTACCGCTGGCAGCCACAGGCACAGGTGTTCAGCGAGATCAATCAGTGGTGGGCGGCGAATATTGCCGCCGGCAAGGCCAGCGTGTTGTTCTGTTACTCGTTCGGCAAGGCCCAGCGGATTCTCCACGGCATCGATGAATCCCTCGGCCCGATCCTCAGCCACGGTGCGGTCGAACCGCTGAATCGGGTCTACCGCGAGGCTGGTGTGTACCTGCCGCCGACGATCTACGCCGGCGACGTAAAAAAAAGCGATCCGATCATGCGCCAGGCCCTGGTCATCGCTCCGCCCTCGGCCGGAGGCAGCACCTGGATGCGTCGCTTCGGCGAGTTCAGCGACGCGTTCGCCAGCGGCTGGATGCGTTTGCGCGGCACCCGGCGGCGGCGCGGCGTCGATCGTGGTTTCGTGCTTTCCGATCACGCTGACTGGCCCGGCCTGCTCTGGGCCATTGAGCAAACCGGCGCAGAGCGGGTGATGGTCACCCACGGCTCGATCGGCGTGCTCGTGCGGCATCTGCGCGAACAGGGTCTGGATGCCCAGGGTTTCAATACCGAATACGGCGATGACGAAGAAGAAAACCTCGCCACCGAACCGACCATCGCCGAGATGCCAGCATGAGAGCATTCGCCGAGTTGTACGCCGAACTCGACGCGACCACGTCAAGCAACGCCAAACTGGCGGCAATGCAGACTTACTTCGCCCAGGCCGAACCGCATGACGCCGCGTGGGCGGTGTACTTCCTCTCCGGGGGGCGGCCCCGGCAACTGGTGCCGGTCCGAATCCTGCGCGAACTCGCCGTCTCAGTCTCCGGCCTCGAGCCGTGGCTATTCGAGGAAAGCTATCAAGCGGTCGGCGACCTGGCGGAAACCATTTCTCTGGTACTCGCGGAAAACCTGCACAGCTCCGACGCCGGCCTCGCCGAATGGATCGAAGACAAACTCCTGCCGCTGCGCGGTGAAACTCCGGAATACCTCAGCCGACAACTGCCCGCCCTGTGGGCGCAACTGGATCGATCGAGCCTGATGCTGTGCATCAAATTGATCACCGGCAGTTTCCGCGTCGGCGTCTCGAAACTGCTGGTTACCCGCGCCTTGGCGTCGATGGCCGGGCTGGACAGCAAACGCGTGGCGCAGCGTCTGGTCGGCTACACCGACCTGTCCAATCGGCCGAGCGCCGCCAGCTACCTGAAACTGATCGCCCCGGAATCCAGCGATGAGCATGCCCAGCGCGGCGGCCAGCCCTACCCGTTTTTCCTCGCCCACGCCTTGTCGCAACCGGTGGAAGAATTCGAAGCGCTGATCGGCCCGGCCAGCGACTGGCAAATTGAATGGAAATGGGATGGCATCCGTGCACAAGTGGTCAAGCGTGAAGGCCGGCTGTGGATCTGGTCGCGGGGCGAGGAACTGGTGACCGAGCGTTTTCCCGAATTGGAATTGCTGGTACACGGCTTGCCCGACGGCACGGTGATCGACGGCGAAATCGTCGTGTGGAAAAGCACGCATCCGCGTACTGAAGATGCTTTCGATCCGCAATCGACCGAACCTGCGGCGGTGCAACCCTTCGCCTTGCTGCAACAACGCATCGGCCGCAAAACCCTCGACAAGAAAATCCTCGAAGACGTGCCGGTGGTGGTGCTCGCTTACGACTTGCTTGAATGGCAGGACGAAGACTGGCGCAACCAGCCGCAGGCCAAACGTCGCGCGCAACTGGAAGACGTCATCGGCCGCTGTAACAGTCCGGTATTACTGCCCTCACCGGTGCTGACCGGCAGCGACTGGTTCGACCTCGCCCGCCAGCGCGAGTCATCGCGGCGCCTGGGTGTCGAGGGCATGATGCTCAAGGCGCGGGATTCGCTGTACGGCGTCGGCCGCACCAAGGACATGGGCGTGTGGTGGAAATGGAAGGTTGATCCGTTCAGTGTCGATGCCGTGTTGATTTACGCCCAGCGCGGTCATGGTCGGCGCGCCAGTTTGTACAGCGATTACACCTTTGCCGTGTGGGACGGCCCACCCGAGTCCAGCCAACGCGCGCTGGTGCCGTTTGCCAAAGCCTATTCGGGGCTGACCGATGAAGAAATGCGCCAGGTCGACAGCATTGTGCGCAAGACCACGGTGGAGAAATTTGGGCCGGTGAGTAGCGTGAAACCGAGTCTGGTGTTTGAGCTGGGCTTCGAAGGCATCGCCCTGTCGCGGCGGCACAAGAGCGGCATCGCGGTGCGTTTCCCGAGGATGTTGCGCTGGCGGCAGGATAAAACCGTGGAAGAAGCGGATAGCCTCGCGACCTTGCAAGATCTATTGGCCTGACCCCAATCTCCCGGACATTGATCGTTCCCACGCTCCGCGTGGGAATGCAGCCTGGGACGCTCCGCGTCCCCCCAAAAGCCAAACGCGGAGCGTCCGTTGAGGCATTCCTTTGCTGCGCATGGGAACGATCAGCCACAAAACAGTGCATGCTTTCTGCAATGCCCAGTTCCGGGCATTCAAACGCCCTCATCCCTCCGCGCCCAACCTTTTAAAACACTTGTTCGGGACTCTGGTTCGGAAATTGCTACTTTCTATAGGTCGTACGCGTTCCAGTAACAATAATTCTGCGCCACAAGCGCTCATATTGGTTCTTAGGGATTGAATAATGAAAAAAGCATTGCTGACCCTTTCTGCACTGGCGTTGTGCATGGCCGCTGGCTCCGCGCTGGCCAAGGAATACAAAGAGTTGCGCTTTGGCGTTGACCCTTCGTACGCACCGTTCGAGTCGAAAGCGGCCGACGGCAGCCTGGTGGGCTTCGACATCGATCTGGGCAACGCGATCTGCGCCGAACTGAAGGTCAAGTGCAAGTGGGTCGAAAGTGACTTCGACGGCATGATTCCGGGCCTCAAAGCCAACAAATTCGACGGTGTGATCTCGTCGATGACCGTGACCCCGGCCCGCGAAAAAGTCATCGACTTCTCCAGCGAGCTGTTCTCCGGCCCGACCGCTTATGTGTTCAAAAAAGGCTCCGGTATCACCGCAGACGTCGCATCCCTCAAGGGCAAAACCGTCGGCTACGAGCAGGGCACCATTCAAGAAGCCTACGCCAAAGCCGTGCTGGACAAGGCCGGCGTGAAAACCCAGGCCTATCAGAACCAGGATCAGGTGTATTCCGACCTGACCTCTGGCCGTCTCGACGCCGGTATCCAGGACATGCTGCAAGCCGAACTGGGCTTTTTGAAGTCGCCACAGGGTGCCGACTATGACGTCAGCAAGCCAGTCGACAGCGAATTGCTGCCAGCCAAAACCGCTGTCGGTATTAAGAAAGGTAACACTGAGCTGAAAGCGCTTTTAGATAAAGGTATCAAAGCGTTACACGATAACGGCAAATACGCCGAGATTCAAAAGAAACACTTTGGCGATCTGAATCTGTACAGCGGCAAATAATGCCCCGGCACCCATCCTCGATGGGCGCCTTTTCCATCCGCTCAGGTTGCTGATTTATGTTCGAAAACCTCTTACAAAATCTGGGGCTCTCCGCCTTCAGCCTCAAGGGTTTTGGCCCGTTGCTGTTGGAAGGCACCTGGATGACCATCAAATTATCGGCGTTGTCGCTGTTGGTGGCCGTGTTGCTCGGCCTGCTTGGCGCCAGTGCCAAACTGTCAAAAGTCAAACTGGTGCGCCTGCCCGCGCAGCTCTACACCACGCTGATTCGCGGGGTGCCGGATCTGGTGCTGATGCTGCTGATCTTCTACAGCCTGCAGACCTGGCTGACGTCTCTGACCGATTATCTGGAATGGGAATACATCGAAATCGACCCATTCAGCGCCGGGGTGCTGACCCTCGGCTTCATCTATGGTGCGTATTTCACCGAAACCTTCCGTGGCGCGATCCTCGCTGTGCCACGCGGACAGGTTGAAGCGGCCACCGCGTATGGCCTCAAACGCGGCCAGCGCTTTCGCTTCGTGGTGTTTCCGCAAATGATGCGCTTCGCCCTGCCGGGTATCGGCAACAACTGGATGGTGATGCTCAAGGCCACCGCGCTGGTGTCGATCATTGGTCTGGCCGATCTGGTCAAAGCCGCGCAGGACGCCGGTAAAAGCACTTATCAACTGTTCTACTTCCTGGTTCTCGCCGCATTGATCTATCTGCTGATCACCAGTGCCTCGAATTTCATCCTGCGCTGGCTCGAACGTCGCTACGCCGCCGGTGCCCGGGAGGCCGTACGATGATCGAACTTTTGCAGGAATATTGGCGAGCCTTCCTTTATACCGATGGCCAGAACATTACCGGGCTGGCGATGACGATGTGGCTGCTCAGCGCTTCGATCTTCTTCGGTTTCCTGGTGTCGATTCCGCTGTCGATTGCACGGGTTTCGCCGCACTTCTACATTCGCTGGCCGGTGCAGTTTTACACCTACCTGTTCCGTGGCACGCCGTTGTATATCCAGTTGCTGATCTGCTACACCGGGATCTACAGCCTGGCCGCCGTGCGTGCGCAGCCGTTGCTCGACAGTTTCTTTCGCGATGCGATGAACTGCACGATCCTCGCCTTCGCCCTCAACACCTGCGCCTACACCACGGAGATTTTCGCCGGGGCGATCCGCAGCATGAACCACGGCGAGGTCGAAGCGGCCAAGGCTTACGGGCTGACCGGCTGGAAGCTGTATGCCTACGTGATCATGCCGTCGGCGCTGCGCCGTTCGTTGCCGTATTACAGCAACGAAGTGATCCTGATGCTGCACTCGACCACCGTGGCCTTCACCGCGACCATCCCCGACATCCTGAAAGTCGCCCGGGACGCCAACTCGGCGACCTTCCTGACTTTTCAGTCGTTCGGCATCGCCGCGCTGATCTACCTGACCATTACCTTTGCGCTGGTCGGCTTGTTCCGCCTTGCTGAACGCCGATGGCTGGCTTTCCTCGGCCCGACTCACTAGGACACCTTTGCAATGCGCCACCTGATTCATGACTTGCTGGCCCCGCTGCCGGGGACCGCACGACAGATCCACAGCTTCCACTTCGGCCCGGAACAGGCCAAGGGCAAGGTTTACATTCAGTCTTCGCTGCATGCCGACGAATTGCCGGGCATGCTCGTCGCCTGGCATCTCAAACAGCGTCTGGCCGAGCTGGAGGCCGCCGGGCGCCTGCGCAGCGAAATCGTGTTGGTGCCGGTGGCCAACCCGGTCGGCCTCGAACAAGTGCTAATGGACGTGCCGCTGGGCCGTTACGAACTGGAGAGCGGGCAGAACTTCAACCGCTGGTTCGTCGACCTCAGCGAGGAAATCGGCAACGCTATCGAGGGCAGGCTGAATGACGATGCACAGCACAACCTTGAACTGATCCGCAGCCATCTGCGCAATGCCCTCGCCCGCCAGACTGCCAGCACGCAACTGCAATCCCAGCGCCTGATCCTGCAACGGCTGGCCTGTGATGCGGATATGGTGCTCGACTTGCACTGCGACTTCGAATCGGTGGTTCACCTCTACACCACGCCCGAAGCGTGGCCGCAGGTCGAACCGCTGGCGCGCTATATCGAAGCCCAGGCGAGCCTGCTGGCCACTGACTCCGGCGGTCAGTCGTTCGACGAATGCTTCACGCTGCTGTGGTGGCAATTGAAAGAGCGCTTCGGCGAACACTTCGAGATTCCGCTGGGCAGTTTCTCCGTGACCGTCGAGTTGCGCGGCCAGGGTGACGTTACTCATCCGCTCGCCAGCCGCGACTGCCAGGCACTGATCGATTATCTGATCCAGTCCGATGCGATCGTCGGCGAGACCAAACCGCAACCACCGCTGCCGTTCCCCGCCACGCCGCTGGCCGGTGTGGAACCGGTGACCACCCCGGTCGGCGGCCTGCTGGTGTATACCGCCACGGCGGGGCAATACCTCGAAGCCGGGCAGCAGATCGCCGAAATCATCGACCCTATCCACGACCGGGTCACCCCCATTCATTGCACCAGCGCCGGCGTGATGTACGCCCGTTCGCTGCGACGCATGGCCACTGCCGGCATGGTCATCGCCCACGTCGCGGGCGCTGAAGCCTATCGCAGCGGCTACCTACTTTCGCCTTGAGGATGTCTGTCCCATGTACAAACTGACCGTTGAAGGCCTGCACAAAAGCTATGGCGACCATCAGGTGCTCAAAGGCGTTTCGCTCAAGGCCAAGACCGGCGACGTGATCAGCCTGATCGGTGCCAGCGGCTCGGGCAAAAGCACCTTTTTGCGCTGCATCAACTTTCTCGAACAACCCAACGACGGCGCCATGAGCCTCGATGGCCAAGCGATCCGCATGGTCACCGACCGCCACGGCATGCACGTCGCCGATGCCGATGAACTGCAACGTTTGCGCACGCGGCTGGCGATGGTGTTCCAGCATTTCAACCTGTGGAGCCACATGACCGTGCTGGAAAACATCACCATGGCCCCGCGCCGGGTGTTGGGTTGCAGCAAACAGGAAGCCGACGATCGTGCGCGGCGTTATCTGGACAAGGTTGGTTTGCCGGCGCGAGTGGCCGATCAATACCCGGCGTTTCTCTCCGGCGGCCAGCAACAGCGCGTAGCGATTGCCCGGGCGCTGGCGATGGAGCCTGAGGTGATGTTGTTCGATGAACCGACCTCGGCGCTCGATCCGGAATTGGTCGGTGAAGTGTTGAAGGTGATTCAAGGGCTGGCGGAAGAAGGCCGGACTATGATCATGGTGACCCATGAGATGAGCTTCGCTCGTAAGGTTTCCAGCCAGGTGTTGTTTCTGCATCAAGGTCTGGTGGAAGAAGAAGGCGCCCCCGAGGAAGTCCTCGGCAACCCGAAAAGCGAACGCCTCAAACAATTCCTCAGCGGAAACCTCAAGTAGCCCACGTTCCCCTGTAGGAGCTGCCGAAGGCTGCGATCTTTTGATCTTGTTTTGTAGAGATCAAGATCAAGATCAAGATCAAAAGATCGCAGCCTTCGGCAGCTCCTACACGGTCACCCTGATTAAACCTTTCGCCAACTGATGTGGTCACTGGAAGAACACCTCCAGAGCGCGCGCAGCCCGCATGGCGAAATCCTCCGACCTGGCAAAAATCTGGTTCAGCGCCCGCGGCTGGAAGCCGTTCGCCTTTCAGAAAGATGTATGGGCGGCAGTCAAAAAAGGCGAATCCGGCCTGCTCCACGCCAGCACCGGTGCCGGTAAAACCTATGCCGTGTGGTTTGCCGCGCTCAATCGCTTCGCGCGCTCGCAGCCTGCCGTCGAAACACCGCGCAAACGCAAATCACCGGCCGAACCGCTGACCGTGCTGTGGATCACCCCCATGCGCGCCCTCGCCGCCGACACCGCGCGCGCTTTGCAAACACCGGTCGATGACCTGCAGATCCCGTGGAACATCGGTCTGCGCACCGGCGACACCAGCAGCAGCGAGCGCGCCCGCCAGAGCCGACGCCTGCCGACCACGCTGATCACCACCCCGGAAAGCCTGACCCTGCTGCTCGCCCGCGCTGATGCACAGGTAGCGCTGTCGACTCTGCGCATGATCGTCGTCGATGAATGGCACGAACTGCTCGGCAACAAGCGCGGCGTGCAACTGCAACTGGCCCTCGCCCGCCTGCGGCATTGGCAGCCTGAGCTGATCGTCTGGGGCGTCTCGGCCACCCTGGGTAATCAATCCCACGCCGAGCAGGTGCTGATCCCACAGGGCGGCGGCATCAGCATTCAGGGGCAACGCGAAAAAACGCTGAAGGTCGACACCCTCCTCCCACCGGCCATCGAACGTTTTCCCTGGGCCGGGCATATCGGTCTGAAGATGCTGCCGCAGGTCGTTGCCGAACTGGATGCTTGCGCCAGCACCTTGGTCTTCACCAATACGCGGGCGCAATCGGAAATCTGGTATCAGGCGCTGCTGGAGGCACGGCCGGACTGGGCCGGGCTGATCGCGTTGCATCACAGCTCCCTGTCTCGCGAGACTCGCGACTGGGTCGAACAGGCCTTGAAGAACGGGCATTTGAAAGCCGTAGTCTGCACTTCAAGCCTGGACCTGGGCGTGGATTTCCTGCCCGTCGAGCGCGTACTGCAAATCGGCTCGGCCAAAGGTGTCGCGCGCCTGATGCAACGGGCCGGACGCTCGGGCCATGCACCGGGCCGCACGTCGCGGGTGACGCTGGTGCCGACGCACAGCCTTGAGTTGATCGAAGCCGCCGCCGCCCGCGATGCCGTCGAACAACGGCGCATCGAACCACGCCTGTCACCGCACAAACCGCTGGATGTGCTGGTGCAACACTTGGTCAGCATGGCCCTCGGCGGTGGGTTTATTCCTGAAGAGTTGTACGAAGAAGTCCGCGGCGCCTGGGCCTATCGCGACCTGACACCCGCTGACTGGAGCTGGGCGCTTGCTTTCGTACGCCATGGCGGGATGTCTCTGACAGCCTATCCGGATTACCGCCGGGTCGAGCCAGACGAGCACGGCGTCTGGCGCGTACCGGATGCGCGATTGGCGCGGCGCCATCGCATGAGCATCGGCACCATCGTCAGTGACGCGAGCATCCATCTGAAATTCTGGAGCAATGGCGGCGGTGGCAAACAGTTGGGCAGTGTCGAGGAAGGCTTTATCGCGCGGCTCAAACCAGGTGATGGTTTTCTCTTCGCCGGGCGTTTGCTGGAGTTGGTGCGGGTGGAAAACATGACCGCTTACGTCAAACGCAGCACGGCGAAGAAAGCCGCGGTGCCGCGCTGGAATGGCGGGCGGATGCCACTTTCCAACGAGTTGGCCGAAGCCGTGGTCAGGCGCTTCAGTGCCGCCGCGCAGGGTGAGTTTGTCGGCCCGGAAATGCAGGCGTTGCGACCGTTACTGGAAACGCAGATGCACTGGTCTGGCTTGCCCACCGCCGAAAATCTGTTGGCCGAAGTGCTGAAATCCCGCGAAGGCTGGCACCTTTTTCTCTACCCGTTTGCCGGGCGCCAGGTGCATCTGGGGCTGGCGAGCCTGCTGGCCTGGCGTGTCAGCCAGCGCCAGCCCGTGACGTTCTCGATCGCGGTGAACGATTACGGCCTGGAATTGCTCAGCGCCACGCCCGTCGACTGGGCCGAGCATTTGAATACACAACTGTTCAACGCCGATCACCTGTTAAAGGATGTACTGGCCAGCCTCAACGCAGGCGAATTGGCGTTGCGACGCTTCCGAGAAATCGCCCGGATTGCCGGGCTGGTCTTCGCCGGTTACCCCGGTGCGCCGAAAAGCACCCGGCAGGTACAGGCGTCCAGCGGTTTGTTCTTCGAAGTGTTCAAACAATACGACGCCGATAACCTGTTGCTCGCACAGGCCGGGGAAGAAGTCCTACGAGAGGAATTGGATATTCAACGTCTGGAACAGACACTGGAGCACATCAACCGGATGAAACTCGACGTGCATCAGATAAAGCGTCCTACACCCCTGGGGTTTCCACTGCTGGTGGAGCGCATGCGCGAAAGCATGAGTTCAGAGAAACTCGCCGACCGCATCAGACGGATGGTTGGAGACCTGGAAAAATCCGCCGACAAGGGCAAACACCGATGAACGCGCCCTACCCTGTGCGACTGGCGGGTGAAGACCTCTGGTTGCTGCCGGAAAAGGCCCTGTACTGGCCGGCGCAACAGGCCTTGTTGATTGCCGATGTGCATTTCGGTAAAGCCGCCGCCTACCGCAGCCTCGGTCAACCGGTCCCGCAAGGCACTACCGCGAGCAATATTGCAGTGATTGACCGATTGCTGGCGAAAATGCCCTGCCGACAGCTGATATTCCTTGGCGATTTTCTCCACGGACCCGGCTCGCATGCCGTGGGGACTTTGCGCGAACTGGCCGAATGGCGTGCTCGCCATGTTGATCTGCCGATGACACTGATCCGCGGCAATCACGACAAACGGGCGGGCGATCCGCCGGAATCGCTGAATATCCGCGTCGTGCCCGAACCGCTGCTGATCGGGCCATTCGCCCTGCAACATGAACCGGACCCGCATCCTGAACGACACGTACTGGCCGGTCATGTGCATCCGGTCTATCGGTTACATGGCAAGGGCCGCCAAAGCTTGCGCCTGGCGTGTTTCAGACTCAGCGAAGGCATCAGCCTGCTGCCGGCCTTTGGCGCGTTTACCGGGGGATATCCGGTCGAGAAGGAGCAAAGCTGCAGAATTTTCGTCATCGGTGACAACGAAATATGGCCAGTCAGTTGACGTCTTCACAGACCTCATCTGACTGGCCATTGGTTTTCAATGCAGATCAGGCAACCGGTGCCGGTGGCGGCTCGTCTGGAAGGGTCGGTTCGCCCGGCTCGGTCGGTTGTTCGTTGGGGGTATCGGGATCGGGCTGTCCGGGAATTCCGCCGGCCATGCTCAGTGGCGGATGCGCCAACAAGGACCAGGCCAATACGCCAATCTGATTGGGCTCGAGCCTTGCCAGTTCGGCAGTGATTTGCGGATCGATCTTCATAGGGCACTCCTCGCGAAGGCCCGTTTTGCCGAAAGCAAAAACGGGCAGTACACCCCATAGAGTGTCTGCCCGCCAAAGAATTCCCGCGATCTGTCGGATGGACCGATCAGGTGCGCGGCAAGGTCACGCCACGCTGGCCCTGGTACTTGCCACCGCGATCCTTGTAGGACACTTCGCATTCCTCGTCGGATTCAAGGAAGAGCATCTGCGCCACGCCTTCGTTGGCGTAGATTTTCGCCGGCAGGTTAGTGGTGTTGGAGAATTCCAGCGTCACGTGGCCTTCCCACTCTGGCTCAAGCGGGGTGACGTTAACGATGATGCCACAGCGCGCGTAGGTGCTTTTACCCAGGCAGATGGTCAATACATTGCGCGGAATGCGGAAGTTTTCGACGGTGCTGGCCAGTGCAAAGGAGTTCGGCGGAATGATGCAGACGTCGCTATGGACGTCGACGAAGCTGCCCGGGTCGAAGTTTTTCGGGTCGACGATGGACGAGTTGATGTTGGTGAACACCTTGAAGTGATTGGTGCAACGTACATCGTAGCCATAGCTCGATACACCGTAGGAGATCACACGGCTGTCATCGCTGCCGCGCATCTGGCGCTCGACGAACGGTTCGATCATGCCGTGTTCCTGCGCCATGCGGCGAATCCACTTGTCCGATTTGATGCTCATGGCGGGGTGTCCTGAATAGCGAGGTGGAAAAATTCTGTCCGGCATCTTACCGGGCGCGCCGCCGGGTTCAAAGTGCGCGGTGCAATTCTCGCCGAACACCCATGAAATACGAGCTTTGGCGACGAACCGTCACACCGCCGATCCCGAAAACAGAGAAACCTTCGCAAGAAGCATTGGCACTTCTCGGAAACTGGGTTAAGGTGGCGTCACTGTGTTGCTTGTGTCACTGAGAATCTCTACACGATATGTTGAATTTCGATCCAACCATCTACAAGAATTTTTCCTGCTCTTTGCACTCAGTCTCGGCCAGGGTTCTTCCTGAGTCGCAGTTATCTTTGTTCAAGGAGTTACACCATGTCTAATCGCCAAACCGGTACCGTTAAGTGGTTCAACGATGAAAAAGGCTTCGGCTTCATCACTCCACAATCCGGTGACGACCTGTTCGTTCACTTCAAAGCTATCCAATCCGACGGCTTCAAAAGCCTGAAAGAAGGCCAACAGGTTTCTTTCATCGCTACCCGCGGTCAGAAAGGCATGCAAGCTGAAGAAGTACAAGTTATCTAACTTGTAGCTTCTTTAGAAAAGAGCCCCGCCCTTAAAAGCGGGGCTTTTTTGTGGGCGTCTGTTTTTCAGCTCGCAAAAAAAGATCGCAGCCTTCGGCAGCTCCTACAGGATGTACATCAATCCTCTGTAGGAGCTGCCGAAGGCTGCGATCTTTTGCTTGCGCCTTACCAGGCCACGCCAAACCCGGCGGTATAACGGGTCTTGTTCAGATCGGCATCGTTGGTGCCACTGATGATGTCGCGCTCAGCCTTGAGGTTGAGCGACGCCCAGTCGGTGACCTTGTAACGCAGCCCCAATTCAGCATCCAGTGCGTAATCAGCAACTCCGGACAGTGGTTTGCCCACTTCACCGTTGGTGAAGAACTCGACTTTCTTGCCAATCAGGTAACGGTTGTAATCCCATTTCATGGCGACAGAGTAGAAGTTGTCCTTGCTGCCATCGCGGTACTCATAGTCCGTGCGGTTGAGCAGCGAGCCCAGCGAGAACGCGCCTAACTCGTCATCCCAGAACTGGTAGCCAGGACCGGTACCAACCACGCGCTGACGCGCCAGCTCTTCGATGTGATCGCGCTTGTAATTCAGACGACCCTGCCAGAACCATTTATCGGTCAGGAAGCGGTCGAGTGCATATTCGGCGCGCCAGTTGTTGGTGGTGGTCTCGTCGTCCTGCACTTCGCGGTTGTACTCGCCTTCGGCGGTATGACGCCAGCGACCATGACGTGCCGTGGTCTTGAAGCCGACATCGTAGTCATCGGTGTCCTTCTCGGCGCGCTGATAATCCAGCGCCAAGTCGACATTGCCCTTCCACACCAGATCCTCGACCACCGGTTTCGGTTTGAGAATCTGCTGAATGCTCGCCAGCTCGACGGTTTTCGGCGCCTCGCCATTGGCCAAGGTGACCTTGCCATCTTCGGCGGCCGTCAGCGACTTGGACACTTCGCCGGTGTAGGCATCCTGTTTGACCAGCAAGTGCTGATCGCTGTCCAGCGTCTTGACCTCTTTCCAGTCGATGGTGACCGCACCGGCGTATTTGGTCTGGATCAACAGCTTGCCGCCGTCGAATACCGTAATGGTACCGCTCAACTTGTCACCGTTCTTCAACCAGACGGTATCGGCAAGCAGGGGCGTGGACGCGCTGAAAACAGCAAGGCACAGCAAGGATCTGGAAAACATAAGCGAATCGAAGGCTCAAGTTTGCGAAAAAGGTCGGCATTATCCGTAGGAATAAGACCCTGACAAGGACTGACCGAACGATTTCCGATGAGTTCATTTCTCAATTGCGCGATCACCGATTACTCTGAAAGCCATCAAACTGTTCATGCTCAGGAACCGCGTACGTGACAGACCCGCTCGACAGCGTTGAAAACGATGCGCAAATCCGACGCACGGCGCTCTACTCGACGCTCGCCCAAGTGCCCGAAGGCAAAGTCGTCAGCTATGGTCAGTTAGCTGAACTGGCCGGGTTGGGGCGCGCCGCCCGCTGGGTCGGCCGCACCTTGAGCCAGCTACCCGGTGATACCAAACTGCCCTGGCACCGAGTGCTGGGCGCCGGCGGTCGGATCAGCCTGCCGGTGGGCAGCCCATCGGGTGATGAACAACGGGCCAGATTGCTCATGGAAGGCATCACCGTCCTGAACAATCGTGTGGATATTCAGCGCCATGGCTGGCGTCCGGTAGAGCACAGCGGTTAGAGTGCGCGCTTTGTTTTCGCAATCTTGAGGCAGACTTCAGCCCATGCCCCGTAAAACCTGGCGCGCCGCGCTAGCCGCTTATGCCAGTCCTTCGACGCTCGTGCTGTTGTTGCTCGGTTTCGCCGCCGGCCTGCCGTACATGCTGGTATTTTCAACGCTTTCCGTCTGGCTGCGTGAAGCCGGTGTCGCCCGTGAAACCATCGGCTACGCCAGCCTGATCGGCCTGGCTTATGCGTTCAAATGGGTCTGGTCACCACTGCTCGACCAATGGCGCCTGCCGTTGCTGGGCAAACTCGGCCGTCGCCGTTCGTGGCTGGTGCTCTCGCAGGCCTTGGTGATTCTCGGCCTGGTCGGCATGGGTTTCTGCGATCCGCAGAAGCATCTGTCCTGGCTGATCGCGATTGCCGTCGTCGTCGCCTTCGCCTCCGCCACCCAGGATATCGCGGTGGATGCCTATCGCCTGGAAATCGCCGAAGACAACCGCCAGGCCGCCCTCGCCGCCAGTTATATGTCCGGGTACCGCGTAGCAGCGCTGCTGGCCACCGCTGGCGCACTGTTTTTCGCTGAGGGCTTCGGCTCCACAGGTTTCAATTATCAGCACTCGGCCTGGGCCGGCACTTACGCGCTGTTCGGCGCATTGATGATTCCTGCCCTGCTGACCACGCTGTTGATGCGCGAGCCGCCAGTGCCGCTACGCACTCAATTGCAGGCCGGGCGCTATACCTTCATGCATCAACTGATGTCGGTGTTTGTGCTGATTATCTTGCTGGTCTCGGTACCGGCGATGTTCACCCAGCTCTACAACACCGATTTTGCCAGTGTGCTGTTCGGCGACATGAGTCCGCTTGACCTGCTGCTCGAAGACCGCGCCTTCCTGCGCGCGATTCTCTATACGCTGCTCACCGGTCTGTGTCTGTCGACCATGGGTCGTCGCGGCCTCGCACCGGTGCTGACACCGGTCAATGACTTCATTCTGCGCTACCGCTGGCAGGCACTGCTGCTGCTCGGCCTGATCGCCACCTATCGGATGTCGGACACGGTAATGGGCGTCATGGCCAACGTGTTCTATATCGATCAGGGTTTCACCAAGGATCAGATTGCCAGTGTCAGCAAGATCTTCGGCCTGATCATGACGCTGGTCGGCGCCGGCATGGGCGGTCTGCTGATCGTGCGCTTCGGCATTCTGCCGATTCTGTTCATCGGCGGCGCGGCCTCGGCCGCCACCAACCTGCTGTTCGTCATGCTCGCCGACATGGGTCCAAACCTGCAGATGCTGATGGTGACCATTTCCCTCGATAACTTCAGTTCGGGTCTGGCGACGTCGGCGTTCGTTGCCTACCTGTCGAGCCTGACCAACCTGAAGTTCTCCGCCACCCAATACGCCCTGCTCAGCTCGATCATGCTGCTGTTGCCGCGCCTGATGGGCGGCTATTCCGGGGTTCTGGTCGAGAAGTTCGGTTACCACAGCTTCTTCCTGATCACTGCCCTGCTCGGCGTGCCGACGTTGATTCTGATCGCGTTGCACTGGTTTCAGGAAAGCCGCCGCGAAGGCCCGACGCCAACGCCCGAGCCTGTGCCGACGCCGGTCGCAGAAGAATCGTAAGACGTTTCGGCAACGGCGGGAGGAATCTCGCCGTCGTGCCTCCCCACTGACCTCACGCCTGTACGTCGGCAAAACTCGCCGGTACACTGCGGAGTCATTTCCAGTCATAGCAACCGACAACGGCCAACCATGCGCACCAGTCAATTTTTGCTCGCCACACAGAAAGAAACGCCTTCCGACGCGGTCGTGATCAGCCACCAGCTGATGCTGCGCGCCGGCATGATCCGCAAACTCGCCTCGGGCCTGTACACCTGGCTGCCGATGGGCTTGCGAGTCATGCGCAAGGTTGAAGCCATCGTTCGCGAAGAGATGAACGCCGCCGGCTCTCTGGAAGTGTTGATGCCGAGCACCCAACCGGCCGAGCTGTGGCAGGAATCGGGGCGCTGGGAAGAATACGGCCCTGAGCTGCTGCGCATCAAAGATCGCCACGGTCGCGACTTCTGCGCGGGCCCGACCCACGAAGAAGTGATCACCGATCTGATGCGCAACGAGTTGAGCAGCTACAAACAGCTGCCAATCAACCTGTACCAGATCCAGACCAAATTCCGTGACGAAATCCGCCCACGCTTCGGTTTGATGCGTGGCCGTGAATTCATCATGAAGGACGCGTACTCGTTCCACGCTGATCAGGCGTCGCTGCAGGTCACTTATGACCGTATGCACCAGGCGTACTGCAACGTGTTCAGCCGTCTGGGCCTGAAATTCCGTCCGGTTGAAGCCGACAACGGTTCGATCGGTGGCGCCGGCTCGCACGAATTCCACGTACTGGCCGAGTCCGGCGAAGACGACATCGTCTTCAGCAACGGCTCCGACTACGCAGCGAACATCGAAAAAGCCGAAGCGGTGCCACGCGAAACCTCGCGTGCCGCTGCGACCGAAGAGCTGCGCCTGGTCGATACCCCAGACACCAAGACCATCGCGGCGCTGGTGGAAAAATTCAATCTGCCGATTGAGAAGACCATCAAGACCCTGATCGTGCGTGCCGAAGAAGAAGGCAAGCTGATCGCGCTGGTGATTCGAGGCGACCACGAACTCAACGAAATCAAGGCTGCCCAGCAACCGGGCGTTGCCAGCCCGCTGGTCATGGCCACCGATGCCGAACTGCGTGACGCCATTGGCGCCGGCGCCGGTTCGCTCGGCCCGCTGAACCTGCCGTTGCCAATCATCATCGACCGCTCGGTCGAACTGATGAGCGACTTCGGTATCGGCGCGAACATCGACGACAAGCACTACTTTGGCGTGAACTGGGAGCGCGATCTGCCGGTTCCGACCGTGGCCGACCTGCGTAACGTAGTCGCCGGTGACCCAAGCCCGGACGGCAAAGGCACGCTGGAAATCAAACGCGGTATCGAAGTCGGCCACATCTTCCAGCTGGGCAACAAGTACAGCAAGGCGATGAAGTGCGAAGTGCTGGGCGAGAACGGCAAGCCGGTAACCCTGGAAATGGGCTGCTACGGCATCGGCGTGTCCCGCGTGGTGGCGGCTGCCATTGAGCAGAACAACGACGAAAACGGCATCATCTGGAGCGACACTCTGGCGCCGTTCCAGATCGCTCTGGTTCCGCTGCGTTATGAAACCGAGCAGGTGCGCGAAGCCACCGACAAACTGTACGCCGAACTGACGGCCGCCGGTTTCGAAGTGCTGCTGGACGATCGCGACAAGAAAACCAGCCCGGGCATCAAATTCGCGGACATGGAGCTGATCGGCATTCCTCACCGGATCGTGGTCAGCGACCGCGGCCTCGCCGAAGGCAACCTGGAATACAAGAGCCGGACCGAAGGCGAAGCGCAAGCATTGCCGGTGGCCGACGTATTGTCCTTCCTGCAGGCCCGTATCCGCCGCTGAAACCAGATAGAGACGTCATGTTCAAGCGAAACACCTTAGGCCTCGGTGGCACCGCCCTGTGCGGTGCCCTGCTGGTCAGCGGCTGTGCCAATCACATGTCACAACGCAGCGAGCACGAAGAGCGGGTCGAGCGGAAGTTGCTCGACCATAGCCTGCAGATTGATGTCGGCGAGCCTAAGGCGCTTGAGCTGCCGCAGCGACGCGTGAAGATCAACGAACAGAAGACTTTCGAAGTCACCGAGTTCGAAGTCACCCGTCGCTACGATCGCTACACGCCTTACCAGCCTTGGCGGGAGGTCTACGAGATCCCGCTGGGCGTGGTGGCCGTGGTCGGCGGCGTCGGCGCGAACGTGGTCAACGTTTTCGCTCTCGGCAATCTGCCGGACAGCGTCACCAAGGACTGGCTGAGCTACGGTTTTGCCGGGCTCAATCCGTTCATGAACGTGCAGTCCAATGGTCGCGCGCAGCAGAACCTGGCGGGTATCGATGAAGTCCAGCGCGACAAGCGCACGGAGTATTCGAGCCTGCCGTGGAGCGAGCGCCCGGTGCAGGTCAAGGCTGGCAAGCAGACCTTCGACATGACCACCGATCGTAACGGTGTGCTGCGTCTGAATCTGCTCGACAGCCCGTTTGCCGAAAATGACCTCAATCATGTCGGCAAGCTGCAGATCAGCGTCGAAGACAGCAAGGATGACGTGCACTCTGATTCGTCGCTGATGATCAGCAGTCATCTGCGCGGCAAATTGCTGGAGGCGCACGGGCTGATTTACGACGACCTGGAAGACGACGAAGTGAGCCAGTGGGTACACCGGGTCAAACGTCTGTCGGAACTGGGTCTGGAAGAAGAAGCCAGCGAGCTGGAACAAAGCCTGATCGAACTCACGCGCAACGATCCTGAGCTGCAGACCGAGTTTCTCAAGTCGCTGACCAAGGATGCCGGGCGTCTGGTGGCAGATCCAGGACCGAATTAAGGCCTATTAAAAGATCGCAGCCTGCGGCAGCTCCTACATTGGAACGCATTTCAATGTAGGAGTGAGCCTGCTCGCGATGAGGCCCTTACATTCCGCAAAAATCTACCGCTCAAACAACTCCATCTGCTCAAACCCGCCGCGCAAATCCTCAAGCCTGACCCCCACCCCCAACAACCGCACCGGCTTCCCGCCGCGATTGAACGCCTGCGTCAGCATCAACTGATAGCTACCGAGATCCCGCCCTGCCCCGGCCTGCTCCAGCGTCGTCTGGGTAAAGTCATGAAACTTCACTTTGACGAACGGCTTGCCCGGCCGATAACTGCTGTCGATCCGCGCCATACGGGTTTTCAGGGTTTCCAGCAGCTCCGGCAGTTTGTCGAGGCAACTGCGTAGATCCGGCAGATCAACGTCGTAAGTATTTTCCACACTGATTGACTGACGCCGGCTGTCGTTGTGCACCAGCCGGTCATCGATCCCACGGGCCAGACTCCAAAGTCGCTCGCCAAAACTGCCGAATTCGCGCACCAACGCGAGCTTGTCCCACTCGCGCAGGTGCAGGCAGTCGACGATGCCGAGCCTGCCCAGTTTGTCGGCGGTGACCTTGCCGACGCCGTGCAGCTTGCTTACAGGCAAATCGCTGACAAAGTCTTCGACCTGATCCGGCGTAATCACGAACAAGCCGTTGGGCTTTTTCCAGTCACTGGCAATTTTCGCCAAAAACTTGTTCGGCGCCACACCGGCAGAAACGGTGATGTGCAATTGATTGGAGACTCGACGACGGATGTCTTGGGCGATGCGTGTGGCGCTGCCACCGAAATGCGCGCTGTCCGATACATCCAGATAAGCCTCATCCAGCGAAAGCGGCTCAATCAGGTCGGTGTAATCGGCAAAAATCGTATGAATCTCTTTCGAAGCCTCGCGATACGCATCCATACGCGGCTTGACGATGGTCAGGTCCGGGCACAGCTTCAAGGCATGCCCCGACGCCATCGCCGAACGCACGCCATACGCGCGCGCTTCATAGTTGCAGGTGGCGATCACCCCGCGCCGGTCCGCCGAGCCACCCACCGCCAACGGCTTGCCGGCCAGACGCGGGTCATCGCGCATCTCGATGGCGGCGTAGAAACAGTCGCAGTCAATGTGGATGATTTTTCGCTGAGTCATGTCAGAAAAGGAAACGTGGCGAACCGGATCGGCAGTATCTCACTGACACCTGTATATAGCACCAGTGGTATGAATGTTCTTTCCAGGTGGTAGGAAATGTCCTTTGAATTTATTTTCTCAATCGACGAGTGGCCGCCAATAGAGCTGAAAGCCTTGCCCCGCCTGACCTGCAGCGTGACAAACACCCGAGAAAAAGCGCTAACCGATTGAACCTCAACAGTTTTTATCCAGATTGCGGGTTGACACCCCGGCGTTCCTCTGTAGAATGCCGACACACAGACGCGGGATGGAGCAGTCTGGTAGCTCGTCGGGCTCATAACCCGAAGGTCGTCGGTTCAAATCCGGCTCCCGCAACCAAACATCAAAAAAGGCTACTCGAAAGAGTGGCCTTTTTTGTGCGCGTTTGTTTTGTAGATTTCCTCTTCTTATAGAGAAGGATCGCCAAACAGGAATTCTTTGCATTTCCGAAACTTAACGCACCACCTGCGACCGTTTGACGCGATTGCACACTTATTTGACCCTTTACGGGATTAGCGGTTGACACCTCGCCGTTCGCCTGTAGAATGCCGCCACACAGACGCGGGATGGAGCAGTCTGGTAGCTCGTCGGGCTCATAACCCGAAGGTCGTCGGTTCAAATCCGGCTCCCGCAACCAAACATCAAAAAAGGCTACTCGAAAGAGTGGCCTTTTTTGTATCTGTTGAAAAAGTCCTTTCGCAACAATGATCTGTCACTGTGCAGTGAACCGCTTGGGATCTTCAGAAGTGCTGAGTTGCGACTATGCTTGAGTCGCAGGCCAGGCCTCTGCAATCCAGGAACTGCCCTCGCCGATACCCGGTGAGAGGCGTAGTATTTTGTGATTATTTTTTTCTACAGGGATTGGTAACTTGGCTGGATACCTCCATCCTGTCGCGCACAATCCAAGAGGTGATTGATGCGCGCCAACTCGTCTGATCCACAAGACACCGTCACAGCGGAACACCCGATCAAACCCGAGCGTCTGCGCTTGCTGGATCGGTTGAGCAAATACCGACAACCGATTGGTCTGGCGGTGACTTTGCTGCTGTTTGCCATTGCGCTGATTGCCTGTCGTCATCTGCTCGCCGAACTCGATCTCGATGCGCTGCACGACTCGATTCTCGACGTACCGAAACCCGCGCTGATCGGCGCCTTCGCTGCGACCGTGGTCGGTTTCATTATTCTGCTCGGCTACGAATGGTCGGCCAGTCGCTATGCCGGCGTGACCTTGCCACCGCGCACATTGGCGCTGGGCGGATTCACCGCGTTTGCGATTGGCAATGCAATCGGTCTGTCGCTGCTGTCCGGCGGCTCGGTTCGCTACCGTTTATATGCTCGACTGGGTCTGGGGGCGTCGGAAGTCGCGCACATGACCTTGTTCGCCAGTCTGTCGCTGGGTTGCGCCTTGCCGCCGCTGGCTGCACTGGCAACGCTGAGTGACCTGCCTGCTGCCTCTCAGGCGCTGGGGTTGTCCGAAGGCCTGCTCGGCACAGTGGCCGCTGTCGTGCTGTTGCTTGGCGCAGTACTGGCTATCGGCATCTACCGTCGGCGCCTGCCGGAACAACCGTTGCGCGACAACCTGCTGGTCAGGGTTGGCCGCCGCACGCTGCGCTTGCCGGGTCGGCGCCTGACGTTCCTGCAACTGATCATTACCGCCCTCGACGTTGCGGCTGCCGCCACTGTCCTTTATCTGTTGCTGCCGGAAGCGCCACCGTTTGGTGCGTTCCTGCTGGTGTACCTGCTGGCATTGGCTGCCGGCGTACTCAGCCACGTCCCCGGCGGCGTCGGTGTGTTCGAAGCGATCCTGCTGGCCGCTTTCGCCGATACTCTTGGTGCCGCACCACTGGCCGCGGCGTTGCTGCTGTATCGCTTGATCTATGTGGTGCTGCCGCTGCTGGTCGCCTGCGTATTCCTGCTGATCAACGAAGGTCAGCGCCTGTTTCAGACTCAGACCATGCGCGCGGCGTCTGGTCTGGCGGCACCGATTCTGGCGGTGCTGGTGTTCTTGTCCGGTGTGGTGCTGCTGTTTTCCGGCGCCACGCCCGAGATCGACACACGTCTGGAACACATCGGTTTTCTGATCCCGCACAGGCTGGTCGACGCGTCGCACTTCGGCGCCAGCCTGATCGGCGTGCTCTGCCTGATGCTCGCTCAGGGCCTGCGTCGTCGCCTGTCGGCGGCGTGGATGCTCACCACCATTCTGTTGCTGGTTGGCGCGCTGCTCTCGCTGCTTAAAGGCTTCGACTGGGAAGAAGCAACGCTGATGACACTGACGGCTGCGCTGCTCGGTGTGTTCCGTCGCTCATTCTATCGCCCGAGTCGCCTGACCGAACTGCCCTTCTCGCCGCTGTATCTGGTGGCCAGCCTGTGCGTCCTCGGTGCCTCGACGTGGTTGCTGCTGTTCGCCTATCAAGACGTACCGTACAGCCATCAACTGTGGTGGCAGTTCACCCTCGACGCTGACGCGCCACGCGGCCTGCGTTCGCTGCTCGGCGCTGCGGTGCTGTTGCTGGTAATCGCGCTGACCTGGCTGCTGCGCACCGCACGTCCGGTCATTCACCTGCCGACGCCTGACGAACTTGATCGTGCGGCGAAAATCCTGATGGCGTCGTCGCAACCCGACGGTGGCCTGGCGCTAACCGGTGACAAGGCGTTGCTGTTTCACCAGAACGACGAAGCGTTCCTGATGTACGCGCGCCGTGGCCGCAGTCTGGTGGCGCTGTACGACCCGATCGGCCCTGGCCAGCAACGCGCCGAGATGATCTGGCAGTTCCGCGACCTCTGCGACATTCACCACGCCCGCCCGGTGTTCTACCAGGTGCGCGCGGAGAACCTGCCGTACTACATGGACATCGGCCTGACCGCGATCAAACTGGGCGAAGAAGCCCGGGTCGATCTGCATCGCTTTGACCTGGAAGCCAAGGGCAAAGAGATGAAGGACCTGCGTTACACCTGGAACCGTGGCACCCGCGACGGCCTGTCGCTGGAAATCCATGAGCCGGGTCAGGCGCCGATGGACGAGCTGAAAGTGATTTCCGATGCATGGCTGACCGGCAAGAACGTGCGTGAGAAAGGCTTCTCCCTCGGCCGTTTCAGCGACGATTACCTGAAGCATTTCCGCATCGCAGTGATTCGCTTCGAAGGCCGCCCGGTGGCGTTCGCCAACCTGCTCGAGACTTACAGCCATGATCTGGCCAGTCTCGACCTGATGCGCGCGCACCCGGACGCCCCCAAGCTGACCATGGAATTCATGATGGTCGGCCTGATTCAACACTATAAGAGTCACGGATACGCGCGCTTCAGCCTGGGCATGGTGCCGTTGTCGGGGTTGCAACCCCGGCGTGGTGCACCGCTGACCCAGCGTCTGGGCTCGATGGTTTTCCGCCGTGGTGAGCAGCTGTACAACTTCCAAGGCTTGCGCCGCTTCAAAGACAAGTTCCAGCCTGACTGGGAACCCCGTTATATGGCCGTGCCCGCCGGACTCGATCCGCTGGTGGCGCTGGCCGACACTGCTGCCCTGATCGCGGGCGGCTTGACTGGATTGGTGAAACGCTGATGATTCAACGCTCCCTGAAGTACATCCTGGCCGCACTGATCGTGCTGGCCGTGATTGCCGGCGGCGGTTTCTGGTACCTCAAACGTCCGGCACCAGAACCGACGCTCGAACCTGTCACGGCGGCAGACGGCACCGTTTTGACCCGCGTCATCCCCGGCACCAAACCCAAGGCGCAGGTGCTGGTCGCGGTCAACGACGACCAGAAACTCTCTGAAAAACAACTGACCACCCTGAGCCGCAGCGCCTCGGCGCAAATCGTTCAGGTGATTCTGCCCAAGGACTGCCTGCTGCAAAGCCGCGCCCTGCAAACCGGTCTGCGCGAACTGAACGGCCCGGCTACGCTGGTCAGCGGTATCGGCCCCGGCGCGGTATTGGCCTGGCGTTGGTTGTCCGAGCAAAAGGACGACAAGGCCCAAGCGATTTCCGTGGACCTGGCACTGGAAAAACCTGGCTGCACTCACCTGTTGCCGAAATCCGCCGCGCATGGTCACTGGCTGGTGGCATGGAACGACAACCCGGATGATGCCAGCGCGGGTTTTGTACGCGATCAGCCGAACGCCGAAACCAGCATCAGCGACTACGACATCAACCTGCCGCAAGTGCTGAACAACGAACTGCGCAAGATCCTCGTCGGCGGCGACAAGGCCAACGGCGGTCTGGCGATCCCGGTGGTTGAAGTGCCGGCCGGTCAGGCGAAAGACACCGTGACCCTGTTCCTCTCCGGTGACGGCGGCTGGCGCGACCTCGACCGCGACGTGGCCGGTGAAATGGCCAAGATCGGCTACCCGGTGGTCGGCATCGACACCCTGCGCTACTACTGGCAGCACAAGAGCCCGGAGCAAAGCGCGCTCGACCTGACCGAACTGATGCAGCACTACCGGCAGAAATGGGGCACCAAACGCTTCATCCTCACCGGTTACTCGTTTGGTGCGGACGTGTTGCCAGCGATCTACAACCGCTTGCCAGAAACCGAGCAGCAACGCGTCGACGCAATCATCCTGCTGGCCTTCGCCCGCACCGGCAGCTTCGAAATCGAAGTCGAAGGCTGGTTGGGTAACGCCGGTAAAGAAGCCGCCACCGGCCCGGAAATGGCCAAGCTGCCACCGGCCAAGGTCGTGTGCATCTATGGTGAAGAAGAGACGGATGAAAGCGGTTGCACGGACAAGACTGCAGTGGGTGAAGCGGTGAAACTGCCAGGCGGCCACCACTTCGACGAGAACTATCCGGCGCTGGCCAAGCGTTTGGTGGATTTGATCGAGAAGCGTCAGAGCAAGGACTCGGTCGCCGAAGAGTGATCTGAGCCACGCCCACAAAAAGCCCCCGCAACTTCGCAGTTGCGGGGGCTTTTTACATTCAGCAGCCACGAAAATCCCCTGTGGGAGCGAGCCTGCTCGCGAAAGCGGTGGGTCAGTTTACAGATTCGTCGACTGACACTACGTCTTCGCGAGCAGGCTCGCTCCCACAGGGGTATTGGGCTGGATTCAGACAACCCGTCAGTCTCGCTGGCCAAGCTGGACATCTATCCACGTGACATCATCGTCGCCAACGCTAAAGTCGCTATCCCGCGCCGCCAACAAACTGCTTTGCTGCACTTGCGTCAAGTCCGCCCAAAAGCCATCAGTGACAAACACCAAGCGCTCAACAGCGTCCAGTGCACAACAAACAAAGTCAGGGTTCGGGACCCGATTGATCTTCAAGCATCGTGTTACCGAATTTCGCGCCGGGTCTTGTGCCAATTCACAGTGCGAACGGTCGCGCCGCCAATTGGCCTTGCAGTGAGGTGGCGTAATCCACTCGATGGCTCCCGCCAGCGGCACAATCCCGCATGAACAGTCTCCCTCGTATGCAATGGTGAGTCGGCCATGAGCGACCATGCCAATCAGGTAACAGATGGCTCCCGTCTGATCAGCAGGCAACGACGCATGAAAATCCGCCAGTATTGAACCCAATAGACGCTCAACAGCTGCGGGGTCTGCAGGATAGCCCCCCTGCTCCATCTGTGTGGAATGAGCCGCCAACATGCCGCTTACGAAGCTTTCAGCCAGCTGTCCACTGCCGCGCCTGGAAGTGCCATCCGCGACAACAAAAAACCCACTGTCACCTTCACAGGTAGCTCCGGCATAGTCATTATTTGCCCTGCTGGCTTGCCCAGTGATTGATCGGGAGTGGTATCTCATGCGCTGGCCAGCGCTTTCAAACGCCGGTGAATAATCTGCCCTCTGCCTGGATTCGCCTGCACCGAGCCTGAACTTTCGATCACATAGCCAACCCCGTCGAGCGCCATCAGTTTGTGGATTCCATCTGTGACGAACGCCTTAAGGTCGCTGTCAGCCTGGCCCACCTCCTCCAACAGCTCAGGCCGACCATCGATCAAGATGATCATGTCCTCGACATCCTTGTGATAAGGATCACCATTTCCCCGACCGGCGAAAGCTTCCAGTTTCGTCGCGAGAAAATATGTGGGCTGGAATATCTGGATGACAGTGCCGCTGGGCAGGGTGAATTTATCCGCCCTCGCCAGCCCCTCGACGAACCAGCGGTTGGCATAGCCGAGCACTGCAGGGTCGGAAGGCATGACATCCACAACAACGTCATTGAAGCGAAAACGACAATTGACCTCGTCCTCACCGGTGATCTTGAATCCCTTGGCAGCCAGCCGTTCAGTGAGTTGGTTCCAGGCGCTGATACCGGCCAACTCGATCACTAGATCAACGTCATCAGTGAAACGAATGTCGTCCAGCACTGCTGTATCTGTAACCAGCATGGCGGTTGTGCAACCGCCAACAAAAGCAACTTCGGCGAGAAACGCCTCGCCCAAGCCTTCAGCCACGAACTCAATAAGTTCGTAGTTGTGATCCGCGTTTGACGACATGTTATTTAAGCCCCATCCCTGCCTTCAGAATACTGATTGCCACACCACACTCACGCGGACCACCCAGACGGATTGCATCAGCGAGCGCCAGATAGTGGTAAAGGATCCGGTCTTTTTTCACCGCTTCCGGCACTGTTTTGTAAAGCGGCTCGATCGCTTGGCCTCGCTCGGTTCCATGCGCATCCGGCC
This sequence comes from Pseudomonas sp. IT-232MI5, assembly GCF_949767845.1. Taxonomy (NCBI): domain Bacteria; kingdom Pseudomonadati; phylum Pseudomonadota; class Gammaproteobacteria; order Pseudomonadales; family Pseudomonadaceae; genus Pseudomonas; species Pseudomonas sp. IT-232MI5. The sequence continues at coordinate 74,329 of NZ_CATKQE010000055.1, forward strand.
AGACCGGAATCAAACCACCCGCACTCTTGATGCTTTTGGACAGCGCGGGTGCCGCAAAGCCTGTGGGTATGCCACGAACCATCGCGCCAGGCTTGACCGGGAAGAAGTACTTCAGCGCGTGCTCGGTAATTTTCAGCAGTTCCCGGCGGTGCACTTTGGCAAGCCCGGTGTCGTAATCATGAATGAGCAATCCAGATTCCCGGCACCGGGCGAGAGCATTTGAGACTTCGCTTTTGCTCAGTCCGAGAGAGGCAGACAGCGCACGCAGAGAGTAGCGATCGCTCCAACTTGTCAGCGGTGGATCAGATGCTGGTTCCGCCCATCCCTCCCAGCCTGGCCCATCAGCGAAAGGCGAATCGAATTCGCGGCGCTGGAAGACTGTGTCTTCCCCATCAGTGGAATAGGTAACCAATGGCTTCCCCACACCCTCCCCTGCGGTCATTCGGCTGACGACATAGGGCCTGAGCAGCTCTTCGACCCTGTCCGAATTTGATTCGGCCTCCATCTCCCCCAAGAGGTTCTCTTCCTGAGCGTGGAGACTGGCCATTTTGAACAAAAGTAAAATGTCTTGACTCTTCATTTAGTTCAAAACCTCAAGTGTCCACATTCCATAAAACGTGGACACTTGTCTCACTGCCGAGGCCGGGTCGTCAAGCCCTTGGGTCGATCACTAATCGCTGCATACCTTGCCCGCATATCGTCATGGCTGATTGCGTGGGCCAAATCAAAGATGAGCAGTCGTTCACTGGCCTTCTTTTCGATCCGAAGGTCCTTTGGTTCATCCTGTAATTCTTGTTCCGCTGATGCCGTCATACGTACCTGAATGCTTTGCACACGTCGGTTCGTGCGTGACGTTTAGTATCGTTTACTTCCAGTCTCGCAATATCGGATGACGCCCACAGACCTTGTAGGCAAACTCCGAAACTCGTGTTGGGGCGCTTTGCCGCTCTATTGCGCTGTTTTTCGACGGGATACTCTCCGGATGTCGCTGACCCATTCAGCGATCGGGTGTGGTAACCCGGTTAGGCAAAGTGCAACAGTGCCTCCATCACGACATCAGGCGTTCTTTTACGCCTGTAATTTACTGTCATGGCAGCTGTACGTGGGAGACCTTCGGGTCTGCCGGTTTCTTTGCTCTCCCGGTTTACCACCCTGCGTACAGCTGCCACCCATTCGTGTGGTAACGAATGCGGCAGCTCCTCGTTTTAGGGAGCAAAACAATGAGCAAAGAAATTCCGTCAACGCCTTCAGACCTTACAACCATCGGCTTCACCCCTTTCCTCTACCACTCGGATCAAGCGTTCTTCAACGTCCGCGCCGGCATCCCGATCATCGATGCCTTGTCCCAATCCTCCGACCTGCTATCCCTCGCAAAATCCTTCGCCGAGGACGCTGCCTTCATCAAAGACACCGACCGCCATGCCTGGGCCGCGCATTACCTGACGGTGATGGGCAAAGCCTTGATTGATGACGTGATCCAAGCGCTGATCCCACGACCTGCGCGGACGAAGACCGAGTCTGAAGCAGAGATACCTGAAGGCTTGTAAAGGTTTGAAGATCAAAAGATCGCAGCCTTCGGCAGCTCCTACATGGAATGCGAAACCTGTAGGAGCTGCCGAAGGCTGCGATCTTTTGATCTGAAGTTGCCGCCCACAAAAAAGCCCCCGCCAGCCACAAGGCCGACGGGGGCTTTTCGGATGGGGCCAAGCTTACATTTCGACCTGCGTCCCCAACTCAATCACCCGGTTCAGCGGCAGATTGAAGAACCGCAAGTTCCCATTGGCATTCTTCAACATGAACGCAAACAGCGCCTCACGCCAACGCGCCATGCCTTCCAGCTTCGAGGCAATCACCGTTTCGCGGCTGAGGAAGTAGGTGGTGCGCATCGGGCTGAAGTCCAGATCATCCAGATGACACAGCTTCAGCGCTTGCGGTACGTCTGGCTCATCGGTGAAGCCGAAGTGCAGGATCACCCGGAAGAAGCCCTCCCCGTGCGCTTCCACTTCGAAACGTCGCGATGGCGGCACGCGCGGGATGTCTTCGTAAACCACCGTCAGCAACACCACCTGCTCATGCAGCACCTGGTTATGCAGCAGGTTGTGCAACAACGCATGCGGCACGGCGTCGGAACGCGCGGTGAGGAACACCGCAGTGCCCTGCACGCGATGCGGCGGCTGCACGCGGATGCTGCTGATGAAAATCGGCAGCGGCAGCGCGCCTTCGTCGAGGCGTTCGACGAGCAGTTGTTTGCCGCGCTTCCAGGTGGTCATCAGCACAAACAGAGCGATACCGGCGATCACCGGGAACGCACCGCCCTGCACGATCTTCGGCACGTTGGCGGCGAAGTACAGACCATCCACCAGCAGGAAGCCGATCAGCACCGGCACCGCGAGGATCGGTGGCCATTTCCACAGCAGCAGCATCACTGCCGACACCAGAATGGTGGTCATCAGCATGGTGCCGGTCACCGCCACGCCGTAGGCCGAGGCCAGTGCGCCAGAGGATTCGAAACCGAGCACCAACAGGACCACGCCGACCATCAGCGCCCAGTTCACCGCACCAATATAGATCTGGCCCTGCTCGTCGCTGGAGGTGTGCTGGATGTACATGCGCGGGATGTAGCCGAGCTGAATCGCCTGACGGGTCAGGGAGAATGCACCGGAAATCACCGCTTGCGAGGCAATCACCGTGGCCAGGGTCGACAGACCGACCAGCGGAATCAACGCCCAGCTCGGCGCCAGCAGATAGAACGGGTTACGCGCCGCTTCCGGGTTTTCCAGCAACAAAGCGCCCTGCCCGAAGTAATTGAGCACCAGCGCCGGCAACACCAGGATGAACCACGCACGGGCAATCGGCTTGCGGCCAAAGTGGCCCATGTCGGCGTACAGCGCTTCGGCACCGGTCAGCGCCAGCACCACGGCGCCGAGGATCGCCACGCCCATGCCTGTGTGGACCATGAAGAAACGCACGGCCCAGACCGGGTTCAGCGCATGCAGCACTTCCGGGGTGTGGCTGATGCCATAGACACCGAGGGCGCCGAGGACGAGAAACCAGGTGACCATGATCGGCCCGAACAAGATGCCGATCCGCGCCGTACCGTGGCTCTGGATCAAAAACAGAGCGACCAGCACCACCAACGACAACGGCACAACCCAGTGGTCGATACCCTCAAATGCCAACCCCAGACCTTCAATAGCCGACAACACCGAGATCGCCGGGGTGATCATGCTGTCGCCATAAAACAGTGCCGCGCCGATCAGCCCGCAAACCACCAGCAACGAACGCAGCTTCCTGCGATGCCCTGCCGCGCGACGGGCCAGTGCGGTGAGCGCCATGATGCCGCCCTCGCCCTGGTTGTCGGCGCGCAGCACGAACATCATGTATTTGATCGACACGACCCAGATCAGCGACCAGAAGATCAACGACAGTATGCCCAGCACGCCGTCGTGGTTGACCGGTACGCCGTAAGCGCCGGAAAACACTTCTTTGAGGGTGTACAACGGGCTCGTGCCGATGTCGCCGTAAACCACCCCGACCGCCGCGACCAGCATGCTCAGCGGCTTGGAGGCCGAACCCTCGGCGCCTGCCGCATGACTACTTGCCTGACCCATCCAACACTCCTACTTCTCAGAACCGGCTTCTTGAATGAAGCACTATGCTTTGTGGTGCAGCATGCGCTGTTTTACCTGTTGTTACAGACGTTTTGTTGACTGTAAAAAATTGGTAAAGCTCAACGGCGCGAAGCATAGCGCAGCACTCGTCGTATTTCCCTGCATAAAGCTGGTCAACTGCGTTGCCCGCCGCTAGAATTGCGCACTTTTTGATCAGAGGCGCGCCCTAAGCGCCCATCCGTCGGCTTTCGCACCAAGAAAGCGATGTCACAAAATACCGAGGTTAGACATGTCCACCACTCCTGCGCCGGCCAATCCAAAGGTTGGCTTTGTATCTCTGGGTTGCCCGAAAGCACTGGTCGACTCCGAGCGCATCCTGACCCAGCTGCGCATGGAAGGTTATGACGTGGTGTCCACCTATCAGGACGCCGACGTTGTAGTCGTCAATACCTGCGGTTTCATCGATTCGGCCAAGGCTGAGTCGCTGGAAGTGATCGGCGAAGCGATCAAGGAAAACGGCAAGGTGATCGTCACCGGTTGCATGGGCGTGGAAGAAGGCAACATCCGCAACGTGCACCCGAGCGTGCTGGCCGTGACCGGTCCGCAGCAATACGAGCAAGTGGTCAACGCCGTGCACGAAGTCGTACCGCCGCGTCAGGATCACAACCCGTTGATCGACCTGGTGCCGCCGCAAGGCATCAAGCTGACCCCGCGCCACTACGCCTACCTGAAGATTTCCGAAGGCTGCAACCACAGCTGCTCGTTCTGCATCATCCCGTCGATGCGCGGCAAACTGGTCAGCCGTCCGGTGGGTGATGTTCTCGACGAAGCTCAGCGTCTGGTCAAATCCGGCGTCAAAGAGCTGTTGGTGATCTCGCAAGACACCAGTGCCTACGGCGTTGACGTGAAATACCGCACCGGTTTCTGGAACGGCGCGCCGGTGAAAACCCGCATGACCGAACTCTGCGAAGCGCTGAGCACCCTCGGCGTCTGGGTCCGTCTGCACTACGTTTACCCGTACCCGCACGTAGACGAGCTGATCCCGCTGATGGCCGCCGGCAAGATCCTGCCGTACCTGGACATCCCGTTCCAGCATGCCAGCCCGAAAGTGTTGAAGTCGATGAAACGCCCGGCCTTCGAAGACAAGACACTGGCGCGGATCAAGAACTGGCGCGAAATCTGCCCGGACCTGATCATCCGTTCGACTTTCATCGTCGGCTTCCCGGGCGAAACCGAAGAAGACTTCCAGTACCTGTTGAACTGGCTGACCGAAGCCCAGCTCGACCGCGTCGGTTGCTTCCAGTACTCGCCGGTGGATGGCGCTCCGGCGAATGATCTGGATCTGGAGATCGTACCGGACGACGTCAAGCAGGATCGTTGGGATCGCTTCATGGCGCACCAGCAAGCGATCAGCTCGGCACGCCTGCAAATGCGCATCGGCCGTGAAATCGAAGTGCTGGTCGACGAAGTTGATGAGCAAGGCGCTGTTGGCCGCTGCTTCTTCGATGCCCCGGAAATCGACGGTAACGTGTTTATTGATAACGGCAGCAATTTGAAGCCGGGTGACAAGGTCTGGTGCAAGGTGACTGACGCTGACGAATATGACCTGTGGGCAGAGCAGATCTGATCTGAAGATCAAAAGCCCCTCATCGGAACGCCGCCCGCCCAGCCCTCTCCCAGAGGGAGAGGGAGCTGACCGTGTTGTTCTTTCGAGGTACATCGACCTGAGCTATCCGGTCGAACTCAGGTTTGAAAAGCACGAAGTTCAGCTCCCTTCCCCCTCGCCCTCTCTGGGGGAGAGGGGACTGATCGAGGTGCTCTTCAGAATGACGGCGACTTGAAATATCGAGTCGAACTCAGGTTCTGAACAGCACGAAGATCAGCTCCCTTCCCCCTCGCCCCCTCTGGGGGAGAGGGTTGGGGTGAGGGGGAGAGATCTTGCTGGCGACAGAAATAGCCAGCCAGACACCGCAATAAATACGGAAAGCCCCGCTCTTTTTACGAGATGCGGGGCTTTTTTACGGCTATCGTTTAGCGGGGGACGGACTCCCTTGAAACGGACAAGAGGCAGACGGGCATGCGTCACCATTCGGTCATCCACACACCGAAACTCAGCGATTACCAGGAACTGACCCAGGTCTGGGAGGCCTCGGTCCGCGCGACCCATGATTTTCTCCCGGACAGCTATATCGAGCTGCTGCGCAACCTGGTGCTCACCCGTTATCTGGATGCGGTGATGCTGATCTGCACCAAAGACGCCAATCAGCGCATCACCGGGTTTGCCGGTGTTGCGGCGGGCAAGATCGAAATGCTGTTCATCGACCCCGATCATCGCGGTCAGGGCTTGGGCAAGAAACTGCTCAACTACGCGATGCAGCACCTGAATGCTGATGAACTCGACGTCAACGAACAGAACCCACAGGCATTGGGCTTCTACTTCAAGCAGGGTTTTGAAGTGATCGGCCGCTCGGAGGTGGATGGCATGGGCCAGCCGTATCCGTTGCTGCATATGCGGTTGCGTCAGAACCAGCAGCGCTCCAGTAACGGCTGACACACCATGGCCCCCTGTGGGAGCTGGCTTGCCAGCGATGCAGACGCCTCGGTCTGACAGATGCACCGAGGTGATGCCATCGCTGGCAAGCCAGCTCCCACAGGGAATACGGACACCGTGAAAATGGAACCGGACTTAACCGGCGCCACACAGGTACAATGCCCACCCCTTTTTTGTTACGGCCCTGTCATGACTGACCCGATTCGCCTCTCCAAACGCCTCATCGAACTGGTCGGTTGCTCCCGCCGGGAGGCCGAGCTGTTCATTGAGGGCGGCTGGGTCACCGTGGACGGCGAAGTGATTGACGAGCCGCAATTCAAGGTCGGCGACCAGAAGGTCGAGCTCGACAAGGACGCCAAGGCCACTGCGCCGGAGCCGGTGACCATCCTGCTCAACGCCCCTGCCGGCATGGACGTTGAAACCGCCATGCAATCGCTGAGCGCCGAAACCCTCAGCGAAGAACACCGATTCAGCAAGCGCCCGTTGCGCGGGCACTTCCTGCGCCTGACCGCCAGCGCCGACCTGCAAGCCAAGGCCAGCGGCCTGCTGGTGTTCACTCAGGACTGGAAAATCCTCCGCAAGCTCACCGCCGACGCCGCGAAGATCGAGCAGGAATACGTGGTCGAGGTCGAAGGTGACATGGTCGCTCACGGCCTCAACCGTTTGCAGCACGGCCTGACCCACAAGGGCAAGGAGCTGCCGCCGGTCAAGGCCAGCTGGCAGAACGAAAACCGTCTGCGTTTCGCCATGAAAAATCCGCAGCCCGGCATCATCGCCCAGTTCTGCGAAGCGGTCGGCCTGAAGGTCATCGGCATCCGCCGCATCCGTATCGGCGGTGTCTCGATCGGCAAAGTCCCGGTCGGCCAATGGCGCTACCTGTCCGGCAAAGAGAAGTTCTAAGACTTCCACTGCCGCCACACATTCCGGTAGCGCGCCCGCGTGCTGCCCACAACGCTTATCAGGATGACTCACATGATTCATAACGACGTATTGCGCAGCGTGCGCTACATGCTCGACATCAGCGACAAGAAGGTTGTCGAGATCATCAAACTCGGCGGCATGGAAGTCGCGCTCGCCGACGTGGTGACCTGGCTCGACAAGAAAGAAGAAGACGAAGAAGGTTTCGTGCGCTGCCCGGACGAAGTCATCGCGCACTTCCTCGACGGTCTGGTGATCTTCAAGCGTGGCAAGGACGAAAGCCGTCCGCCGCAGCCGATCGAAGTGCCGGTGACCAACAACATCATTCTGAAAAAACTGCGCGTGGCCTTCGAATTGAAAGAAGACGACATGCACGCGATTCTCAAGGCTGCCGAGTTCCCGGTGTCCAAGCCTGAGCTGAGCGCACTGTTCCGCAAGGTTGGTCACACCAACTATCGCCCGTGCGGCGACCAGTTGCTGCGCAACTTCCTCAAGGGTCTGACCCTGCGCGTTCGCCCGGCCTGATCCCCTTCTGCGGTGGCGACTGATGGTCGCCGCCGCAACGCATGATTGTTCATTCCCTCCAGAAATAATGGCTCCGCTTCGTGCGGCTGACGACTAGGGTGTACTGATCCCTAATCCTCAGGACTCGCCATGCACCCGTATTTCTCCCTGCAAGGCCGCACCGCTCTGGTGACCGGCGGCACCCGTGGTATCGGCAAGATGATCGCCAAGGCCTTTGTCGAGGCTGGTGCCCGGGTCTATGTCTGCTCGCGCGATGCCGAAGCCTGCCATCAAACGGCTGAAGAACTCAGTGTCCTGGGCAAATGTCATGGCATCGCCGCGAATCTGGCGACGGAAGAAGGCGTACAGGAGCTGGCCGCGCGCCTGGGTGAGCAGATCACGCATCTGGATATTCTGGTGAACAACGCCGGCACTACTTGGGGCGCGCCGCTGGAGAGCTATCCGGTCAAGGGCTGGGAGAAGGTCATGCAGCTCAACGTGACGTCGGTGTTCAGTTGCATCCAGCAATTCCTGCCGCTGTTGCGCAAAGCTGGCTCAGCGGCGAATCCGGCGCGGATTATCAACATTGGTTCGGTGGCGGGGATTTCTTCGTTTGGTGAGCAGGCGTATGCCTACGGGCCGAGTAAAGCCGCCCTGCATCAATTGTCGCGGATTCTGGCGCGGGAGCTGGTGAGCCAGCACATCAACGTCAATGTGATCGCACCGGGGCGGTTTCCGAGCAAGATGACTCAGCATATTGGTAATGATGAGAAGGCGCTGGCTGAGGATACGGCTTTGATTCCGATGAAGCGTTGGGGGCGGGAGGAAGAGATGGCGGCGCTGGCGATCAGTCTGGCGAGTACGGCTGGGGCTTATATGACCGGGAATATTATTCCGCTGGATGGCGGGTTCAGTCTCTGAGATCGGCGGTGCGGCCTTCGCTGGCAAGCCAGCTCCCACAGGTTTTTGTGGTGTACTTGGATTATGTAGCCACTCGAGAACCCTGTGGGAGCTGGCTTGCCAGCGATGGCGTCAGCCCGGCCACCACCAGACTTGAAGCTCGCCGGGTTATCATGCCCACCCTGCCCCGCTTCGAATGCAAACCATGACTTACAGCGTCTCCCCCATCGGCTTCGTGCGCTCCTGCTTCAAGGAGAAATTCGCCATCCCGCGCCAGCCACAACTGGCCCCCGCCGCCCGTGGCGTGCTGGAACTGGTGGCGCCGTTCGATCAGGGTGACGCCGTGCAAGGTCTGGAACAGGTCAGCCATGTGTGGCTGTTGTTCCTGTTTCATCAGGCACTGGAAGACAAACCGCGCCTGAAAGTCCGCCCTCCACGCTTGGGCGGCAACAAGTCCATGGGCGTGTTCGCCACCCGCGCGACTCACCGGCCGAACGGCATCGGTCAGTCAGTGGTGAAACTGGACAAGGTCGAAGCCCATCGGCTGTTCATCTCCGGGATCGACTTGCTCGACGGCACGCCGATTCTCGACATCAAACCCTACGTGCCTTACGCCGACATCATTCCCGAAGCTTCCAACAGCATCGCCAGTGCAGCACCGCAGCTGATTGACGTGCAGTGGACGGACTCAGCACTGAAACAGGCGCACACACACGCTCAGCGCCTTGGCGAACCCTTGGTTGAGCTGATTGAACAGTGCCTGGCGCAGGATCCGCGCCCGGCCTATCAAACCCCGGTGCCTGAGCGTGAATATGGCGCACAGTTCTGGGATCTGGACGTGCGCTGGCATTACCCGACACCGGAGCAGATCCGCGTGCTGGAAGTCATTCCCGCCATGGTCTGAAACCGCGCCCAATGTAGGAGCTGCCGCAGGCTGCGATCTTTTGATTTTGCTCTTCAAAAGCAAGATCAAAAGATCGCAGCCTGCGGCAGCTCCTACAGGGAAATGTTCGGGCATAAAAAAGCCCCCATTGCCTGCAAAGGCAATGGGGGCTTTTTCAGTGGGGCTTACTTCTCGACGAACGCACGCTCGATCAGGTAATCACCCGGCTCGCGCATCCGCGCCGAGATCTTCAGGCCGAAGCTGTCGAGCACTTCGCTGGTCTCGTCGAGCATGCTCGGGCTGCCGCAGATCATCGCGCGGTCGTCCTGCGGGTTGATCGGAGGCAGGCCGATGTCGCTGAACAGCTTGCCGCTGCGCATCAGGTCGGTCAGACGGCCCTGATTCTCGAAAGGCTCGCGGGTCACGGTCGGGTAGTAGATCAGCTTGTCACGCAGCGCTTCGCCGAAGAACTCGTTCTGTGGCAGGTGCTCGGTGATGAATTCGCGGTAGGCGACTTCGTTGACGTAACGCACGCCGTGGACCAGGATCACTTTTTCAAAGCGCTCGTAGGTTTCCGGGTCCTGAATGACGCTCATGAACGGCGCCAGGCCAGTGCCGGTGCTCAGCAGATACAGGTGCTTGCCCGGGTTCAGGTCGTCCAGCACCAGGGTGCCGGTAGGCTTCTTCGAGATGATGATCTCGTCGCCTTCCTTCAAGTGCTGCAGTTGCGAAGTCAGCGGGCCGTCCTGCACCTTGATGCTGAAGAACTCCAGATGCTCTTCCCAGTTCGGACTGGCGATCGAGTAAGCGCGCATAAGCGGGCGGCCGTTGGGCTGTTGCAGGCCGATCATCACGAACTGACCGTTCTCGAAGCGCAGACCCGGATCGCGGGTGCACTTGAAGCTGAACAGAGTGTCGTTCCAGTGATGAACACTGAGGACACGCTCGTGGTTCATGTTGCTCATGTACGTTTGACTCCTGGAGATTGGGTCTGCGCTGGCTTTTGAAGGCGACGGTGCGCAATTGCATCGCATTCTAATAGCGACGACAATATCTGTTAACTGGATTATTAAGATAAGGGTTATCGGTTATATCGATATGCGATTTACTCTCCGTCAACTGCAAGTCTTCGTCGCCGTCGCCCAGCAGGAAAGCGTATCCCGTGCTGCGGGTCTGCTCAACCTCTCGCAGTCGGCCGCGAGCACCTCGATCACCGAGCTCGAGCGCCAATCCAGCTGCCAGCTGTTCGACCGCGCCGGCAAACGGCTGAGCCTCAACGCCCTCGGCAAACAGCTGTTGCCACAAGCGGTGGCGCTGCTCGATCAGGCCAAGGAAATCGAAGACCTGCTCAACGGCAAATCCGGTTTCGGCTCGCTGTCGGTGGGCGCAACGCTGACCATCGGCAATTACCTGGCGACGCTGCTGATCGGCAGTTTCATGCAACGCCACCCGGAAAGTCAGGTGAAGCTGCACGTGCAGAACACTGCCAATATCGTGCAGCAAGTCGCCCATTACGAAATTGATCTGGGTCTAATCGAAGGCGATTGCAGCCACCCGGATATCGAAGTGCAGAGCTGGGTTGAAGATGAGCTGGTGGTGTTCTGCGCGCCGCAGCATCCACTGGCCCAACGCGGTACGGCGACCATGGAGGAGCTGACGCACGAGGCATGGATTCTGCGCGAACAGGGTTCCGGCACGCGGCTGACCTTCGATCAGGCCATGCGTCACCATCGCAGTGCGCTGAATATTCGTCTGGAGCTGGAACACACCGAAGCGATCAAACGCGCGGTGGAATCAGGACTGGGGATTGGCTGCATCTCGCGGCTGGCGCTGCGTGACGCGTTCCGACGCGGCAGCTTGGTGCCGGTGGAGACGCCGGACCTGGATCTGGCCCGACAGTTTTACTTCATCTGGCACAAGCAGAAATACCAGACTTCGGCCATGCGCGAATTTCTCGAGCTGTGCCGCGCTTTCACCGCCGGGGTGCAGCGCAGCGACGAGATCGTTTTGCCGACAATCGCTTAAAGCAGAATCACTGCCCACACCAGCGCAATCATGCTCAGTGCCACGAATTGTGCGGCGCTGCCCATGTCCTTGGCGTTCTTCGACAGCGGGTGCAGCTCCAGCGAAATGCGGTCGATGGCCGCTTCCACAGCCGAATTCAGCAACTCGACGATCAGCGCCAGCAGGCACACGGCAATCAACAGTGCCTGCTCAACGCGGCTGACATTGAGGAAGAACGTCAGCGGAATCAGCACCACATTGAGCAGTACCAATTGGCGAAAGGCTGCTTCACCGGTGAAGGCTGCGCGCAGGCCGTCCAGCGAGTAACCGGAGGCGTTGAGGATGCGTTTCAGGCCGGTCTGGCCCTTGAAAGGTGACATAAAGTAGAAACCAACCAAAAAGGAGTGGGAAAGCTAGAGCAACAAAAGTCAAAAAAGCGTGAAGACGCCAGCCTTTATTGGCTCGGAATTGACTCAAGTTGTTGCAGCAGTAAAGCCGCTTGCGTACGAGTGCGCACATTCAGCTTGCGAAAGATCGCCGTGACGTGGGCCTTGATGGTCGCTTCCGACACACTCAGCTCATAGGCAATCTGCTTGTTCAGCAGGCCTTCGCAGACCATGGTCAAGACGCGGAACTGCTGCGGGGTCAGGCTGGCGAGACCATCGCTGGCGGCTTTGGCTTCATCGGAAACGGCGACTGCCTCGAACGCCTGCGGCGGCCAGAAAACATCGCCATCGAGCACTTTGCGCACGGCCTCCTGAATCACGCTGAGGTCGCTGGACTTGGGGATAAAACCACTGGCGCCGAACTCACGGGATTTGACCATCACCGAAGCTTCTTCCTGCGCCGAAACCATCACCACCGGAATCTGCGGGTACTGCCCGCGCAGCATGACCAAACCGGAAAACCCGAAAGCGCCGGGCATGTTCAGGTCCAGCAGGACCAGATCCCAGTCAGCCTTTTCGGTCAGGCGAGATTCCAGCTCGGCGATGCTCGCCACTTCTACCAGCCGGACGTCCGGGCCAAGGCCCAGCGTCACCGCTTGATGCAGGGCGCTACGAAACAGAGGGTGGTCATCGGCAATCAGGATGTCGTATGTGGCCATTTTTCAAATGATCCTGTTTTTGATGGCAGACCCGGTGCATTCCGGTCTGGCCAAAGCAACTCAAGATGCCGCTTGAAAGCGGTATCTACAGGGGCACGTTCAACGCCAATCAACAGCAAACACGGCGTTTCAAACCTTGGCCGCACCCCAATCGGCGCCAAGCATGCCCAGCGAAGACGGGGTGGTCAAGCAGCACGGCCGCTGGCTTGTACAGTATGGGCCACTATTGGGCCAACTCCGGCTGCGGCTTTCGTATATAGGGCAACAACTCGGCGTGAGCCGGCGTTGACTCATTCATGTCCAGTTGCTGTTTGGCGCCCAGATAATGCTGGCTGAACACGTCAAAATAGGCGTCCAGCGCAGAGGCGGCGTCGCTGTCACCAGCCAGTTCCAGGCACAATGCCGCGACTTCGGCGGTGCACAGGTGCTCACTGCGGGTCGAACGGCGCAAGCGGTAACGCGAGAGTTTGTCGGGCAGCAGACTGAGAATCGGCAAGCGATCAAAATACGGGCTCTTGCGGAAAATCTTCCGCGCTTCGGTCCAGGTCGCATCCAGCAGAATGAACAACGGGCGCTTGCTGCTATCGATCGCGACAGTATTGGTCACTCGCGACGGCTCCACGTATTCGCCGGGAAACACCAGATACGGTTGCCATTGCGGATCATTGAGCAGCGCCAGCATCTGCGGATCAGGCTCGGTACGCGACCAGATAAACGCATGGTTATCGCGCACCACGTCGGCTATCAGCCAACCGGTGTTGCTCGGTTTGAACACTTCCTTGCCGGTCATGATCAGGCACACGCCCGATCGGGTTTCGACACTCGGACGCCAGGCGCACAAACAATGGCTGATGATCACCCGGCAGTCGCGGCAACGCTCGGAGCGAAAGCCACGGGCCTGAATCGGCTTGATGCCCTCGTCCTCGCGCTGATCGCGCAAGCGGGCTACGGCGTTGGGGGCATGATGGGTCACGGGCAACGCCTTACGGCAGGAAAACTCGACACGCACAGCACTCGGCAAGGCTATAAAGGCCGGCAGTTTACCAGAGCGGCGAGTGCAAACCTGTACCGTCCCGACCGGCTCCCCTATAATCCGGCGCCACTGAACGCACAGCCACAGGGCTGGTCGAACCACCAGTCACTGAATCAGGAGAGTTTCATGCTGCGCCTTATCGTTCCTACCGCTGCCATTCTGCTGGCGTCGTCCTTCACCGCTCAGGCTGCATCCCTGAGTGAGCAGAATCTGAACCGAGAGCTGCGCAACGTCGCCGCCCAGAGCAGCGTCGGCACGCCTCGGGCAATCAATGAAGACATTCTTGATCAGGGCTACACCGTTGAAGGCACTCAGTTGATCAACCACCTGAGCGTACAGAAGAGCCACGCCGACAAAATGCGCGCTGACCCTAAAGCCGTGTATTTCCAGTTGGGCGCCTCGGTATGCAACAACCCGTCGTACCGCAAGCTGATGGCCAAGGGCGCGATCATGCGTTACGACTTCACGGAAGTGAAAACCAACAAAGCGATCGGCTCCGCCAGCTATCAGGAATCGGATTGCCCGAAAGCCGCCCCGGCGAAGAAGAAGTAACTATCGCGAATTGGCGCGCCGCTGTTCATCCTCGGCGCGCAGTTCAGCCAGCAAAGCCTGTAAATAGTGCGAACGACGCTCGCCACCCGCCAACCGCCGGCAGCACTCCTCTTCGAGACTGAGTTGATTGGTCTCGGCTGATGCCTTCAACATCCGATACAACTGCGTATCGATCTCCAGAATCACTCTGGCCATGTGTCCCGCCTCCTTGCCACCCGCAAATCCTTGAATCGCGTGCACCTTGCGTACGGTTATTGACCTAAAGCTGTCGTAAGGCGCCTGTACGTTAGTTAATCAGAGGGTTTGCCATTCGGTGCACGTTCGGACGAGCGGTGAAGCAACGCGCGGAAAATCAACAAACGATTGCCAGCCAAAACTTTACGGCGCAATGATCAAGTCAGCGCAAATGCGCGCAAGGGTCTAGATTCAGAGTATTCCCGATCATTTTTCAACGGCAGACAAGGAACTGCCGATCGTGTGTTTTTTGCAGCGCGGCACTGACGCCGCTCGTCAGGGCCATCCGCTCTGTGCAGAAGGAGACGTTGAATGCCTTACCAACCGAATGACCTCTTGAGCCGTCATTTTCAGGAAAGCGGTCCCGACCTCATCAGTAAGGTCGAAGAACAACTCAACCGTGTTTCACCCAACAGCCCGAATATCCCCATCTACCGCGACATGATCCTGACCGTGCTGCGCATGGCCCAGGAAGACCATAACCGCTGGAATGCCAAGATTACCTTGCAAGCCCTGCGCGAACTGGAGCAGGCGTTTCGGGTCCTGGAGCAGTTCAAAGGCCGACGCAAAGTCACGGTATTCGGTTCGGCGCGCACGCCGGTCGAGCATCCGCTGTATGCGATGGCCCGTGAACTCGGCGCGGCGTTGACCCGCTCGGGGATGATGGTCATCACTGGCGCCGGGGGCGGCATCATGGCTGCCGCGCATGAAGGTGCCGGCCGCGATCACAGTCTCGGCTTCAACATCACCCTGCCCTTCGAGCAGCATGCCAATCCTACGGTGGACGGCACCGGCAATCTGTTGCCGTTTCACTTCTTCTTCACGCGCAAACTGTTTTTCGTCAAAGAAGCCGACGCGCTGGTCTTGTGCCCGGGCGGTTTCGGCACGCTGGATGAAGCGCTGGAAGTGCTGACATTGATCCAGACCGGGAAAAGTCCATTGGTGCCGGTGGTGCTGCTGGATGCGCCGGGCGGCACATTCTGGCAAGGCGCGATGGACTTCATTCGCCAGCAACTGGAGGAAAACCATTACATCCTGCCGACCGATATGAGACTGATGCGTCTGGTTTACACCGTTGAGGAAGCGGTGGAACAGATCAACCAGTTCTACAGTAACTTCCACTCCAGCCGCTGGCTCAAGCGCCAATTCGTGATTCGTATGAATCACAAGCTCAGCGATCAGGCGCTGGCGCACATGCAGGAAGCGTTCGCCGATTTGTGCCTGAGTGATCAGTTTCATCAACACGCCTACGCCGGCGAGGAACACGATGAAGCACAGTTCAGCCATCTGGCACGACTGGCCTTCGCTTTCAATGCCCGAACGCACGGGCGTCTGAGGGAGTTGATCGATTACATCAATCTGCCGGAAAACTGGGCCGATTCAAAACCGCAAACAGCGCAACGCAGCCGCGAGCCGTCAAAGGCAATTTGAAGGCAAAAAAAAACGGCCCGCTATTTTCATAGCGGGCCGTTTTTATTGAAGCGGTTTAATCGTCCATGCCGCGACCGCTGAACAAGCGGTTGATCATCTCCATCGAGAACCCCCGATACGCCAGAAACCGGCCTTGCTTGGCCCGTTCTTTCGCATCAATCGGTAAATGCCCGGAGAACTTCCGGCGCCAGGTTTCCTGAAGTTGCTCCTGCCAGCTGATACCGCTTTCGCGCAGGGCGAGTTCGATATCGGCGCGCTGCAAACCGCGCTGGCTCAGTTCCTCACGAATCCGCAGAGGGCCATAGCCGGAGCGGGCGCGGTAGGAAACAAAGCTTTCAAGGTAACGGGCTTCGGAAAGCAGCCCCTCTTCCGTCAAACGGTCGAGGGCTGTTTCGATCATCTCCGCTTCAGCGCCGCGCTGACGCAGTTTGCGCGTCAGCTCGACTCGACCGTGCTCGCGGCGTGCGAGCAGGTCCATGGCGGTTCGCCGCACAGCGACGAGGGTATCGAGTACGGCGGTGGTCATCGCTGCAATCAGATATCAGCGTCGGCCAGGTCGTCTTCAGTCTCTTTGACTGCAGAAGCCTTGGAATCGATCACTGCAGGCGTCAGCAGTTTGTCACGCAGTTGCTTCTCGAGCTTCGCGGCGATTTCCGGGTTGTCTGCCAGGAACTTGGCCGAGTTGGCCTTGCCCTGACCGATCTTGGTGCCTTCGTAGGCGTACCAGGCGCCGGACTTCTCGACGAAACCGTGGAGCACGCCCAAGTCGATCATCTCGCCGTTGAGGTAGATGCCTTTGCCGTAAAGAATCTGGAACTCGGCCTGACGGAACGGCGAAGCCACCTTGTTCTTCACAACCTTGACGCGGGTTTCGCTGCCGACCACTTCGTCGCCTTCCTTCACCGCGCCGGTACGGCGGATGTCGAGACGAACCGAAGCATAGAACTTCAGCGCGTTACCACCGGTGGTGGTTTCCGGGCTACCGAACATCACGCCGATCTTCATACGAATCTGGTTGATGAAGATCACCAGGCAGTTGGCGTTCTTGATGTTACCGGTGATTTTACGCAGCGCCTGGGACATCAGACGGGCTTGCAGGCCCACGTGCATGTCACCCATTTCACCTTCGATTTCGGCCTTCGGTACCAGTGCAGCCACGGAGTCGACGATGATCACGTCAACAGCGTTGGAGCGCACCAGCATGTCGGTGATTTCCAGCGCCTGTTCGCCGGTGTCCGGCTGCGACACCAGCAGGTCGTCGACGTTGACGCCCAGCTTGCCGGCGTACTCAGGGTCGAGGGCGTGTTCGGCGTCGACGAATGCGCAGGTCGCGCCGGCTTTTTGAGCCTGGGCGATCACGGACAAGGTCAGTGTGGTTTTACCGGAGGATTCAGGACCGTAGATTTCAACGATACGGCCTTTTGGCAGGCCGCCAATGCCGAGCGCGATGTCCAGACCCAGAGAGCCAGTCGAGATAGCCGGGATCGCCTGACGGTCTTGATCGCCCATACGCATCACGGCACCCTTGCCGAATTGACGTTCGATCTGACCCAGGGCCGCAGCCAAGGCTTTCTTCTTGTTGTCGTCCATTAAAGTCCTCACGTAATCAATAAGGCCTGACGGCCAACACCTGTATAAGTAGCCAGTATTATTCCACAGCGTTCGCGGATCGCCTACCCCTGATTTTCGATTTCTCGTGCCGCTAGTCGCAGGAGCCCCTCTAGCGCGGCCTTCACCGTTTGTCGGCGGACTTCATCGCGGTTACCGGGGAAGTGCTGAACCTCACTGGTGACCGTTTCGCCAACACCCCAGGCCAGCCACACAGTGCCCACCGGTTTGTTCGGTGAACCACCGTCCGGCCCGGCCACACCACTGACGGCTACGGCAAATCGCGCCAGACTTTTGTCCTGGGCACCACGCACCATCGCCTCAACCACCTCGCGACTGACCGCACCCACCGACTCGAACAATTCACCCGACACATTCAATTGCTGGGTTTTCTGTCGATTGGAATACGTGACATAGCCCGCCTCGAACCACGCCGAACTGCCCGGGATCCGCGTGATGGCTTCGGCGATCCCGCCACCGGTACAGGACTCAGCGGTGGTGACGTGGGCATTGAGCAGTTGCAGACGTCGGCCAAGGTCGGCAGCCAGTTGAGTGATCTCTTTCACGGCGTGCTCCGGATCGTGTGGAATGCCTCCACCGTACACGAGCCGGTTGCGCTTTCAATACACAGACTCATTCAAAATGTTCGGGCGCGAGCGCTCTGACATACGCCTGACACGCCTGCAAGGCGATCAGTCCACGGTCGCCGGTGTCGGTGATGGCGATAATTCGTTGAGCATGCGCCGGGTCAAGTCGGGCGCGTACGGTTGCATGATCCACGTTGCCGGCGCCGGCGGTGGCTGGCACGTTGCAGCCTGGGGCAACGTCGCTGGCGTCGAGAAGGACTGACAGGCGCACATCAGCAGTGGCAAGACGATCGCGCAGGCGATCCTGATCACGTTGGGCATCGCTCAGCGCTCGGTAATGGGTTTGTTCACTGGCCGCGAGCCGTTGCTCCAGCGCCAGGCGTTTATCCTGCTCAGCCTGCTGCGCGGCGGCGGCGGTCTGCGTCAGTTGATTGAGGGTTTCGGCGTTTAACCGGGCCTGCTCGGCCAATTGCCGTTCGTAGCGCCCCCCCTGAAACTGCCAGGCCGCAGCAAAAGCACCAGCGGCCAGCAATAAGATGCCGATCACTCGCCAGGGGATTGGCATAGCACTGCCCTCGCCCGCGCCCAGATTTCCAGGCGATCCTGCAAGCCGTTCAACCCGCCGTTGATTCGCCGGGTGATGGTGTTGAACTGATCGCGATCGGCCAGTTCATTCAAGCCGTTCTGCTCCCAGAACCATGCCGCGGACTCGGCAGCCCATTGTGGCTGTTCGAGCAGTTCGGGCAGGGACAACAGACGTTCATCACCGAACAGGCCAACGCTGCACTGGCGATAGTTGCTGCGACCAGTGATCTGGATCAGTCCGCGACCACGATACTTCTGCCCGTCGCCATCGGCCTCCGGAGTATTGCCCAGACGTAAAGCCAAAGTGCCGGTGTCGTATTTGCTCAGGTATTGGTTGTTGCCAAGTTCCCGCACATAGCGCAGTTGCCCGGACTCGTGCCCGACCTGCGCGAGGAACGCCGCGACGCGTTTGGGCGAGTCGATATGACGGCGCGCCATCGCGCTGTTGAGTGCAGAAACAAAAACGCCCGCTTGGGAGCGGGCGTTCGGCATGATGTCGATAAGGTTGCTTTCAGTTATTTGCATAATGCTTGATCCTCCCTGGATATTGCCCCCGATTGAATCATGGTTGGCGGCCAATGCCCGTCAGCCATTTTTTTGCCAGAGTTTTCAGCGTGCTGTCCGGTGCAAGTTCTTCGGGCACGTCGAACACCCAACCGAGGGTACCGAAGTGGGCGGTCCAGTCGATTTGCGGTACCGGAGTGATTTCAGTGATGTCGACCCAGAGCAGATCCGGATGAAACATCTCGGCCATATTGCCATCGGTGGAGAACAGCTCGACCACGGTGCTGTTGAAGATGCGTGCGTAGGTTTTCATCAGGCGTACTCGTAGATGATCACAACACCGGGGGCGCCTGCTGCACCCGGTCTGCCCGGCTGGTTGGTGGCGTTAGCAATCCCGCCCGCGCCTGAGCCATAACCTGAACCGGGCGCAGCCACACTCAATGCGACACTGCTCGCATAACCACCACTGCCAAGAGGCGAGTTTGCGCCATGCCCGGCAAGTGTTGATCCGGTGAGGCACATCCCTGGGTTACCGGCCGCACCCGCCGAATTGATAATGTTGCCTCCAGTTGAGGCTTGGCTGGGAAAACCACCCACATACAAGCCGAATCCAGGAAGCGTGAGCGGGGAACTCCAGGGAGAACCTCCACCACCGGTGGCCGAAGCCAGTGAGCCAAGCGAACTTGTTCCACCACTTCCCCCGCCTACGCCAACAGCACCCGCCGCGCCGCCCGCCCCAACCGTAATGATTTGGCTCTGCCCGATCGCGGCAGATGATAACCAGGCTTGTGCGTAGCTACCGGAAGCGCCACCGCCTGTAAGGGAAACCTGGGTAGAGTTCGTCGCACCGATTCCCGAGCTGCCACCACCTCCGCCGACGATGGTGACCAATACGTTCTTCATTCCCACTGACGGCACATAGTTGCCGGATACGGTAAACGTCTTTACCCCCAACAACCGGCCGCTCGCAGCACTACCACCGCTCGCATACACCAGCACCCAACTGTCCAGCGCCGCGCTATACACCACCGAACACACACTGCTGCCGACAATCTCCGCTGGCCGCAACGCACTCAGCCCAAGGCTCAATAGCGGCCGGGGCATCAACCCGTTCGGTGCAAACGTACTCGCCCCGGTATTGGCATTACCGGCAGTAAAGCGCAGCGCCAATCCGTCCTTCAGTGCGGTGACGGCAGGCACATAATTGGCCATGTAGAGATTGGCCGCGCCGATGTCAGTGGCATGTTTGTCTTCACCTGCCTGACTGAGCTTTTTCATCGCTTGCAACAACTGGGTTGCGTCGGCTTCGCTCGGCTCAAGGCCGGCTGATTTGACGACGTTCAACAATTCATCGGTAACGCTGTTGCCCCAGGTCGCAGGGATCAACGATCCGGGCAATCCCGCGACGACGTCTTCATTGACGAATTTGCCATTCACCAGCCCGACGCTGGGAACGCTTTTTGGATAATCCATGTCGATTCCTCAGCCATTGACCTGTCGCAAACCGTCAAGCCAGTCAGGTTCGACCGGGCGCGAACGGGCATCGGGGAAGTCCGGATGATTGGGCCAGTCGCGCAGCGCCTGCCGGTAGGCGAGGAGCTCTTTGAACTCCTCGGTACGCAAGGTTGTGCCCTCGCCCATTTCCAGTTCTTCGGCATCGCGAAGGACCAGCCATTGAGTACGATCCAGAACCTTGTCGCGCCAGAACTTTTCTGTGACATCGGTGGTTTGTCCAGCCAATACCACCCGCTCTGGACGCCCTTTAGCGTTCAGTGAAAGAACTGTCCCTGCGGGAGCATTAGAGACCAGCGCGCAATACTCGCCCTCGCTCAACGCAAACGCGTCAGCAGGGATGTTCGCACCGTGTAGATCTGAATGATAAAAGCCAGAAGTTTGCGGAGAGAAATAATACATATTCAGTACCCTATACCGATTACGCGAGCAGCAATGGAGCCTGTCGGATAATCAGGACAGCGAACATTGATGCCCGCCAGCCGACTGATCGTCGCGTTGTTCCAGACCAGTAAAGTTGCCGATGAAGTACCCTCATGGGTAGCGACTGCGAGAAATAATGCGTTGGGAAACATCAATGGCCATGGGTTTACATCGCCATAATTACTATTGCCTGCCTGGCTGGCACTGCCACTGATCCATTGGATAATGACGCCACCCATCCACGAAGGAAAAACAACATAACCTGATGCCCCTAACCTAACCATGAACCCGAGTCTGAGCTTTTTAGGGGTCACAATAGATGTGTCACTGACACCGGCGTTGACCTCTGCCTGAGAGGCGATTTTTGCGGTTCCTACGAGGGACTCTGTGGCCTGTTGCACTTTTTTCGCAATGGCTTGAAAGACTCTTGACGGCGTCATCAACCGTGTAGTGCTGGTGCCGGATTCGGCTTCGTCCTGACTGGCAAGACTCTCGCTTTGCTTCCTCGCTATAAGCGTATCAATGGCCGCTTTTAGTTGAGTGTTATCACTTTCATCAGCGGCCGCTCCTGAGCCTTTGATGACTTCCAGAATTTCCTGCGTAACGGCATTTCCCCAACTTGCCGGAATCAACGAACCCGGCATTCCAGTGAGAGGGTTTTCATCAACAAACCTGCCATTCACCAGGCCGGCGCTGGGAATATTTTTTGGGTAGTCCATCAATCTTCTCCATATTTTCAAAGCATCAACAAAACGTCTCAGGCAGAAACGCCGACCATCCACTCGGGTGCAGCCGGACGGAAAACCACTTCCGGGAAATGGCTGGAATCAGGCCAGTCGCGCAGCGCTTGTCGGTACTCGAGCAGTTCCAGGTATTGCGCAGCCTTGAGCAAGGTTCCGCGCCCCAGTTCCTGCTCATCGCGATGGCGAGTGACCAGCCATTCAGTCGCAGAAAGGGATGCCTGACGCCAGCTACGTTCGGCTGTCGAAGGCGCTTGATCTGCAACAACCGACGCCTGGAGGATCACCGGACTTTCCTGCGCGGGCAGTGGGTCGGCAGCTGTCGGCATCTCACTGATCGGTGCGCCGATCTCGACCGCCTGATCATCCGGCACTCGCACCATCGACTCGACAAAGGACGGTGCAAACAGTTGGCTGATTGCGTAGTCACCCGTGTCGATTCGTTCGACGACTACGCCGTTTTCGATCCGTGCATAAACGGCCATTACTCGTACTCCCAGATTTCACAGAAAGCGTTACCGCCAACACCGCTAAGGACAGAGGCGGACGCACTGGTCGAACAAGAACCACTGCCACCCGAGCCTCGGACGCCTGCGAAACCCGGATTGTTTACGCCCCTGTACGGGCCGCCACCGTCAAACGGACTCGCCGCTCCGCCTCCGGAGAGCATTCCCCAATTACCGTTGAACATTGCGTAGCCACCGGTGTGCCCCCGAGCATTGGCAAGGTTGCCGCCCACGGCGTCTTGACCTCCAGTGCCACCCTGAACGTACCCCGAGGAAGAGGTTGTCGTATCGATGGTCAGGATCTGTGCACCGCCGCCTCCTGTAACGCTCATGTAAGAGCCGAAGGAAGCCCCACCACCTGCCAGGCCCATCGAAGCGCTGGCAGCTCCACCGGCCCCCAAAGAAACGGGTACGCCGGCAAGCATCTGGGGCGTCACGTCATACAGACTCTCCGCATAGGCCCCCGATCCGCCGCCGCCACCGAGACGTAGGTTCCCGGAGGCGACAGGTGCACAACCGCCGCCAGATCCACCGCCCCCCACCAGTCGAACACGAATACGTTTGGCCTTGGGGTTAGGCTTGTAAACCGTGATCCCGACCGCTTCGAACTGCCTGACTGCCAACAACCGTCCCACCGCATCGGTGATGCCATAGCCGGCCAACGTGGTTGGGGTATTTTTCAGTTTGTTGAAGTCGACCAGTGCGCCGATTGCGCTGGCTAATTGATCGGTTCTGGCTTCATCCGGCGTTAATCCGGCAGCCTTGATCGCGTTGAGAATTTCTTGCGTGACGCTGTTGCCCCACGCAGCGGGAATCAACGATCCCGGTGTTCCGGCGAGCGGGTTTTCATCGACGAAGCCGCCGTTGACCAGCCCGACCCCGGGAATACTTTTTGGATAATCCATTGCACTGCTCCCTGTGCTGAATTCAGTTGGCTAAGGATGTGCCGGGTGCGACCGGCCAGGTAATTTCATCGGGGAAACCGGCCTGTTTTTCGATGCGGTTCAGCTCGACGCTGTAGAGCTTCCATTCGATCAGCAGCAGTTGTTCGTCATGGCTGGCATCGCCGATGTCTTCGGCGTATTGCAGGGGCGCGATGCGCAGCACCGCATCGCGAAGCAACGCGTCGCGTTGAACGAGGACGATGCGTTTGCGATCCGCCAGTTGCGCGGCCTCATCGACCTGCCAGGCGTTGCCCAACCAGACGTGAAAGCCACCCGGAAAAGGCAACCGGGTGAAGCCCTCCGGCAATTCGCCAAGCGCGTTCCAGGTTTCCCGAATGCCTGTGTCAGTGCGATAGACATCCCCACGACAATCGATCTGCTGTTGCAACGAACCTTTGTTATAGGCCCAGGCAAACCCCTCAGGCGCAGGGGAGAGTTCGATGCTCAGCGTCACAGCATTGCTTGGCAGTTGCAGACCGATCCCGGGCACCAGCGGAAACTCGACAGGCCCGGTCAATGCACCGCTGTCATCTATCAAATAATTGAACATGTGCACCTCAGATAAATTTGATTCGCGCGGGATAGGCGATGTTTCGCGGTCGGGTTTCGCCAGCGAAATTGCCGATATTGCCGATGTAGGCATCATTGTCGAATGCTGGGTTGGGATAGGTCGTTGCCACCGTTGCTGAAGTCGGTAAAAAATTGACGTTGGTGGTAACGTCCCAGGCGGTATCCGGAATCGCTGGAGCAGGCTTGAATGTCGCCCCGGTTCCCGTCGGCAGATAATGGTTGTGGCTTTGCAAGGCGTGCATTTGCAGACTGCCTATTACACGTCCAGCATCAACGCTTCTGCTCTCACTCAGCACCCGCAAAAACTCACCCCGAATCTCGGGAATTCGAAAGTTCGAAGCGCCATCGCCACTGGTCCAGCCACCTTCTCTGCCCGCTCGGGCCGCTTCGGTCGTCAGTGCCCCGGACGCCTGAGCAAAATCCCACAGCCACGGCCATTCGGCGCGCTTGAACAGATCACCGTTGGGAACGCCATAACCTCCCGGGTTAAGCGTTGTGGTGGTCTCCAAAAACGGGCGTCCCAAGGCGGTATTGTCGAAGCGTCCTATCGGCCACCAGCTCCCGGCTCCGTCACTGCGCAGATGCCACCAGTCACCTCCCCCCATCAACACCAGAAACGGATAACCGCTGGCCGACAAGTAGGTGTGAAAGCGAATCCTGTCGGTGCCGGATGCTTGAACAACGAGGCGATTGCCGCTGTTGTCGACACGACGAAGAATCACATCGCGTACACCCAGAGAAACATCCGCCGGAGGTAAAGTCAGGGTCACGGGGGCGGGACTGCCATCGATCAAAACAAGTCCGAGTTCCTGCTCAGTCAGTGACTTGGAAGCTGCAAGCCGGGTAATCACCGAGCGCATCGGACTGGCATTACTGACAATCGACTGAATCGCCTTGAATAGCTGGCTGGTATCCGCCTCGGAGGCCACCAACCCACCGCCGCTGATCACACTCAGAATTTCCTGAGTGACACTGTTGCCCCACACCGCCGGAATCAACGATCCCGGCGTACCCGCCACTGGGTTTTCATCAACGAAGCGGCCATCAACCAAGCCGACGCTGGGGACGCTTTTTGGATAATCCATAGGTTATTCGTTCCTTTGAAATGACAAATGACCAGCGTCGACACGGCGTTTTCTGCGTGCCTGCGAGGGTCTGTTTTCTGAAAATAAAAAGCCCACATTGAAGTGGGCTTGGGTGACGCTGAACGGAGGCTTTTCGGCTTAGTTGGAAAGGCCGCTGGCCAGCTCGCGAATGGCGACCAAAGCTTCCTCACCCGCGCTGCGCGCCAGATCCATGTTGCCCTTGGCGGCCTGTGCGCGAATTTGCGCTTTGGCTTTCAGGCGCAGCGTACGCAGCGCCAGCAGATGGTCGGTCAGTTGATCGGCCTTGCTCAGAATCTGCTCGGCGGCCTGTTTGGCCGTGCGCCCTTTGACAACCCACGCGGCGACTGACAGCGGCACTTCCTTTTTCGGGTAACCGGCGTCCTGATAAGCCTGCGCGTCAGCGGCGGCTTGGGCGTACTCCAAGGCTTTGAGGGGGTCGCCGGCCAGCGCGGTGCGGATGTTGTCGGCGGTGGCGTCGACTTTGGTACACAGACGTTCAGTTTCCTGCTCGTTCAGCACAGCCTGCTTATCGCCGTTCACGACCCACTTCTCACCGTCCCAGTCATGGGCGGCAGAAGGTTGAGGAAGGCGCATTTCGCCGTCGAACTGATGAAGTTCCTGAATCACGATCATCGAATAAGCTCCCACGACAGTTGGACGTTCACGGCATCTGCAAAGTTGATCGCAATCCCGACGCTGTAGTCGGTGACAGGGTGGCTCTTGATGCCCATGCTGAGTAACAGCTCATCACTGTCGGCGTTCGACTGACCAAGGTTGTGTTCTGCCTGATAGCACTGCCACAACGAGCGCAGATTGGCATGGTCGAAACTGGCGGCCAGCGTTGAAACCGTCACGTCGTTAACGATGTTGTTGGTAAACAACACACAAGGGGAAACCGTTGCCGGGTTCCAGCCCCCGGGGTTGTTGGAACTTCCCGCAATAATGGGCGAAAGGAAGCAATAGTTACCGCCCGCCCATCCCGTTGACGGAAAGGCGACCGACGTCACTGCCGTCGAGGACGGCGTTGGATTGCCGGCAACCAATCGGGCAGAACGTGCGTGCGGATCCAGCGGCAGGAAAATCGCGCCGGTCCCGTTGACGGTCTGGGTCCAGGTCAAGCGGGCACGGTTGTAAATCGTTCGCACCGTCGGCACCGAACCCGGTGCGCCGGTCACGACCCAGGCCAGGCACATGTCCAGTGCCGTTGACTGGAACCCACCACCGGCGGCACCGTTTACCGTTCCTTTCAACGACTCGGGCGTCACGTCATGAATGTTGCCACGCTGCACGTAGAACGTCAGCGCACCACCGGAAACTTGCGCGCGCAGAAAGTAATGGCTGCTGGGCAACAGATCCACGCTGCTCCAGGCCGATGTCACAAAAGTGCGCGAGCGGCCCAACTGGCCATTCACCACTTCCTGCCCCAGGCTGATAAACGTACCCGCCGCGATCGAAACCTTGCCACCGCTGGTAGCGGCAGCTGCCGGGCTGACCGTCAGCCGGCCATCGGCAGTGGCTACCGTTGGTAGCGGCAACGCCACCAGTGGCAACGCCAGATCCTGATTCCAGCCCTTGGCCGTCACCGATTGAATCGCCTGCAACAGCTGATCGTATTTCTTCTCGTCCGGCGTCAGCCCGGCCGCATTGATCACATTGAGAATTTCCTGCGTAACTCCATTCCCCCAGTCCGCCGGAATCAGCGACCCCGGGGTTCCGGTCATCGGGTTCTCATCGACAAACTTCCCGTTCACCAAGCCGGCGCTGGGAACACTGTTCGGATAATCCATGGCTCATGCCTCCCTAGTCATAATTGATGTGCACCTTGGTATGCGCCGGGGCGCTGCGGTGGATCAGGCATTCCAGCGCCGAGCCCGGGTTGACGCCAAAACGCTCGCCCCAGTAGCTCGCGCCGTAACGCCGGCCGAGCAGCAAGCGGCCGCCGGTGTTGAGCGTCCACATGAACTGCGCTTCCCACGTGCCCCAATGCGCCGAGCCAAAACGCGAGCGGCCCATGCGTGGGGCTTCGAGTTCGGTGATGGTCGCGTTGGGGTAGCCCTGGCTTTTGGCGATGTCGAGGTAGTAACCGACAGCCTGGCTGCCGACCGCGAGCAAGCGCCGGCGTACGGCGAGGCGGCGGTCGTCGAACAGCGGCGTGGCGCCCAGGCACGGATCGGGCAGGTTCATCACCCGCTCCCAGTCCGGCACCAGTTCGCTGACGCCGGCCGGGTCCATCTCGTTGAGCAGGTCAGCGGCGCGGGCATCGAGGCGGGCCAGTTCGACGGCGACGCCTTGCAGCACTTCTTCGAGTTCCGGTACACGCTCCGGGTCCCACGCCGGGCCACTGGGCAGCAAGGCGCGCAGTTGCGCCTGATATTGCGCGGCGGTTCTTATGCCCCCCATACGCAACCTCCGAAGGTGAGCAGTTCGCTTTGCCCGGCAGGCACGTCAACGGCCGGCGCGGTCAGGGTGTGATCGTACTCACCACCGGCGCTGCTGATGGCTTCGCGGATATGGCTGATCAGCAGCGGCACACCCAGGTCGGCCTCGCGGTTGTGCAGGTCGCGCAACTGCGCTTCAACGGCGGCGCGCACAGCGGTGGTGTCCGGATTGACGCTCTTGAAGCGATACACCACCGGCACTTGAATCGGCCGCTGTACGTGCACTTCCGCAGTCACCGGACGCAGCGGTTCGATGTACGCCTGAACCTCCGCCAATTGCTCATCGTTGGGCACCGGTTGCGGGTCTTCATCACGCATGATGAACACCGTCACCGTGCCTGGCCCGAGCAAGCCACCACGACACCAGGCGCGCGTTACGCCCGGCACTTCCAGCGCCCAGGTCTCGTAATCACTGGCCGAGCCGCCATGGGGAATGACGCGGTAGGAACGAATCACCCGCGAGCGCAGCGACTCCAGACTTTCCCGTGCCACGCCGCCGCTGAGCCCCGGCGCCAGCACGACAAAACTGGTGCCGACCACACCGGTAATTGGCTGCACCGGTGTCAGCGCCAGACCGGCGTCGGCATTACCGAGGCTGCCGGCATCCAGCGCGGCGATGGTAGTGGTGTTGCTGCCATTGACCGTGGTGCGCGCGGCGGTGACTTTGTAGGTGCGACCGTCGTTCGATTGCAGCAACGTGTCGACGTCCAGCACTGCTCCGGCAGTGGCGGTAAAACTGACGCTGCCGCTGGCGACTTGCGCGGGTTTGCGCGGTTGATTCAGACGCAGTGCGGCGATGCGCTCCAGGGTCGATTCATCGGCCTTGTCCGGCAGGATCTGCTCGGCAATCCAGTCGAGATAACCGTACAAACCATAAGCCGCGCCACCGAGGGTACGGGCCAGCACTTGCGCATCGGACTGGCGCAGCGAATCGCCGGCCAGGTCGCTTTGGGTGCGCTTGATCAGCACCGGCAGCGAAGGGGTTTCAAACGGCATAGATCACCTGCCAACTGTTATCGGGGTTGATGTCCAGACGTTCGCCGTCAGCCAGGGTCAGGACCGTGCGCAGGTTCAGGCGCTGGGCGTCGAGGCGTTCGCTGATGATGTCGATGGCGCTGCAGTGGCCGTCGTCGATCAGCCATTGCAAGGCTTCGCGGGCATAGAACTCGGCGTCCATCTGCGTTTGTCGGGTCAGCTTGACCCGGCGCAACAGCCACAGCCGCGAGCCGATGCGGTCGTCGGCAACGGTGGGAAACGTGTCGCCCCACCAGCCGAAACGCTCGTCGTCGTCGAGGGCGTCGTCATCGGCGGCGCGGCGCCAGGTGAACAGGCTGATGAGCACGGCGCGGGTCAGCGCGGCGTGGAGGTTTGGGCTGATCAGCATCACTTGCCTCCTGCCGGCGCGCCGGTCTGGCCGTTGCCGGCCTGTACGCCGACATGCACGTGGTTGATCTGGCTGATGCCACCGGCGAGCTGATCGCCGCTGGAGACGATCTTGCCGGTCTGATTGATCACTGGCGTATCGAAGTTCACCGCGCTGCTGGCGCGGATGTTCAGCGTGGCGGTTTCGATATCGATGATCCGCCCGCGCTTGAAATGAATCTTGTCGCCCTCGTCGGTGTAGATCGCCACTTCACCAGCGGCCAGCGCTTGCAAGCGATAGCGGCGGTCGGCGATGACCAGGGCGATGGCATGGGATCGGTCACCGCCGATGAAGGTGACGACGCCCTCGGCGCCGGCCAGCGGATGGCTGGTGAAGCCGTAGGGTTCGAAATGTTCCATGTCGTCGTTCACTTCACCGGCGGTGAGGCGCATTTGCAGCGATTGCAGCTTGGATGCCGAATTGGCGAGCACGACAGTGCCGCGCGCCAGCAGGCGTGTCAGTAGGCTCATGCTTGGTTCCTGTAAGAAACGGGCCGAGGTCAAAAGATCGCAGCCTTCGGCAGCTCCTACATAAGATCGGCGTACACCTGTAGGAGCTGCCGAAGGCTGCGATCTTTTCCGGGCCTATGAGGTTGTTTTAGGAGGGCTGGGATTGGCATCGAAGGTGTGCGGCGGGGCCATTTGCAGGGTGGTCACCGAGCCTTGCGCCGACAGCGAATAAGTGACCTTGGAAATCAGCATGTCGCCATCAAACCCAAGCACCGGATCCGTGACTTTGACCAGCGTGTTGTGCCGCCAAAGATCACCGTTGGCCTGGCGCCAGCCCTGCACCTGATACGTGGTGGTCTGCGCCCGCCCCATACGGGTGGCGCTTTCCCACTGGGCGCGTTGCTGGGCCAGTTCGAACGTCAGCGCGGTGCCCTCGTTGATGATCGTGGTGCGTCGACGTTTGAAGCTCAGATCGGTCGCGCTGGATTCAACCTCGCTGACTGCCGCCCCGCTCTTCTTGTCCGAACCTTTTTGCTGGCCGATCACCCGGTATTCGGAGAACACCTGGCTGTAATCCATCGACGCGCTGGCGGACAAAATATTCTTGCCCAGCTCCAGCGCATCACTGGCCCGCCCACCGCTGCCCGGCTTGGCCAGCACCAGCCGGCCCTGCTCGTCATCGGTGGAAAATACCCGCAGCAGCGAGAGCAAACGGTCGATCGACTGAAACACCGTTTCACCCGGCACGATCGTGTGTTTGGTCAGCCGCGCGGTCTCGGGAATTTCATTGACCACCATCAGCCCGTACTCCATCGCCAGCGCCTGAACGATGCTCAGCAGCGGTTGTTCCTGCCACTGGTTCGGCGTGTTCCTGGCGGCGCAATCGACCAAATCCTGGGTCTTGGAACTGCCCTCGATGGTCAGGCTGATCTGGCGTCCGTCATAGCGGATCGGCGCCTTGAACACATAGCCGGTGAGCACCAGGTCCTGGCCGATTTTCACTTCGCAGGGGTCACCCGGCTTGATCCGCTGGTCCACCGTCTGCCCCGGCCACTGCCAGGTGATGTCAAGTTTGAAAGTGCGGAACTGGCGCTCCAGATCAGCGGTGATTTCCACGTTTTTCCAGCCGCCGTATTCCATGTTGTTGACGGTCAACGTGACGCGGTTATCCATCTCGCTCATGGCTCACTCCCTGGACACTTTCACGTCGTTGGGTGAAAAGCCCGGATGGTTCATCGCGTTGCTCTGAGTCACTTGAGTCACTCGTGTGGCATCGGCAAATTGCTTGTAGGCCACAACCAGCGCCGGCAGGCTTTCCTGGAACGATTTAGTGACCTGTCGCACACCGGATGACGCCACTGCCTTGAGATGCGCCAGCAGCGCTTCCTTGACATCGTTGATTGCCTGGTGGTGCTTGGGATCGGCCTTGTCCAGCATTGGATCAATGGCCACCCCGACCGCCTTCTGCAGCGCTTTCATTTCGTCGGTCACCGGTACTTCCTGACGGGTCACCGGTTGATCCGCCTGATGTGCCACCGAAGGTGTCGACGACAGTTTCACCGCGGGGGTCGCCACTGGCATCGACGCCACCCACTGCGCCACTTTGACCAGCATCGTGTCCTGCACCAGATCGGCCATGGCCTGCGCCGCGGCGTTGGTGTCCTTGCCGGTGGTGATCTTCGGTGCATCCGCCTTGCGGATGGCTTCGAGTTGTTGGGAGACGTCGGCAATCACGCCACGGTAGCCCTCCTTCGCGAATGCCTTGAGCTCTTTGATATCGCCGAGCAAACCTTTGAACTCAGCCGCCACTTCCTTGGGCAACTCTTTCACTGCCTTGACCAGTTCGGTGATCTGCCGGTACTGCTCGATCAGCGGCTTGAGCTGTTCTTTGATCACCTCATAAACCCCGGTGAGGCTGTTGCGCAGATTGGCGATGCCGATCCGCGCAGCCTTGATCAACGTCATCGCCTGCTCGAAGCGTGCCACCGCCGAACCCAACAGCGTGTCAGCCTTGGCCAGCAACACTTTCTGTGTGCTGACGGTAGCGGTCGGAAACGGCAACGGTTGGTCTGGATAGAACTTCAGGGTAAAGGTCACCAACCCGCCGTCCTGGCGGGTGTGGGTCATGTCGCATTCGCCGACCTTGACTTGCAGGCGTCCGAGCCACGGATGCACCAGTTCACCACTGCCCGCCTCCAATGCCTTGAGCAGCTTGTCACGCTGCTCCAGGCAATCGGCGCCGATGATGAATGCAGTGACGTCGTGGGTCTTGGCCTGCTGACCGAGATCTTCGAAAAACGGCAGGTCACGCTGCGGATATTCATGCAACTGACCTTTGCGACCGACCGGGGTTTTCGCCTGATCGATCCAGAAGCCGACACCACGAAAGGATGCCGGCAACAAGCGGTCACGCCAGTTCATTGGAACCTCCCATCGACAGCGAGCGATAGCCGATGCGCGAAGACAGCGCCAGGCCCGGTTGATTGGTTTGCGGTTGATCGGTGCGCAGCCCGGCCGGCGCATTTTCGAAGCGCACGGTCAGGCCGCCTTCGAGTTGCGTACGGTTGTTGGCCGCGCTTTGCTGGATCAGGGCGCCAGAACTTTGCGGTAACGAACCACCCTGCAGCGCACCGTTGGCCGATGTTTGAGGACTTGCCCCGAAGAACGCCGGCGCCAGCTCTCCTTTGCCTTCGGCATTGGTCTGGCGTTGCGCTTCGGTGAACGTTTCAACCTTGCCGGTAACCTTGGCGATCAGTCCGGCAAAGCCGCCGTCGAACAGCTCCTTGATCGGCGCGATCACGGTTTGCAGCTTTTGCCACAACTCGCCGAACCACTCGGTGATCGGCCCCCAGTTCTTGATGATCTGCCCCAACGGGGTCCATTCGAACATGGTGTGCAAAAACTCCAGCACCGGCGCGGCCAACGCTTGCACCACGCCCCACAGCGCCGAAAACACTTCGCTGATCGGTTGCCAGTACATGGCGATCTGTTCCAACGGCGACCATTCGAACAAGCTCTGGAAAAAACTTTTGATCTGCTGCGCCGACGTTTGCAACGCGGTCCAGATCGGTTCGAAGAAGGTCACGATGGCGCCCCAGTTGTTGACAATCATCCCCAGCGGGGAATAGTCGAACAACGTGCCGAAGAAATCCTTGATGGCTTGTGCCGCCGGTTGCAGCGCCGTCCATATCGAGGCAAAGAACCCGGTGATCGCCCCCCAGTTGTTGATGATCATCCCCAACGGTGTCCAGTCGAACAGACCTTTAAGAAACGCCATCACCGGCACACTCAAGGCCTTGAGCAATTCCCAGATCGCCGAAAACAGCCCGGTCAGCGGCGCCCAGTTTTCCAGGATCATGCCGGCGGGCGTCCACGAGAACACCGATTTGAAGAAGTCGATCACCGGGGCGGTGACGGTTTTTACCTTGTCCCAGATGCCCGAGAAGAACCCCGCGACCGGTAACCACAGCGCCGCCAGTGCATCCAGCGGTCGCCAATCGAGGATCGAGCGCAACGTCGCCATCGCACTCGCACCGATGTTTTTCACGCCCTCCCACATGCCTTTGAAGAAAGCACTGATCGGCGTCCAGTTGGCATAAATCAGACCGGCCGCCACCGCGATGCCCATGGCGATCAGCATGATCGGGTTGGTCTTGAGCACCATGCTCATCACGTCCATCACTTGGGTCATGCCGGTGACGGCGGTTTGCATCGCCGAGAAGGCAATCGCCCCCGCCGCTAGGCCTTCGACCAGTTTCGGGTTGTCGGCGAGCAGACTGCCGACCTGGGTCAGCATCGGTTCCAGCCCGACCACCAACGCCCCCACCGCCGGCACCAGTGCCGCGTCCACGGCTGCGGAAACCTTTTCCATCGACGCACTGAACACGTTCATGTTTTGCGCAGCGACTTTCGGTGTGGCGGGCAAGTCGACGGTTTTTGCCGTGTCGCTGACTTCAGTCAATTTGCCCTGAAACGCTGCGGCCGATTTGATCCCGTCCACAAACGGCGTGATCACGCTGCCGCCCTTGAACAGACCACTGATGTCCAGTTTGCCGAGGCCGGCCTGTTCGAGGTTGTTCTTGAAGCTCTCGACCTTGACTCGCAAAGCGCCGAGTTTGGGCGACAGTTCATCGATGCCGGTAAGCAACACCGACGCTTTAGCTTTGGTTTCTTCTGCCATCACTGCACCTGCTGCATCGCATTGATCCGTTGCGCGTGCTCCAGCGATTCGCGGAGCACATCCAGTGGCCTGGCCATCATCTGTTCGGGGTCAACCTTCCAGAACCAGGCCAGGTCATAGGCGACGGCGATCAGGTCGGTGATGGCGCCGACGCCGCACTCATGAAAAAACTCGCAACGGCCCAGCTCAGCGCATTGAGGTCAGCCAGATCGAGCTGGTTGACCGACGACGGCGGAATGCCGGCGCACACGGCGATGTATTTGGCCGCCACGTCCATGTCGAGGCTGACTTCTTCGCTCTTGTCGATCTTGTACGGCAGCGCCTTGATCGCTCGCACTTCCTGCACCGTCGGACGGCGCAGGACGAGTTCGGTCAGGGGCTCGCCGTGAGCTTCGATCGCAACCTGAAGCTTCACGGCGCCGCTCATTGCCAGGTCCCCTTGATGCCTTCGAATTTCAGTTCGATGGTGGCGTCATCGCCCTTGGAAACTGGCTCTTCGACCAGATAGGCACCGGCCAGCACGTAGACTTTGCCGTTGCTGAATTCGCAGGTGACGGTGATGTCGGTGCCTTCGATCAGCTTCTTCAGCGGGAAGTCGGCGGTGTGCAGCGCGGTCACTTTGAAAGACGGCGCGATGTCGGTTTCCTTGTAGAAGCCGGGTACGACGGTTTCGCGTTTGACCGCCATCAGCGGGGCTTCGCAGCCGCCATTGATGGTCAGTTGTGCGCCGTCGACTTTGACGTAGCAGGTGCCTGCAATCAGTTGACCCATGGTGTTACTCCCTTGAATAAAAAAGCCCACGCGAGGTGGGCTGAAAACTTGCCGTCAAACGCGCGGATCAAGCCGCGTCGTCGTACTGCAGACGGAATTGGTTGAGCAGCGCGAACACGCGCAGACCGTTGATGTAATCCGGCGGGAACAGCACGTTCACGCGGCTCGGGTCCTGCACGTCGCGCTCGACGATCAGGTGCTCGGCAAACAGCTCGGCGTTCTCCACGTGACCTTCCAGTTCGAGCTTGGCGTACTGGGCGATCAGCTCACCGCGAATGGTCGCTGGCGTCACGATTGGCTGACCGGCGCCGAAACGGGTGCCGTCGGAGGCCAGTTTGTGCCGGCCGTATTTGCTGGTGATCACGCTTTGCAGACGACGCACGATGAACGCCGATTGGTGCATGGTTTCGCTGTCCAGGTAGGAGTTATCGGCCTGACCGTAAGCGTTTTTCTGGTAGGTGGTGATTGAGCGCTGGATGCGCACGTAGCCGCCTTCGTAGTACGCGGTGGCGATGCCGTAGTTGAGCAGCGACTGACGCTCGGTCAGCGTGAAGCGTTCGCTGGCCGGCGCAGGGTCGACACCCGGCAGGCTGCCGCTTTGCGTCGGACGGCTGGCGTCGGCAGAGATGAACACGGCGGTGCGTGCAGCCAGTGCGGCGGCTTGTACCCAGAACGGTTGCGGTACACCCGGCTCCAACGCCTGAATAGTCATGTGCTGGTCGTTACGCGCTTGGCCCGCGGCAACCAGAGTACCGACAGTGCCGCGCTTGGCGCTGTAGACGTGACCGAACAGCTGCTTGGCCCAGGACCAGCGACCGGTGCTGTCATCCATCACCGCTTGCCAGGTGTTGAGGGTCGACAGATCGGACCATGGCAGTGCGATGAATTCGAACGGCTCGTCACCCAGCGCGGCAATTGCCGCCACCTGATCCGGCACACCGGCGCCGCCAGTCATGGCGGTGATCGCAGTGGTCAGGCCGGCCGGGGTATCTTCGCCGTTGCTCTTGCCCAGGCGATTGAATTGCAGGCTGATGTCGTTACCGCTGTCGCCAGTCCATTTGGCGCTCAGGGTGACCACACCTTCGGCAGCAGCAGCGCTGACCGGCAGGTCGGCGGTAGCGTTGATTTTCTGTGCCAGTGCGGTGGCTGCTTGCGCAGCAGTGGCACCGTTGACCACGGTGGCTTGCACACGCACGCCGCCGACATACAGATTGAGCACGCCAGCCTGAGTGGCAGTGCCGGTCAGGGTCAGCACGCCTTTGGCGATCGCGCCTTCGGTGTTGTGCAGCGGCAGGCACCAGATCTCACCGATCGGGTCGGCCTTGCGGAAGGTCTCGTACATCGAGGCGAGCATCGAGCCCTGACCACCGATGCTTTTGGCCAGCGCAACGCTGGAGACCAACACCAGTTTGCCGACTTCGGTCGGGGCAATGTTGTCGTTGACCTGAGCGACGATCAAACGACGCAGGGTCGAACTCGCGCTATTGGCGGCCGAGTTGTCCATTTCGGCATAGAACAGCGGTACACGAATGTCCGCGGGGATGTTGCTGAATCCGATCGCCATTATTTGGCTCCCTTTTGTTTGGCTGGTGCGGTTTTGAGGGTGATATCGCCGTCGGCCAGACGTCGGCGCCACCAGGCGCTGTCCAGCACTTCACGGCCTTCCAGCGGCAGCAGATCGCCGGCCTCCGGGTCAGGTACAACGCGGCCTTCGGCCGGCAGTACGGTGATGCGATTGCTCATGGGGTTACGTCTCCAGAGAAAGTCATTTCCACGCGCCCATCAGGGCCCGGGCGTTTCAGGTTGGGGTCGGCCGGGTCGATCGCATCGACCCGCACGGTGGCCCCGGTAAAGGACGACAAACCGTCCAGTTCGCGTTCGTGCCAACTCTCCGCAGGCTGACTTGGCAGATTGCGGCCGAGCTGGAACTCGGCAAAAAAGCGCAGCCGGTAGAAGGCGCGGCTGCTGTTGATCGAGACCATCTCGCCGCCGTCGTAAACGATGGCGCTGTAGTCGGAATCGGGCTTGAACCCCACCACCGCGCGCCACAGTTCGGCGCGCAGGTCGTGCAACAGATCCAGCGCTTTTGTGGCGTCCGTGGCGTCAAGCGCCAGGACGATTTCGAAGCGCTCGCGGATCGGTTGGGTGATGAGGTTTTGTGTGGTGCTGTTACTGGCCAGATCGGCGCTTGGCAGCACGTGGGCCGAAGGTGTTGGCAGATCCGGGTTGCCTTGCAGCAAGGCCAGATCGAGGCCCACCGAAATGTGATTGGCAAGGCCAGGGCATTGCCCACGCAGTTGCGTGAGGATCGGGGTGATCTTCATGGGGGTGTTCCAAAATAGTGGGAGTTACCGCAGGCCCCTGTAGGAGTGAGCCTGCTCGCGATAGCGGTGTGTCAGGCGCGTTGGTTTTGAATGTGGCACCGCTATCGCGAGCAAGCTCACTCCTACAGGGGGGGCTCGTGGGTCAGTCTTTGGACTCGGCTTTGGGGTCGAGGCACGACGCATCGATCAGGCAGCGATAGCTGTTCTCGCGATTGCCACTGGCGGTGACCTTGTCGATCGACCAGCGCCCGCGCATGAAGTCCGGCCAGGTCTCATCGAGCAACACCAGGCCTTCGGCGGCCAATCGTGGATCGCCTGGGCAGGTGATCTTCACCTTGTACTTCTGCCGGAGCATTTTGCGCACTTCGCCCTCGCCGACGGCGATGGCATCCGCTTCATTGGGTTGCTTCTGGCGGATGGTCTTGAACGGCGCGAGTCCCGTCTCGACCCAATGCAAAACGCCTGTAACAGCATCGACAAAACAGGTCTTGCAGCCCTTTGCCTGTTCGCGGGCGGCCTCTTCCAGCGTGGCGCTGATGAAGGCGTGATCGCCGGGACGATTGTCGTGGGTGACCGACAACGTCACATCCTGCAGTTTCTGCCCCGAGATTGATTTGATCTGCCCAGGTCGCGCCAGCACATACGCATCGCCATAAGGTTTGGCGACCAGGTTGTACTTCTTCGCCAGCCGCGTCAGAAAGCCCATATCGGTTTCATTGGACTGGTCGACGTGGGCGATCTTGATCATCGACACGTCCGCAGCGACACGCGATGAAAAACCGTGCTGCGACACCAGTTTGCTAAACAGTTGACCGAGCGTCGTCGGTCCATGACTGGCGGTGCGGCGCTGCTTGAAGCCGGTTTCATCATCCTTGCTGAACGGCGCTGCAGTGGCCACCAGGGTCAGGCGAAACGGAAACAGCGTCGGTGTCAGGCGAGTGACTTTGAACTGGCCCTTATCGACCATTTCTTCCATTTCCAGGTAACCCACCAGCAGGCCGATTTTCCCGCCGAGGCTCGGCAGCCCTTCGAGGCCCTCCAGATCAATGGTCAGGGTCAGTTGATCCGACTCGATGCCGGCGGCATCGATGTGCTCCCAACTGATCAGACGCTGGTTGAGAAGATCCGCGTTTGCGCCATAAATCTGCACGACCGGGGTAAAACCCAATGCCATACAACCTCCTTAATCCCAGGCCGTGAGCGCTTTGATCGCAGCAGGTTTGCTGTCGAGTTCAGGCAGCACGACCCAGATGCCAGCGGGCAGAACCGGGCCGTGTTCGGCCAGGATCGGATTGAGTTTCCACAGGGCTTCTTCAGCGGCATCGTCGCTGCGCCCGGTTTCGCGGTAGAGCAGCAAATTCACCGAATCACCGGCCACGCTTCGAACCTTACGCATTGTTGAACTCCGCCAATTCGATGACCCAATCGACCACCATCGCCGTACCGTCATCGATGATCTGGGTCTGGGTTTCCTGAACGTTGTTGATCCGCCAAAGACCCCAGTTGCGACCAATGCCGTCAATCAATGGCAGCGGTATGCGCAGTGCCTGCAAGGCGCGCAGTTCATCGAGCCGATCCATGGCCACGGCGTACATCGACCTGCCGGTGATGGTCAGGGTTTCCGACTTCTGGCCGGTCTGGCTGGATTTCGGTTTGCTGGTGAGGATCTGTATTTCGCTCCAGCCGCCATCGGACTTGCGCAACAACTGGTGGTACGCAAATTGACGCGAGAGGCCGAAGATGAAATTGCCCAGTGCCATTTGTTGTTTCATCAGGCGACTCCATCGGTCAGGGCTGCGTCACGGCGGGTGGCGAGGGGGTTGGTTGGCATGATCTGCCCCAACTGCCCCATGGTTGTTTGGACCACCAGATTGGCGAGCGCCTGGGCGCTGGCCAGATCCTGGCCATTGATCTGTATTGTTGAGTTGAACGTGACAGGCTGGCTGGCGGCTGTGGTGGCTGGGATCGCCGAGGTCGCCGAGGTCGTGATCAGATCCTTGCTGACCTGAGCAGGCGCGCCAAGACGATCGACTTGGGTCCCCAGCTTGTCGCCCAGCGACTCACCGATGGCTCCCCCCGCCATGCTTCCGAGCCACCCGCCAATTGCAGTGCCCACGCCAGGCAGAATCAACGTGCCAAGCGCGGCACCGACAGCGGCGCCCGCTGAAGACCCGGCCAACGAAGCACCGGATGACACCACTGAACGCGTGTCCCCGTGCCTCACACCATTGACCAGTTCATAACCTGCGCTGAGCAGGCGCAGCGGCGGCGCTTTTCTGGCCAGCAGCGCGCCGGCCTTGGCGTAGGAGCCGGACAGCGGCGCGGCGTGCATTGGGCTGGCGCTCGATGAGCCGGCGAATGCCGTCATGCTTGCCGGCCACGCTGAGGTCTGGCGAATGAGAGGATTGCGAGCTGCAGAGCTGCCGGAGCTTATCAGTGGTTGATGGCTCTTTCGTTGGGTCAAAGAACCGAGGCTCACCCTGCGTGGTTTCAGGCCTCTACCCTTTTTCAGGGAAGGCTTTTTCGGGTTTGGCTCATCCAAAGGCGAATTTTCAACGGGTTTACCGCTATCGCCGGCAACATCGATATCAGCAATCCATTTGCCAAGTCCCTTCGGCAGTTTCGTTGCGATACCCTTCACAAGCTTGCCAACGAAATTATCGGCGGCCTTTGCCAGCAATGCCCCCACAAACGCCGTAATCCCCGCCGCCGCAATAGTCAGAGACGTGGCGACTTTCGGGTTTGCCTCAGCTTTTTCCGCCGCCCAGTTCAATGTATTGGTAAGCGAGTCCAGCGTTTGTGCATCCGGAGCTACCGCTGTCGCCAAACGATTTCTACTGGCCTCCAAAGCATTCCAGCTCTGCTGAGGACTCCCGCCTGCCGGATCGGCTGACCTTTGCACCGCACCTTTGTACTGCGGCTCGATGCTTTGGGTCGGTCCTTGAAGGGGAACCGGCGAGACCGGCGTATCAGCAGGTTTCGCCATCAACTGATGCAAACCGTCGCTGCCGGTCGACAACGTCTTCAGCAACTCGGTCTGTGGATCAAGCGGTTTTCTCGCGGTCAGCAACGCAAATGTCTTTTCGACATCCTGCGGTTTCTCCAGCAGTTTGCTGACGCCTTCATCACCGTTGAACAACGTCTTGATCAGTGCCGATTGTTCGCTCGCAGGCTTTTGTTTAAGAGCCTCGAGTGCTTTGAAAACGGTTTGCGGCACATTCTCGGTGAGCTTGTCCGGCTGGAGTCCAAGTGTTGCCCAAGCGGCACGCTCGGCGACAGAGCCTTTGGTACCTTTGGCCAACGCAGCGCTGATGCTTTTCACCGATGTAGCGGCGCCAGACGTGTTCACATCTGCGTTGAGCAAAGCGGCCGCAAGAGCAGCCAGTTGCTCAGGTGCAATACCCGCCGCGACTCCTGTTTCGCCAGAACTCTGTACCACCGAGCCGATGTCGGCTGCGGTCGCTTTCAGCGAATTCTTCCCGAGATGAATACTGGCGTCGGCCAAGCTTTGAGCCTGCGCGCGATCAAGCTTGAGCGAGGTTCTCCAGACCGTCAGCATTTCTCCAGCAGCTTTCAGCTCAATGCCAAACGCTGTCGCGTTCGTGGCGGCATCACGGCCGAAATCCAGCAGTTCCTTTTCCTTTGCGTCGCCAGTGAGATTGGCGCCTACCCCGGATTTGCCCGCGGCATATTCGACCTCGGCCAGGCTAACCGCGGTCGCACCACTGCCCGCCACCGCTTTTTCGCTGGCCATTGCCAGGTTGGCGATCTCCATGCTCTTGAGATCGCCGTCCATGCCCGGCACTTGTTTTAGCCTGGCCATGGCCGTTTGAAGCGCCATGGTCGGCTGCAGAAACGCGGGAGGCTGACGCTGTTCGATCTCGGCCGTGAGTTTTGACTTCGGCGCAGTTACTGGCGCCGACGTCGGCGAACTGGCCTTCGACAGCGATTGCAGCGCGACCATGACTTCCCGGAGCTTGATCTGCTCCTTGATCAACAACCGGATGTCCTGACTGGCGGTCAAGACCGCCAGCTTCAACTCCGCCAGCGGATTGGCGATAACATCGAATGCAGACCTCTCACCTGCCAAGCCAGTGTTGCTGAACCCGACGCTGCTGTTCGCGCTGGCCAGCATTGGCGAATACCTTGTTTCTGCCATGCCGCTCTACTCCTGTTTCACGCCAAGGCGAGTGATCGCTATGTCGTAGCGGCGCAACGCCTTTTCGGCGTCCCATTCCAGAATCTCCGCTTCACTTACCGGGTAAATGAGCGGGACGATATCGAGGATTACTTCGATGTCGCGTTCCGAAAGTAGGCCGCCGGCTGGTTTAAAAAATCGTCGATGCGCACCTGCAATTGCGTCCAGTCCGGGACGGTCATCAGGGCCAGATCGGGGATCATCAGGCCGGTGCAATGGGCGGTGATGAACTCGGCGCGTTCCTTGGCCGTTTTCAGTTTCTTCATCACTTTGGTCGCGCGCAGTGCCGGCATTTCCAGCGACAGCGAGGTTACGGTGCGGCCGGTCACGGCGAGCGGTTGCAGCAACTGCACCTGGTCGGGATCGGCGGATTTTTCCGCGTCTTCGACCTGATCGAGGAAGTACGACGCAGGGCGTGTCGACATCTCGTGCACGTACTGGGCGATGCTCACGTAATCCGGGCGCTTGAGCTGGTCGAGTTCCTTGACCGAGAGGCCGGTGGCGAGCAGCGCCAGTTCGAAGAACTGATCGTCTTCGTCATCGCCGGCGCGCTCCAGCGCGTCTTTTTGCGCGGCGTAGAACAGCGGCTTGAGCTGGATCGTTTCGATCTGCGAACCGTCATCGCCGGTGATCGGCGACAGCAGGTCATGCTGGGGTGGCATCCACGACATGAATGAATTCCTTGGTGATTCTTGAGGGGTGTAGCAATTCCCTTGTAGGAGTGAGCCTGCTCGCGATAGCGGTCTTTCAGGCACATTGATGTTGAATGTGCTGGCCCATCGCGAGCAGGCTCACTCCTACAGGGTTTTGTGGTGATGGGAGGGTTACGGCATCAGCACCGCACGACGCGCATCACCGAGGATGTCGACGCCGTTGAGCACGAACTTCTGGGTGCGCACGTCGATGTCGATCACCGGAATGCCGTTTTCCAGGCGGTTGTAGGTACGGCACGAGAAGTCCAGCGTCGTCAGGGCTTTGCCACCCA
Organism: Pseudomonas sp. IT-232MI5; assembly: GCF_949767845.1. Taxonomy (NCBI): domain Bacteria; kingdom Pseudomonadati; phylum Pseudomonadota; class Gammaproteobacteria; order Pseudomonadales; family Pseudomonadaceae; genus Pseudomonas; species Pseudomonas sp. IT-232MI5. Next base: position 115,908 of record NZ_CATKQE010000055.1, read on the forward strand.
TTTTGATGGCGTCCTCCCCCATGGTTTTGAGCTTGCCGCCGATGGTGTGATAGGTGAACCAGGTGTTTCCGTCCTGATCCTGACCGGCTTCACGCACGTTCAGCAGAATGTCATCGCCCAATTTCACACCCATGGCGAGCAACACTTCGGCGCCCGTGCCCTGCAGCTTGATCTGAGCATTCAGCGGCTTGGCACTCTTGGCCATTTCCTCAACGATGAAGCGTCCGCCCGTCATGTTTTCCATGTCGAAATCGATTTTCGGCGGGGTGAATTCTTCAACGGTTGCCGACAACGGCAGGCCTTGCAGAGTGGCCGCGATGGCCTGTCTTACGCGGTTGGTAAACATTAGAGAACGTCCTCCAGGAACTGCTCGATGATTTCATCGCGGGCGTTGAGTTGATAAACCATGTGTTCGTTCGGCGCGTAGCGGCCGTAGTCGATAACCACGTACCAGGTGCCGTTCTTGTACTTCTCGACGCTGTTCAGTTCCGGGTGCAGATACACGCTGCCGCCAGGGATGGTTTCGTCGGCGACCAGGGTTTGCAGCCAGTCGTTGATGCGCTTGACCTCTTGATCCATGAACGACTTGGTGAGGTTCTTGGCCATGGCTTTCTGGCCGGCCTTGACCAGCTTGCGGCTGATCGCATCTTCGAGGCCGACATAGCTGATGAACTTGCCGGTGATCGAGCGGTTACCCAGCAGCGAGAAGCCGCCGAGCACGGTGCGGGCGTAGTAGCTGACGCCGTAGCGGTTGAGCAGGTCGCCCTCGGTGGAGGTGTCGAGAATGTTGTATTCAACGACCCGCGAAACGTCCTCGGCGTAGGTCACCTGGTTGCCCGGGCTCTCCCACTGCTTGACCTTGGCCAGCGCGGCAATCGCCAGGCTGGAAGGCGACAGGAAGACGTTTTTCTTCGCCGCTTTCGAATACACGGCGGGCATGTTGTGCACCACCAGGCAACGGTCAAAACCGAGATCGGCGCCGCCGAGTTCCTGGCTGTACAGCACTTGATCGGCGACCGAGGCGTCCTTGCCGTCCAACACCACACGGGCCTTGATGCGCTTGCCGAACGAGGCGAACTCGCTGGCCACTGCTTTGGTGCCGGTAAAGCCCGGCGCGCCGATGATGGTCAGGTCTTCCGGAACACTGCCCAGTGCAGCCAGACCGAGCTTGCGACCGGTCAGCGGATCAACGCCGCCAATCACTGCGTTAACGGTGTCGGCCGGTGTCGCGCCCGCTTCGACGATGACCACGTAGACCGGCACCTTGACCACTTTGAGGATCTGGTAGACGGCGTGGTACAGAGTGCCCTCTTCCGAACCGGTCGGATCGAGCAGCGCATGGGTGGTGAAGCTGTTGATGCGGAACGGTGCGTTGCGCGGAATCAGCGGATCGGCTTTCGGCGCAGTGCCGACCAGACCGATGACGTTGTCACCCAGGCCACCCATGGCCTCGGGGGATTCGGTGGCATTGACGGTAATGCCGTTGTGCTCGAAGTTCAGAACCTCAGCCATGTTCAGTCAGCCTTCTTGGCAGCGGCCTTTTTGGCCTGGGTGGTAGGTGTTTTCAGTTCCAGTCGACCGGCGAAGTGCAAAGCACTGGCCTCGACGTCGAGCAGATCAAGGTCTTGACCGATGCTCGACCAATGCCCACCGCCGGTGGGGAATGGGACGAGCACGGTGTAGGTTTGGCGGGTTGCCATTTTTCGTTTCTCCATAAACGGGAAAGCCCCTCTTGGGGAGGGGCTTTGGCGGGTGTTGAGTGCTTTTGGGGTTAGAAAAAAACACCCCGAATTCGGGGCACTTATTGGAGCGCTGCGCTATCTAGGGCGGCCCATGAAAAGACCACCAGGACTTCATGGTTAACCTATTGCGGGCCTAACGTCGGCAGCCGCTGCTTGAATCGCAATGATTGCTTCATCAGCAATCTGCTTGGCCTCTATAGTGGCCCCCGTTGCGATCTTCTGTTTGATCTGCTCCTTCGCCTGCAGGCGATTCTCGCGGATCAGGTTTAATACCTGCACATATTGGCTGGCCTCAGCCAGCATGCTGTCGGCGGCTTCACGTGGCGTTCGACCCGTGATCGCCCAAGCAGCGACCGTGCGCGGCACTGCATCGTCCGGATAGCCGTCATCCCTGAACTGCTGAGCCTCAGCAGTAGCACGTTCATACTCAACTGCACGCAATGGGTCGCCGGCAACGAGCCGCCGAATTTCGTCAGCATAGGTGTCTATCCGCAAACAAATCTCGTCGGCGGTCGGCACAGGCTCTCCGTCCTGCACCCACATGCCGGTCCATTCCCCAGTTTCCTTGTCCCGTGCTCCGGTAAATCGTGGGTTCCAGCAAGGCTGGGGAAGTGGAATGAGCGTCCAGTCAGAGTAATTTTTATTACTGGCGTCGGAGAAGAGAAATCCGCCTTTTGAATCGAGGATGTAATACATGGCTTGCCTTCACGCTAGTTGAGTGCAGAGGTGAATTTGAGCTTGGTAGGCGCTAGCTCCAGCCGACGCTCCCACTGACAGGTCGATGCTGAGGTTCCCGTTGGTTTCAAGTGACCAGGAGAGGTAACCAAACGCCAAGGGTGACGACGTAACCCAATCCCCGGTGCCACAACATCTGAATCGAGGCCTTGCACCGGGCGGTAGAACACACAAAAGAGTTGATTGACCACCAATCGCAGTTCCACGGGCAAAGTCGATGGAGACATACAAGTTGCCGTTCGCCGTCCAGTAGCGCGAAGTGTTTGCGTCGTAGAACCCGTTCAGAAAGGCCGGAGCGGCCAGGTTTTTAGTTGTCGAGAAGTCGGCAATGGCCTGATTGACGACGCCTTGGGTACCCGCTGTGGTGTAGGCATCGGTTATCCCGTAACCCGCGAGAGTAGCTGGCTTGCCGGAGCCAATTTTCGACCAGTCAAGGAACGGGATGTCTGTCGCCGAAAGTGCTGCTCCCCCTGTCACCAAACCTTTAGTGTTAACGGTAACCTTTGTGTAAGTACCGGCAGCAGCGCCTGAGTCGGCAAGCGCTATGGATATGTTGGCATTTGCCGATCCGTCAAACGACGCGCTACCGCTCGCCGCGCCGGAGACGGAAATACTCCGAGGCGTTTCAAGCTTTCGAGCCGCGACTGCCGTTGCGTTGATGCCAAGGGCGTCAGTGATCCCGAAACCGGCCAATGTATTGGGATTCGCCCCCGCAGTCGCACGGCCATACTCATCAACCGTCAAACTCTTGTAAGTCCCGGCAGCAATCCCGGTTCGCCCGGCGAGCATCTTGAACGTCAGCGCGGTAGTGCCGAGAGTGATCGGCGCATTGGTGGTCAGGTGCCACAGCGAATCTCCGTTCGCCGTGCCCTCCTCGACCATGACCGTCAGACCTGGCGTAACCTTGGCGTTACTGTTGGCATCGGTCGCCCGCACCCAGTCGCCATTGGCGACGATCCACAGTCCGTTGTCCTTGGCCAGCGTCTGATTCGCAACCAGCACGCGGTCACCAGCGATCACTGCGACACCGTCAATTTGCTGCGCACCGTTCAACACGACATTGCCAGTCGCAGCAACACGCACCGACTGCTTGCCATCGAGCTTGCCGAGTTCTTCGGCGAGGTAACTCATGACCCAGGCACGCGTGGCTTTAACCACGGTGTCATCAATCAACAACGTCACCAGCGACGCATTACTCGTCTCGAAAATCGAGCGAATGTAGAACTCTTTACCCGAACCCGACGTGGCCAGAACCGGTTTGAACGACTCCGGATATTTGACGATGGCGTAGAGAATCCCGGTGTCAGTCCACAACCCGGCCTCTCGTACATACCAACCGCCGACATCCGGCGGAATGGTCACTTCGGCGAGCAGCCAGCTCGGATTCTTCTCGTCCTGGAACAGCGCATTGAGCGGCCCGCGCCAGACTTCGCGTTTCAGTGCCGTGGCGGTCGCGGCCGGGTTGTAGACCGCGCCGCCGCCGTCACCGACGGAAATCTGCGTCAACTTGATCGGCGTGCCCGCGGCCTTGCACGCCGTTTCGTAGGCAATCCCTGCGTTGGTGAGCAGGGTGTAATAGTCAGCCATTCAGGCCCCCTGAGGATAAATAGTGGATGTTTCGACGGTGTACATGCCGGCAGCCATGAACGCCTCTCCCGAGGTTTCGAGCCCTTCGATGAACACCGGATAAACCGTGGTCAGCTCGCCGCAGAACGTCGCGGCGCCGATGACGTGATTGCCGAAAGCGCTCAAGCCAACGGAGACCGTCAGCACATCGCGCTCGCTCTTGGCATCCGCCAGGCGTCGGTCGAGACGGGCATCGATTTCTTCGCTGTAGGGTTGGTCGCTGAAGGCGCGAACGGAAAAGCTGTACGGCGCACCGGGCGGTGTCTGTTCGTACCAGGCGCGGATTTCCGGGCGCAGTTGCAAACCCTTGGCGGCGTTTTCCAGCGCCTTGCGAGTGCCGGCCTGGCGCGCGGTGGGCCAGGCCAGTTCAACGGTCAGGCGCTTTTCTGCTTCCGGTGCGGCGGTGCTCCATTCAGCAACACCGCGATCCGCTGCCAGATATGGCAGGAAGGCGACTGGTGTTTCTGCTGGGTTCATCAGTTCCGGGAACGGCGGCGCGATGCGATCAAGCAAGGCGCCAAAACCCAGATCCAGACCTCGTTCAAGTGCCGAACTGTTGGCCGGCAGCAGTGTTGGGCGCTGAGTTTTTTCACTCATAGCGTCAGCACCTCGACTTCGACCGCAGTGCAATACGGCGCTTGAAACGCCGTGGTCACGATCGGCGCCAGCGGTTCAAGAATCTGCAGTTGCACGGCACCGGCGCTGTGCAGCGTGTAGTCGATCCAGCTCGGATCGACCCGGCCTTCGAGGCGATGGCAACTGTCGGCGTAGGCCTGTAGTTGCTGTTGCGCGGCGACTTTGGTCAGGCCCGAATCGGGGCCGGAATTGATCTTGGCGACGACGCGAATCTTGTAGCGCTGAATGTCGGCAGCCTTGACGGTGACGAGGTCGGTTTCCGGTCGCACATCCGGCCGGGCGAAGTGTTCACGCACGCCTTCAAGCAATCCTTCAGATGGCGTCCCATCACCCTCTCGCGACAGCACCGTGACCTGCACTTCACCGGGCGCGGTGCGTCGACCGTTGCCATCCTTGACCTGCGCGGCGAGACCATCGGGGTTGAAGGAGTAAGTGACACTCACCACACCGGCATCGGTGGATGCGACCTTCACCGTTGGCCGCTCGCCGAGGGTGAAGACTTCGCGGCGATATTGCATCCGTGAGCCCGCTGCCGGTGCATGCGGTGCCAGGTAATAACGCAAGCGAGCATCGTCGTCGCTTTCATAAATCGCCGGCACCGGTGGAAATGCTGCCGGATCACCTGGATCAAGCAACTGCCGCTCAAGGCCCATGTCCGCCAGCCGTGCATCGAGGTTGCTGCCCGTCGCCCACCACGCCAGCATCTGTTTGATGCGAGCGTTGTATTTGCGCTCATGGGTTTGCAGCCGCACGCAGAAAGCTTCCAGCGCCAGGGTCAGCAGTTCACTTTCGTTTTCCAGGCTGGTCTTGAGTTTCGCAGCACTGTCCGGCGAACGCGCCCCGACATATTCGACGACGAAAGTCTTGAACTCAGCGAGCAATTCTTCGAAGGCTTCAACGGTGATCAGCGCGGGTTCGGCCAATTGGTTCTGGCCGGGGATCAACATGCTCATGTCACGACCTCGAAGGTTTGTTGACGGTTTTTCCAGGTGCCGGCGAAACGCAGCAGCAGACCGGCGCCCTGACGGCTGGCGACGATCACTTGCGGCTGAAAATCGCTGATCCCGTTCTGCGTGTTGTAGAACGCTTGCGCCGCGTGGCTCTGGGCCAGAAGCAGGACGTCGTCGCCGAGGTTCTGCCCCAACAACGAGGGGATCAGCGATCCGTACAAGGGCCTTTTTTGCCGGGTACCCAGCGGCGTAGTCAGGGCCCGGGTCGCGCGCTGCACAAATTGCAGCCAGTCGTCGACCGTGGCCCCGCTGTCTCTATCGATTCCGATCATGGAAGGCTCTTGATTCAGGGGCTGATGACACGGCCCTGGTGATCGACCAATGGGCCGCTGAAGTGCACGCCCGAAGCGTCAATGGTCAGGCCGACTGCACCCAGTTGCAGGGTGATCAGTTGCGGTGTCATTGCCAGTCGTGCCGGGCCGATGCTCAGCTCCAGCGATTCACGAGAACCGTTGAAAGCTGCCGGGCCGTTTTGCCAGTGCAGGGTGTGTGAAGCATCGTCGTAGCCGCTTTCGCTACCGTCCTGATGCACGCGACGGGTCAGCGTCGGGATCGTAGAGGCTGGCGGAAAACGGTCACTGTTCAAACCGAACAACGCCACGCTCTGTGCACCGCTTTCGCCGCTGCCGTAGTTGAACAGCAGACACTGCTCGCCCACCGTCGGAATCCGCGACTCACTCTGCGCGCCAGCGCTGGGATTGAAGAACTTGATGGCTGGCGTGAGCAAGCCACCGTGACTGACCTGACAGGTGTTGCTCGCGGCGTCGACGGTCTGGCAAATGCCGATACGGCAGAAGCTCTCGGCACGGCGGTGCAGGTCGTCGATTTCCGCTTCCATTTCGGCCAGGCGCTCGATGATCGGGCCGAGTTGCATGCGCAGTAATGCGTCGAACATCGGTCAGGCCTCCAGCGCGGTGTATTGGTCCGGGTCGTCGATATTGCTGACCTCCCAGGTGCGAGCGAATTTCGGCGTACCCAGTGGATCGTCCAGCAAGGTCGGGCCGAGGTAGAGGGTCTGGTTGAACGTCAGGGTCCAGGCTTTGTATTGCTGATCGCCGCGGATGAGCAATGACGGCAAGCCATCAATATTCATCGGCAGATCGCATTGATCGCCGGGCAGGTTCCAGCGGTTGTCAGTAATCAGGTTTTTCAGCACCGCGATCAGATCGCACGCTGCAAATGCGCTGGCGGCAAGGGCCGGGATGACTTGCAGGGAGACCGTCATGACATGAGCAATTCGCCCGTCAGCGGCACGCACTCCCGGTCCATTGCGGTCGAAGTCGATCAGCACCCAGGCCTGATCGCCCGGTGCAGTGAAATCATCATTATTGCCGACGCTGAGGTTGAGTCCGGTAGTGTTGCGCAGTGTCGTCGCGATGGCTGTGAACAGTTGCGACGGCTGCTGGATCGGTGTGGGCATACATGACCTCCTTTTCAATCGTCCACGCGCAGCCCTGCCGCCAAAATGGCGGCACGGAGAAATACCAAGTTCAAGGTTGGTCGCGAGGCGGTACTTCGCAGACGCCGATGCGCTTGGCAGCCCAGCGTTCGTACAACCCGATTGCCACGTCGGCGCCGGCCATTGCGGTCAGGCAACCGAAGGCGCCGGCGGCCCAGATCGACATGCCGGCGGCATACAGCAGCATGATCGCCGACACGCCGCAGATCATGCAGGCGCCCGAGCGCAGGGCCAGGCGCCGCAGCAATGACCAGCCGCGAGCGCCCTCCTTGTCGGCGCGCCACATTTCGCCGGACACCCCGCCCACTACGGCAAGGAGGATGACCAGCCAGATCGGCATGTCGGCCAGGGCTTGTTGCTCGTTTGTCATGTCACGCCTCCGGGGTAGCGTTGAGGAAACAAGAAATTGTGAGCAGACCCGATGCGTTGAGGTCATCTCTCACGTTTGAGTAAAACCAGCGCTCCCCGTCTACAGGCGTTACAAACGCTCGACAATGACGTCATCGATAAAGGCAAAGTTGGCGTACGGGTTCTGCTCGTTGGAAAACGCCAGCGTTGTCTGCGGCGTGGTTGCGGTGAAATCGTAGGTCAGAGTGGCCCATTCAACTGCAACGCCTTTGGCGGTCGGCGTGTTGAAGGTTGCGGTTTGTCCTGCCACTTTCATCTGGATGACACCGTCGCCCGAGCGGCTGGCAAAACGCGAATTGCCCGCACTGAAGGTCACTCGGTATTTGGCGCCCACGGTCGTTGCAAAGTTCTGCTGTATTCCACCGCCGTTGCCGTACACGTAGTTGGCCAAGTCAACGATCATCACGCCATCTGCTGCAACAGAGCCGCCAATCGCATTAGGCATATTGAAATATTCGGCACCAGACAGAAATGTCGTCCAGCCTGTGATGGCGTTGGCTTTTGCGGGAGTGTCCAAAATGCAGCCTGCGCCGCAGGTTGATTGCTCGAAACTGCCGTTCACCAACAGATTGGCAGCCAGTGCGTGGGTACCTGTGCCGAGCAGTACAAAAGTCGTGAAAAGCGCAGCGATTTTATTGTTCAACATGGTTTGTTTTTCATCCCTGATAAATTTCGGAATTGGTTGTGGTCTTCTGGCTCAAGGAACCAGGCACGATGGGTCTGCTTTCACAGCAGACTTGATGCGTCAGTAAGGAGCGACCGGCCACATGATGTTTGCCGGATACCCCGACTGTTTATCGATGTCGCTGAGAGCGATGCAGTACTGTTTGTGAGCCAGCAGCCGGGCCTGCTCTTCTGCCGTGGCCATGGCCAGGTCAACCTTGAACTGCAACGAGTTCATCAACAGCCAGTTGGCGGCAGCATTCAGCAATTGCCATTTCTGCTGTTCGGCTTCATTTCGCAGGTCTTCCTCGGTCGGTGGAGAAAAGGTCCAGATTCCGTTGAATGTGGCTCCCCACCCCACTCGAACATCCGAGCCGGTGACATCAACCCAGACGGAGGCTGGCGAAGCCGGTGCTTCAGGAGCGATTTCGCTCTCTTTCAGTTGGACCACTCTGTTGTATTCGACCAGTGCATAAAGATTCATGTGTATTCCTCGATGTGTGTTTTTCAATGCATGTCGTGTTTGATCAGGCAGGCATTCCAAAAAGCCCGGCGCTTGCACCCCGGGCTTTTCAGTAATGCACTCCTTCGCCTTCCTTCAAATCCTGTGTTCGAGAAGGAAGCTGACTGTTCGGCGCTACTGGCGCGGTACGAGTCCATTCAAATTGTTTTTCCGACCGCGGTCCCTGCCCGCCGGATAACTGCTTCTGGTGCTTTACGCTGCACACCCGGGTCAGTTGCCAACCCTCTGAACCGTTGAGGCCGGTTCATCGCTGCCTGTTCTTGTGGAACTAAAGAGCTTTCTTGCCAGCCGCTTTGTCGAGCGGCTTGGTGGCAAGAATATGCATGTATGCATATCCAGTCAATGCGCAAATGCATTTATTTATGCATTAGAAATGCGCAAACGCATGAAAGCCCCGCAGCGAAAGGGTTTGGTGGTTTTATTCAGGCGAAAAAAAACCCGCCAACGAAGGCGGGTTTATCTGGAAGAGGTCTGGTTAGCGGGCGTACATGCCCCACCAGAAGACGTGACCGAGGATGACGATCTGCTCTTCCTGGATTTCCTGGAAGCTGTAGTCTTCGTCTGGATGCTCATCGCGATTGAAGCTGCGCAGACGAATGCCGGTAGGCAAGCGATAAAGCTGCTTCACGCGCAATTGGCCGTTGTGATTGATCGCGTACAGGTCGCCATCGATGATGTCGCCGATGCCGCACTTGCCCGCATTGACGCCGACGGTGGCACCATCACGCAAGACCGGCAACATGCTGTTGCCACGCACTGTCACGCATTTGGCCTGGTCGAACTGCACCCCGTTATGGCGCAGGCTGCGCTTGCCGAAGCGCAGGCTAGAGCGCTCGCTTTCTTCGATGACGAATCTTCCTGATCCAGCAGCCAATTCAACCTCGCGAAGGAACGGCACCGATACTTCGTCATCATCGACCGGCGTATCGTCGTCCCACAGCATTATGTCCTTGAGTTCCGCGTGTACATCATCACGCGCGGCACCGGCCGACGGCGTGACATCCGCGCGCCCGCGCAACTGATCGGTGCTCACGGCGAAGTACTCGGCGATCTTCGAGATATGTTTATCCGAGGGATCGACGATCTTCCCGCTGAGAATCCGCGAGAGAGTGGATTGAGGCACGCCGGTGCGACGGTGGAGCTCCGTGGGGGAGATCCCGTGCTGGTCGAGCAGTGCTCTTAAGACGGAGGCTACGTTGCGTTTTTGCATAACGCGCATAGTGCTTGAAGTTTTTAATGAAGACAAATGCTGATTTGCATAAATCGTGCATAAATACACCTTTCGGTGAAGAAAACCGTCACCCGGCTGCGATGCCTGCGTCCGGCAGACTGCCCATGGTAACCTTGCGCCCATCGCGCGAAAGCCTGGCCGATGCCCCCGCTTTTGCCCTACATCTTTTAACGAGTTGCCTGACAATCCGATGAATAAAGCCGTCTCCGACCTGTCCTCCCACACTCCGATGATGCAGCAGTACTGGCGCCTGAAGAATCAGCACCCGGATCAGCTGATGTTCTACCGCATGGGCGACTTCTACGAGATCTTCTACGAAGACGCAAAGAAGGCTGCCAAGTTGCTCGACATCACCCTGACCGCGCGCGGGCAGTCGGCGGGACAGGCGATTCCGATGTGCGGGATTCCCTACCACGCGGCGGAAGGCTATCTGGCGAAACTGGTCAAGCTCGGCGAATCGGTGGTGATCTGCGAGCAGGTCGGCGATCCAGCGACCAGCAAAGGCCCGGTTGAACGTCAGGTCGTACGAATCCTCACGCCGGGTACGGTCAGTGATGAGGCGCTGCTCGACGAGCGCCGCGACAACCTGATCGCTGCGCTGTTGGGTGATGAGCGTCTGTTCGGTCTGGCCGTGCTGGACATCACCAGCGGCAGCTTCAGCGTGTCGGAAATCAAAGGCTGGGAAAATCTGCTGGCGGAACTGGAGCGGATCAACCCGGTGGAATTGCTGATCCCGGACGACTGGCCAAGGGACCTGCCAGCGGAAAAACGCCGTGGCGTCAGTCGGCGTGCACCGTGGGATTTCGAGCGCGACTCAGCGCTGAAAAGCCTTTGCCAGCAATTCTCCACCCAAGACCTGAAGGGCTTTGGTTGCGAGAACCTGACCCTGGCCATCGGCGCTGCCGGTTGCCTGTTGGCGTATGCCAAGGAAACCCAGCGCACCGCCCTGCCCCACCTGCGCAGCCTGCGCCACGAGCGTCTCGACGACACCGTGGTGTTGGACGGTGCAAGCCGCCGCAATCTTGAACTCGACACCAACCTGGCCGGTGGCCGCGACAATACCTTGCAATCGGTGGTCGATCGCTGCCAGACCGCCATGGGCAGCCGCTTGCTGACCCGTTGGCTGAATCGTCCGCTGCGCGATCTGACCGTGCTGCTGGCGCGTCAGACCTCGATCACTTGCCTGCTCGATCGCTACCGCTTCGAAAAACTGCAACCGCAGCTCAAGGAAATCGGCGACATCGAACGGATTCTCGCGCGGATCGGCCTGCGCAACGCGCGTCCTCGTGATCTCGCACGGCTGCGCGACGCCCTTGGCGCACTGCCTGAACTGCAAGTGGCCATGACCGACCTGGAAGCGCCGCACCTGCAAGGTCTGGCGACCACCACCAGCACTTACCCGGAACTGGCGGCGCTGCTGGAAAAAGCCATTATCGACAACCCGCCTGCGGTCATCCGTGACGGCGGCGTGCTGAAAACCGGTTACGACAGTGAACTCGACGAGTTGCAATCGCTGAGCGAAAACGCCGGTCAGTTCCTCATCGATCTGGAAGCCCGCGAGAAAGCCCGCACAGGCCTGAGCCACCTGAAAGTTGGCTATAACCGCATTCACGGCTACTTCATCGAACTGCCGAGCAAGCAGGCCGAATCGGCGCCAGCGGATTACATTCGTCGGCAGACGCTGAAAGGCGCCGAACGCTTTATCACGCCGGAACTGAAAGAATTCGAAGACAAGGCGCTGTCGGCCAAGAGCCGCGCCCTCGCACGCGAGAAGATGCTTTACGAAGCGCTGCTGGAAGACTTGATCAGCCAATTGCCACCGTTGCAGGACACCGCTGGCGCACTGGCCGAACTCGACGTGTTGAGCAACCTCGCCGAGCGCGCGCTGAACCTCGATCTGAACTGCCCACGTTTCGTCAGCGAGCCGTGCATGCGCATCTCCCAGGGTCGTCACCCGGTGGTCGAGCAGGTGCTGACCACGCCGTTCGTGGCCAACGACCTCAGTCTGGATGACAACACGCGCATGCTGGTGATCACCGGCCCGAACATGGGCGGTAAATCCACCTACATGCGCCAAACCGCACTGATCGTGCTGCTGGCGCATATCGGCAGCTTCGTGCCGGCCGCCAGTTGCGAACTGTCGCTGGTCGATCGCATTTTCACCCGCATCGGTTCCAGCGATGACCTCGCGGGCGGCCGTTCGACCTTCATGGTTGAAATGAGCGAGACCGCCAACATCCTGCACAACGCCACCGAGCGCAGCCTGGTACTGATGGACGAAGTCGGTCGCGGCACCAGCACCTTCGACGGTCTGTCGCTGGCGTGGGCTGCGGCGGAGCGCCTGGCTCATTTGCGCGCCTACACACTGTTCGCTACACACTACTTCGAACTGACCGTGTTGCCGGAAGCCGAGCCATTGGTGGCCAACGTCCACCTCAACGCCACCGAGCACAACGAACGCATCGTGTTCCTGCACCACGTGCTGCCCGGCCCTGCCAGCCAGAGTTATGGCTTGGCAGTGGCGCAGTTGGCCGGCGTGCCGAGTGAAGTGATCGTGCGTGCCCGCGAGCACTTGAGCCGACTGGAAGAAACCGCGTTGCCGCATGAAGCGCCGAAACCTGCGGCCAAGGGCAAACCGGCGACGCCACAGCAAAGCGACATGTTCGCCAGCCTGCCGCATCCGGTACTCGATGAGCTGGCTAAACTGGATCTGGATGACCTGACCCCGCGTCGTGCGCTCGAAATGCTCTATGCATTGAAGAACCGGATATAAGCACTGAAGAAGCGGATATAACGCAAACGGCTTCAAGCTGTTAGAATCTCGCGCGGTTTGGGATGCTGCTGGCTAATAGCCTGGCCAGCAGGTATCGCTCCCGAACCTGGCGACCCCAACCGTGAAGGGGCAACGCTGCCGCCGCCTGAGGAGAAAATTAGAAATGACCTTCGTCGTCACCGACAACTGCATCAAGTGCAAGTACACCGACTGCGTAGAAGTCTGTCCGGTGGACTGCTTTTACGAAGGCCCAAACTTCCTGGTGATTCACCCGGATGAGTGCATCGACTGCGCCCTGTGCGAACCGGAATGCCCGGCCGTAGCCATCTTCTCCGAGGACGAAGTTCCGGAAGAGATGCAGGAGTTCATTCAACTCAACGTTGAGCTGGCTGAAATCTGGCCGAACATCACCGAGAAGAAAGAATCGCTGCCGGATGCCGAAGAGTGGGACGGCGTCAAAGGCAAGATCAAAGACCTCGAACGCTGATCTGCCCCGCGCTCGAATGAAAAGGCCCCTCGCGGGCCTTTTTGCTTTTCTGTGTTCTGCTTTTCTGCGGGCAAAAAAAGGGGCGGTATGACCCGCCCACATTTTTTCCCTATTCCCTGTATTCCTTTTCATCGTCCTGATGAATCGCGTCCTGCGATGTCCGTTCCCCTCATCCTTGAAGGGCGTGTCTGTCCGTCGACACAACCCAGATACTAGAGAATTCCCCGGCGAGAGCAATCGGCCCTGAGACCGTAGAAGCGCTGTAATAAGCACTTCACATTAAAAAATAAATATATAAATCAATAAGTTAAATAACCACGCCGAGGATAATCGACGTCTGCCGTCCTAAAAAAATAGTGAACACCTACGAAAGAGTAAGCCAAGGCTTACACCGCGAGACTACAAACGATGGAATTGCCAACCGTACGTCCGGCAATCAACAGCGTTGCAAGGGACAGCCACCAAATCCAGGCCAACAAAAAGCCCCGAACCAGTCGGGGCTTTCTGCGGGCGGACGTGAGAGGCGCTTACTGGAACAGCGACTCGCTCGACAGGCCATTCTTCTCAAGAATTTCACGAAGGCGCTTGAGGCCTTCGACCTGAATCTGCCGCACCCGTTCCCGGGTCAGGCCGATCTCCAGGCCTACGTCTTCCAGCGTGCTGCTCTCGTGACCGCGCAGGCCGAAGCGACGCACAACCACCTCGCGCTGCTTGTCGGTCAGCTCCGACAGCCATTGATCGATGCTCTGTGACAGGTCGTCATCCTGCAACAGTTCGCACGGATCGGTCGGACGATCATCGGTAAGGGTGTCCAGCAGGGTTTTATCCGAATCCGGACCCAGCGAGACGTCGACCGAAGAAACCCGCTCGTTCAGGCCCAGCATGCGCTTGACCTCGCCCACCGGTTTTTCCAGCAGGTTGGCGATTTCTTCGGGTGAAGGTTCGTGGTCGAGCTTTTGCGTCAGCTCCCGTGCAGCCCGCAGGTACACGTTGAGCTCCTTGACCACATGGATCGGCAACCGGATGGTCCGGGTCTGATTCATGATCGCGCGCTCGATGGTCTGACGAATCCACCAGGTTGCATAGGTCGAGAAGCGGAAGCCGCGCTCGGGATCGAACTTTTCCACCGCCCGGATCAGCCCGAGGTTGCCCTCTTCGATCAGATCCAGCAGCGACAGCCCTCGATTGACGTAACGCCGGGCGATTTTGACCACCAGCCGCAGGTTACTTTCAATCATGCGCTTGCGCCCGGCCGGATCGCCACTTTGCGACAAGCGCGCAAAATGAACTTCTTCCTCCGGGGAGAGCAATGGGGAAAAGCCGATTTCGTTGAGATACAACTGCGTGGCATCAAGTGCACGCGTGTAGTCGATGTACTTATGTTGTTTAAGTGAAGCGGAGTGTTTGGATTTGGAACGAACGGAAGGTGGAGCAGCCCCTTCATCATTCGACATCGAATCCGAATCGATGCCGGTCTCCATAAGGAGAACCTCATCGTCGATGTCAAACTCCGGCACTTCTTTACTGAGAGCCATTGTTATAGTCCTTTGGTGAGTTCGACCCCAAGCTCAAGCGACGCCTTTATCCTTGGCAGCGCTGGAGCCTGTCCCCTCTACGTGACGGAACAGGCTGGCTTACAAATCAACGTCTTGGCAGGAACTGCAGCGGATCCACAGGTTTACCTTGGCGGCGAATCTCAAAATGCAGTTTCACCCGGTCTGTACCCGTTGACCCCATTTCGGCAATTGTCTGTCCGACCTTGACCTGCTGTCCCTCCCGAACCAACAGCCTACGGTTATGTCCGTAGGCACTGACGTAGGTTTCGCTGTGTTTGATGATGACTAATTCGCCGTAGCCCCTTAAGCCACTCCCGGCGTATACCACCGTCCCATCAGACGCAGCTAAAACAGGCTGTCCCAAATCTCCGGCGATATCAATTCCTTTATTCAAACTACCGTTTGAAGAGAATTTTCCAATCAGAATGCCATTAGATGGCCATCCCCAGCCGGTCGGGGCCGGGCCTGCCGGAGGCAGTGGCGCGGGCGCTTGCTTGTTGGCGACGGACGGTGCAACACCCGCAGAACCGCCAGTAGAACCGGTGGTTGTGGTGGTCGTCGTGCCATTTGCCTGGCGCCGGATTACCGTGGTTTTACTCGAAGAAGAAGGCGAAGAACTGCTGTTGCCGACCACCGCCGTCGGCGTTGAACCGGTGCGGCCATCGAAGCGAATCGTCTGACCCGGATGGATCGTGTACGGCGTAGGAATATTGTTCCGGGCCGCGAGGGCTTTGTAGTCCCAGCCGTAGCGAAACGCGATCGAAAACATCGTATCGCCGGGACGGACTACATACTGTCCGGTCGTCACGGTAGGACGCTGGGCCACCGCATTATTGCGATCGACCACCCGCACATTGCTCGATTTGGTGCTGGAGCAACCGACCAGCAAGGTGCTCAAGACAAGGCCAGTCACCAGGCGCTGAAAGCTCGTGTTACCCATACGCTGCGCAATGACTGTGAGACTCACCCGCCGCTCCCTTTGTGGTGGCTGAAAAATGTGAAATGCCGGATGTCGGCATGAGGTGTCGCAAGTATAACGGGCCGGATCGGCTTTACCTTTAATGAAGCGAAATCGCTTCGCGCACACGTTTGCAAGCTGACAATCTGCTGCGTTTAAACCATCGCTGCCGGAGTAAGACACAGGCGAACGAAAGGAATTCAGCGTGCGTAAACAAATGCTCAGGCCAGCGGCCCATTGAGCAACGGCACGAAACGAACAGCCCCCAGAACATGCCGGGAAAAGCCGTTTTCCTCACGCACGATCAGCAACAATTGCTGCACTTCTCCCGAGCCCACCGGGATCACCATGCGCCCGCCCGGAGCCAGTTGATCGAGCAAGGCTTGCGGTACATCGGTGGCCACGGCCGTGACGATAATGCCGTTATACGGTGCCAGCGCCGGCCAGCCTTCCCAGCCATCGCCCCAGCGGAACACCACGTTGCGCAGGTTCAGTTCAACCAGACGTTCCTTGGCCCGGTCCTGCAGGACCTTGATGCGCTCGACCGAGAACACTCGCTCGACCAGTTGCGACAACACAGCGGTCTGGTAACCGGAACCAGTGCCGATCTCCAGCACTTTATCCAGCGGTCCCGCCTCCAACAGCAGCTCGCTCATGCGCGCCACCATATAAGGCTGGGAAATGGTCTGGTTATTGCCGATCGGCAGCGCCGTGTCCTCGTAAGCGCGATGTGCCAGCGCTTCATCGACGAACAGATGACGCGGCGTACGCCGAATCACTTCCAGCACCTTGGCGTTAGACACGCCCTCTTCGTACAGGCGCTGGATCAGACGTTCACGGGTACGCTGCGAGGTCATACCGATGCCGCTGCGCAGCCTGTCTTCGTGTTCACGGGCCATCAGCGCAGTCCCTCCAGCCAGCCATCGAGACTTCTGAAGGCATCATTGAAGGTGCGATCAAGCTGCAACGGCGTGATGGAGACATAACCTTGCATCACCGCATGAAAGTCGGTGCCGGGGCCGCCATCCTCGGCATCGCCGGCGGCAGCGATCCAGTAACCTGCCTTGCCACGCGGATCGACCACTTTCATCGGCGCGGCCGCGCGGGCGCGATGGCCGAGTCGGGTCAGCTGGATGCCACGAATGTGATCGATGGGCAGGTTGGGAATATTCACGTTGAGCACCGTGCGCGGCGGCAGGTCGAGCCCGGCATGGGCTTCAACCAGTTTGCGCGCAAAGTACGCCGCCGTCGGCAGATTATCCACCTGCCGTGAGACCAGCGAAAAAGCAAACGACGGACGCTCGAGGAAACGTCCCTCAAGAGCGGCCGCCACTGTCCCGGAATACAGCACGTCATCGCCAAGGTTGGCGCCGAGGTTGATGCCGGAAACCACCATGTCCGCCTCGCGTTCCAGCAGGCCGTTCAGGCCCAGGTGCACGCAGTCGGTCGGTGTGCCGTTGAGGCTGATAAAGCCGTTGGCAAGGTATTGCGGGTGCAGCGGACGGTCGAGCGTCAGCGAACTGCTGGCGCCGCTTTTGTCCTGCTCCGGGGCGATAACCACGCACTCGGTGTAATCCGCCAGCGCAGCATAGAGCGCGGCAAGACCGGGTGCGGTTACCCCATCGTCGTTAGAAATCAGAATACGCATGGGCTGTCCGTCTGCCCCACCGGCACCAGATCAACGAGTTCGCGCACCAATACGGTGGCGAAGCATCCGGCCGGGAGGACGAATTCCAGTTGCAGAATGTCAGGCTGGGGATAATGCCACGTCAACCCGCCAATGGGCAGCCGCAGGATGCGACGTTCGTGGCTCATGCCGGCATGAACCAACCAATCGCGCAGCTCTGCTTCATCGGCGGCGATCCCCTGCTCCAGTTCATGGACAACGCCTGCGGTCGGCGAGTCACCTTCGCCCCACTGTGGACCGGTCGGATGCAGATCGAGAATCGCCAGACGCGGGTCGCTGCATTCAGCTTCTCCGGCCGGGAAAAAACTGCGGCTGTCGGTGAACGCCAGCAGATCGCCGACCTGAGCTTTTTGCCAAGTACCATCGGCAACACGCGCCGCCAGCACTTTGTTGAACAGAAAACTGCGCGCGGTCGAGAGCAGGCGCGAGCGCACATTGCGCTGCTCCGGCAAAGCCTTGCGCGCCGCCCACGCACGCGCATCAACGACGTTGCCGCCGTCATGGCCGAAACGCTGGGCGCCGAAATAATTGGGAATGCCCTGTTTGGCGATCAGTTGCAGACGCTGTTCAATCGCGTCTTTGTCGCCAGTGAACTGAGTCAGGCGCAAGGTGAAACCGTTGGCCGAATGCGCACCGCGTTGCAGCTTGCGCTTGTGCCGGGTGGTCTTGAGGATCTTCAGCGTGTCGTTTTCCGCCGCTGACAGATCCGGATCGGCCTTGCCCGGCAGTTGCACGCTGAACCACTGACGGGTCAGCGCCTGACGATCCTTCAGCCCGGCATAGCTGACGGTGCGCAACGGCACGCCGGCAGCCTTGGCAATACGCCGTGCGGCTTCTTCAGTGTTGAGGCCGCGTTTTTCGACCCAGATCCACAAGTGCTCGCCGTCGCCGCTGAACGGGATGTCGAGCACTTCATCGACCTGAAAATCTTCGGCGATGGCTTTTAGTATCGCGCTGCCGAGAGCTTCGCCATAGGCACGCGGGCCGAGCAATTGCAGTTCATTCATGCGCGCAGCAACAAGGCAACGGAGTGCACGGCGATGCCTTCTTCGCGACCGACAAAGCCAAGCTTTTCGGTGGTGGTAGCTTTCACGTTCACTTGATCCAACTCAACTTGAAGATCCGCCGCGATCAGCGCGCGCATCGATTCGATATGCGGGGCCATTTTCGGCGCCTGGGCAACGATGGTGTTGTCGACGTTGCCGACTTTCCAGCCCTTGGCATGGATCAGCGCGACCACATGACGCAGCAGCGCACGGCTGTCGGCGCCCTTGAATTGCGGGTCGGTGTCCGGGAAGTGTTTGCCGATATCACCCAGCGCCGCAGCGCCGAGCAAGGCATCGCTCAAGGCGTGCAGCAAAACGTCACCGTCGGAATGAGCGAGCAGCCCGAAGCTGTGTGCGATACGCACGCCGCCCAGAGTAATGAAATCGCCTTCAGCGAAACGGTGCACATCATAGCCGTGGCCAATACGCATAAAAAAAACGCCCCGATTTTTGTCAGGGCGTGATTCTACCTGCATTAACCGCGCAGGGCGCGTGCGTGATGCTGCAAGTGGTCGTCTATAAAGCTTGAGATGAAGAAATAGCTGTGGTCGTAGCCCGGTTGCAGGCGCAATGTCAGCGGATGGCCCGCTTGTTTTGCTGCTTGTTGCAAGGCTTCGGGTTTGAGCTGAGTGGCGAGGAAGTCGTCGCGATCACCCTGATCGACCAGCAGCGGCAGTTTTTCGTGGGCCTCGGCGATCAGCGCACAGGCATCCCACTCTTTCCACTTCGAACGATCTTCGCCCAGGTAACGGGAGAACGCCTTTTGCCCCCATGGGCAATCCATCGGGTTGTTGATCGGCGAGAACGCCGACACCGATTGATAGCGACCCGGGTTTCGCAATGCGCAGACCAACGCACCGTGACCGCCCATGGAGTGGCCGCTGATGCTGCGTTTGTCCGAAGCGGGGAAATGCGCTTCAACCAGTGAAGGCAATTCCTGCACGACATAGTCATGCATCCGATAGTGGCGCGACCAAGGTTCCTGGGTGGCATTCAGATAGAACCCGGCGCCAAGGCCGAAATCCCAAGCGTTGTCCGGATCACCCGGGACATCGGGGCCGCGCGGGCTGGTGTCCGGCGCAACAATGATCAAACCCAGTTCGGCAGCCATGCGCATCGCGCCGGCCTTCTGCATGAAGTTCTCATCGGTGCAGGTCAGGCCTGACAACCAATACAGCACTGGCAGCTTGCCGCCCTGCTCAGCCTGCGGTGGCAGGTAGACGGCGAACACCATGTCGCAACCGAGCACGTCAGAGCGATGGCGATAGCGCTTGTGCCAACCGCCGAAACTCTTCTGACAGGAGATGTTTTCCAGATTCATATGAAGACTCCTACGTGATCACGACCACAAGCCTTCAAGACTTGTAGCCATGTCGCCACGATTGATCAGAAATGAATGACGGTACGAATGCTCTTGCCTTCGTGCATCAGATCGAACGCTTTGTTGATGTCTTCCAGGCCCATGGTGTGGGTGATGAACGTATCCAGCGGGATTTCGCCGCTCTGGGCCATGTCGACGTAGCTTGGCAACTCGGTACGACCGCGCACGCCGCCGAACGCCGAACCGCGCCAGACGCGACCGGTCACCAACTGGAACGGACGGGTCGCGATTTCCTGGCCGGCACCGGCCACACCGATGATCACCGACTCACCCCAACCTTTGTGGCAGCACTCAAGGGCGGCGCGCATCAGTTGCACGTTGCCGATGCATTCGAAGGAGAAGTCGACGCCGCCATCGGTCATGTCGACGATCACTTCCTGGATCGGACGATCGAAGTCTTTCGGGTTTACGCAGTCGGTTGCACCGAGTTGCTTGGCGATTTCGAACTTGGCCGGATTGATGTCGATGGCAATGATGCGCGCAGCCTTGGCTTTCACCGCGCCGATCACCGCTGACAGACCGATGCCGCCGAGACCGAAGATGGCCACGGTGTCACCCGGTTTGACCTTGGCGGTGTTGAGCACTGCGCCGATACCGGTGGTGACGCCGCAGCCCAGCAGGCAAACCTTTTCCAGTGGCGCGTCCTTGGAGATCTTGGCCACGGATATTTCCGGTAACACGGTGTATTCCGAGAACGTCGAAGTGCCCATGTAGTGGAAAATCGTTTCGCCCTTGTAGGAAAAGCGCGAAGTGCCGTCCGGCATCAAACCTTTACCCTGAGTGGCGCGAATTGCCTGACACAGGTTGGTCTTGCCCGACTTACAGAATTTGCACTGGCCGCATTCCGGGGTGTACAGCGGAATCACGTGATCGCCCACCGCAACCGAGGTTACGCCCTCGCCGATGGCTTCAACGATCGCGCCACCTTCGTGGCCAAGGATCGACGGAAAGATGCCTTCCGGATCAGCACCGGACAGGGTGTAGGCGTCAGTGTGGCAAACCCCGGAAGCCACCACGCGCAGCAACACTTCGCCGGCCTTGGGCATGGCGACATCGACTTCTACGATTTCCAGCGGCTTCTTGGCCTCGAAGGCAACGGCGGCGCGCGACTTGATCATGCTGACTCTCCAGTGAATCCAATGAATAAAAAACCAGACAAGGAGTGTAATACATGGCTTTACGATGAATAATCCGGACAAAAGCAAAACATTATTGCCATACAGGGATAATCCCCATGTCCGAAAACCGCTGGGAAGGCATCGACGAGTTCGTCGCCGTCGCCGAATGCAGCCAGTTCACCGCCGCTGCCGAACGTCTTGGGGTTTCGTCCTCGCACATCAGTCGCCAAATCGTCCGACTCGAAGAGCGTTTGCAGACGCGTCTGCTCTATCGCAGTACCCGGCGCGTGACACTGACCGAGGCCGGGCAGACCTTTCTGCAACATTGCCAACGCTTGCAGGATGGTCGCGAAGAAGCCCTGCGTGCGGTGGGCGACCTGACCAGTGAGCCGAAAGGCATGCTGCGCATGACCTGTGCCGTGGCTTACGGCGAACGCTTTATCGTGCCGCTGGTAACGCGGTTCATGGGGCTTTATCCGCAGCTGCGCATCGATATCGAACTGAGCAATCGCCAACTCGACCTGGTGCATGAAGGATTGGACCTGGCGATTCGTCTCGGTCGCTTGCAGGACTCGCGGCTGGTCGCGACACGCCTGGCGCCACGGCGAATGTTTCTCTGCGCTTCACCGTCCTACGTTGAGCGGTACGGCCGCCCACACAGCCTGTCGGAATTGAGCCGACATAATTGCCTGATCGGCAGCTCGGACATCTGGCAGCTTGAGCAAAACGGCCGGGAGTTTTCCCAACGGGTGCAGGGCAACTGGCGCTGCAACAGTGGGCAAGCAGTGCTGGATGCGGCGTTGCAGGGGGTTGGGCTGTGTCAGTTGCCGGACTATTACGTGCTGGAGCATCTGCACAGTGGCGCGTTGATTTCCTTGCTGGAGGCGCACCAGCCACCGAACACGGCGGTGTGGGCGCTGTATCCGCAGCAGCGGCATTTGTCGCCGAAGGTGCGCAAGTTGGTGGATTTTTTGAAGGAGGGATTGGCTGAGCGGCCGGAATATCGAGGTTGAAAAGCAAAAGATCGCAGCCTTCGGCAGCTCCTACAAAGGCATGCGAACCCATGTAGGAGCTGCCGAAGGCTGCGATCTTTTGATCTTTTAGCGGCGATTCGCCCAACGCTGACGCAACCATTCGAGATCTTCAGGCCGGGTCACCTTGAGGTTATCCGCCCGCCCTTCAATCAGTCGCGGCTTGAGACCGGCCCACTCCATCGCCGAAGCTTCATCAGTAATCAGCGCATCCGCCACCAGACTGTCCGCCAACGCCCGATGCAACGCGCCGAGGCGAAACATCTGCGGCGTATACGCCTGCCAGATCACGCTGCGATCGACGGTTTCCAGCACCCGACCTTGCTTGTCGACGCGCTTCAACGTGTCGCGCGCAGGGACGGCGAGCAAACCGCCGACCGGATCATCCGCCAGTTCATCGAGTAACTTGTCGAGATCTTCGCGACTCAGATTCGGTCGTGCCGCATCGTGCACCAGCACCCAATCTTCATCATCGGCACCCTGCGCATGCAAGTGCAGCAAGGCATTGAGCACCGAACCAGAACGCTCGGCCCCGCCTTCAACCCGCTGAATGCGCGGATCGCTGACGCACGCCAGGTTCGGCCAGTAAGGATCATCAACCGCAAGACTGACCACCAGTCCTTTAAGGCTTGGGTGATCGAGGAAACAGCCGAGGCTGTGTTCGAGAATTGTGCGCCCGCCCAATTGCAGATATTGCTTGGGACGGTCCGCGGCCATTCGGGCACCGACGCCCGCGGCAGGAATCACGGCCCAGAAGGCCGGCAGGGAATTGATCATTGGGCCAACTGGTAAAGGGTTTCGCCGTCCTTGACCATGCCCAGTTCGTGACGAGCCCGCTCTTCAACGGTCTCCATGCCCTTTTTCAACTCACTGACTTCAGCGTCCATCACGCGATTACGCTCCAGCAAACCTTCGTTCTCGGCATGTTGATCAGCAATCTGCTGATTCAGCTCGGCAACTTGCGCCAGACTGCCATTGCCCACCCACAGGCGGTATTGCAGACCGGCCAGTAGCAAGAGCAAAACGAGAAACAACCAGTAAGGACTGCGCATCGAATATCAGGTATCCAGTGAAAAAAGACAGCCACGCCAAAACTTTGAAGCATCTGATAGCACGAAGCCTGGAAGACCCAGGCTTGTGCTGTTAAGGCATCAGATTAGTGGCAAATCCATCGCTGTCACGACTTTTTCGACACAATCCGGTGTCCTTCCATCGATTTGTACTTAGCCGCGAAACTCGCTGCGACCGTTGTACTTGGCCTTGCCATTCAACTGCTCTTCGATACGCAGCAGTTGGTTGTACTTGGAAACGCGGTCGGAACGGCACAGCGAACCGGTCTTGATCTGGCCAGCCGAAGTACCCACAGCCAGGTCGGCAATGGTCGAATCTTCGGTTTCGCCGGAACGGTGCGAGATCACTGCGGTGTAACCGGCTGCCTTGGCCATCTGGATGGCTTCAAGGGTTTCGGTCAGGGTGCCGATCTGGTTGAACTTGATCAGGATAGAGTTGGCGATGTTTTTATCGATGCCCTCTTTCAGGATCTTGGTGTTGGTCACGAACAGGTCGTCGCCCACCAATTGAACCTTCTCGCCGATCTTGTCGGTGAGGATTTTCCAGCCAGCCCAGTCAGACTCGTCCAGACCGTCTTCGATCGAGATGATCGGGTAACGTTCAGTCAGGCCTTTCAGGTAGTCAGCGAAACCTTCAGCGGTGAACACCTGGCCTTCGCCGGACAGGTTGTACTTGCCGTCTTCGTAGAATTCGCTGGCCGCGCAGTCCAGGGCCAGGGTCACGTCGGTGCCCAGCGTGTAACCGGCATTGGCCACAGCTTCGGAGATCACTTTCAGCGCGTCTTCGTTGGACGCCAGGTTCGGTGCGAAACCGCCTTCGTCGCCAACGGCAGTGCTCAGGCCACGAGCCTTCAGCACAGCTTTCAAGTGATGGAAAATCTCGGTGCCCATGCGCAGACCTTCCGAGAACGACTTGGCACCAACCGGCTGCACCATGAATTCCTGGATGTCGACGTTGTTATCGGCGTGCTCGCCACCGTTGATGATGTTCATCATCGGTACCGGCATCGAGTAAACACCCGGGGTGCCGTTGAGGTTGGCGATGTGTGCGTACAGCGGCAGGTCCTGGTCCTGCGCAGCAGCCTTGGCCGCAGCCAGAGACACAGCGAGGATGGCGTTGGCGCCCAGAGTTGCCTTGTTTTCGGTACCGTCGAGCTTGATCATCGCGTGATCCAGGGCTTTCTGGTCGCTTGGGTCGGTGCCCAGCAGCAGATCGCGGATCGGACCGTTGATGTTGGCTACCGCTTTGAGCACGCCCTTGCCCAGGTAACGGCTCTTGTCGCCATCACGCAGCTCGAGCGCTTCACGCGAGCCAGTGGATGCACCGGACGGCGCGCAAGCGCTGCCGATGATGCCGTTGTCGAGAAGCACGTCCGCTTCCACGGTGGGATTGCCACGGGAGTCGAGAACTTCACGACCTTTGATGTCGACGATTTTTGCCATTGTTGTAAACACTCCAAAGTTGACGAAAACGACGCAGCTAGAGGAAATCTTTTTACCGTCGGCAAGGGGTGTGCAGCGGGCAGACTTGCAGACGATAACGCTCATGCCCGAGGGCATGAGCGACAAATCGTGCGGTACTTTACCGGAGAATTGAGGCTTACGCGGTTTCTACCGTCGGAAAACTCTTCACCAGTTCGTCCAAAGCTTTGAGCTGGGCCAGGAATGGCTCCAGTTTGTCCAGACGCAAGGCGCAAGGGCCGTCGCATTTGGCGTTGTCCGGATCCGGATGCGCTTCGAGGAACAGACCCGCCAGCGACTGGCTCATGCCCGCCTTGGCCAGATCCAGAACCTGTGCACGGCGACCGCCTGCGGAGTCGGCACGACCACCCGGCATTTGCAGCGCGTGGGTCACGTCGAAGAATACCGGGTACTCGAACTGCTTCATGATGCCGAAGCCGAGCATGTCGACCACGAGGTTGTTGTAGCCGAAGCTCGAACCACGCTCGCAGAGGATCAATTGATCGTTACCCGCTTCCACGCACTTGTTCAGGATGTGTTTCATTTCCTGAGGCGCGAGGAACTGGGCTTTCTTGATGTTGATCACAGCATTGGTCTTGGCCATCGCGACGACCAGATCGGTCTGGCGCGACAGGAAGGCCGGTAGCTGGATGATGTCGCAGACCTCAGCGACGACCGCGGCCTGTTCAGGCTCGTGGACGTCGGTGATGATCGGTACGCCAAAGGCTTGTTTGATGTCCTGGAAGATGCGCATGCCCTCTTCCAGGCCAGGACCGCGATAGGAGGTCACAGAAGAACGGTTGGCCTTGTCGAAACTGGCCTTGAACACGTAAGGGATACCGAGTTTCTCGGTGACTTTCACGTACTCTTCGCAAACCTGCATGGCCATGTCACGGCTTTCCAGCACGTTCATGCCGCCGAACAGCACCATGGGTTTGTCGTTGGCAATTTCGATGTCGCCGACGCGGATGATCTTCTGTGCCATCGGGATTAAGCCTTCTTCTGGTGTTGAGCCAACGCTGCTTTGACAAAACCGCTGAACAGCGGATGGCCATCGCGTGGTGTCGAGGTGAACTCAGGGTGGAACTGGCAAGCGACGAACCAAGGGTGATCGGCCGCTTCAACCACTTCAACCAGCGCCGCGTCAGCGGAGCGACCGGAGATTTTCAGGCCGGCTTCGATCAGTTGTGGCAGCAGGTTGTTGTTCACTTCGTAACGGTGACGGTGACGCTCGACGATCACATCCTTGCCGTAGCAGTCGTGCACCTTGGAGCCGGCTTCGAGCAGGCAGTCCTGAGCGCCGAGACGCATGGTGCCGCCCAGATCAGACGATTCGGTACGCACTTCAACGGCACCGGTCGCGTCTTCCCACTCGGTGATCAGACCGACAACCGGATGACCGCTGGCGCGATCGAACTCGGTGGAGTTGGCGTCTTTCCAGCCCATCACGTTACGGGCGAACTCGATGACCGCCACTTGCATACCGAGGCAGATACCCAGGTATGGAACCTTGTTTTCGCGAGCGTACTGAACGGCAGTGATCTTGCCTTCCACGCCACGCAGACCGAAGCCGCCCGGTACGAGGATCGCGTCGACACCTTCGAGCAGCGCAGTGCCCTGGTTTTCGATGTCTTCGGAGTCGATGTAGCGCAGGTTGACCTTGGTGCGGTTGCTGATGCCGGCATGACTCATCGCTTCGATCAGCGATTTGTAGGCGTCCAGCAGCTCCATGTACTTGCCGACCATGGCGATGGTCACTTCGTGTTCCGGGTTCAGCTTGGCATCAACCACCGCTTCCCACTCGGACAGATCAGCGCTACCGCATTGCAGACCGAAACGCTCAACGACGAAATCGTCCAGACCCTGCGAGTGCAGGATGCCCGGGATCTTGTAGATGGTGTCGGCGTCTTCCAGCGCAATTACCGCACGCTCTTCAACGTTGGTGAACTGGGCAATCTTGCGACGCGACGAGATGTCGATCGGGTGATCGGAACGGCACACCAGCACGTCCGGCTGCAGACCGATCGAACGCAGCTCTTTTACCGAGTGCTGAGTTGGTTTGGTCTTGGTTTCGCCAGCGGTGGCGATGTACGGCACCAGCGTCAGGTGCATCAGCATCGCGCGCTTGGCGCCGACTTCGAAACGCAGTTGACGGATGGCTTCGAGGAACGGTTGCGACTCGATGTCACCGACGGTGCCACCGATTTCAACCATCGCCACGTCAGCGTCACCGGCACCTTTGATGATGCGGCGCTTGATTTCGTCAGTGATGTGCGGGATCACCTGGATGGTCGCACCCAGGTAGTCACCACGGCGCTCTTTGCGCAGCACGTGTTCGTAGACACGGCCGGTGGTGAAGTTGTTGTTCTGGGTCATGGTCGTGCGGATGAACCGCTCGTAGTGGCCCAGGTCCAGGTCGGTCTCGGCGCCGTCGTGGGTGACGAACACTTCACCGTGCTGGAACGGGCTCATCGTGCCCGGATCGACGTTGATGTACGGATCCAGCTTCAGCATGGTGACCTTAAGTCCCCGCGCCTCCAGGATGGCTGCCAATGAAGCCGATGCAATGCCTTTCCCCAATGAAGAAACAACACCGCCCGTGACGAATATGTAGCGCGTCATGAAAAACCCTAGAAGTCTGCGTTAAAGCGGTACGAGCCGCCGGGGAAAGCGAAGGAAGGCCGAAGCCCCCGATCACCTGCATTAATCACAGTGCACCTTTCAAAAAAACCGCCGCGTTGGGACAGACCGGCAGGTGAAACACCGGTACGTTGCTCGCTACACATTTTTTGGAATCGCCCAGCAAAGACTGCTTGGTAATCGGCAACTCCTGCAATTCAGGCGAATCCACAGAAGTTGTATCAAGAAGGGAGCGTAGTCTACCGGAATGCTCCTTTCAGCTCAAACCTTGATCTTCGTCTGTTGGCAGCCAATGCAATTTCCAGCCGCCCTGCACAGGTCCATCAAGTCCCGGCAGGTTCGCCACCGCGAGCAATTCATCACCGCGAAACAGCAGCGGCAATCTGCCACGGACGAAGCCCGGCACCGCGCGCTCATTGAGCAGGCGCTTGAGATCGCGGTGACCGCGATCCGCCAGGTGCATGACTTCGCCGCCCTGACGATAGCGAATCTGCAAAGGCCCGGAAGGCGCCTGCCCGCTGAACATGACACGGCCATTATCGGCCAAGCGTAGCGCTGACGACGGCGCTTGCCAGTCGGCACCGATCACTGGCGTGCGCAACCAGTTGCCGCTCAGCCACCACACTCGACCGGCGCTACGGTGCAGCTCGCCCTCAGCCAGCCGCCAGACGGGTGAAGCATCGTGAGCGGCCGCGCACAGATCCGTCCATCCCGACCAATGGTCACTATCGGGCAGTTGTGTGGAGGGCTCGAGCCAATGGCTGATCGCGTTTCGTTGGCGGGCCGCGGACAGTGCGGCGAGGGGCGCCAGCTCCAGCGACGGCAATCCCAGCCATTCGAATTCATGAGCGGTGGCGGCTTGAGCCAGATCAATCTGCGCCAACTCATCGAGCAGTCCCTGGGCCTCACGCAGATGCGCAGCGCTGCGGGCCATGCTCGCCTGCGCCTGCGGCCAGCGCCCGGTCAGCAGCGGCATGACCTGATGGCGCAGATAGTTGCGCGAGAATTGCCGATCCTCATTTGATGGGTCTTCAATCCAGCGCAATTGATGAGCCTGCGCATACGCTTCCAGTTCGGCCCGGGAGATTTCCAGCAACGGACGAACCAGCGTGCCCTGCCCCACTGGCCGCTGCGTCGGCATCCCGGACAATCCGCGCACACCGGCGCCACGTAATAACCGGAACAAAAGTGTCTCCGCTTGATCATCGCGATGCTGGCCAGTGAGCAATACGTCATTGGCTTGCGTCAGCGAACTGAACACCGCGTATCGCGCATCCCGCGCCGCGCGCTCCAGGCTTGCACCCGGTTGCACCTTCACCCGCTCGATCAGCAACGGCACACCCAGCGCATCGCAGATGGACTGGCAATGTTGCGGCCACGCATCAGCCGCAGCCTGGAGGCCGTGATGGATATGAACAGCGCACAGCGGGGGCAGGGATTCGGTTTTTACGAGATGGGCAAGCAGATGCAGCAGAACAGTGGAATCGAGTCCACCAGAGAAGGCGATACGCCAATGAGCGGCATTGCGCCAAGGCTCAAGGTTCAGCAGAAGCCGCGACGGCAAATCACTCTTCGAAGAATTCATAGAGAGGGTCGCTTCTCAAAGATCCTGTAGGAGCTGCCGAAGGCTGCGATCTTTTGATCTTGAAAGATCGCAGCCTTCGGCAGCTCCTACAGGGGTACTGCGTTCGACTTAGAGACCGTAGCTCATCAGCCGATCATAACGACGCTTCAACAGCGCTTCGTTATCGAACTTCTTCAGCATCGCCAGTTGCGAGCTCAGCTCGGCACGGATCGAAGCCGCCGCAGCCGCCGGGTCACGGTGAGCGCCGCCCAGTGGCTCGCCAATCACCTTGTCGACAATGCCCAGACCTTTCAGACGCTCGGCAGTAATGCCCATCGCTTCAGCCGCATCCGGCGCCTTTTCCGCGGTTTTCCACAGAATCGAAGCGCAACCTTCCGGCGAGATCACCGCGTAAGTCGAGTATTGCAGCATGTTCAGCTGATCGCAGACGCCGATCGCCAGTGCACCACCGGAACCACCCTCACCGATAACGGTAGCGATGATCGGCGTTTTCAGGCGCGACATCACGCGCAGGTTCCAGGCAATTGCTTCGCTCTGGTTGCGCTCTTCAGCGTCGATACCCGGGTAGGCGCCCGGGGTGTCGATGAAGGTCAGGATCGGCATTTTGAAACGCTCGGCCATTTCCATCAGGCGGCAAGCCTTGCGGTAGCCTTCCGGACGCGGCATACCGAAGTTGCGGCGTACCTTCTCGCGCACTTCACGGCCCTTCTGGTGACCGATGACCATCACCGGCTGGTCTTCCAGACGGGCGATGCCGCCAACGATGGCCGCGTCGTCAGAGAAGTGACGGTCGCCGTGCAGTTCGTCGAACTCGGTGAAGATGTGCTCGATGTAGTCGAGGGTGTACGGGCGTTTCGGGTGACGCGCCAGGCGTGCGATCTGCCAGCTGGTCAGCTTGCCGAAGATGTCTTCGGTCAGCGTTTTGCTTTTGTCCTGCAGGCGGGAGATCTCATCGCCGATATTCAGCGAATTGTCATTACCGACCAAGCGCAACTCTTCGATCTTGGCTTGCAGGTCGGCGATCGGCTGTTCGAAATCTAGAAAATTCGGGTTCATAGGCGTCCGTCTTGGGTCGTGTCCCAAATGAGCTTGGGCCGGCCGGTTGTCTATTCGCGCCCTACCTTAAGGGAGAGGCGCGCTGAGGTCGAGATTAAAAATTCAGGTTGCGGGCAAGCGCAATGATGGCACTTGCCGGTCAACGGTATTGGAGGAAGACGTTGTCTCGCCCGAACTGGTCACGCAGGGCTTGAATCAACGCATCCGCCGGATCAATTCGCCAGGTCTCGCCGAACTGCAGCAAGGTCTTCGCATCCGGGCTGGTGTACTCCATGGTGATCGGGCACGCGCCGCGATGACGCTTGAGCAAATCACCCAACCAGCGTAGCTGATCGCCTTTCAGGTCCTGGGTTTGCAGCTTCAGGCGCAGGCTCTCGGCGAGGTTGGTGCGCGCATCTTCCATGCTCATCACCCGCTTGACCCGCAGGCGCAGACCACCGGAGAAGTCGTCGTTGCTGACTTCGCCTTCGACCACCACCATCGCGTCGGTCTGCAACAACGATTGCGCAGAGTGGAACGCATCGGCAAACAAGGAAGCCTCGA
This sequence comes from Pseudomonas sp. IT-232MI5, assembly GCF_949767845.1. Classification (NCBI taxonomy): domain Bacteria; kingdom Pseudomonadati; phylum Pseudomonadota; class Gammaproteobacteria; order Pseudomonadales; family Pseudomonadaceae; genus Pseudomonas; species Pseudomonas sp. IT-232MI5. Next base: position 146,333 of record NZ_CATKQE010000055.1, read on the forward strand.
TCCGCCCTGAGCGGTCGTCGAGGGTGATGAAGCCCATCTTGTCGCCCTTCTTGTTCTTCATCACGCGCAGGGCAATGATCATCCCGGCCACGGTCTGCGTGTCGCGCGCCGGTTTCAGGTCGATGATGCGCTGGCGGGCGAAACGGCGAATTTCGCCTTCGTATTCGTCAATCGGGTGACCGGTCAGGTACAGACCCAAGGTGTCTTTTTCACCTTTGAGGCGTTCCTTGAGGGTCAGCTCCTTGGCCTTGCGATGGGACGCATAAACATCGGCGTCTTCCTCGACAAACAGCCCGCCGAACAGGTCGGCATGGCCGCTGTCGTGGGTGCGCGCGGTTTGTTCGGCCGCCTTGATCGCCTCTTCCATCGCCGCCAGCAGCACGGCACGGTTACGGTCGATATTGGCCTGGTAAGCCTTTTGCTCGTCGTGGAAGTACGGGCCCAGACGATCCAGCGCACCGCTGCGGATCAGGCCGTCCAGCGTACGTTTGTTGATGCGCTTGAGGTCGACACGGGCGCAGAAGTCGAACAGATCCTTGAACGGACCGGCCTGACGCGCTTCGGTGATCGCCTCAACCGGGCCTTCGCCGACGCCTTTGATCGCGCCGAGGCCATAGACGATGCGGCCATCGTCGTTCACCGTGAACTTGAACTCCGAAGTATTCACATCCGGCGCGTCGAGACGCAGCTTCATGGTGCGAATTTCTTCGATCAAGGTCACGACCTTGTCGGTGTTGTGCATATCCGCCGACAGTACCGCGGCCATGAACGGCGCCGGGTAGTGAGCTTTCAGCCACGCAGTCTGGTACGAGACCAGGCCGTAGGCGGCGGAGTGGGATTTGTTGAAGCCGTAACCGGCGAATTTTTCTACCAGGTCGAAAATGTTACCGGCGAGGTCGGCGTCAATATTGTTGGTCGCGCAACCTTCAATGAAACCGCCGCGCTGCTTGGCCATTTCCTCAGGCTTTTTCTTACCCATCGCCCGACGGAGCATGTCCGCACCACCGAGGGTGTAACCGGCCATGACCTGGGCAATCTGCATCACCTGTTCCTGATACAGGATGATGCCGTAAGTCGGTGCCAATACTGGCTTGAGGCCTTCGTACTGATAGTCCGAGTGCGGGTACGCCAGTTCGGCGCGACCGTGCTTACGGTTGATAAAGTCGTCCACCATGCCGGACTGCAGCGGGCCTGGACGGAACAGGGCCACCAGTGCGATCAGGTCTTCCAGGCAGTCGGGCTTGAGCTTTTTGATCAGCTCTTTCATGCCGCGCGATTCAAGCTGGAATACCGCAGTGGTCTCAGCTTTCTGCAACAACGAGTACGTCGGTTTGTCGTCCAGCGGGATAAACGCGATATCCAGCGGCGGCTCGTTGACCTTGGCGCGGTCGCGGTTAATCGTTTTCAGCGCCCAGTCGATGATTGTCAGGGTCCGCAGACCGAGGAAGTCGAACTTCACCAGACCGGCCGCTTCAACATCGTCCTTGTCGAACTGGGTTACCAGACCGTCACCGGCCTCATCGCAATAGATCGGCGAGAAGTCAGTCAGCTTGGTCGGCGCGATAACCACACCACCGGCGTGTTTACCGACGTTACGCACAACGCCTTCGAGCTTGCGCGCCATCTCCCAGATTTCCGCCGCCTCTTCATCGACCTTGATGAAGTCACGCAGGATCTCTTCCTGTTCGTAGGCTTTTTCCAGGGTCATGCCGACTTCGAACGGAATCATCTTCGACAGACGATCGGCCAGACCGTAAGACTTGCCCTGTACCCGCGCCACGTCACGCACCACAGCCTTGGCGGCCATGGAACCGAAGGTGATGATCTGGCTTACCGCGTTGCGGCCGTATTTTTCGGCCACGTAATCAATCACGCGGTCACGACCGTCCATGCAGAAGTCGACGTCGAAGTCGGGCATGGAGACCCGTTCCGGGTTAAGGAAACGTTCGAACAGCAGGTCGTATTCCAGCGGATCGAGGTCGGTGATCTTCTGCACGTAGGCCACCAGCGAACCGGCACCCGACCCCCGGCCAGGACCTACCGGTACGCCGTTATTCTTGGCCCACTGGATAAAGTCCATAACGATCAGGAAGTAACCGGGGAAGCCCATCTGGATGATGATATCCAGCTCGAAATTCAAGCGATCGACATAGACCTGGCGCTTGGCTTCGTAGTCTTCGGTGGTGTCTTTGGGCAGCAGTACCGCCAGGCGTTCTTCGAGACCGTCGAAGGACACTTTGCGGAAATACTCATCGATGGTCATGCCATCGGGGATCGGGAAGTTGGGCAAAAAGTGCGTGCCCAGCTTCACTTCGATGTTGCAGCGCTTGGCGATCTCGACGGTGTTTTCAATCGCGTCGGGAATATCGCTGAACAGCTCGATCATTTCCTCGGCGCTTTTCAGGTATTGCTGATCGCTGTAATTCTTCGAACGGCGCGGATCGTCGAGGGCACGGCCCTCACCGATGCACACGCGGGTTTCGTGGGCGGCGAAGTCTTCCTGCTTGATGAAGCGCACGTCGTTGGTTGCCACCAGCGGCGCGCCCAGTTTGTCGGCAAGCGCTACGGCACCGTGCAGTTGCTCTTCATCGTTAGGACGATTGGTGCGCTGGATTTCCAGATAGAAACGATCCGGGAACACCACCATCCATTCGCGCGTCAGGGCTTCGGCTTCGGCCGGATTGCCGCCGATCATGGCCATGCCGATCTCGCCTTCTTTGGCGGCGGACAGCATGATCAGGCCTTCGTTGGCTTCGGCAACCCACTCACGCTCGACAATGATCATGCCGTTGCGCTGGCCTTCGATGAAGCCGCGCGAGATCAACTCGGTGAGGTTGCGATAGCCCTTGGCGTTCATCACCAACAGGCTGATGCGACTCAGCGGTGCATCCGGGTCTTTGTTCGACAGCCACAGGTCGGCGCCGCAAATCGGCTTGATGCCGGCGCCCATGGTGTTTTTATAGAATTTGACCAGAGAACACATGTTGTTCTGGTCGGTGACCGCGACCGCCGGCATGTTCATGGCGGTCAGCGCCTTGACCAGCGGCTTGATCCGCACCAGCCCGTCGACCAGGGAGTATTCAGTGTGCAGGCGTAGATGAACGAATGAAGCCGGCATAGTGATCCTGTCCAGTTACATAGAGACAACAAGGCCCGGATTGTACCGGGCCTCGAACAAAACATCAGCCTTGCGACTAAACCTGCGTCAGACCTTCCAGCGCTTCATAAGCCTGACGCACCGGGGCGAACGAGCGCCGGTGAATCGGCGTCGGGCCAAGGCGCACCAAGGCTTCCAGATGAACGGGCGTCGGGTAGCCTTTATGGCCGCCGATGCCGTAACCCGGGTAGATCAATTCGAATGCAGCCATTTCACGGTCGCGACTGACTTTGGCCAGAATCGACGCCGCAGCAATGGCCGGCACCTTGCCGTCGCCCTGCACCACCGCTTCGGCGCGCATCGGCAATTGCGGACAGCGATTGCCGTCGATCATCGCCAGCTTCGGCTGAATGTGCAGGCCGGCGACTGCGCGCTGCATGGCCAGCATGGTCGCGTGCAAAATATTCAGCTCGTCGATTTCTTCGACTTCGGCGCGGGCAATGCACCAGCTCAGGGATTTCTCGATGATTTCGTCGTAGAGCTTTTCGCGCTTGGCTTCGGTGAGCTTCTTCGAATCGTTGAGGCCGAGAATCGGCCGATTCGGATCGAGGATCACCGCTGCCGTGACCACTGCACCGCACAACGGACCACGACCGACTTCATCGACGCCGGCGACCAGTTCTTCGACTTCGGCGACCAGGGTGAAATCCAGGCCCATCTGCATGCTTGCCTTGCTCATCGTGTCTGACCGATCAGGTTGAGGACGGCGTCCGCCGCCTGATTAGAAGCATCCAGCCGCAGTGTGCGGTGGATCTCGTCGAACCCGCGGGTCTGTTCTTCGCCGCCTTCGATCAGCGGCGACAGGGTCTGCGCCAATGCTTCGACCGTCGCATCATCCTGCAACAATTCTGGAACCAGCAGACGCTGGGCCAGCAGATTCGGCAAGGACACGTACGGGCTCTTGACCATGCGTTTGAGAATCCAGAACGTCAGCGGTGCCAAGCGGTACGCCACCACCATCGGCCGCTTGTACAACAGCGCTTCGAGGGTCGCGGTGCCGGAGGCAATCAGCACGGCGTTGCACGCAGCCAGTGCCAGATGGGATTTGCCGTCGAGCAGGGTTACCGGCAGATCACGCCCCGCAAGCAACTCTTCAAGCTGCGCGCGGCGCTCCGGATTGGCGCACGGGATGACAAAGCGCAAACCCGGGCGCATCGCGCGCAGGCGTTCAGCAGTATCGAGGAACAGCGCACCGAGACGGGAGACTTCGCCGCCACGGCTGCCGGGCATCAACGCCACCAGCGGGCCGTCGGGCAAGCCCAACTCGGCACGCGCCGCAGAGCGGTCGGCCTCCAGCGGGATGGTGTCGGCCAGTGTGTGGCCAACGAACCGCACCGGCACGCCTTTCTCTTCGTAGAATTTTGCTTCGAACGGCAGCAGTGTCAGCATCAGATCGCAACCTTCGCGGATCTTCAGCACGCGCTTCTGTCGCCATGCCCACACCGAAGGGCTGACGTAATGCACGGTTTTGATCCCGGCCTGACGCAGCTTGAGTTCGATATTGAGATTGAAGTCCGGCGCGTCGATACCGATGAACACATCCGGTTTCTCGGCGATCAGCGTGGCGATCAGGTCCTTGCGGCGCTTAAGCAATTCGCGCAGGCGCCCGAGCACTTCCACCAGGCCCATGACCGACAAGCGCTCCATGGGAAAATAGGAGGTCAGGCCTTCGGCCTGCATCAACGGGCCACCGACGCCGATGAACTCGACCGCCGGATGCTGCGCCTTGAGGGCGCGCATAAGACCGGCGCCGAGAATGTCACCGGAAGCTTCACCCGCTACCAGCGCGATACGCAGATTGGCCATGATCAGCGAGTGATGCCGCGAGTCGACGACTGGATGGAGTCGCGGAATATCGCGACTTCCGGGAACTGCGCTGCAGGTTCGGCCAGCTCGGCCAGCGCCTGTTCGACCGTGAGGCCCTGACGATAGACGGTTTTGTAAGCGCGACGCAGGGTGTGGATCGCGTCCTCGCTGAAACCGCGACGGCGCATGCCTTCGAAGTTCATGCTGCGCGCTTCGGCCGGGTTGCCGAACACGGTGACGAACGCCGGAACGTCCTTGCCGATGGCGGTGCCCATGCCGGAAAAGCTGTGGGCGCCAATGTGGCAATACTGGTGAACCAGGGTGAACCCGGAGAGGATCGCCCAGTCATCCACATGCACATGGCCGGCCAAAGCCGTGTTGTTGACCAGAATGCAGTGGTTGCCGATAACGCTGTCGTGGCCGATGTGCGCATAGGCCATGATCAGGTTGTGATCGCCCAGCGTGGTTTCCGAACGGTCCTGCACGGTGCCACGGTGAATCGTCACGCCTTCGCGGATGACGTTGTGGTCACCGATCACCAGACGGGTTTCTTCACCCTTGTACTTCAGATCGGGCGTGTCTTCGCCTACCGAGGAAAACTGGTAGATGCGATTGTGTTTGCCGATGCGGGTCGGGCCTTTGAGGATTACATGCGGCCCGATCACGGTACCCTCGCCGATTTCCACACCTGCGCCGATGATCGACCACGGGCCGACCTCGACGCCATCAGCCAGAACGGCCGATGGATCGATGATTGCGCGAGGGTCAATCAAACTCATAGCTTGCGTTCCGCGCAGATGATTTCAGCCGAGCAGACCGGCTTGCCATCAACCGAAGCCTGGCATTCGAACTTCCAGATCTGGCGCTTGCAACTGATGAACTTGGCTTCGAGGATAAGCTGATCGCCCGGCAACACCGGCTGACGGAAGCGCAGCTTGTCGGAACCGACGAAGTAGTAAAGCGTGCCGTCGGCAGGCTTCACGTCAAGCATTTTGAAACCGAGGATCCCGGCAGCCTGAGCCATCGCTTCGATGATCAGCACGCCCGGCATGATTGGATGCGCAGGGAAGTGACCATTGAAGAACGGTTCATTGATGCTGACATTCTTGTAGGCGCGAATGCGCTTGCCTTCAGTGTCCAGTTCCACCACCCGGTCCACCAGCAGGAACGGGTAACGGTGAGGCAGGTATTCGCGAATCTCGTTGATGTCCATCATTTCGGGGGGAAGCCTATGTAAAGATTGGGAGCGCGACTGACGCGCACTCCTCTAGCAAATCAAGGAGGCAGTCTAGAGGCTGTGCACACTTGATATGGAAATGGTATCAGCCATCTGATGAAGCATTGCCGTCAGGGGTCACTTCCCCTACGCGCTTTTCCAGCTGTTTCAAACGTCGCGCGATGTCATCGAGCTGACGGATGCGGGCCGCGCTTTTGCGCCATTCGGCCGCCGGTTGCATGGCTGTACCGGAAGAATAGGCACCCGGCTCGGTAATCGAGTGGGTCACCATGGTCATCCCGGTGAGGAAAACGTTGTCGCAAATTTCAATGTGGCCGACCAGGCCAACACCGCCGGCGAGCATGCAGTGCTTGCCGATTTTGGTGCTGCCGGAAATGCCGACACACGCCGCCATGGCGGTGTGATCACCGACCTGAACGTTGTGGGCGATCTGGATCTGGTTATCGAGCTTAACGCCATTGCCGATCACGGTATCGGCCAACGCGCCGCGGTCGATGGCGGTGTTCACGCCAATCTCGACATCGTCGCCGATGGTCACACCACCGATCTGGGCGATTTTCTGCCAGATGCCTTTTTCATTGGCGAAACCGAAACCTTCACCGCCGAGCACGGCACCAGACTGGATAACCACACGCTTGCCGATGCGCACGTCGTGATACAGCGTCACGCGTGGCGCGAGCCAGCCGCCTTCGCCAATTTCACTGCGCGCGCCGATGAAGCAATGCGCGCCCAGTGTCACGTTTGCCGCGATCCGCGCACCGGCCTCGATCACCACGAATGGGCCGATGCTGGCGGCTGGATCAACCACTGCGTCAGGCGCAATGACCGCCGACGGATGGATACCCGCAGTGGCTTTTGGCTTGGGATCGAACAGATGCGAGATTCGCGCGTAAGCCAGGTAAGGATCCGGCACCACCAACGCATTACCGGCAAAACCTTCGGCATCGGCTTCTTTGAGCAGCAGTGCTGCCGCCTGCGAGCCGGCGAGGTATTTGCGATATTGAGGGTTTGCCAGAAAGCTCAACTGAGCTGGGCCAGCCTCTTGCAAAGTGGCTAGCCCAGTAATTTTCGTCTCAGGGTCGCCACGCAGGGTGGCGCCGAGGAACTCGGCCAATTGGCCGAGCTTGATATTCACGGTCATGGGTTACTTCAGCTGATTCATGCGCTCGATAACCTGGCGCGTGATGTCGTACTGAGGTTTGACATCGATCACTGCACCACGCTCGAACACCAGATCAAAACCACCTTTCTTGATGACTTCTTCCACTGCGCTATCCAGCTTCGGCTTCAGTTGCTTGAGCATTTCGCGGTCAGCAACGGCTTTGGCTTCGTTCAGCTCCTTGGACTGGAACTGGAAGTCACGGGCCTTTTGCTTGAATTCCAGCTCCAGACGCTCACGCTCACCCTGCTGCATTTTGTCGCCACCGGCCATCAGACGATCCTGAATACCCTTGGCGCTGCTTTCCAGCGTTTTCAGCTTGGTCAGTTGCGGACCGAACTTCTTCTCGGCATCCACGGCGTACTTCTTCGCAGCGTCGGATTCCAGCAAGGCCATCTGATAGTTCAGAACGGCAATTTTCATGTCGGCAAATGCCGGGCCTGCCACCATCAAGGAGGCCAGGAGAACCAATTGAGTCAACTTACGCACGATGCACTCCTACAAAATCCATTGTCGTTATCTTGGGTCAGACGCTTAGAACGTCTGGCCGAGGGAGAATTGGAACACTTGAGTTTCAGCCTCATCCGGCTTCTTGATCGGCATGGCCAACGCGAAGCTCAGAGGACCCAGTGCGGTGACCCAGGTCACACCCACACCCACGGAACTGGCCATGTTGCTCAGGCTGATGTCGTTGCACTTGGTGTTCGACGTCGAGCCGTTTGCATTGGTAGTGTCCTTGCACTGCGAGTCAAATACGTTACCCACATCCCAGAAAACAGAGGTGCGCAGCGAACGTTGATCTTTCACGAACGGCAGCGGGAACAGAACCTCGACACCACCCTGGATCAGGACGTTACCACCGAACGGCAGTGGATCCTGGTCCGGGTCAGCCAATGTGCCCGGGTTGGTGCCACGGCTCGGCGTACTGCGCGGGCCGAGGGTGCTGTCCTTGAAGCCACGAACCGAGTTGAAACCACCAGCATAGTAGTTTTCATAGAATGGCAAGCCATCGGTTCCGCCGTATCCATCGCCATAACCCAGCTCGGTGTGCAGACGCAGGGTGTAGTTCTCGCTGATCGGCTGGAACAGCTGACCGCGGTAATCCAGTTTGTAGAACGACAGGTCGCTGCCCGGCACGGTGGTTTCCAGGGTCAGACTCTGGGAACGACCACGGGTCGGCAGTACGCCTTTGTTCAGCGTCGATTCGGACCAACCGGCCGAAGCCTTGAAGTTCAGGTACTTGTCGCCTTCCTTGTTAACGAAGTCGAAAATCTCGTCAACGGTGTAGGTACCGGTCTTGATCTCGTCCTGTTGAACCGACAGGCCAAAGGTCAGACGCGAAGTCTCGCTGATCGGGTAGCCAACGTTCACGCCGGCACCCAGGCTGTCGACCGCATAGCTTGCTACGTCGACGTCGAGGTCTTTGTAGTCGGTGGTGCGATAGAACGCGTTGTAACCCAGGCTCACACCATCGGCGGTCCAGTACGGGTCAACGTAGCCGAAGTTGTAGCGGCTCTGGTATTCACTGCGGGTCAGGCCGACGCTGACGCGGTTACCGGTACCAAGGAAGTTGTTCTGGGTGATCGAACCACCGAGGATCAGACCGGCACTCTGGGCGAAACCGACACTGGCGGTAATCGAACCGGAAGCCTGCTCTTCCACGGCGTAATTCACGTCAACCTGGTCGTCGACACCTGGCACGGCCGGGGTTTCAACGTTGACCTCTTTAAAGAAGCCCAGACGCTCAAGACGGGTTTTGGATTGGTCGATCAGGTAAGTCGAAGCCCAACCGCCTTCCATCTGACGCATTTCACGACGCAGCACTTCGTCCTCGGACTTGGTGTTGCCACGGAAGTTGATGCGATTGACATAGGCTCGCTTGCCCGGATCAACGGCGAACAGAATATCTACAGTGTGATCATCATCGTGCGGCTGAGGTACGCCGTTGACGTTGGCGAAGGTGTAACCCTCGTTACCCAGTCGACGGGTGATCAGTTCGGACGTGGTGGTCATCAGCTTGCGCGAGAACACCTGCCCCTTCTGCACCAGCAGCAGGGATTTGACTTGGTCCTCAGGGACTTTCAGATCACCGCTGAGCTTGACGTCACGAACGGTGTACTTCTCGCCTTCGTTGACGTTGACAGTGATGTAGACGTGCTTCTTGTCCGGGGTGATGGATACCTGGGTCGAAGCGATATCCATGTTGATATAGCCACGGTCCAGGTAGTAGGAGCGCAGACGCTCCAGGTCACCGGAAAGCTTTTCACGGGCGTACTTGTCATCGTTCTTGAAGAACGACAGCCAGTTGGTGGTTTTCAGCTCGAACAGATCGGTCAGGTCTTCCTCAGGGAAAACCGTGTTACCCACCACGTTGATGTGCTGAATGGCCGCAACGGTGCCTTCGTTGATCTTCACTTTCAGACCAACGCGGTTACGCGGCTGCGACACCACTTCGGTATCAACGGTAGCCGAGTAACGGCCTTGCGCGACGTACTGACGTTGCAGTTCGTTACGCACACCCTCAAGGGTGGCGCGCTGGAAGATCTCGCCTTCAGCCAGACCAGACTGTTTGAGACCTTTCATCAAGTCTTCAGTGGAGATCGCCTTGTTGCCTTCGATCTCGATACTGGCGACCGACGGGCGTTCAACGACCGTGATGACCAGAACGTTGCCTTCGCGGCCCAGCTGGATATCTTGAAAGAAACCGGTTTTGAACAACGCACGAGTGGATTCCACCAGGCGACGATCATCCGCCTGCTCACCGACGTTCAACGGCAAGGCACCAAAGACGCTACCCGCGGAGACCCGCTGGAGGCCATTGACGCGAATATCAGAGATAGTGAAGGACTCGGCGTGAACTTCGGCGATCATCAATACGGTGAGAACCGCAGTTAGCAGCAGACGTTTCATGAAGTCCTTTCTTATTCCAACTGGCAATAAACAAACTGCCGCAAAATGCGGCAGATTCGCAATTCAGCGAAGCGTTACAGTCGACCCAGATCGTTGACCAGAGCAAGCAACATCACCCCGACCACCAAACTGATACCGATCTGTATCCCCCAACCTTGCACCCGATCCGACAAGGGACGACCACGCGCCCACTCGATCAGATAAAACAACAAATGCCCCCCATCCAGTACAGGAATGGGCAGCAAATTCAGAACCCCCAGGCTAATACTCAGATAAGCAAGGAAATTCAGGAAATCAGCGACGCCCGACTGGGCAGAAGCGCCCGCCACTTTAGCAATGGTTATCGGTCCACTCAAGTTTTTTACCGAGAGCTCGCCGAACAGCATTTTCTTTAGCGAATCGAGCGTCAGAATGCTCATGGTCCAAGTGCGACGGGCACCCTCGCCAATGGCAGCAAGAGGCCCGTAACTGACCTCGCGAATCATCTCCGGCGGCCAGTCGACAGCTTTTACACCTGCACCCAGATATCCGCTTGGCGATTTGCTTTCACCGCGCGCCGCCAGAGTGACAGGGACGTCGATTTGAGCACTGTCGCGCTCGATGCGCAGCATGATTTTGGTATCAGGACGCGTACGAACGGTATCGACCACTTGCTGCCAGTCATTCAGCGTCTGGCCGTCAAGGGCCAGCAGGCGATCACCCGTCTTCAGACCGGCAGCCTGAGCCGGGCCTTTCGGATCAAGCTCGGCAAGCACCGGTGGCAAAGCCGGGCGCCACGGACGAATACCCAAAGAGCGGATCGGGTCTGGCTCATCAGCACCTTTAAGCCAGTTATCCAGCTTCAGCTCACGCGGCGAATCCGCTGTCGAACCCTGCTCACGCACCAGCAACTGCAGAGAACCGCTTTCGCCCAGGCGCCGGACCAACTGCAGATTGACGGCCGCCCAACCGGTAGTCGGCTCTCCATCGATCGCCACGATCTCTTCACCTGCGCTCAAACCGGCACTGGCGGCGATACTGCCGGATTCAACCGCACCGATGACCGGACGCACCTGTTCGCTGCCGAGCATCGCCAACACCCAGAAGAACACCAGCGCCAAGAGAAAATTGGCAATGGGGCCGGCCGCAACAATGGCGATACGCTGACGCACGGATTTGCGGTTGAACGACTGATCAAGCTGATCGACCGGGACTTCGCCCTCACGTTCGTCGAGCATTTTGACGTAGCCGCCCAGCGGAATCGCGGCAACCACAAACTCGGTGCCTTGCTTGTCGTGCCAGCGCAACAACGGCATGCCAAAGCCTACGGAAAAACGTAGAACCTTGACGCCACAGCGACGCGCGACCCAGAAGTGGCCGAATTCGTGAAAGGTGACCAGCACACCCAAAGCGATCAGGGTGCCGGCAATCATATAGAGCGCGCTCATCTATTTTCTCCGCAATCCTGTTCAGTGCCGCGTGTAGCCATTGTGTAGCAAATTCTATCGATCGTGGCGCTTCAGCCACTGCTCGGCCAGAACTCGCGCCTTGGCGTCTGCCGTAAATACGGCATCGAGGTCTGCCAATGCTACGACCGGTTCGAGGCTCAATACCTCCTCGATGATACTCGCGATTTCCAGGTAACGAACCCGTCCGTCGAGAAACGCTGCCACCGCTACTTCGTTCGCTGCGTTGAGCATCGCCGGAGCACTGTCGCCAGCTTCGGCAGCTTGCCGGGCCAGACGCAGGCAAGGGAAGCGTTCTTCATCCGGCGCCTCGAAGTCCAGGCGCGCCACAGCAAACAGATCCAGCGGTGCCACGCCGGAATCAATGCGCTCCGGCCAGGCCAGGGCATTGGCAATCGGCGTGCGCATGTCGGGATTGCCCAACTGCGCCAGCACCGAGCCATCGACATAATCGACCAGCGAGTGAATCACGCTCTGCGGGTGGATCACCACCTCGACCTGCGAGGGCTTGGCATCAAACAACCAACAGGCCTCGATCAGTTCGAGACCTTTGTTCATCATGCTGGCCGAATCGACCGAAATCTTGCGCCCCATGGACCAGTTCGGGTGAGCACACGCCTGCTCAGGTGAAACATGCGCCAACTCACTCATCGGTGTCTGTCGGAACGGACCACCAGAGGCTGTGAGTAAAATCCGACGGACACCGACCGAGCTCAATCCACGGGCAAAATCCTGTGGCATGCACTGGAAAATCGCGTTGTGTTCGCTGTCGATCGGCAGCAGCACCGAACCGCTCTTGCGCACTGCCTGCATGAACAGGGCGCCGGACATCACCAGCGCCTCTTTATTGGCCAGGAGAATCTTCTTGCCGGCCTCGACGGCCGCCAGGGTCGGACGCAGACCTGCCGCACCAACGATCGCCGCCATTACGGCATCGACCTCAGGAGCAGCAGCGACCTGGCACAGACCCTCCTCCCCCACCAGCACGCGGGTCGGTAAACCGGCCGCACGCAAATCATCCTGCAAACCGCGCGCAGCGGCAGCTTCCGGCACCACGGCAAATTGCGGCACGTGACGCACGCACAAGGCGAAAAGCTCGCTCAGGCGCGTGAAACCACTCAGCGCGAACACCTGATAACGCTCAGGATGGCGGCCAATGACATCCAGCGTACTCAGACCGATCGAGCCGGTCGCACCCAGAACGGTGACCTGTTGAGGGCGACTCACGGTGCAGCCATCCACAGCAGCACGGCAAACACCGGGATGGCCGCTGTCAGGCTGTCGATACGATCAAGCACACCGCCATGACCAGGTAGCAGGTTACTGCTGTCCTTGATGCCGGACTGACGCTTGAACATGCTTTCGGTCAGGTCGCCAACCACGGAGATGAAGACGATCAGCGCAGCGCCAATCAAGCCTTTAAGCAACTCGGCGACCGTCCAGTCGCGAACAAACGCGACAATGGCAGTAATCACCAAACTCAGCGCAAGACCACCATAGACGCCTTCCCAGCTTTTGCCTGGGCTGACTTGCGGGGCCAGCTTGCGCTTGCCGAATTTGCGACCAGAGAAGTAGGCACCGATATCGGCCCCCCAGACCAGCACCATCACGGCCATGATCAGCCAGTTACCCAGCGGATACTGTTTGATCTGCACCAGACCTTGCCAGGCCGGCAGCAGAATCAGCAGGCCGATGACCAGTTTGGTTGCCGCACTGGACCAATGCACGCTGGACCGCGGATAGGTCAGCACCAGCCAGGTTGCCACCGCCCACCACAGCACGGAAGCACCCAGCACCCACGGGGCAAGCCCGGGCAGGATGTACATGATAAACAGCATGAACGCGACCACGGCGGCAAAACCCACGCGGAACGTTTGTCCGGTGAAGCCTGCCAGACGCGCCCATTCCCACGCACCCAAAGTCACGACCAGACCGATAAACAAGGCAAAACCGGAGCCTTCCAGCAGGAAAAACCCGCACAAGGCAATCGGCAGCAGGATCAGTGCAGTGATGATTCGTTGTTTAAGCATTAAACCCGGGCTCCAGCTTCGACCTGTTCGCTCGTTTTACCGAAGCGACGCTGGCGCGAAGCGAAATCGGCCAGCGCATTGCGCATGGCATCGTGTTTGAAGTCCGGCCAGAACAGGTCGGAGAAGTACAACTCGGCGTAAGCCAGTTGCCACAGCAGGAAGTTGCTGATGCGATGCTCGCCACCGGTACGAATGCACAGGTCTGGCAACGGTAGATCGCCGGTCGCCAGACAGGTTTGCAGCAGATCCGGGGTGATGTCTTCCGGACGCAGGTGCCCGGCCTGAACTTCACGCGCCAGACGCTGTGCAGCTTGTGCGATATCCCACTGACCGCCGTAATTGGCAGCGATCTGCAGGATGAATCGGTTGGCGCCCGCCGTCATCGCTTCGGCTTCACGCATTGCCGCCTGAAGCTCCGGATGAAAGCGCGAACGATCGCCAATGATGCGCAGGCTGATGTTGTTGTCGTTGAGGCGCTTGGCCTCACGACGCAAGGCCTTGAAGAACAGGTCCATCAAGGCACTGACTTCATCGGCCGGGCGCTGCCAGTTCTCACTGGAAAACGCGAACAAGGTGAGCACTTCGACCTTGGCCTCGGCGCACACCTCGATTACGGCACGCACAGCATCCACGCCCGCTTTATGCCCGGCGACACCCGGCATAAAGCGTTTTTTCGCCCAGCGATTGTTGCCATCCATGATGATCGCGACATGGCGCGGCACCGCGGACGGCGCAGTCTGCTTGGTCTTGTCCATTAAAAGCTCGAACCTTATACGGCCATCAGATCCGCTTCTTTTTGCTTGGTAGCCGTGTCGATATCAGCCTCGGCCTTGTCGGTGAGCTTCTGAATATCGGCAGCGGCACGACGCTCTTCGTCTTCGCTGATTTCTTTGTCCTTGACCAGTTTCTTCAGCTCGCCCAAGGCGTCACGACGGATGTTGCGCACGGCAACACGAGCGTCTTCAGCAGCACTGCGCGCCTGCTTGGTGAAGCCCTTGCGGGTTTCTTCAGTCAGGGCAGGCATGGAAATCAGCAACAACTCGCCCAGGTTGGTCGGGTTGAGGTTCAGGCCAGCGCTCTGGATTGCCTTGTCGACCGCTGCGAGCATGTTGCGCTCGAAGGCCACGACTTGCAGAGTGCGCGAGTCCTTTACAGTGATGTTGGCCACTTGGGTGATGGAGGTGTCAGCACCGTAGTACGGCACCATCACGCTACCCAGAATGCTTGGGTGAGCCTTGCCGGTACGAATCTGGCCGAATGCATGGGCCAGAGAGTCCAGGGATTTTTGCATGCGCTCTTGAGCGTCTTTTTTGATTTCGTTGATCATTGTTGACCTTCCTCGATCAGTGTGCCTTCAGCGCCGCCATGGACGATGTTCAGCAGGGCACCAGGCTTGTTCATGTTGAATACGCGCAGCGGCATCTTGTGGTCGCGGCACAGGCAAATAGCTGTCAGATCCATTACACCCAGCTTGCGATCCAGCACTTCATCATAAGTCAGATGATCGAACTTCTCGGCATGCGGGTCTTTGAACGGGTCAGCGGTGTAGACGCCATCGACCTTGGTCGCTTTGAGCACGACGTCGGCATCGATCTCGATTGCGCGCAGGCAGGCTGCAGAATCCGTGGTAAAGAACGGATTACCGGTACCGGCCGCGAAAATCACCACGTCCTTGGAGTTCAGGTGGCGCATGGCCTTGCGGCGATCATAGTGATCGGTCACGCCAACCATGGAAATGGCCGACATCACGATGGCCGAGATATTGGCACGTTCCAGCGCATCACGCATGGCCAGGGCGTTCATCACAGTGGCCAGCATGCCCATGTGGTCGCCTGTCACCCGATCCATACCGGCTTTGCTCAAGGCTTCGCCACGGAACAGGTTGCCACCGCCGATCACCAGACCGACCTGCACGCCGATGCCGACCAGCTGGCCGACTTCCAGTGCCATCCGATCCAGCACTTTTGGATCGATCCCGAACTCTTCCGAGCCCATCAGGGCCTCGCCGCTAAGCTTGAGTAGAATGCGTTTATAGCGAGCCTGATAACCACTGCCCTGCTGAGCCATTGCGAATCTCTCCTGCGGCGTATTTAAAATTCTTTGCGAGCTGTTTACAGCTGGCGTTCACTCTAGCTTGGCGCTGCTTCAGCGCCATCGGAACATGGCTTTGTAAGTCAGTTCCAAGTGGAAACCAATAAAAATTGGCAACCCCATCTGAAAAGAGGCTGCGCGCGTGAGCGGGCAGCCTCTTTCGGGCGACAGTTGAAAAACCGTCTTATTGCTTGGCGGCAGCCAGCTGGGCAGCAACTTCTTCAGCGAAGTTGTCGACCGGCTTCTCGATGCCCTCGCCTACTTTGAAGTAGGTGAAGGAAACGATTTCAGCACCGGCTTTCTTGGCCAGTTCGCCAACCTTGATTTCAGGGTTCTTGACGAACGCCTGCTCAACCAGGCTTGCTTCAGCCAGGAACTTGCTGATACGGCCTTTGACCATATTTTCAACAATGTTTTCTGGCTTGCCTTTGATTTTTTCTTCGTTCAACTGCAGGAACACAGCTTTTTCACGTTCGATAGCTTCAGCCGAAACTTCCGATGGCAGCAGGAACTCAGGGTTGCTGGCCGCTACGTGCATAGCGATGTCTTTGGCCAGTTCAACGTTACCGCCTTTCAGAACAACTGCAACACCGATCTTGTTGCCGTGCAGGTAGCCACCAACAACGTCGCCTTCTACGCGAACCAGACGACGGATGTTGACGTTTTCGCCAACCTTGCCGACCAGTACCAGGCGAGCAGCTTCTTGAGCTTCGATCAGCGGAGCAACATCAGTCAGCTTGTCAGCGAAAGCTTTTTCAATGCTTTCAGCAACGAATGCCTTGAAGTCGTCCTGCAGAGCCAGGAAGTCGGTCTGCGAGTTCACTTCCAGCAGAACAGCAGATTTGCCGTCTTCTTTCAGAGCGATGGCGCCTTCAGCGGCAACGTTGCCAGCTTTTTTGGCAGCCTTGATTGCGCCCGAAGCACGCATGTCATCAATGGCTTTTTCGATGTCGCCGTCAGCCTTTTCCAGGGCTTTCTTGCAATCCATCATGCCTTCGCCGGTACGCTCGCGCAGTTCTTTAACCAA
Organism: Pseudomonas sp. IT-232MI5; assembly: GCF_949767845.1. Taxonomy (NCBI): domain Bacteria; kingdom Pseudomonadati; phylum Pseudomonadota; class Gammaproteobacteria; order Pseudomonadales; family Pseudomonadaceae; genus Pseudomonas; species Pseudomonas sp. IT-232MI5. Next base: position 163,195 of record NZ_CATKQE010000055.1, read on the forward strand.
CGCTGCAGTAATTGCTGCCATTTTCAAATTCCTCTTGGATAGGTTTTCAACCATTCCACCCGATCGAACGGGCGTTCAATTCGTCCCAAACCCCACGTTGTAGCTGCTGCACGTTACAGAAGCTGTAGCTGCGCCGCCGACAAATGGTTTTCGAGGTGGCAAAAAGGGGGCCAAGCCCCCTTTTTGCTTACTGAGTCAACGCCAGGGCGTTAATTACTCAGCTGCAGCCTGAGTTTCTTCAGCTGCGAATTCTACAGTGCCGCCAGCAACATTGTTGCGACCACGGATTACTGCGTCAGCCATCGAACCCATGTACAGCTGGATAGCGCGGATTGCGTCATCGTTGCCTGGGATGATGTAGTCAACGCCTTCCGGGCTGCTGTTGGTGTCGACAACGCCGATTACCGGGATGCCCAGCTTGTTGGCTTCGGTGATCGCGATGCGCTCGTGGTCAACGTCGATCACGAACAGTGCGTCTGGCAGACCGCCCATGTCCTTGATGCCGCCCAGCGAACGATCCAGCTTCTCAAGATCACGGGAGCGCATCAGCGCTTCTTTCTTGGTCAGCTTGGCGAAAGTACCGTCTTCGGCTTGAACTTCAAGGTCACGCAGACGCTTGATGGAAGCACGAATGGTTTTGAAGTTGGTCAGCATGCCGCCCAACCAGCGGTGATCGACGTACGGCGAACCGCAACGTGCTGCTTCTTCAGCAACGATCTTGCCAGCGGAACGCTTGGTGCCGACGAACAGAATCTTGTTTTTGCCCTGGGCCAGACGCTCTACGAAAGTCAGAGCTTCGTTGAACATTGGCAGGGTTTTTTCAAGGTTGATGATGTGAATCTTGTTACGCGCGCCGAAAATGTACTTACCCATTTTCGGATTCCAGTAACGGGTTTGGTGACCGAAGTGCACACCGGCCTTCAGCATATCGCGCATATTGACTTGGGACATGATAGTTCCTTAATAAGTCGGGTTTGGCCTCCACGTATCCCAATGACCAACCAGTGGCATAAAGCCAAAAGCACCCAGGTCATCGTGTCGACACGTGTGTGGATTTAAGCTTTTCGGGGTATCCCCGGAAAGCGGCGCATTTTATACCACAGGGTGCGCAGAAACGGAACCCGGAATCTGTATTCGCACCAAGGACATGGGCGCAGCCCCCTTGGAATCGGCCCCGAACGCACCATTGTATAGAGAGAAGCGATGCACGCGGGCGCTGAATTGCGCCGTGCGTCTGTTAGAATCGCGTTTTTCAGGGTCGCAAAACGCACACCTGCCACCCTATTCGTATCAGCAAGCGCCGCCGAGCGCAGAGAGAGCCTGTATGACCGTCAACCTCAAAACCCCCGAGGACATCGCTGGCATGCGTGTCGCCGGCAAACTGGCCGCCGATGTGCTGGAAATGATTGCCGAACATGTCAAACCGGGCGTCACCACCGATGAGCTGAACCAGATCTGCCACGACTACATCGTCAACGTGCAGCAAGCCATCCCTGCCCCGCTCAACTACAAGGGCTACCCGAAGTCGATCTGCACCTCGATCAACCACGTGGTCTGCCACGGCATCCCGAACGACAAACCGCTGAAAAACGGTGACACCCTGAACATCGACGTCACCGTGATCAAAGACGGTTACCACGGCGACACCAGCCGCATGTTCCACGTCGGTGAAGTGCCGGTGTGGGCCGAGCGCCTGTCGCAGATCACTCAGGAATGCATGTACAAGGCGATCGAAATCGTCAAACCTGGCTGCCGCCTCGGCGACATCGGCGAAGTCATCCAGAAGCACGCCGAGAAGAACGGCTTCTCGGTGGTTCGCGAGTTCTGCGGCCATGGCATCGGCAAGGTCTTCCACGAAGAACCGCAAATCCTGCACTACGGCCGTGCCGGCACCGGCATGGAACTGAAGGCCGGCATGACCTTCACCATCGAACCGATGATCAACCAGGGCAAGGCCGACACCAAAGTATTGGGCGACGGCTGGACCGCGATCACCAAAGACCGCAAGCTCTCGGCCCAGTGGGAGCACACCCTGCTGGTCACCGACACCGGTTACGAGATCTTCACCCTGCGCGCCGATGACACCATCCCGCGCGTCTCGGCCTGATCCACCCAACGCTCCCAGCCTTATAGAAGGAAAGCCAATCGATGCCGCAGGTGGATCCCGAACTCTTCGACCGCGGCCAGTTCCAGGCTGAACTGGCCCTGAAAGCGAGTCCCATCGCGGCGTTCAAGAAGGCGATCCGCCAGGCTCGCGAAGTACTCGACACGCGTTTTCGCAATGGCCGCGACATTCGCCGTCTGATCGAAGACCGTGCCTGGTTCGTCGACAACATCCTGCAAAAGGCCTGGGAGCAGTTCACCTGGAGCGAAGACGCCGACATCGCGCTGGTCGCGGTCGGCGGCTACGGCCGCGGTGAGTTGCACCCGTATTCCGACATTGATTTGCTGATCCTGCTGGACAGCGCCGATCACGAAGTTTTCCGTGACTCTATCGAGCGTTTTCTGACGCTGCTGTGGGACATCGGCCTGGAAGTCGGCCAGAGCGTGCGCTCGGTCGATGAATGCGCCGAAGAAGCCCGCGCCGACCTGACCGTCGTCACCAACCTGATGGAAAGCCGCACCATCTGCGGCCCCGAGCGTCTGCGTCAGCGCATGCTCGACGTCACCAGCACCGCACACATGTGGCCGGCCAAGGAGTTCTTCCTGGCCAAGCGTGCCGAGCAAAAGGCCCGTCACCACAAGTACAACGACACCGAATACAACCTGGAACCCAACGTCAAAGGCTCGCCCGGCGGCTTGCGGGATATCCAGACGATTCTGTGGGTGGCCCGGCGTCAGTACGGCACCCTGAACCTGCGCGCCCTCGCCGGCGAAGGTTTCCTGGTCGAAAGCGAAAACGCCCTGCTCGCCTCTTCCCAGGAGTTCCTCTGGAAAGTGCGCTATGCGCTGCACATGCTGGCGGGCCGCTCCGAAGACCGCTTGCTGTTCGATCATCAACGCACCATCGCCGGGCTGCTCGGGTTTGAGGGTGACGACGCCAAACAGGCCGTCGAAAACTTCATGCAACAGTATTTCCGCGTGGTAATGAGCATCGCCCAGCTCAGCGACCTGATCATCCAGCACTTCGAGGAAGTCATCCTCGCCCCGGAAGACGAAGCGCCGCCGCAGCCGATCAACTCGCGCTTCCAGCTCCACGACGGCTATATCGAGGCACGCAACGACAACGTGTTCCGCCGCACGCCGTTCGCCATGCTCGAGATTTTCGTGCTGATGGCGCAGCAGCCGGAGATCAAAGGCGTACGCGCCGACACCATTCGTCTGCTGCGCGAGCACCGTCACCTGATCGACGACAACTTCCGCAACGATATTCGCAACACCAGCCTGTTCATCGAGCTGTTCAAGTGCAAGATCGGCATCCACCGCAACCTGCGCCGGATGAACCGTTACGGCATTCTCGGGCGTTACCTGCCGGAGTTCGGCTTTATCGTCGGGCAGATGCAGCACGACCTGTTCCACATCTATACGGTCGATGCGCACACGCTGAACCTGATCAAACACCTGCGCAAATTGCAGTACACCCAGGTCTCGGAGAAATTCCCGCTGGCCGCCAAGCTCATGGCCAAACTGCCCAAGCCCGAACTGATCTACATGGCCGGTCTGTACCACGACATCGGCAAGGGCCGGCATGGCGATCACTCGGAAATCGGCGCGGTCGATGCCGAGGCGTTCTGCCAGCGACATCAGTTGCCACTGTGGGACAGCCGCCTGATTGTCTGGCTGGTGCAGAACCATCTGGTGATGTCGACCACCGCGCAGCGCAAGGACTTGTCCGATCCGCAGGTGATCCACGACTTTGCCCTGGCAGTCGGCGATGAAACCCGCCTCGACTATCTCTATGTGCTGACGGTTGCCGACATCAACGCGACCAACCCGACGCTGTGGAATTCGTGGCGCGCCAGCCTGTTGCGCCAGCTCTATACCGAGACCAAGCGTGCCTTGCGCCGCGGCCTGGAAAACCCGGTGGATCGCGAAGAACAGATCCGCCAGACCCAAAGTGCCGCGCTGGATATTCTGGTGCGTGGTGGCACCGATCCGGACGATGTCGAGCAGTTGTGGGCGCAGTTGGGCGATGACTATTTCCTGCGCCACACCGCCGGTGACGTGGCCTGGCACAGTGATGCAATCCTGCAGCAACCGGTCGATGGCGGGCCGTTGGTGCTGATCAAGGAAACCACCCAGCGCGAATTCGAGGGCGGCACGCAGATCTTCATTTATGCGCCGGACCAGCATGACTTCTTCGCCGTGACCGTGGCGGCAATGGATCAGCTCAACTTGAACATTCACGACGCCCGGGTTATCACCTCGAGTAGCCAGTTCACCCTCGACACCTACATCGTGCTCGACAACGAAGGCGAATCCATCGGCGACAACCCGGCACGGGTCAAGCAGATCCGCGAAGGCCTGACCGAAGCCCTGCGCAATCCGGACGACTACCCGACGATCATCCAGCGTCGCGTGCCGCGCCAGCTCAAGCATTTCGCCTTTGCGCCGCAGGTGACGATTCACAACGATGCCCAGCGTCCGGTGACCGTGCTGGAATTGACCGCACCCGACCGCCCGGGACTGCTGGCGCGGATCGGCGGGATTTTCCTCGAATTCGACCTGTCGCTGCAGAACGCCAAGATTGCGACCCTCGGCGAGCGGGTCGAAGACGTGTTCTTCATCACCGACGCTCACAACCAGCCGCTGTCCGACCCGTTGCTGTGCAGCCGTTTGCAGGATGCGATCGTTGAGCAACTGAGCGTCAATCAGGAACCCGATATCAAATTGTCGCGCATCAGTATTTGATGGCGCCCCGGATTCAAATGGCTTTGCGAGAGACCCAGCCCCAATGAACAACGCTCTGAACCAGCTCCAGCCGTACCCGTTCGAAAAGCTCCGCGCCCTGCTCGGCACCGTAACGCCGAACCCGGAAAAACGCCCGATCGCCCTGTCGATCGGCGAGCCGAAACACCGCTCGCCAAGCTTTGTCGCTGAAGCGCTGGCTAACAGCCTGGATCAGATGGCGGTGTATCCGACTACCCTCGGTATCCCGGCGCTGCGTGAAGCCATTGCCGGCTGGTGCGAGCGGCGATTCGGTGTGCCTGGCGGCTGGATCGATCCGGCGCGCAACGTACTGCCGGTGAACGGCACCCGTGAAGCGCTGTTCGCGTTCACCCAGACCGTGGTCAAGCGTGGCGACGACGCGTTGGTGGTCAGCCCTAACCCGTTCTACCAGATCTACGAAGGCGCGGCGTTCCTCGCCGGGGCCAAGCCGCACTACCTGCCGTGCCTCGACGAAAACGGCTTCAATCCGGATTTCGATGCCGTTTCGCCAGACATCTGGAAACGCTGCCAGATCCTCTTCCTCTGCTCGCCGGGCAACCCGACGGGCGCGCTGATCCCGGTCGACACCCTGAAAAAGCTGATCGCTCTGGCCGACGAGTACGATTTCGTGATCGCCGCCGACGAGTGCTACAGCGAGTTGTACTTCGATGAGCAAACGCCGCCGCCGGGCCTGCTCACAGCCTGTGTCGAACTGGGCCGCAAGGACTTCAAGCGTTGCGTGGTGTTCCATAGCCTGTCCAAGCGCTCCAACCTGCCAGGCCTGCGCTCCGGTTTCGTTGCCGGCGACGCCGACATCCTCAAAGGCTTCCTGCTGTATCGCACCTACCACGGCTGCGCGATGCCGGTACAAACGCAACTGGCCAGCGTGGCGGCGTGGAATGACGAAGTGCATGTACGCGCCAACCGTGCGCTGTATCGCGAGAAATTCGATGCGGTGCTGGAAATCCTCAGCCCGGTGATGGACGTGCAGCGTCCGGATGGCAGCTTCTACCTGTGGCCGAACGTGCAAGGTGATGACGCCGCGTTCTGCCGCGATCTGTTTGAGCAGGAGCACGTGACCGTGGTGCCGGGCTCGTACCTGTCTCGTGATGTCGATGGCGTCAACCCGGGCGCAGGGCGTGTGCGCATGGCGCTGGTTGCGCCACTGGCCGAATGTGTCGAAGCCGCCGAGCGGATTCGCGCCTTTATCACCCGTCAGCAATAAGTAGTATTTGGCCCGCGCCAGGCAATCTGGCGCGCGGTTTTATCACCGCGATACATATCAAAGCAATTACCGACTTCCTACCTGCCCGCTCCAAAGATAGTCTTCAGATGAACAGTTACTGTAACTATCCGTCGCGCCCTATCGATTAAAAAACTTCCGGGCACCACCCTAAGCACCTTGTCAATCAATATGGATATTGATCATGCACCATTGCCCCTTCGTCAAAATGCGCAGTCGCAACTTCACCTCGGGAGAACGTCACAAGCGTTCTATCGTCTGTTCCAACCGGTTATGGGACAACGCCAGTACGGTAACTTTTTCGTTCATGGAGGATTTACCCGATGAATTGGCCTACCGGGTCGAACGGATAATTCGTCAATGGGAGCCCTTTGTCAGCCTGACATTTGCCCAGGTCGAACAAGGCCTGGGACAGATCCGTATCGCCCTGAACGGCGAAGCGAACTGGTCGGAAATCGGCACCGAAGCGTTGGAAGTCGATTCAGAAGAACCTACGCTGGTCATCCAGACTGAACCGCAACACCCGCTGTTTGAAGCCACGCTGCTGCATGAGTTCGGACATGCACTGGGGTTTCATCATGCCCATCTGCATCCCGATGCCAATATTCCATGGGATATAGAAGCTGTGTACAAGTACTTCAGCGAAACTCAGGGCTGGAACCGTGAAGAAATTGAACTGAATATCTTCCGCCTCGACAGTTGCGACATTACTTCCGGAGGAGAATACGACAGCCTTTCCATCTTGCATTATCCGGTACCCAACTTTCTGACCCACGGCAACTTCGAGATTGCCTTCAACCTGAAACTCAGTGAACGGGACAAACGCCTGGCCAAACAAAGTTATCCGGCCATTGATTATCAAGCTCAGGTTATTTGACCTGCCCCAAGTTAGCCTCGCTCAAATCCAGATCGGCCAACACTTCTCGGAGAACGTCATCACCTATCTGATGCTGACGACTGAGACTATAGAGCTCCAGGCGCTGCGCCCTCAGCGCCTTCAAGCGCAGGCGACGCTCAAGCAGATCCATCTGGAACGCCAGGGCCTGCGCTTCGGCGGAATCGTTGAAGACATCCAGTTGATGGCGATACTCGGACATGATCCGCGCCTTCAGCTCGGCTGACAGAGCGGCTTGAGCAGCGTCCTGCGGGGTAGTTTCTTCGGTTTCGAGCGCGTGAATCGCCGCCTCTGCGGTTTTACGCCACGCGTCGCGCACTTCCTGGCGCCGTTTGTCATCCGGACTTTTCTCGATGCCGCGCAACAACAGTGGCAGCGCGATGCACGCCGAAATCAGCGACAGCAAAATCACCCCGGCAGCAATGAAGATCAACAGATCACGCTCGGGAAACGCCTCCGCCCCCATCAACATCGGCACCGACATCACCCCGGCCAGCGTCACCGCACCGCGCACACCGCCGACGGTCAGCAGCCAGCAGGAGCGCGCGGTCGGCACTTGCGTCAGATCACCTTTACCGCGCAAACGCCGCAGCAATACCGATAAACGCCAGATGCTCTGCACCCAGATAAATCGCAACAAAACCAGCGCGAGAAAAATCGCCACAACATCGAGGCAGCGATAGAACAACGTCGGCCACAACGTCGGCTCGTGGCTGACCACGGCTTTGATGATGTCCGGCAATTGCAGGCCGAGCAGGAGGAAAATCAGCCCGTTGAAAGCGAACTCCAGCAGCGACCAGACACTGCGATTAAGCAAGCGAGTGCTGGTCTGTCGTGGCAGCAGATCGAGCCAGCTCTGCATCATCCCCGCCGCCACGGCCGAGAGAATGCCCGACACGCCAAGACGTTCGGCCAATACATAAGCGGCGAACGGCAACAGCAACATGAACACAACGTGCGTCGCGGGATCGTCCCAACCGCGAGCGATCATCCACGCCCGCAAACGCCCGACCAGCCAGCTCAATGCCACACCGACCGCCAGTCCGCCGAGCGCCACCACGACAAAGGTCAGGCTGGCGTTGGTCAGCGAGAACACGCCCGTGATGGCCGCCACCAGGGCGAACTTGAAGGTCACCAGACCCGAGGCATCGTTCATCAGCGCCTCGCCCTGCAATATATGCATCAGCGGGGTCGGCAAGCGATTTTGCGAAATGGCCGACACCGCCACGGCGTCCGTAGGCGACAACACTGCCGCCAGGGCGAAGGCCACGGGCAGCGGAATTGACGGCAATAACCAATGAATGAAGTAGCCGGCGCCGACCACGGTGAACAGCACTAGTCCCACCGCCAGCGTAAGGATCGGCCCGCGCAGGTGCCAGAACTCGCGCTTGGGCATGCGCCAGCCGTCGGAGAACAACAATGGCGGCAGAAACAGAAACAGGAACAATTCGGGATCGAGGGCCACGTGCAGCCCCAGCGTCGGCCAGGCGAGCAAGGCGCCGGCGGCAATCTGGACCAGTGGCAGCGGCAGCGGGATGACCCGTCCGACCAGACGCGAGACGCTGACCAGCATCAGCAGGATGAGGACGGTGTAAGCAGTTTGCATAAAGCGGAAATCTCAGACAATCGACAGCGTTGAACTGCCATATTAGCCGCTTAGGCTGTGTCTGACCGTTGCACCTATGTCGCACGCCCGCAACGCCACCCCAATGTGGGAGCGAGCTTGCTCGCGAATGCCGTGGATCAATCAACACTCAATTGACTGAAGCGGCCCCTTCGCGAGCAGGCTCGCTCCCACAGGTTTTGCAGCGTTACGACAACCGTGGCCGACGAAACCGTTTGGTCATGGCATAATCCGACACCATTTTTCTCCAGCACCTGTAAAGGGGGCGATTCCTTGACCGTTTCAAGTAAAACGTTGCACCTTTTCGGCATCAAAGCCTGCGACACCATGAAGAAGGCGCGCACCTGGCTCGATGAACACGCTGTCAGCTACGACTTTCACGACTACAAGACCGCCGGCATCGACCGTGAGCACCTGACCCAATGGTGTGACGAACATGGCTGGCAAACGGTGTTGAACCGTGCAGGCACGACCTTTCGCAAACTCGACGACGAACGTAAAGCCGATCTCGACCAGTCGAAAGCCATCGAACTGATGCTCGCTCAACCCTCGATGATCAAGCGCCCGGTGCTCGATCTCGGTGACCGAACCCTGATTGGCTTCAAGCCAGATATCTACGCGGCCGCTCTGAAGTAAGCAGCCCGTCACTCTTTGTAGAGGTGTATTTACATGTCCAATTCCCTGTTCAGCATCGCCTTTGGTGTCGGCACTCAGAACCGTCAAGGCGCGTGGCTGGAAGTGTTCTACGCACAGCCACTGCTCAACCCATCGGCCGAACTGGTCGCCGCTGTTGCGCCGATCCTCGGTTATACCGAAGGCAACCAGGCCATTACCTTTACCACCGCTCAGGCTGCGCAACTGGCTGAAGCCGTAAAAGGCATCGACGCCGTGCAAGGCAAGCTGTTGACCCGTCTGGCCGAAAGCCACAAGCCGCTGGTCGCCACCCTGCTGGCAGAAGACTCGCAACTGACCTCGACACCTGAGGCATACCTCAAGCTGCATCTGCTGTCGCACCGTCTGGTCAAGCCGCACGGCGTGAGCCTGGCCGGTATCTTCCCGTTGCTGCCGAACGTTGCCTGGACCAGCCAGGGCGCCATCGACCTGAGCGAACTGGCGGAAATGCAACTGGAAGCGCGTCTGCGCGGCGAGTTGCTGGAAGTATTCTCGGTGGACAAGTTCCCGAAAATGACCGACTACGTGGTTCCGGCTGGCGTGCGTATCGCTGACGCCGCGCGTCTGCGTCTGGGCGCTTACGTCGGTGAAGGCACCACCGTGATGCACGAAGGTTTCATCAACTTCAACGCCGGCACCGAAGGCCCGGGCATGATCGAAGGCCGCGTTTCCGCTGGCGTATTCGTCGGCAAGGGTTCGGACCTGGGCGGCGGTTGCTCGACCATGGGCACCCTGTCGGGCGGCGGTAACATCGTGATCAAGGTCGGCGAAGGCTGCCTGATCGGCGCCAACGCCGGTATCGGTATCCCGTTGGGCGACCGCAACACCGTTGAGTCGGGCCTGTACGTGACGGCCGGCACCAAGGTGGCGCTGCTCGACGAAAACAACAATCTGGTCAAGGTTGTGAAGGCGCGTGAGCTGGCCGGTCAGACTGACCTGCTGTTCCGTCGCAATTCGGAAACCGGTGCTGTGGAGTGCAAAACCCACAAATCGGCGATCGAACTGAACGAAGCGCTGCACGCTCACAACTAAGTGCTTGAATAATCCATTGTAGGAGTGAGCCTGCTCGCGATGCTTTTAGCGCCCTCACGGACGCCATCGCGAGCTGGCTCACTCCTACAGGATTTGGCGTACATCCCGCCCCTCTTCACCAGGGCTAAAAACTGTGATGATTCCCTCCCCGTGGCGTGCCGATTTCCCGGCCATCGCCGCGCTGCAACGGCAAGACCAGACCTATCTGGACAACGCCGCCACCACGCAAAAACCCCAAGCCCTGCTCGACGCATTGACGCATTACTACGCCAACGGCGCGGCCAATGTGCATCGTGCGCAACACCTGCCCGGCGCCCATGCCACGCAGGCGTTCGAGGACAGTCGGCTGAAGGTTGCCCAGTGGCTGAATGCCGGTGACAGCGGGCAGATCATCTTTACCCATGGCGCCACCAGTGCGCTGAACCTCCTGGCGTATGGCCTGGAACATCTTTTCCACCCGGGCGATGAAATTGTCATTAGCGCCCTGGAGCATCACGCCAACCTGCTGCCGTGGCAGCAACTGGCCCAACGGCGAAGTCTCAAACTGGTGATCCTGCCGCTGGATGCCGACGGCCTGATCGACCTTGCTGCCGCTGTGCATTTGATAGGCCCGCGCACGCGATTGCTGGCAGTCAGTCAGTTGTCCAACGTGCTCGGCGCGTGGCAGCCATTGCCGGCGTTGCTGGGCATGGCCAAGGCGCAGAACGCGCTGACCGTGGTCGATGGCGCGCAAGGCGTGGTGCATGGTCGGCATGACGTGCAGGCGCTGGGTTGCGACTTTTATGTATTTTCCAGCCACAAGCTCTATGGGCCTGATGGCCTTGGCGTGCTGTTCGGGCGCAATGCAGCACTTGAGCAGCTGAAGCCCTGGCAGTTCGGCGGCGAAATGGTCCTGGAAGCCAACTATCACGACTCGCGCTTTCGCCCTGCGCCGCTGGGTTTCGAGGCCGGTACGCCGCCGATTGCCAGTGTCATCGGCCTTGGCGCGACGCTGGATTATCTGGCGGGTCTGGATCAGGACGCTGTGTCTGCCCATGAAGCCGCGTTGCATGACTATTTGCTGCATGGACTCGCGGCGCGTAACGGCATTCGTCTGCTCGGCAAGCCGCAATTGGCGCTGGCGAGTTTCGTCGTTGAAGGTGTGCACAACGCTGATTTGGCGCACTTGCTGACTGAGCAAGGCATTGCCGTGCGCGCCGGGCATCATTGCGCGATGCCGCTGCTGAAAAGCTTTGAGCTGGCCGGGGCGATTCGTGTGTCACTGGCGCTGTACAACGATTCGGAAGATCTGGAGCGCTTTTTTGAAGCGCTGGATCAGGCGCTGGAGTTGTTGCGATGAGCTTGCCGCTCGAAGCCGCCGAGGCGCTGCAGACTTTTCAAAACGCGGCCGGCTGGGAACAGCGGGCGCGGTTGTTGATGCAGTTTGGTGATCGTCTGACAGCGCTCAGCGATGCGGACAAGTGCGAGGCTAACCGGGTGCATGGCTGTGAGAGTCAGGTGTGGCTGGTTGGGGAGTTGCGTGACGGTCACTGGCAATTTGCGGCGAGTAGCGATGCGCGGATGATTCGCGGGTTGGTGGCGTTGCTCTTGTTGCGGGTAAATGGCTTGTCGGGCGCTGATCTGAAGCAAATTGATTTGCCGGACTGGTTCAATCAGCTCGGCCTTTCGCGGCAGCTATCGCCATCGCGCAGCAATGGCCTCAATGCAGTGCTCCAGCGAATGAATGAGTTGGCTGGTTAATCGCCATCGCTGGCAAGCCAGCTCCCACAGGGTTCTATGGTGTTCATAGATGCAGTGAACTTACCCAATACCTGTGGGAGCTGGCTTGCCAGCGATGAGGGCATAAGCCCCAGCATCAAGCCTGAGGTTTAACTCGGTCAGCCGGACGCCGAACCCCCGCAACAATCTTGTCCACAGCCTTGGTCGCCGCGACCATGCCAAACGTCGCCGTGACCATCATCACCGCGCCAAATCCACCCGCGCAGTCCAGCTTCACACCGTCGCCGACAAAGCTCTTCTGCAAACAAATGCTGCCATCCGGCTTCGGATAACGCAGTTGCTCCGTGGAAAACACACACGGCACGCTGTAATGCCGAGTCACGGTGCGCGAAAAACCATAATCGCGACGCAACGTCGAGCGCACTTTCGAGGCCAACGGGTCGTTGAACGTACGGTTGAGATCACACACCTGAATCAGCGTCGGATCGATCTGCCCGCCCGCGCCGCCCGTGGTAATGATCTGGATCTTGCGGCGCTTGCACCAGGCGATCAGCGCAGCCTTGGCGTTGACCGCGTCGATGCAGTCAATCACGCAGTCGATATTCGGCGTGATGTATTCAGCCATGGTCTCGCGGGTGACGAAATCCGCCACGGCGTGCACGGTGCAATCCGGGTTGATCCCGCGCAGGCGCTCGGCCATCACCTCGACCTTGGGTTTGCCGACGGTGCTGTCCAGCGCGTGCAACTGACGGTTGGCGTTGCTGACGCAGACGTCATCGAGATCGAACAGCGAAATCTCACCGACACCACAACGGGCCATGGCTTCCGCCGCCCAGGAACCGACGCCACCGACGCCGACGATCGCCACATGGGCCGCGCGCAAACGCGCCAGGCCTTCGATGCCATACAAACGGGCGATGCCTGCAAACCGCGGATCTTCTGTACTCATGACCATTACCCCAAAAACCGGCGCGCATTATAGGGCTACACAGCGACAAGTTTTAAGCTTCGCGCTACAAGTGTAAGAACTTAAGTCAAAGTCGGCTGCCCAATGTCGGGCATTTCCCTGTCTGATGTACGACTTGTGAACTGCCGGTGTAGGATGCGCGCCCCTCGGGCGTCTAGCCGACCGATCCTTCGTTCCACAGCCTTTGGAACCCGAAATAGCTATGTCATCGCGTAAATTTGGACTCAACCTGGTGGTGGTTCTGGCAATCGCCGCCCTGTTCACCGGTTTCTGGGCGCTGATCAATCGCCCGGTTTCGGCGCCGAACTGGCCGGAGCAGATCTCCGGTTTCTCCTACTCGCCGTTCCAGCAGGGACAATATCCGCAGAAGGATCAGTATCCGACTGACGACGAAATGCGCCGCGATCTGGAGATCATGAGCAAGCTGACGGATAACATCCGCATCTACTCGGTGGACGGCTCGCTGGGAGACATCCCGAAACTGGCTGAAGAGTTCGGCCTTCGGGTCACCCTCGGCATCTGGATCAGTCCGGATCAGGAACGCAACGAACGGGAAATCACCAAAGCCATCGAACTGGCCAATACGTCACGCAGCGTGGTTCGCGTTGTCGTGGGTAACGAAGCGCTATTTCGTGAAGAAATCACCCCAGAGGCATTGATCGTTCTTCTCGATCGCGTGCGTGCAGCCGTGAAAGTACCGGTCACCACGTCCGAGCAATGGCACATCTGGGAGAAATACCCACAACTGGCCAAGCACGTTGACCTGATTGCCGCGCACGTTCTGCCGTACTGGGAATTCATCCCCGTCGACAAGGCCGGGCAGTTCGTTTTCGACCGCGCCCGCGACCTGAAAAAGCTGTTCCCGAAAAAACCGCTGCTGCTCTCCGAGGTCGGCTGGCCGAGCAACGGTCGCATGCGCGGTGGCGCCGATGCGTCGCCGGCAGATCAAGCGATCTACCTGCGCACCCTGGTCAACAAGCTCAATCGCCAGGGCTTCAACTACTTCGTGATCGAAGCGTTCGACCAACCGTGGAAGGCCAGCGACGAAGGTTCGGTCGGCGCCTACTGGGGCGTGTTCAACGCCGCGCGTCAGCAGAAATTCAACTTCGAAGGCCCGGTCGTGGCGATCCCGCAATGGCGCGTGCTGGCAATCGGTTCGGTGGTGCTGGCGCTGTTGTCGCTGACCTTGCTGATGATCGACGGCTCGGCCCTGCGTCAACGTGGGCGGATCTTCCTGACCTTTATCGCGTTTCTTTGCGGTTCGGTATTGGTGTGGATCGGTTACGACTACAGCCTGCAATACAGCACATGGTTCAGTTTGACGGTCGGATTCCTCTTGGCGCTCGGCGCGCTCGGGGTGTTTATCGTCTTGCTGACGGAGGCGCATGAGCTGGCCGAAGCGGTGTGGATTCACAAGCGTCGGCGCGAGTTCCTGCCGGTCGAGGGCGATTCCAGCTATCGGCCGAAAGTTTCGATCCACGTGCCGTGCTACAACGAGCCGCCGGAGATGGTCAAACAGACCCTCGACGCCCTCGCCGCCCTCGATTATCCGGACTACGAAGTCCTGATCATCGACAACAACACCAAGGATCCGGCGGTGTGGGAACCGGTGCGCGACTACTGCGCAACCCTCGGCCCGCGCTTCAAGTTCTTCCACGTCTCGCCCCTGGCCGGTTTCAAGGGCGGCGCGCTGAACTACCTGATCCCGCACACCGCCAAAGATGCCGAAGTGATCGCCGTGATCGACTCCGATTACTGCGTGCACCCGAACTGGCTCAAGCACATGGTGCCGCACTTCGCCGACCCGAAAATCGCTGTGGTGCAGTCGCCGCAGGATTATCGCGACCAGAACGAAAGCACCTTCAAGAAGCTTTGCTACGCCGAATACAAAGGCTTCTTCCACATCGGCATGGTTACTCGTAACGACCGTGACGCGATCATTCAGCACGGCACCATGACCATGACCCGGCGTTCGGTTCTGGAAGAATTGGGCTGGGCCGACTGGTGCATCTGTGAAGACGCCGAACTCGGTCTGCGCGTGTTCGAGAAAGGCCTGTCGGCGGCGTATTACCACGACAGCTACGGCAAGGGGCTGATGCCGGATACGTTTATCGACTTCAAGAAGCAGCGTTTCCGTTGGGCCTACGGTGCGATCCAGATTATCAAGCGTCACACCCGCAGCCTGCTGCGCGGCAAGGACACTGAGCTGACGCGTGGCCAGCGTTACCACTTCCTCGCGGGCTGGTTGCCGTGGGTCGCGGATGGCATGAACATCTTCTTCACCGTCGGCGCACTGTTGTGGTCGGCGGCGATGATCATCGTGCCGCAACGAGTCGATCCGCCGCTGCTGATCTTCGCGATTCCGCCTCTGGCTCTGTTCGTGTTCAAGGTCGGCAAGATCATCTTCCTCTACCGTCGCGCCGTTGGCGTGAACCTGAAAGATGCATTCTGCGCGGCGCTGGCCGGGCTGGCGTTGTCGCACACCATCGCCAAAGCGGTGCTGTACGGCTTCTTCACCAGCAGCATTCCGTTCTTCCGCACGCCGAAAAACGCCGACAACCATGGCTTCTGGGTGGCGATTTCCGAGGCGCGGGAAGAGCTGTTCATCATGCTGCTGTTGTGGGGCGCGGCGCTGGGGATCTTCTTGGTCAACGGCATGCCGAGCAACGACATGCGCTTCTGGGTGGTGATGTTGCTGGTGCAGTCGCTGCCGTATCTGGCGGCGCTGATCATGGCGTTCCTGTCGTCGCTGCCGAAACCTGCGGCCAAGCCTGAGCCGGCAGCTGCATAATCGGTAACGGATAACGTCAAACGGCGGCCTTCGGGCCGCCGTTTTGCTTTAGAATGACCGCCTTTTTCAATGCCAACAAACTCGGTAGGAGCTGCCGAAGGCTGCGATCTTTTGATCTTGCTGTTGATTTTAAAAAACAAAATCAAAAGATCGCAGCCTTCGGCAGCTCCTACAGGTTTACCGTGCGCACCCGGAGTTATTTACATGACGGCCCACGCCGACCTTTCGCCGACCCTCCAACTCGCCATCGACCTGATCCGCCGTCCGTCCGTGACGCCGGTCGACGCCGATTGCCAGAAGCAGATGATGCAGCGCCTGGGCGATGCCGGTTTCACTCTCGAGCCGATGCGCATCGAAGATGTGGATAACTTCTGGGCGACCCACGGCAGCAACGACGGCCCGGTGCTGTGCTTCGCTGGCCACACCGATGTGGTGCCGACCGGTCCGGTGACCGCGTGGCAGATCGACCCGTTCAACGCGGTGATCGACGAACACGGCATGCTCTGCGGCCGTGGCGCGGCAGACATGAAAGGCAGCCTGGCGTCGATGACCGTTGCCGCCGAGCGCTTTGTCGCCGACTACCCGAACCACAAGGGCAAGGTCGCGTTCCTGATCACCAGCGACGAAGAAGGCCCGGCACACCACGGCACTAAGGCTGTGGTCGAGCGTCTGGCGGCACGCAACGAGCGTCTGGACTGGTGCATCGTCGGCGAACCGTCGAGCACCACCCTGGTCGGCGACGTGGTTAAGAACGGCCGTCGCGGCTCGCTGGGCGCCAAGCTCAC
This sequence comes from Pseudomonas sp. IT-232MI5, assembly GCF_949767845.1. Taxonomy (NCBI): domain Bacteria; kingdom Pseudomonadati; phylum Pseudomonadota; class Gammaproteobacteria; order Pseudomonadales; family Pseudomonadaceae; genus Pseudomonas; species Pseudomonas sp. IT-232MI5. The sequence goes on from NZ_CATKQE010000055.1 coordinate 179,792, forward strand.
GGTCAAAGGCATTCAGGGTCACGTCGCCTATCCGCATCTGGCCAAGAACCCGATCCACCTCGCCGCTCCGGCGCTGGCCGAACTGGCCGCCGAGCATTGGGATCACGGCAACGATTTCTTCCCGCCGACCAGTTTCCAGATCTCCAACGTCAATTCCGGCACCGGCGCGACCAACGTGATTCCAGGTGATCTGGTGGCGGTGTTCAACTTCCGTTTCTCCACCGAATCGACCGTTGAAGGCCTGCAGAAGCGTGTGGCCGATATTCTCGACAAGCACGATCTGGACTGGCACATCGACTGGGCGCTGTCCGGCCTGCCGTTCCTCACCGAACCGGGCGCACTGCTCGATGCGGTGTCCGCGAGCATCAAGGACATCACCGGTCGCGAGACCAAAGCGTCCACCAGCGGCGGTACTTCCGATGGCCGCTTCATTGCGACCATGGGCACGCAGGTGGTTGAACTGGGGCCGGTCAACGCGACCATTCACCAGGTCAACGAACGCGTGCTGGCAGCCGATCTCGACGTACTGACCGAGATCTACTACCAGACCCTGATCAAGTTGCTCGCCTGATGCTTGCTTGCCCCATTTGCAGTGAACCGCTGAATACAGTGGACAACGGCGTGGTCTGCCCCGCCGGCCACCGCTTCGACCGCGCGCGGCAGGGTTATCTGAACCTGCTGCCGGTGCAACACAAGAACAGCCGCGACCCTGGTGACAACCAGGCCATGGTCGAGGCGCGCCGTGACTTCCTGAACGCCGGCCATTACGCGCCGGTGGCCAAGCGTCTGGCCGAACTGGCAGCGAGTTATGCGCCAGATCGCTGGGTCGACATCGGTTGTGGCGAGGGGTATTACACCGCGCAAATCGCCGAGGCCTTGCCGAACGCTGATGGCTACGCACTGGATATTTCCCGTGAAGCGGTCAAACGCGCCTGCAAACGTAATCCGGCGATTAGCTGGTTGATCGCCAGCATGGCCCGCGTGCCGTTGGCGTCGGGCAGTTGCCAGTTTCTCGCCAGTGTTTTCAGTCCGCTGGACTGGGAAGAAGCCAAGCGCCTGCTCAGTGTCGGCGGCGGTCTGATGAAAGTCGGCCCGACCAGCGGCCACCTGATGGAATTGCGCGAACGCCTGTACGACGAAGTGCGCGAATACACCGACGACAAGCACCTGGCCCTGGTGCCGGAAGGCATGGCGCTGGCGCACAGTGAAACCCTGGAATTCAAACTGACACTGGACAAGCCCGAGGATCGCGCCAACCTGTTGGCGATGACACCCCACGGCTGGCGCGCCAGTGCCGAGCGTCGCGCGGCGGTGATCGAACAGGCCGAGCCGTTCGAGACCACCGTGTCGATGCGCTACGATTATTTCGTTCTTCAATAACTATTGGTCTCGGGCGATTGCCCGGGGCCGGCTAAATCCGCGAATGGATTTTTCAGACCCGCAGTGAGGACATCCATGCGCCAACCGGATATCGAGATTTACCTGAAAGACGCCGACGTCGACCACAAGGTCATTTCGGCCTGGCTGGGCGCCGCGTTGGGCCCTTGCAGTGACTGGGTACAGAAAGGCCAGACCTACAAGTGCAAGGCCGGCAACGTGCCGGTGACCTGGCTACCGAAAGCGGTGGGCAAATGGAACAGCCTGTACCTGGAAAGCGACCAGACGCCGTGGGACGACGACATCGCCTGCGCCCGCGCCGCATTCGCTGCGCTGAACGTGGAAGTGCGTTGCGCACCGGGCACGTGGGTTGAAGAAGAAGGCGAGGAAACGGCGGATCGCTGGATGCGCATCAGCGCCGATGGTGAAGAAGAAATCACCTGGAAAACTGCCTAAAAGCAAAAGATCGCAGCCTTCGGCAGCTCCTACAGGGTCATGTGTACACCCGTAGGAGCTGCCGAAGGCTGCGATCTTTTGATCTTCAAGGTTACAGGCCTACAACATCCTCAGCCTGCAAACCCTTCTCGCCAGTAATCACCGCGTATTCGACCTGCTGGCCTTCAGTCAGCGACCGATGCCCTTCGCCGCGAATCGCGCGGTAGTGCACGAACACGTCCACCCCGTCTTCGCGCTGGATAAAGCCGTAGCCTTTGGCGTCGTTGAACCACTTCACGTTGCCGGTTTCACGGGTTGCCATCTGTTCATACTCCTTTCTTATTATTGAACAGGCTTTTCGCAGGAAAGCCTTTGCGGAACGTCAGCCTGCGTCCGACGTCCATAAGAGGGCCCCGGCGACAGACCGCCGAGTATATGACAGGTGCGAAAACTCTCAACAGGAGATTACTTCGCCGCTTTTTTGCCGATTTTCGGTGAATACGGCAAACTGTCGACCTCCCGAGCAACCGCTCGGTTTTATTCACTCACGCAGAAGCCGTATGACCCGTTCCCCGTTCCGCCGTCTTGTGTTTGGCACCCTGCGCCGACTGTTGTACCTCTGGGTTCGCTCGGAGACGATCAACCAGTCGTCGTTCACCCTCAACCTCGACCGCAGTCGTCCGGTGTTCTACGTCCTGCAAAACCCTTCGCTGACTGATCTGGCCGTGCTCGACACCGAGTGCACCAAGGCCGGTCTGCCGCGTCCGGTACTGCCGGTGTCGGTGGGTTCGCTGATCGAACCGGCGGCGTTTTTCTACCTGACGCCGGACCCAGACTGGCTCGGCCGCCAGGACAAACGCGGTGCGCCGCCGACCCTGACCCGTCTGGTCAGCGCCCTCACCCAGAACGCTGCCGAAGACGCGCAGATCATCCCGGTCAGCGTGTTCTGGGGTCAGTCGCCGGACAGCGAAAACAGTCCGTGGAAACTGCTGTTTGCTGACAGCTGGGCCGTTACCGGGCGCCTGCGTCGGCTGCTGAGCATCATCGTCCTCGGCCGCAAGACCCGCGTGCAGTTCTCCGCGCCGATCCATCTGCGCGAATTGATCGAGCACAACAAGGGCCACGAACGCACCGTGCGCATGGCCCAGCGCATTCTGCGTGTGCACTTCCGCAACCTGAAAGCAGCGGTCATCGGCCCGGACATTTCCCACCGCCGTAACCTGGTCAAAGGTCTGCTCAACCAGCCATTGGTCAAGCAAGCGATCCTCGACGAAGCCGAGCGCGAAAACATCTCCCCGGAGAAAGCCAAGGCTCAGGCCTTGCGCTACGGCAACGAGATCGCCTCGGATTACACCTACACCGCGATCCGCTTTTTGGAAGTGGTGCTGAGCTGGTTCTGGAACAAGATCTACGACGGCATCAAGGTCAACCACATCGAAGGTGTGCAGAAGGTCGCCCAGGGTCACGAAGTGATCTACGTGCCGTGCCACCGCAGCCACATCGACTACCTGCTGCTCTCCTACCTGCTGTTCCGCAACGGCCTGACCCCGCCGCACATCGCCGCCGGGATCAACTTGAACATGCCGGTGATCGGCAGCCTGCTGCGCCGTGGCGGCGCGTTCTTCATGCGCCGCACGTTCAAGGGCAATCCGCTGTACACCTCGGTGTTCAACGAATACCTGCACACGCTGTTCACCAAAGGCTTCCCGGTCGAGTACTTCGTCGAGGGCGGCCGCTCGCGCACCGGGCGCATGTTGCAACCGAAGACCGGGATGCTCGCGATTACGATGCGCAGCTTCCTGCGTTCGTCGCGGATGCCGATCGTGTTTGTGCCGGTGTACATCGGTTATGAGCGCGTGCTTGAGGGGCGTACCTATCTGGGCGAACTGCGCGGCGCGAGCAAGAAAAAAGAATCGATCTTCGACATTTTCAAAGTCATCGGCGCGCTCAAGCAGCGTTTCGGTCAGGTCGCGGTGAACTTCGGTGAGCCGATCAAACTCGCAGAATTCCTCGACGCCGAGCAACCGGACTGGCGCCAGCAGGAACTCGGCCCGCAGTACAAGCCGGCGTGGCTCAACGAAACCACCAATCGCCTCGGCGAAAAAGTCGCACAGCATTTGAACGAAGCGGCGGCGATCAACCCGGTCAATCTGGTGGCGCTGGCGCTGCTGTCGACTACACGTCTGGCGCTGGATGATCGCGCCATGGCGCGGGTGCTGGATCTGTATCTGGCGCTGCTGCGCAAAGTCCCGTACTCGCCGCACACCACACTGCCGGAAGGCGACGGCCGGGCGTTGATCGAGCATGTGAAGGACATGGACCTGCTCGCCGAGCAGAACGATGCGCTGGGCAAGATTCTCTATCTGGACGAGCAGAACGCCGTCCTGATGACCTACTACCGCAACAACGTGCTGCACATCTTCGCGCTGCCGGCGCTGCTGGCGAGTTTCTTCCAGAGCGCCTCGCGCATGAGCCGCGAACAGATCCTGCGCTACACCCGCGCGCTGTATCCGTACCTGCAATCGGAACTGTTCATTCGCTGGACGCTGGACGAACTGGACGGTGTGGTCGATCAGTGGCTGGAAGCGTTCGTCGAGCAAGGCCTGCTGCGTTTCGAGAAAGATGTGTACCTGCGTCCGGCGCCAAGTTCGCGACATTTCGTCCTGCTGACGCTGCTGTCGAAGAGCATCGCCCAGACCTTGCAGCGCTTCTACATGACCGTGTCGTTGCTGCTCAACAGCGGCCAGAACAGCATCAGCGCCGAAGAGCTGGAAGACCTCTGCACGGTCATGGCCCAGCGCCTGTCGATCCTCCACGGCCTCAACGCCCCGGAGTTCTTCGACAAGAGCCTGTTCCGCCACTTCATCCAGACCCTGCTCGACCTCGACGTGCTGCGTCGCGACGAGGCCGGCAAACTGAGTTACCACGAACTGCTCGGCGAACTCGCCGAAGGTGCGGCCAAACGCGTGTTGCCGGCGGAGATTCGTTTGTCGATCCGTCAAGTCGCGCTGCATCGCAGTGAAGACGCTGCCGATCAGGTCGTCGCCCAACCCGAGACCTGATGTAAACCTGGTGGGAGTGACGGTGCGACGATTCGACTTGCTCGCGAAGACGGCGTGTCAGACAACTGAAATGTTGAATGCTAAACCGCCCTCGCGAGCAAGCTCGCTCCCACATTGAAAAGGAGAACTTCCGATGCAAAAACTCACCCTGCTCGCCGCTGCCACACTGCTGAGCGCCTGCCAATCGACCACCCCCGCTGGCAAAGTCGGCCTCGACGGTGAAGTGTTCTACCTGCAGCGCATCGCTCTGCCACCGAGCGCGACCCTAAGCGTCAGCCTGCAAGACGTTTCATTGGCCGACGCGCCAGCCGTCGTATTGGACGAGCAAAAAGGCCAGGTCAAAGGCCAGGTGCCGCTGCCTTTCCACCTGAGCTACGACCCGGCGCAGGTCAAACCCGGCCATCGCTATTCGGTCAGCGCGCGCATCGAAGTCAATGGTGAGCTGATGTTCATCACCACCGAAAACCATGCCGTGCAACTCGACGGTAACGACCCGCAGCCGCTGAAAATCCGCGTCGACGCCGTTCGTTAATTCATTTTCCGCAGCCCTTTTCCGCAACAAGGAAGCCGCCATGCTCCGCCCTACCCTTCGCTTCGCCGGCCTGTGCGCAGGCCTGATGATCTCCGCCAGCGCGCTGGCGCTGTCGCTCAGTGACCTGTCGCAAAAAGACGCCACCGGCGGTCTCAAGGATGCTCTGACCCAAGGCGCACAAATCGCCGTCAAACAACTGGGCACACCCGGCGGTTTCAGCAACAACCCCGACGTGAAGATCGAACTGCCGGGCAAACTCGGCAAAGCCGCGAGCAAGATGAAAGCCTTCGGCATGGGCGCCCAGGTTGAAGAACTGGAAACCGCGATGAACAAGGCTGCCGAATCCGCTGTGACTCAGGCCCAGCCAATCCTCGTCGACGCCGTGAAGAAAATGAGCGTGGCAGACGCCAAAGGCATCCTCAGCGGCGGCAAGGATTCGGCCACGCAATACCTCGACAAATCCAGCCGCGAACAGATCCGCGCCAAGTTCCTGCCGATCGTCAAACAGGCGACCGACAAGGTTGGCGTAGCGCAGAAGTACAACTCGTTCGCTGGTCAGGCTGCTGCGTTTGGCGTTGTCGATGCGAAGAGCGCCAACGTTGAAAACTACGTCACCGAACAAGCGCTGAATGGCCTGTTCGAGATGATCGGCAAACAGGAAGAAACCATCCGCCAGAACCCGGCCGCTGCGGCGACCAGTCTGGCGAAGAAGGTGTTCGGCACACTCTAAACAGCCACGACACGGGGGCGAATCAATTCGCTCCCGTGCTTCCCTCCACGTAAAGGACTACGTAAAAAGAACACCCACTCCCGCCCCATCTTCCTTCTCTCCAAAAGCTGCAATTGGTCCAGCCCCTCCAGAACCGAAGTCGCCTCGTTATACGAGCAACCAAAATTTTCCGCCAAATTGCCTGCCGTGAACTCCTTAGCCTCCCCGCTTTTTGCCGCCTGATACACCGCGCGCTGTATTTCCGTCATCTGATCGAAGTAGCCAGAATTCGTCAGCCAGCGCTCGAACTCTTCGGTGTAGGCCACGCTCTTGCGGTAAACATCGGAAAACCCGAGCACCGCACGCTGGATCACCGAACACTGGAACTCGATGAAATAAGTCAGATCCAGCTCATCCGCCTCGGTATGCAGGTATGAACGTCCATATTTCACCGGAGCATTACGCAGTAACAAACTGATCGCAATGTAGCGAAACGCCGCAAATTCGTTCTTGAACATGAACCAGTAAAACAACGCCCTGGCGACCCGCCCGTTGCCGTCGCGAAAGGGATGTTCGTAGCCCAAGGCAAAATGCAGTGTGATCGCCTTGATCAGTGGATGCAGGTAGCTCGTCTCTTGCGGTGAGCCTTCGGGCAGGTTGATCCAGTGCGACAGTCGCTCAAGCCGCGACACCAATCCTGCTGCAGGTGGCGGCCGGTGCACCGTATTGCCCGCCCCGTCCTGGACGACCACCTCGTCATTGGTCCTGAACACCCCAGGGGAATACTGCTCGTCATCGATACCCTCGACCCCCACCCGATGAATCGCCGCAATCAAATCCACGCTCAAGGGTACGTAACGTCTCTCCCAGGCAAAATTCATCATCCGGTAATTACCCATCACCATGCGTTCATCCGGAGTGCGGGGCTGGCGCTGCTGCTTGAGCATGTCCTTGGCCACACGCGTAGTCGTCGCAGCGCCTTCCAACTGGCTACTGGCAATCGCTTCATCTTCGATAAGATCATTGAGCTGATAACTGAAATGCGCCCGTTCGCCAATCTGGCTGGTCATGTACTCCAGCGCAGCCGTACTGGCCTGTCGATCGACGATGGAGATGGTCTTCTGCGCCAGCGGCGTCAACAGATACTTCCCCCACTGCACAGGCTCACCCAGTGGCAGAAGGTTAATGTGCTGGGCCGCCCGCGCCTTCTTGACCAAAGCCCAGCACAGTCTGGCATCCAGCCCCGCCGCCCAGCGATAACGCAACGCTTCAAATGGCAGATAACGACCTTGATCATCGAGCGGCTTGAGCAGCGCAAGATAATCCTCCAGACGATGTTTGTGGGGCGGGCGCACCAACAAGTCGAAAACGGGGTCGGTTCTGCCTTTCAATGCTGGCGGCTTTTTCATCAAGACAAACTCAGGAACGCTGGAAGCAGAGGCTGGAGTACAGCATCCGAGGCACCAAGGCTCAATATCGGAGGTTTCTGAAAAAGATGTAGGAAGTGGCTGAGGTAGAGCGGACTACGGGTAATCAGCTAGAAACTGGTCGGCAGTCAGCCCGCCATCGCTGGCAAGCCAGCTCCCACAATTGGCTTGGGTGTATGCAGGTAGAGATTGGGCGGCTGTCAGGACCTCATCGCGAGCAGGCTCACTCCTACAGTTGGATTGCGTACATCTGCAAAAAACAGGTCGGCTGTCAGGCCGCCTTCGCGAGCAGGCTCGCTCCCACAGAAGAGCAAGAGCAGACCGCTTCTGCTCCTCACCACTCAACAGGATGAGCGTTAGCTCGGCTGCAGCTTTTGATCTTGATCTGAAGGCCCATCGGCAGGCTGAGTGGAGGGATTGATCCGGGGGTGGGAGCGCAGCGACCGTTCGACGAAGTCGAACACATCGAGAGGAGGTGCAGCGAAGCAAACCGTAGGCGATGCCCCCGGATCGATCCCGGAGCGAAGGAACCCCGAGCCCCAGCGAGCGGGCCGAACGTCAGGGCAAAGCCTTTTGGGTTACCTTTTCGGCGTTTGGAAAAGGTGACTCGCCGTAAGGGCGAAACCGCCAGCGGCAGCACCCACAAAAACGGATATACACCCAAAACCCCAAGAACATGGTCGGCCCGAAGGCCGCCACGTCAAACGCAGATCAAACCTCCCGGCGAACCCTGAACCAAGCCGCATACAACGCCGGCAAAAACAACAGCGTCAGCGCAGTCGCAACAATCAACCCACCCATGATCGCCACCGCCATCGGCCCAAAAAACACACTCCGCGACAACGGAATCATCGCCAGCACCGCCGCCAAAGCCGTCAACACAATCGGCCTGAAGCGTCGAACCGTAGCCTCGATAATCGCCTGCCAAGGCTTAAGCCCCGAGGCAATATCCTGCTCGATCTGATCCACCAGAATTACCGAATTGCGCATGATCATCCCGGACAACGCAATCGTCCCCAACATCGCCACAAACCCGAACGGCTGACGGAACACCATCAAAAACAACGTCACCCCGATCAACCCCAACGGCGCCGTCAAAAACACCATCGCCGTACGCGAAAAACTGCGCAACTGCACCATCAACAACGTCAGCACCACGACAATGAACATCGGCACCCCGGCATTCACCGACTTCTGCCCACGCTCGGAATCCTCCACCGTGCCGCCGACATCCAACAGATAACCATCGGGCAACTCGGCACGAATCGAATCCAGCGTCGGCATGATCTGCTTCACCAACGTCGCCGGCTGCTCCTTGCCATAAATATCCGCGCGCACGGTCACGTTTGGCAGACGATTACGATGCCAGATGATCCCCTCCTCAAAGCCGTATTCCAGCGTGGCAATCTGCGACAACGCCACACTGCGACCGTTATCCGTCGGCACGGCCAGACTCGGCAGCAACGACAATTCAGTGCGCTCATGCACCGTGCCGCGCAACAGAATCTCGATCAACTCATTGTCTTCGCGATACTGACTGACACTCGATCCGGTCAACGAACTCTGCAGAAATTTCGCCAGATTCGCCGTGCTTACACCCAGCGCCCGGGCACGATCCTGATCGATATTCAGATACACGACTTTGCTCGGTTCCTCCCAATCCAGATGCACATTGACCACATGCGGATTCTCGCGAACCTTGGCTGCCACCTTACGCGCCAGCGCGCGAACTTCTTCGATGTGTTCACCGGTCACGCGGAACTGCACCGGATAACCCACCGGCGGACCGTTCTCCAACCGCGTGACCCGCGAACGCAATGCAGGAAATTGCTCGTTAAGCGTTTCGATCAACCAGCTGCGCAGCGCCTCACGCTCCTCGATGTTCTTCGCCAACACCACAAACTGCGCGAAGCTCGCCGCCGGCAATTGCTGATCGAGCGGCAGATAGAAACGCGGCGAGCCGGTGCCAACATAGGCGACGTAATTGTCGATGCCGGCGTGATCCTTGAGCATCGCTTCCAGACGTTTGACTTCACCGGTGGTATTGGCCAGCGACGCACCCTCAGCCAGTTTCAGATCGACCATCAACTCCAGCCGATTCGAGGCCGGGAAAAACTGCTGCGGGACGAAACGAAACAACATCACCGACGCGATAAACAGTCCCACCGTCAGCACGATCACGGTCTTGCGATGCATTACGCACCACTCGACCAGACGCCGAACGCGCTGATAAAATGGCGTGCCATACGGATCAGCCTGACCATCGCCAGTGCCATGTTTGGCCGCATGAATTTTCGCCAGATCCGGCAGGAGTTTTTCCCCCAGATACGGCACGAACATCACTGCCGCCACCCAGGACGCGAGCAGCGCGATGGTCACCACCTGGAAGATCGAGCGTGTGTACTCGCCAGTACCGGACTGCGCCGTGGCAATCGGCAGAAACCCGGCGGCAGTGATCAACGTCCCCGTAAGCATCGGAAACGCGGTGCTGGTCCAGGCATAACTCGCCGCACGGATACGGTCGAAACCCTGCTCCATTTTGATCGCCATCATTTCCACGGCGATGATCGCGTCGTCCACCAGCAAGCCCAGCGCCAGCACCAACGCGCCAAGGGAGATCTTGTGCAGGCCGATGCCGAGGTAATACATGCAGGCGAAAGTCATCGCCAGCACCAGTGGAATGGTCAGCGCCACAACCATGCCGGTGCGCACGCCGAGGGAGAAGAAGCTCACCAGCAAGACAATCGCCAGCGCCTCGACCAGCACCTGAACAAACTCGCCGACCCCGGTTTTCACCGCCGCCGGTTGATCGGAAACCTTGCGCAATTGCATGCCGGCCGGGAGGTTTTTCTGGATGCGCGAGAACTCGCCTTCCAGTGCTTTACCGAGCACCAGAATGTCACCGCCATCCTTCATCGCCACCGCCAGACCGATCGCGTCTTCACCCATGAAACGCATGCGCGGCGCCGGTGGATCGTTGAACCCGCGGCGCACATCGGCGACATCGGAGATGCGGAACGTACGATCGCCGACGCGGATCGGGAAGTTTTTTATCTCCTCTACCGTCTGAAAATTTCCCGAGACCCGCAGCTGCAAGCGCTCGCTACCGGTTTCAAAGAAACCGGCGGTCGACACCGCGTTCTGTTCTTGCAGCGTTTGTTGTACCGCCGCCAGCGGCAAGCCGAGGGTCGCCAGTTTGACGTTGGACAGCTCGACCCAGATCTTCTCGTCCTGCAAACCGAGCAAGTCGACCTTGCCGACATCCTTGACCCGTTGCAGCTGAATCTGGATGCGATCGGCGTAATCCTTGAGCACCGCGTAATCGAAACCGTCGCCGGTCAGCGCATAGATATTGCCGAACGTGGTGCCGAATTCATCGTTGAAGAACGGCCCCTGAATATCCGGCGGCAAGGTCTGACGAATATCGCTGACCTTCTTGCGCACCTGATACCAGAGGTCGGGGATTTCCTTGGAATGCATCGAATCGCGAGCAATGAAGGTGACCTGGGATTCACCGGGGCGCGAGAACGAGACGATGCGCTCGTATTCGCCGGTTTCCATCAGCTTCTTTTCGATGCGCTCGGTAACCTGCCGCGAGACCTCCTGCGCGGTCGCGCCCGGCCAGCGAGTCTGGATCACCATCGCTTTGAAGGTGAACGGCGGGTCTTCGCTCTGGCCGAGTTTGGTGTAGGACAACGCACCGACGATGGCCAGCAAAAGCATCAGGAACAGTACGATCTGGCGATTACGCAGCGCCCATTCGGAAAGGTTGAAGCGCATTGGGACTTACTCCTTGTCCGCCAGATTGACCACACGGTTGGAGCGATCCACCGGACGCACCTGCTGACCCTCGAGCAACACGTGAACGCCGGCGGCGACCACCCAGTCGCTGGCGTTCAGGCCTTCAAGCACCGGCACGGTTTTTTCGCCGAACGGGCCGACGCGCACTGGGGTTTTCTTCAAGGTGTTGTTGCCGTTGACGACCCAGACGTAGGTCGCGCCGTTTTCGGCAGTGAGTGCCGAGAGCGGCACCGACAGCGACACGGCATCGGCCGATTGCACAAACACCCGGGCGCTCTGGCCCAGTTCGGCCGGGACTTTGCCACCAGTGAAGGAAATGCGTGCGGCGAAGGTGCGCGAGCGTGGATCGGCGGCGGGCGACAGTTCGCGGATCTGCCCGGCGAAACGCTGGTTCTGTTGGGTCCACAGCTCGACCGTCACTGGCTGACCGACCTTGAAGCGCCCGAAGCTCTGCTCCGGCAGGCTGATCAGCACTTCGCGCTCGCCGTCGGTGGCGAGGGTAAACACCGTTTGCCCGGCGGCGACGACCTGTCCGACTTCCACCGAACGCTTGGCCACCACGCCATCCTGCGGCGCACGCAACACCGCGTAACTGGCCTGATTGGTCGATACGTTGAATTCAGCTTTGATTTGTTTGAGGCGGGCTTCACCGGAGCGGTAAAGGTTTTCCGCATTGTCGTAGGCCGAGCGGCTGACCATCTGCCGATCCATCAGGGTCTTGTAGCGATCGCGCTCGGCACGCACCAGGTTGAGATTGGCTTCGGCGGCGGCAACCTGGGCGCGGGTGGCTTCCAGCTGCAGGCGCACGTCCTGCGGATCGAGTTCAGCGAGCGGTTGATCTGCCTTCACGCGCTGACCTTCATCGACCAGTCGTCGGCTGACTTTGCCGCCAATGCGGAACGCCAGATCGGGTTCGTAGCGGGCGCGCACCTCGCCCGGATAACTTTCCATCGTCTGCGCCGAAGGCTCTGGCTGCACCACCATGGCCGGTCGCACGGTGACTTGCGTCGCCTCTTCCTGACCACACGCTGACAAAAGGAACGCCAGACTCACTGGCAACGCGAGGGACAACGCATGGCGGAACATGGTGACGGACCTTTCGCTAATGGTGCTTGGAATAATTATACTGGCGGGTATGTTATTAATAGCAAACTCACCAGTCCAGTATTAAAAGCGAAGAATGTCGAACAATCTTTCAGCTCCAAACGGTCCGGGCCGTCCCAAGGATCTGGCCAAGCGCCAGGCGATCCTCGACGCGGCGAAAATTCTGTTTCTGAGTCATGGCTATGCCAACACCAGCATGGACGCGGTCGCCAGCGAGGCTGGCGTGTCGAAGCTGACGGTCTACAGCCATTTCAACGACAAAGAGACGCTGTTCTCCGCCGCCGTCGTGGCCAAGTGCGAGGAGCAATTGCCGCCATTGTTCTTCGAATTGCCCGAAGGCATCGCCGTGGAAAATGTGTTGCTGAACATTGCGCGAGGCTTTCATCACCTGATCAACAGTGATGAGTCGGTGAACTTGCACCGCTTGATCATGGCGCTGGGCAGTCAGGATCCGAAGCTGTCGCTGATCTTCTTCGAGGCCGGCCCTCAGCGCATGGTGCAAGGCATGGAGCGGTTGTTGACGCGCATTCACGAGACAGGCGCGCTGAGCATCGATCTGCCGCGCAATGCCGCCGAGCATTTCTTTTGCCTGATCAAGGGTGCGGGGAATTTTCGGCTGTTGTATGGCTGTGGGGAGCCGTTGACTGAAGAGGCAGCGGAAAGCCATGTGCAGGAAGTGGTGGGGTTGTTTATGCGGGCGTACAAAGCCTAATTTCTGCGGTGTCGGCACTGACGCCATCGCTGGCAAGCCAGCTCCCACAAGGATTTGGGTGTGATCACAAATCGTGTACACACCACCAAACCCTGTGGGAGCTGGCTTGCCAGCGATGAGCGCGACTCGGTATCAAGCCTTGAGCGCTTTCTTCGGGTAGATGTCATAGCGGCTCGATTTGCCATCCAGCGCATGACTCGGCTTCGGCCCTTCAATGCACGGCGCCTTGCGCGGTCGTTTGACCACCACCCGGTGCGTCGCTAATGCCAAAGCGGCCTGCAACAGCGCCGGCGCATCCGGATCATCACCCACCAACGGCCGGAACAGACGCATTTCCTTTTTCACCAGCGCAGTCTTCTCGCGATGCGGAAACATCGGGTCGAGATAAATCACCTGCGGCGCCTCACCCTCCCAGTTCTGCATGACCTCGATGGAATTGCCCTTGAGCAACTTCATCCGCGCCACGATCGGCGCCACGTCGAAATCTTCCGCCGCCCGCGCCAGACCATCTTCCAGCAGCGCGCCGATGAGCGGCTGGCGTTCGATCAGGCTCATCTCGCAACCGAGACTGGCCAGCACGAACGCATCCTTGCCCAGCCCCGCCGTGGCATCCAGCACCCGTGGGCGCACGCCTTGAGCGATGCCGACAGCCTTGGCGATCATCTGCCCGCTGCCGCCACCGTATAAGCGCCGATGCGCCGCACCACCTTCAACAAAGTCGACCCGCACCGGCCCCGGTGCATCCGGGCCGAGCTGTTGCAGCTGCAAACCCTGCTCGCCGACCTGCAAGGCAAACTCGCCGTCCGCCACTTCAAGCGGCAGGCCCAGGCGCTCGGCCCACTGCCCGGCTTGCGCTTCAAACGTCGGGCCGAGGGCCTGAACATGGATGCGGCAGGCCGCAGGTTGCTCGATCATGGAAAACACGCTCAAAAATTCAAGGATCGGCAAAAACCGCCGATAATTCATTCAACGCGCATTTTGCCAGAGCTGAGCGTCAACCGAAAAAAATGTCAGGCATTCTTCCCACATCGATTGGCTACATCTCGCCCCATGGCGACTTTAGCCGTCACAACACTCAAGCACTGAGCGGCGTCAGTCACCTGTGGCAGGATTTCTTTGCCCAGGCGATGGCCGAACAGACGAGTGAAGTGGTGCCTGCCTGTGGCACGTTCCCTCCGGTTGACCTGAGCAGCCCGGAAGAACCGACCATCGGCAGCGAGCTGCACGCGCACATCGTCAGCCAGCGCGAGTGCGATGTGGTGGAAACCGAAGTGCGTCCGCCAGAGCCGCTGTTCCTGCCGATCGCCGAATTCGAAATGGACTTGCTGGACAAACCCTTCCCGCCGTTCCCGCCGGAAGAACTGAAAGCTCAGCAAGAGCAACAGGATTTCGACAGCAGTTGGGTGCGTCCGGTGGTGATCAACAATGGTCAGCCCGTTCCAGAGCCTGGCCCGGCCCCGCAGAAGAAACCGCTGTACCTGCCGATTGCCGAATTCGATCTGGATCTGCTGCAAAAGCCTTATCCGCCGTTCCCGCCGGAAGAAATCGTCGAGCAACAGAAGGCGCTGGACTTCGATAATGGCTGGGCCCGCCCGATCGTTCTGCAGAACCTGCGCCTCGCCGCCTAAACCTCAGCGACACACGCTCCAGCGCCCGACATCGACATGAAAGTGATTGCGGTGGGCGGCGTTGTAATCCGGGCTCAACACCACACTGAATGCCTCACAGGCACCGTCGCGCAACTGACGCAGAAACTGCGCGTCCTGATTTTGCTTGGGCCAGTCCTTGAGCACGCTGACCGTGCGACCATCGGCCAGACGAAACCCGGCGATGTCCAGCGCATCAGCACTGGCATGACGGCTGAGCGCGCCGCTTTCGCGGTTGTAGACATTGCGACAGGCGAAGCTGCCGAGGTGATCGACACGCGCGATCTTTTGCCCGTAAACGGATTGCGCGACGGGTTGCAGCGTGTGGTGTTCAAACATCGCGTAGGCCACTGCCAGCGGACAACTGGCGAGGAAGCTGCTGCTCAGCGCCACCTCACCACCCTGTACGCGCAAGGCGCCGATCAGTGGACACTTGGCGTCGGGGCTGTCGGATTGCCGCGTGACGCGCAGATCAGAGCTGCTCAACGCCTGGGCGCAGAGTTCAGGATCGCTGCGCAAGCGCATCAGCTTGTAACCGGTCAGCCAATTGGGCGCGGCTTTGACGTCCAGTGGCGCCCATGGATTCCATTGCGGCGGTACGTCCAGCCAACCGCGCCAGACACTGACCGCAGCGCCGCCAATCGTCAGCAGCACCAGCCAGAATATCCACCGCCCCATGTTCAGCCTTTGAAAAACTGGTTGGCTTTGGCGTACGGCATCGACTGCGCGGTAAACCCGAACGTGCCGGATTGCTGGATCTCTTCAGCGGCGCGGAAGAACTCGCCGAACGCCGCCAACGCCAATGCCGAGCCGGTGCTGATACGCCGCACACCCATTTCTTGCAGCTCCTGCACGGTCAGTTTCAAACCGCCGGACATCAGCACGTTGACCGGTTTCGGCGCCACCGCGCGCACCACTGCCAGCACTTCCTCGGCGTTGCGCAAACCCGGCGCGTACAACACGTCGGCGCCCGCTTCGGCGAAGGCCTGCAAGCGGCGGATGGTGTCGTTGATATCAGGATTGCCGTGCAGGTAGTTTTCCGCGCGCGCCGTCAGGATGAAGGGGAATGGCAGCGTGCGCACAGCGGCGACGGCCGCTTCGATACGTGCCACAGCGTGTTCGAAGCAATAGATCGGCGCATCCGCGCGGCCCGTGGCGTCTTCGATCGAGCCACCGACCGCACCCGCCTCTGCTGCGCGAAGCAGGCTTTCCGCGGCTTCGGCCGGGTCATCGGAAAAACCGTTTTCGAGATCCACCGCCACCGGCAAATCGGTGGCCGCGACAATCGCGCGGACATTGGCCAGGGTCTCGTCGAGACTTAACGCGCCATCGGCCTTGCCCTGGGAAAACGCGTAACCGGCACTGGTCGTTGCCAACGCCTGATAGCCGAGGCTGGCGAGCATTTTCGCCGAACCTGCATCCCACGGATTGGGTATGACAAAAATTCCCGGACGTTCATGCAGGGCTTTGAAGGCGTGTGCTTTAACGGCTTGGGCATCCATCGGCAGGCTCCTGGGCAGGATAAAAATCCGCTTCAGAGCAGGCCAAGTTGCTCCGCAGCGGGTTCTCTGTATAGCTCAGGCAGCGCCGGCAGGCCAGGCAAACGTTGCATCAGTTGTGCGTGAAAACGTTGCGCCAGCTTCGCCGCCAGGAGGTTGTCGGCGGTGTGCAGGAAGATGTACGGCGTGCGGCCCTCTTCGATCCATTCGGCGATTTTCGCCACCCACGGCACCAGGAACGAGTCGTTGGCTTCCAGTTCCGGATGGCCAATGAAACGCACCTGCGGGAACTGCGTAAACGCCGCCGGGCGCGTCGGCACTCGCGGCTTTTTCGATTGCGCGTGGATCACCGACGACTCGGTCGACAGGCAACTGAACAGCGCACGCGGATCGAGACAAATGCGCTCAACGCCACGGTCCAGCAGCAGACGATTGAGCAAACGTTCGCTCTCGCCCTTGGCGAAGAACTGCTCATGCCGTACTTCCACCGCCAACGGACAATCCAGTGCATCGATGAACGCCGCCAGTTCCGGCAGGCGATGCGGCGTGAAGCTTTTCGACAGTTGCAGCCACAGCGGCGAAGCACGCTCACCGAGCGGCTTGAGTAATTGCAGGAAGGTTTCGGCGGCGGTCAGTTGCTCGCGCAGGTCTCCGCTGTGGCTGATGTCGCCGGGGAATTTGGCGGTGAAGCGAAAGTGCTCGGGCATAACGTCAGCCCAACGCTGCACAGTCGCGGGCGATGGACTGGCATAGAAGGTCGTATTGCCTTCAACGGCGTTGAACACTTGGGAATACAGACCGAGGAAGTCAGAGGTTTTTGCATCTACCGGGTACAGATATTCGCGCCAGGCGTTTTCGCTCCAGGACGGGCAACCGAGATAGTAAGGCAGATCCATCAGATGTACAGATCGAGGCCCAGCACGTCTGCATCCCAATCGACAAAACCGGCGGTGCTCAGGTAACTGGCCAAGGCCATCGCTACGCTCTTTTTCATCGCACGGTGATAGATCATGTCTTGCTGACGGGCAGGCAGATTGCTCAGGCGTTGGGCCGAGGCTTTGGCAGCGCGGGCGGCCAATTGCTCTTCAGTCGGGAATTCCAGCTCGCCGTCGATATCGTCGACGGATTCATCCAGCGCCACATTGCCTTTGCGAGGCTTGCGCTTGATGGGGTAGGACTGAGAGGAAAGGCCGTCTATACGCATAATTTCATGCTCGGTATCGATGATGGCAATTTAGCGGCACTTGACCGACTTAGCAAACCGCCGAGTGATAACTAGAACACATAAAGCGCAAAAGGTTTAAAGCGGGGGGTTAGAAACTGACGATTGGCTTCAGAAGATCAAAAGATCGCAGCCTTCGGCAGCTCCTACATTTGGAATGCGATCCTTGTAGGAGCTGCCGCAGGCTGCGATCTTTTTAAAGGCTCAACGAGCCTTGGGGGTGGCGACTTTGTCGCGCAGGTAAACCGGTTGTGCATCATCCGCCGGGATCGACTCGCCGCGCTCCCAGGCGAAACGCGCCAAGGTCAGCAAGTCTTCGGCGTGGGGCAACATGCCGGCGTCGGAGCCGGTCAGATCGACCGCGATCCGCTCGCCATAACCCCAACCGGTGCCAGCACCAAACCAGTCGCCACTGGCATCGGCCGGCAGCGCGGCGACTTCCGGTGGCAACACCGCTTCGGCACCGACCAGACGCATCTCCCCTGCCGTCTCACGGTAGCAGCCCCAATACACTTCATCCATCCGCGCATCGATGGCCGCCGCGACCTGGCTCACGCCGTGCTCACGCAGCGCACGTTGCGCCAACACGGCCAGATTGGACACCGGCAACACCGGACGATCCAGCGCGAACGCCAAACCTTGCACCACACCAATGGCAATCCGCACACCGGTAAACGCACCCGGGCCACGACCGAAAGCAATCGCATCGACCGCTTGCAGCGTGGTGCCGGCATCGGCCAGCAGTTGCTGGATCATCGGCAGCAGCTTCTGCGCATGCAGGCGCGGGATCACCTCGTAATGGCTCGTGACCTTGCCGTCATGCAGCAAGGCAACGGAGCAAGCTTCAGTCGCGGTGTCCAGGGCCAGCAAGGTGCTCATCGATGTTTCCAAAACAGGGGTGGGAAAAAGGGCGTCAGTATAAACAACTACGGCCCGCAAGCGGGCCGTGGATGATGCAGCCGATCAGACTTTTCAGCTCAGCGCGGCCAGCACCTTGGTGGTGATCGCATCAACCGAACCAACGCCTTCGATGTGGCTGTACTTCGGCTTGCCGTTGGCAGCCGACAGCTTCTGGTAGAAATCCACCAGCGGCTTGGTCTGCGAGTGGTAGACCGACAGGCGATGACGCACGGTTTCTTCGGTGTCGTCCTTGCGCTGTACCAGCTCTTCGCCGGTGATGTCGTCTTTGCCCGCGATTTTCGGCGGGTTGTAGACGATGTGGTAAACGCGGCCGCTGGCTTCGTGAACACGACGGCCGGCGATGCGTTGCACGATTTCTTCGTCTTCAACAGCGATTTCAACCACGGCATCCAGCTCGACGCCGGCAGTCACCAGGGCTTCAGCCTGCGGAATGGTGCGCGGGAAGCCGTCGAACAGGAAACCGTTGGCGCAGTCTGGCTGAGCGATACGGTCCTGAACCAGTGCGATGATCAGGTCATCCGACACCAGGCCGCCGGCATCCATGATGCTCTTGGCTTGCACGCCCAGCGGAGTACCGGCCTTGACCGCTGCACGCAGCATGTCGCCAGTGGAAATTTGTGGAATGCCGAATTTTTCGGTGATGAACTTAGCCTGAGTACCTTTACCGGCCCCGGGAGCTCCCAGCAGAATGACGCGCATTAGATGTGCTCCTCAATTTTTTTATAAAAAGCTTTTACAAAACAAAGGATTCGCCTCTTGGGACGAATCCTGAAAATACGGGTCGTGGCCGCACAAACGGCCAAAGGCTGATCAAGATACACAGCAGGCTGCGCCCACACAAGACGCCAAAAGTCGGAGAAACCGACGCCCCCCGCGACCTTGCGACGCGGTAACCCAAGTCGCAACCCCATCAATAACTGTCGCCTGGCGGCATTTTCATCCGTCAGGCAAAGCGGCACCCGGCATTTGTGTGCGGTGCCGCGCGCCACGACAAAAACGTTAGCCGGTATTTCGCAAACCGGCGGCAATCCCCGCCACAGACACCAGCAACGCCTGTTCCACCGGGCTGCCCTGCTCGACATCCTGCTGTCGCGAACGGGCCAGCAATTCGGCCTGCAATAGATGCAGTGGGTCGAGGTAGGTGTTGCGCAGCCGGATGAATTCGAGGGTGTCAGGGCTATGTGCCAGCAGCTGCGACTGGCCAGTCAGGCCAAGCACCACCGCGCACGCCTGCGACAATAGGTCGCGTAACTGCGCGCCCAACGGCAACAGATCCGGCTCGACCAGACGTTCATCGTAGGACAGCGCGATATCCGCGTCAGCCTTGGCCAGGACCATCTCCAGCATGTCGATGCGCGTGCGGAAGAACGGCCACTGCTCGCGCATTTGCCCAAGCAACTCGCCCTCGCCGCGCTCCAGCGCCTTGCTCAGTGCCGATTCCCAACCGAGCCACGCTGGCAGCATCAACCGCGTTTGCGTCCAGCCGAAGATCCACGGGATTGCCCGCAGGCTTTCGATACCGCCGGCCCGGCGTTTGGCCGGGCGACTGCCGAGCGGCAAACGACCCAGTTCCTGCTCGGGTGTGGACTGGCGGAAATACTCGACGAACTGCGGATTTTCCCGCACGACCTGGCGATAAGCACTGACACCGTCAGCCGCCAATTCATCCATCAGATGACGCCACTCTGGCGTCGGTGGCGGCGGTGGCAGCAAGGTCGCTTCAAGCACCGCCGCCAGATACAGATTGAGGTTTTGTTCGGCGATGTCCGGCAGGCCGAATTTGAATCGAATCATTTCCCCCTGCTCGGTGGTGCGGAACCGCCCCGCCACCGAACCCGGTGGCTGCGACAGAATCGCCGCGTGGGCCGGGCCACCGCCACGGCCCACAGTGCCGCCGCGACCGTGGAACAGCAGCAGTTCGACTTGTTGCTCGCGGCAGATTTCCACCAGGCGTTCCTGCGCACGATATTGCGCCCAGGCCGCCGCCGTGGTGCCGGCGTCCTTGGCCGAGTCGGAGTAACCGATCATCACTTCCTGCGGGCCTTGCAGCCGTGCGCGGTAACCCGGCAGCAGCAACAGCCGCTCCATCACCGGCCCGGCGTTGTCGAGGTCGGCGAGGGTTTCGAACAGCGGCACCACGCGCATCGGCCGCAACACGCCGGACTCTTTGAGCAGCAGTTGCACGGCGAGCACATCGGAAGCGGCGCCGGCCATGGAAATCACGTAGGAACCCAGCGACGCACCCGGCGCGGCGGCGATCTCCTTGCAGGTGTTGAGCACTTCGGCGGTATCAGCAGAAGGCTTGAAATGCGCCGGCAGCAATGGCCGACGATTGCTCAATTCGCGGGTCAGGAAGGTGATGCGCTGCTCTTCGTCCCAGTCTTCATAGCGACCGAGACCGAGGTAATCAGTGATTTCAGTCATCGCCGAACTGTGCCGCGAGGAATCCTGCCGCACATCGAGGCGCACGAGGAACAAGCCGAAGGTCACCGCACGACGCAAGCAATCGAGCAACGGGCCGTCTGCAATCACGCCCATACCGCATTCGTGCAGCGAGTTGAAACACAGCTCCAGCGGATCAAGCAGATCGCGGTTGTTGTGCAGCACATCGGCCGGCGCCGGGGTTGGCGCAGTCAGCGCGGCGTGCGCCCAGTTGCGCGTGGCGCGCAGGCGTTCGCGCAGTTGTTTGAGCACCGCGCGATACGGTTCGGCGCTGTCGCCGGCTTTGGCTTTGAGGGCTTCACTGGCCTGCTGCATCGACAGTTCGGCCGCCAGATGATCGACATCGCGCAGGTACAAATCGGCGGCCATCCAGCGCGCCAGCAGCAACACTTCGCGGGTCACCGCAGCGGTGACGTTGGGGTTGCCGTCTCGGTCGCCGCCCATCCAGGAAGCGAAGCGAATCGGCGCCGCTTCCAAGGGCAAACGCAGGCCGGTCGCTTCGTACAACGCCTTGTCGGCCTTGCGCATATGGTTGGGGATCGCTTGCCACAGCGAGTGCTCGATCACCGCGAAACCCCATTTGGCTTCATCAACCGGTGTCGGTCGTGTGCGGCGGATTTCTTCGGTGTGCCAGGCTTCGGCGATCAGCCGTTGCAGGGTATTTTGAATCTGTTCGCGTTCAGCTGTGGTCAGGTCGCGATGATCCTGCGCGGCGAGTTGCCCGGCGATCGCGTCGTACTTCTGGATCAGCGTGCGGCGTGCCACTTCGGTCGGGTGCGCGGTCAAGACCAATTCAATTTCCAGGCGCGCCAATTGCCGGGCCAGCGACTCGGCGCTGTGGCCTTCGTTGCGCAAACGTGCGAGCAACTCGGGCAATACGCGGGATTCGAACGGCGCCGGCTGCGACTCTTCGCGGCGATGGATCAACTGATACTGCTCGGCAATGTTCGCCAGGTTGAGAAACTGGTTGAACGCCCGGGCTACCGGGAGCAACTCGTCTTCGCTCAATTGATTGAGGCTGGCGCTCAGTTCAGCGTCCATCGAGCCACGCCGATCGGCCTTGGCGCCTTTGCGAATCTGCTCGATCTTGTCGAGGAAAGCCTCGCCGTACTGGTCTCGAATGGTGTTGCCCAACAGCTCTCCGAGCAGGTGAACGTCTTCGCGCAAGCGTGCATCAATATCGGTCATCAGCAATTCCCCAGCAGTAATCCGGACGGCTTAGAAACGAGTGCATGACCTAGAGAGTGCCGCTCTACGACGCTTCTTACAAGCATCCGACCAAGGGACGTTAAACCTTGCGGGCGAAAGCTAGTCTCAACAGTAAGCCGTACAACGGCTTGCCGCCGGCCCCGGCGGACACTCACCCAGACCTGCCATGAGCAGGTGCGAAATGAGGTCATCATGAAAATTCGTGAACTCGCCCAGCATTGGGAAGAAAACGCCAAGGGTCGCCTGACCGACACTGGCTACTCGATTCATCTGGACGTCGAAGCCGCTGCGCGTCTGGCAGCGATTACCGAGATGTACCCCAAACGGCATGTCGAAGAATTGCTCGGCGAACTGATCGGCGCGGCGCTTGAAGAGTTTGAGGCGAGCCTGCCGTATGTGAAGGGTTCGACGGTGGTGGCGACGGATGAGGAAGGTGATCCGTTGTATGAGGATGTCGGGCCTACGCCGCGGTTTCTGGCGCTTTCGCGCCGGCATTTGCATGACCTCTCGGCCGCAGCAGGCAAGCAAAAACACTGATCCGGCATTGCGTTAACCCTGTGGGAGCTGGCTTGCCAGCGATGGCGTCCGTTCAGTCACCGATGTGTTGAATCTGATGGCCC
Organism: Pseudomonas sp. IT-232MI5; assembly: GCF_949767845.1. Lineage (NCBI taxonomy): Bacteria > Pseudomonadati > Pseudomonadota > Gammaproteobacteria > Pseudomonadales > Pseudomonadaceae > Pseudomonas > Pseudomonas sp. IT-232MI5. The sequence goes on from NZ_CATKQE010000055.1 coordinate 202,510, forward strand.
CATCGCTGGCAAGCCAGCTCCCACAGGGAATGTATTTTTCCTCCAGCACTACGTCTTTCTTTCCCCGCGCGTACCGCTTCATCCTGCCAAAGTTCCCGCTTTAGAGCCTTGTCCATTCAGTCAAAAATTATTTTGGCGATAGGCCATCTTTTCTGAACTTTTGAAAAATCCCGCCGGTCGGAACCTGTAACCACGCCTGGAACGAGCGTTTCAAAAACGCGCTTTCACACGTCGCTTGCGGCTCCTCGACCAGGATGGATTCAGATGTATTCAGGAGATGCCTAATGGAGTTGAAGACCATGAAAAACCAAACCTCGTTTACCCACCTGCGCGGTCTGAAACTGGCGGCTCTGGCCATCGGCACCAGCTTCGTGCTGGCCGGTTGCGCCGGTAACCCACCGAGCGAGCAATACGCCGTGACCCAATCGGCCGTGAACAGCGCTGTCAGCGCCGGCGGTACCGAGTTCGCTGCGGTTGAGATGAAGCAGGCGCAGGACAAACTGAAACAAGCCGAAATCGCCATGCACGACAAGAAGTATGACGAGGCTCGCACCCTGTCCGAGCAAGCCGAGTGGGACGCTCGCGTCGCCGAACGCAAGGCTCAGGCCGCAAAAGCCGAACAGGCTGTGAAGGATTCCCAGAAAGGTGTTCAGGAACTGCGTCAGGAAAGTCAGCGCACCGTGCAGTAAGCGCGCATCCCGACCGCAAAGCTGAATCTCTTATCGATAGAAAGGACGAAAATTATGCGTAAGCAACTGATGATCCCCGCTCTTCTGGCCGCAAGCGTTGCTCTGGCTGCCTGCTCCACTCCGCCTAACCCGAATCTGGAAAACGCGCGCACCAACTACGCCGGCCTGCAAGCCAACCCGCAGGCAAGCAAAGTCGCGGCGCTGGAAACCAAAGACGCCAGCGATTACCTGGACAAGGCCGACAAGGCTTACCTGGACAAACAAGACGCGGCCAAAGTTGACCAACTGGCTTACCTGACCAACCAGCGTGTGGAAGTGGCCAAGCAGACCATCGCCCTGCGCACCGCTGAAAACAATCTGAAGAACGCAGCTGCCCAACGTGCTCAAGCGCGTCTGGATGCTCGCGATCAGCAGATCAAACAGCTGCAGGACAGCCTGAACGCCAAGCAGACCGATCGCGGTACGCTGGTGACTTTCGGTGACGTGCTGTTCGCCACCGACCGTGCCGACCTTAAATCCAGCGGCCTGGTGAACATCAACAAACTGGCGCAATTCCTCCAGGAAAACCCGGATCGCAAAGTGATCGTCGAGGGTTACACCGACAGCACCGGTACAGCCAGCCACAACCAGTCGCTGTCCGAGCGTCGCGCCAACTCCGTGCGCACCGCACTGGTGAAAATGGGCGTTGATCCAGCGCGTATCGTCACCCAAGGCTACGGCAAGGAATACCCGGTTGCCGAAAACGGCAGCGCTTCCGGTCGTGCAATGAACCGTCGCGTGGAAGTGACCATTTCCAACGACAACCAGCCAGTGATGCCACGTTCGGCGGTCAGCTCGAACTAAGCGCCCTGCTGTAACGCAAAAGCCCCGCCTGAGTGATCAGGCGGGGCTTTTTTGTGCGGGCTGAAATCGCGCCCCCTCACCCCAGCCCTCTCCCGAGGGAGAGGGGGCCGATTTGTGGTGCTTTCAGATTTTGTGTTCGACACGATGGATCAGGCGGGGCTTTTTGTGCTGGCTGATATCGCAGCCCCTCACCCCAGCCCTCTCCCGAAGGAGAGGGGGCCGATTTGTGGTGTTTTCCACATTTGCGTTCGACTCGGTGGATCAGGTCGGCGTATAGCGAAAGAACACCTCGGTCAGTCCCCTCTCCCCCTGGGAGAGGGTTAGGGTGAGGGCTGAACCTGCAGAATCACTGTTCCAGCTTCTGCGGAGTCTCCTCACCCATGCAACGCACGGCTTTCTTCTGGGCGTTAATCAGCACACCGGTCAAACCTTTCTGCTCGGTATCGAACAACACCAACACGCCATCAATGCACTGCGCCACTTGCGCCGCCGGGTCGAGCGAGACCTTGTAGTCTTCGCCCGGCACGGTCTTGAGCATGGTGAATTCATTGAGCAGCAACGCATCCTCGGGTTTGGCGAAGTGCAGGTAGCCGTAGTACCACAGCGCCCCGACGGTGCCGAGGATGCTGCAGATACCGGTGATGATCAGCGGGATGGCGTTGCGTTCTTCAGTCATTGCGGACTCTCATCTTCAGAATTCGGGGGTGTCGGGTAATTGGGGATTTCGCCGAGACGGCGCAGGCCGTTGAAATGCTCGGGATCGTCGAGGTAGCGCAGCATGACCTGACGCCACACCGGGTCGCCGAAGGTCTGCACATGACCGCCACGGGTCAGTTGCAGCACACGCGGTGGCGGCGCAGCTTGATACAGACGGATGCCGTTGGAAAGCGGGACCAGCGGATCGTCGATGCTGTGGAAGATCAGCTTCGGCACGCCGTTGAGTTGCGGCATCGAGTTGATCGCGCTGTCGCCATCCGGCACCAGCCACGACAGTGGTACCTGAAATGGCCAGGTCAGCCACGAAGTGCTGAGAGCATATTGGCCGACACTGCGATAGCTCGCGGGCACGCCGTCGAGCACCAAAGCCTTGAGTTGTTTCTGCCGTTCGGGATGCTGCACCAGCCAATGCACGGCCATCGAACCGCCGAGGCTCTGACCGAGCAGAATCAGCGGCTTGCCTTTGACCTCGGGCGCCTTGTCGAGCCAGGCAAACGCAGCGTCGATGTCCTGATAGATCGCCGGCAAACTCGGCTCGCCCTCGGACAGGCCATAACCGCGATAGTCGACCAGCAGCACTTGATAGCCGTTTTTCGGCAGCCACCAACTGCCACCGAGGTGCATCGGCAGGTTACCGCCGTTGCCGTGCAGGTGCAGAACGGTGCCTTTGACTTCGACACCGGGTTTCGCCGGTAGCCACCAGGCGTTGAGCTTCAAGCCATCAGCGGTAACCAAAGTTACCGTCCGGTATTCGAGCTTGGCTTTTTCCGGGGTAAAGATCTGGCCCGGCTCGGGGTAGAACAACAGCGAACTGCAACCGCCGAGGGTCAGGAGCAGGCAGAAGATGCCGAGGATTCTCATCCGGTGAAACCTCGCAAAAGAAATTGGCAAACAAACGATTCAGAGAAAAACAAATAACCCTGTGGGAGCTGGCTTGCCAGCGATGGCGGTGGGTCAGCCAACATCAATATTGACTGACAGAATGCAATCGCTGGCAAGCCAGCTCCCACAGGGGATATTGGTTGTTCAAAGGATATTGGAGTAATCCGCTTCGATCCGGTCCAGGCTCAAGTGATTGAGGAAGTTGGAGAAACACATCCACGCCGACAACGCATTCAAATCGCGGAACTGATCCGGCAGGTATTTCGGCGGCACCACCAATCCTTCATCCACCAGCTGGCGCAAGGTCCGCATGTCTTCCAGTGTGGTCTTGCCGCAGAACAACAACGGAATCTGCTCAAGCTTGCCCTTACGCACGGCCAACTGAATGTAGTTGTAAACCATGATAAAGCCCTTGAGGTAGGACAAGTCTTTGGTGAATGGCAGCCCCGTCGGCGTCGAGCCACGAAAAACCCGACTGGCGTTGCCGTAACTTTCCGCCATCTCAAAGCCCTGCTCGCGGAAGAACTCGAAGATCTGCAGGAAGTCGGCGCCCTCCTCGACCATGTGAATGGCGCGGGTGCGGTTGGTCAGTTTGCGCAGGCGACTCGGGTAGGAGGCGAACGTGATGATTTCCATCAGGATCGCCAGGCCTTCCTGGGTCACCGTCGACGACGGTGGGCCTTTGGACAGGAAGGTGCAGATCGGCTGGTTCAGCCCGTTGAGCGTGGTGCCGACGTGCACCAGGCCTTCGTGGACTTCCAGCGCGCGTACGTCGCGATCGTTGAACATCGCGTCGGTGCGGATCTTGATGTAGTCGGCGCCGGCCGCCGCGTCGGCAACGATGCCGTCGGACTCGAACACGCGGATGGTTTCCTCGGCCTCGCCGAACACTTTGTTCAGACGGGTCTGCAGCAAGTGCACCGCGTCTTTGGCGGTGAGAATTTTCGGCTCGTCCTTGAGGTCGCCACGGCCATCAATGTTGTTCAGGTAGTCGGACATCATCAGGCCGAGGTCGGCCAGCGTTGGGTCACCGGCGTGGAATGCATCGGAGGCGGCGCCGTACAGTTCCTGCGAAATCAGGCCGAAATCCTCGGTGCCACGCGCTTCAAGCATGCGCACCACCATGCGGTATTCCTTGCACATACGGCGCATGATCTGCCCGACCGGGTTGAACTGGCCGAGCTGGCGAGTGATGTCGCGCTCGATGTTCTGGAACTCCAGCTTGACCTTGCTCGAATCGAAACTCAGCGGCCGATTGAGGTAGTAGTCGCGATCGACGGCGGGCATTTCCTTGCCTTTGGCCTTGAGGAAACCCTTGCGGATGTTCTCGTCCCACTTGACCGCGTCGAGCACACGGATCGGCGTCTGCGCCAGCACAATGCGGTCGGACAACATGCGTATCGTCTGCTGGTAATCGTCCACCCGAAACTCCTGTAGAAAACTGAATTATTTGGCGCGGGCCTGACGCTGGTAGCGCACGGCTTCCACGAAAACATCGGAATTGGCCGGATCATCGAGGTATGCAAAAACCTTGTCGAGGTTGCTGTCGACCTGTACGCCGTCGCCATCGTCAGTCTGGAAAACCTGACCGTCGAGGGCTTTCTGGTTGATCGCTTGATTGATCTGGTCGAGATCGAGGTTGTAGACCACCAGTTCGTGTTTGTCGGTGAGCTCGAAGCCGGCGATGGTGAAGTGGCCGCCGAAGCGCGCCGGCACTTTCGCCGACAGATACCAGCGGCTGCCGTGGCGCGACACGGTGAAGGGATAGGCTTCACGCTCGTGGGGTTTGGCCCTGAAGTACGTGATGGCCTGATAGCGATCGTTGCCCAGGCGCGTCAGCTCAAGGTTCATCGGCTCGCCCCAGGCATTGGTGCTCGACCATTTGCCGAGCAGGCCTTTGGGCGCCGGTTCGCTGGCGGTCAGCGGTTCCTTGAACGTCACCAGACAGCCACTGAGCAGCAGGAACGACAAGGCGATCAGCACGCCACGCCAGGCTTTCATTCAATACTCCCTATGAACATTGGCCGCCCTCATGGTGATCGATCGTTCCCACGCTCTGCGTGGGAATGCATTCACTGACGCTCTGCGTCATGTCGACGAAGGGACGCGGAGCGTCCCCGGCGGCATTCCCACGCAGAGCGTGGGAACGATCTTGTGGTCAGACCGACGCGAGCACCAGGTGCATATACCGCGTCAGAATGCCGAGCATGTCCTCTTCGGCCAAAGGCTCGGCGTCGTTGAGCAGGCCCTGATATTCCATCCGTCCGATAATCGCCGTCAACACCTTGGCATCTTGCTGCGGTTCACGCGAGCCCAACACCTGGAACAACTGGCAGGTACCCTGCAACAGAATCTGCTGATGTGAACGCACCAGAATCGCCAGGCGCGGGTTAAGCAACGCCTCCTGACGGAATGCCTGTTCGGCCATCAAATGCTCACGCCGGTTAATCAACTGCCGGTGCACATAGTCGGCCATCAGCCGCGCAATATCGTCCGCCAGTTGCGAGCGCGACTCCGGGCTGCCGTCGCCACTGACGACCATGTCACGCAACAGACCTTCATTGTTGACCCACAACTTGGCCATGTACGCCGCGCTGCGTTCAACGTATTGGGCGAAGGTATCGGTGAGCAGGTCATCGATGTCCTTGAAGTAATACGTGGTCGCCGACAGCGGCACACCGGCCTCGGCGGCCACTGCACGATGGCGCACGGCGCGCACGCCGTCGCGCACGACAATGCGCATCGCGGCGTCGAGAATGTCCTGGCGACGCTGCTCACTGCCCTGTCGGCTGGCCTTGCGACCCTGGTACTGAACACTTTCAGCGACCGCAGTGGCGATACCCGCTGCACCCTCTTGAGCTATTGCACCCATCACGACAGAACTTCCTCTGCTATTGCAAAATTAACCAATTGATACATTTGTACCAGACAGGCAATAAAAAGCCGCCTGTTTTAGGCGGCTTTTTAACTGAAACGTTTACGCTTGCGGTCGCATGTGCGGGAACAGGATCACATCGCGGATCGACGGCGAGTTGGTCAGCAACATCACCAGACGGTCGATGCCGATGCCTTCACCGGCCGTTGGCGGCATGCCGTACTCCAGCGCGCGAACGAAGTCGGCGTCGTAGTGCATGGCTTCGTCGTCGCCGGCGTCCTTGTCGGCCACCTGCGCCATGAAGCGCTCGGCCTGGTCTTCCGCGTCGTTCAACTCGGAGTAGGCGTTGGCGATTTCACGGCCACCGATGAACAGCTCGAAACGGTCGGTGACGTTCGGGTTGTCATCGTTGCGACGAGCCAGCGGCGAGACTTCGAACGGGTACTGAGTGATGAAGTGCGGCTGTTCCAGTTTGTGCTCGACCAGCTCTTCGAAAATCATCACCTGCAGCTTGCCCAGACCTTCGAAGCCCAGCACCTTGGCGCCGGCCTTCTTGGCGATGGCGCGGGCCTTGTCGATGTCGTTCAGATCATCGGCAGTCAGCTCAGGGTTGTACTTGAGGATCGAGTCGAACACCGACAGACGCACGAACGGCTCGCCGAAGTGGAACACCTTGTCGCCGTACGGCACGTCGGTGCTGCCCAGCACCAGCTGCGCCAGTTCACGGAACAGTTCTTCGGTCAGGTCCATGTTGTCTTCGTAGTCGGCGTAAGCCTGGTAGAACTCCAACATGGTGAATTCAGGGTTGTGCCGAGTCGAGACGCCTTCGTTACGGAAGTTGCGATTGATCTCGAAAACCTTTTCAAAACCACCGACCACCAGACGCTTCAGATACAGCTCAGGGGCGATACGCAGGAACATTTCCATGTCCAGCGCGTTGTGGTGGGTTTCGAACGGCTTGGCTGCGGCGCCGCCCGGAATGGTCTGCAGCATCGGCGTTTCGACTTCGAGGAAGTCGCGCTTCATCAGGAAGCTGCGGATGTGCGCGATCACTTGCGAACGGACGCGGAAGGTCTGACGCACGTCTTCGTTGACGATCAGGTCAACGTAACGCTGACGGTAGCGCTGTTCGGTATCGGTCAGGCCGTGGTGCTTGTCCGGCAGCGGACGCAGCGATTTGGTCAGCAGACGCACGCTGGTCATTTCAACATACAGGTCGCCCTTGCCGGAACGCGCCAAGGTACCTTCGGCAGCAATAATGTCGCCCATGTCCCAGGTTTTCACCGCGGCCAGGGTGTCTTCCGAGAGGGTTTTACGGTTGACGTAGACCTGGATGCGACCGGTCATGTCCTGGATCACCATGAACGAACCACGGTTGAGCATGATGCGACCGGCAACCTTGACCGGGATTGCAGCCTCTGCCAGCTCTTCCTTGGTCTTGTCCGCGTATTTCTTCTGCAGATCTTCGCAGTAGTTTTCGCGGCGGAAGTCGTTCGGGAAGGCATTGCCCTTGGCGCGCTCGGCAGCCAGCTTTTCCTTGCGCAGGGCGATCAGGGAGTTTTCTTCCTGTTGCAGGGCTTGCGGGTCGAGTTGTTGGTCGCTCATGTCTTTAGATATTCCATCAGGTTCGTTGCCCCCGGACCTTGCGGCCCGGGGATCGCCAGCAGGGCTGGCTCCTACAGGGATCGGGTTGAAGCAGCCGATGCTGTATTGCGTCTTTTACAGGCCCGATTTCAGGCTGGCATACAGGTATTCGTCGATGTCGCCGTCGAGTACCTTGTCGCAGTCGCTGCGTTCGATGTTGGTGCGCAGATCCTTGATCCGCGACGCATCGAGCACGTACGAGCGAATCTGGTGACCCCAGCCGATGTCGGATTTGGTGTCTTCCAGCGCTTGCGATGCGGCGTTGCGTTTCTGCATTTCCTGCTCGTACAACTTGGCCCGCAGCATTTTCATGGCGGTGTCCTTGTTGGCGTGCTGGGAACGTTCGTTCTGGCAGCTGACCACGGTGTTGGTCGGTACGTGAGTGATACGTACGGCCGAGTCGGTGGTGTTTACGTGCTGACCACCGGCACCCGAAGAACGATAGGTGTCGATTCGCAGGTCTGCCGGGTTGATTTCGATTTCGACCTTGTCGTCGATCTCTGGCGAGACGAACACCGCGGAGAACGAGGTGTGGCGACGGTTGCCGGAGTCGAACGGGCTCTTGCGCACCAGACGGTGCACGCCGATCTCGGTGCGCAGCCAGCCAAAGGCGTATTCGCCCTTGATGTGCACGGTCGCACCTTTGATACCGGCGACTTCACCGGCCGACAGTTCCATGATGGTCGCGTCGAAACCGCGTTTATCCGCCCAGCGCAGGTACATGCGCAGGAGGATGTTGGCCCAATCCTGGGCTTCGGTGCCGCCGGAACCGGCCTGGATATCCAGGTAGGCGTTGTTCGGGTCCATTTCATGGCTGAACATACGGCGGAATTCCAGCTTGGCCAGATTTTCCTCGAGACGGGCCAGCTCGGCGACGACATCGCCCACTGCGCCTTCGTCGTTTTCTTCGACGGCCATGTCCAGCAGATCGCGGCAATCGGCCAGGCCGGCGTTCAGTTCATCGAGGGTATCGACGATCTGCGCCAGCGCCGAACGCTCGCGGCCCAGCTCCTGGGCGTATTCAGGTTTGTTCCAGACACTCGGATCTTCAAGCTCGCGATTGACTTCAGTCAGACGCTCATGCTTTTGATCGTAGTCAAAGATACCCCCGAATAGTTTCGGAGCGCTCGGACAGGTCCTTGATGGTGTTCAGGATCGGGTTGATTTCCATGACGGGCAGCACTCGTTGGCGAACTTTTGAAAGCCGGCGAGTATAACGTAATCAGGCTGTCACGGCAGCCCGTCTGGCGGGTGTGGGGATCATTAAAACCTTTGCCCTCACCCTAACCCTCTCCCAGAGGTAGAGGGGACCGATTGGGGGATATTTGAGAGATACGCCGAACTGAAATGGCTTTGCCGAATCCATGATCGCCAAGGCTTTCAGGCGGAAATTGGCGTATGGGCCTGCCCTCACCCTAGCCCTCTTCCGGAGGGAGAGGGGACCGATTGGGGGATGTTCGGGAGGTACGCCGACGTGAAAGGGCTTAGCTGAATCCGGAAATGTTGAGCTTGAAGATCCATAATCAAATCGGTCGATCAGGTCGATGTACAGCGCCAGACACCTCGGTCGGCCCCCTCTCCCTTTGGGAGAGGGCTGGGGTGAGGGTAAGCGTTTATTCGATCCCGACCTGATTACGCCCATTGTTCTTGGCCAGGTACAACCCACGATCCGCCGCCGAAATCAGCAAGCGACAATCACTACCCGCCTGCGGCACCATCGTCGCCAGACCAATACTGATGGTCAGGCTCGCCCCTTCCGCCGGGGTGTTGTGCGGAATTTTCAAGGATGCCACGGTCTGCCGCAGTTTCTCCGCCACCAGCCGCGCACCGCCCGGCGAGGTGTTCGGCAGCACCAGCACAAACTCCTCACCGCCATAACGCGCCGGCAAGTCCGACGGGCGCGCGCTGGCATCACGGATCGCCGTGGCGACCTTGCGCAGCGCTTCGTCGCCTTCAACATGGCCAAAGCTGTCGTTGTAGGACTTGAAGTAATCGACATCGATCATCAACAACGACAGCTGGCTCTGATCGCGCAACGAGCGGCGCCATTCCAGTTCCAGGTATTCGTCGAAGTGCCGACGGTTGGACAGCCCGGTCAGGCCATCAGAGTTCATCAGCCGTTGCAGCACCAGATTGGTGTCGAGCAATTGCTGCTGGCTGACCCGCAGCGCGCGATACGCCGCGTCGCGCTGCAACAACGTCATGTACGAGCGCGAGTGATAGCGGATGCGCGCCACAAGTTCGATGGTGTCCGGCAGTTTCACCAGATAATCGTTGGCGCCGGCGGAGAACGCCGCGCTCTTGATCAATGGGTCTTCCTTGGTCGACAGGACGATGATCGGAATGTCCTTGGTCGCCGGGTGATTGCGGTATTCACGCACCAGGCTCAGGCCATCGAGGCCGGGCATCACCAGATCCTGCAGAATCACCGTCGGCTTGATCCGCACGGCCTGCGCGATGGCCTGCTGCGGGTCGGAGCAGAAGTGAAAGTCGATGTTTTCTTGATTCGACAGCCCACGGCGCACCGCTTCGCCGATCATCGCCTGATCGTCCACCAACAACACCATGGCGGCGTTTTCGTCGGTTTTAATGTCGTCGATCTGTAAGTCATTCATGGGCGGTCACCTGTGTACTGCGGGGGCCAGGATTGCCGATAAACCTGTTCATTTGGGGAAAACCTCCAGCAATCGTGGCGCTATCTTTTCCAGTGCACGGATTTCAACCGCGGCATCAATCGCCGCAGCAGCCTTGGGCATGCCGTACACCGCACTGCTTTGCTGATCCTGCGCGATGGTCAGGTAACCCTGCTGACGCATGAGCTTAAGCCCTTGCGCCCCGTCGCGCCCCATCCCGGTCAATAAAACCCCGACGGCGTCGCCATTCCAATAGCTGGCGACACTCTCGAAAAACACATCGATCGAGGGCCGATAGATTTCGTTGACCGGCTCGGCGGTGTAGGCCAGCGTGCCGTTTTTCAGTAAGCGAATATGGTGATTGGTGCCGGCCAGCAGCACCGCGCCGGCTTGCGGCGGTTCGCCCTCGCGGGCCAGACGCACATCGAGGCCGCTGGCGCTGGCCAGCCATTCGGCCATGCCGGCGGCGAACACCTGATCGACGTGCTGCACCAGCACAATGGCTGCCGAAAAATCCTTCGGCAAGCCTTTGAGCAGGACTTCCAGCGCCGCCGGCCCACCAGCCGACGAGCCAATCGCCACCAGCCGCTGGCACGAAGCGGAACTGCGCTGGGCCGGTGGCGCCGGCCGCGAACGCGTGGGCTTCTCGCCGATCAGCCAGCCAATATTGAGGATCTTGCGCAGCAACGGCGCGGCGGCTTCCCGAGCGTCGCCGGCGCCGAGTGCCGGAGTGTCGACCACATCCAGCGCGCCGTGGCCCATGGCTTCAAAGACCCGATGCACGTTCTGCTGGCGGTCAACGGTCACGATGACAATGGCACACGGGGTTTCGGCCATGATCCGGCGGGTGGCTTCGACGCCGTCCATCACCGGCATGATCAGATCCATAAGGATCAGATCCGGGGTGTTTTCGGCGCACAGTTGCACCGCCTCGGCGCCGTTGCGGGCGACCCAGACCACCTGATGCGCCGGCTCGAAGGCCAGCGCCCGGCGCAAGGCCTCCACCGCCATGGGCATGTCGTTGACGATTGCGATCTTCATGCCCGCGCTCCTCCAATAAGCTCGACCACTGCGTCGAGCAGGGCGTCGTCATGAAAACTGGCTTTGGCTAAATAATAGTCAGCGCCGGCATCGAGGCCACGGCGGCGATCCTCTTCGCGATCCTTGTACGACACGACCATCACCGGCAGCGATTGCAGGCGATTGTCGCGGCGCAGCAGAGTTACCAGTTCGATGCCGTCCATGCGCGGCATGTCGATGTCGGTGATCAGCAAATCGAAGTCCTCCGAACGCAGTGCGTTCCAACCGTCCATGCCGTCCACCGCCACCGCAACGTCGTAGCCGCGATTGAGCAGCAGTTTGCGTTGCAGCTCGCGCACGGTCAGCGAATCGTCGACCACCAGCACGCGTTTGCGCGCGGCTTCGGCGGCTTGATTGCCGTGACGGGCGATGCGTTCAAGGCGCCCGGTATTGAGCAGTTTGTCCACCGAACGCAACATGTCTTCGACGTCGACGATCAGCACTACCGAGCCATCGTCGAGCAGGGCGCCGGCGGAGATGTCCTGCACTTTGCCCAGCCGCTCGTCGAGTGGCAAGACCACCAGCGTGCGCTCGCCAATAAAGCGCTCCACGGCAACCCCGTAAACCGCATCGCGCTCACGGATCACCACGACTTTGAGGGTTTCGCCACTGCTCTGGCTGGCCGGGCGGTTGAGCAACTGGCTGGCCGCGACCAGGCCGACGTGCTGGCCCTCGTGCCAGAAATGCTGACGGCCCTCGACCTGCACGATGTCTTCCGGGGCCAGGTCGCACATGCGTTCGATGTGCGCCAGTGGGAAGGCGTACGCCTCTTCACCGACCTCCACCACCAGACTGCGCACCACCGACAAGGTCAACGGCACTTCGAGGTGAAAGCGACTGCCCTCGCCTGCGGTCTGCTCCAACTCTACGGCGCCGCGCAACTGGCGAACCATGTGTTGAACGGCATCGAGGCCGACGCCCCGCCCGGACACTTCGGTGACCGTGTCGCGCAGGCTGAAACCAGGCAGAAAGAGGAAGGTCAGCAGTTCTTCCTCGCTCAACTGCGCCGCCGTTTCCGCTGGGGATAACTGCCGCTCGACAATGCTGCGGCGGACTTTTTCCAGGTCGACGCCGTTGCCGTCATCGCTCAATTCCAGCACTAGCAGACCGGCCTGATGCGAGGCGCGCAGGCGGATCAGGCCCTCTTCAGGCTTGCCCTTGAGCAGCCGTTGCTCCGGGGTTTCGATGCCGTGATCGACGGCGTTGCGCAACAAATGAGTCAGCGGTGCTTCGAGTTTCTCCAGCACGTCGCGGTCGACCTGGGTTTTCTCGCCTTCGATCTCCAGGCGTACCTGTTTGCCGAGGCTGCGGCCCAGATCGCGGACCATGCGCACCTGGCCGGTAAGCACATCGGCAAATGGCCGCATGCGGCAGGCCAACGCGGTGTCGTAAAGCACTTGCGCGCGTTGGCTGGCCTGCCAGGCGAATTCGTCGAGTTCGGCGTTTTTCTCGCTCAGCAGTTGCTGGGATTCGGCGAGCAAACGGCGCGCGTCTTCCAGGGCTTCCAGCGCTTCAAGGCTCAGCGCGTGTTCCTTGAGGTGCACGTTGAGGTTTTCCAACGCGCGCAGGCCGTTGTTCTGCATGCGCTTGAGGCGTTGCATGGTCGCCAGGTGCGGTTTCAGGCGTTGGGTTTCCACCAGCGATTTGCTCGACAGATCGAGCAGGCTGTTCAGGCGCTCGGCGGTAACGCGCAAGACGCGTTCGCCACCTTCGGTAGTGCGTTTGTTTTTGCGTGGCGCTGGCTCTGGCGTCTCACTCGCAACGTCGATGACGGGCGCTGGCGGCGTCGGCTCAACTCGCGGAGCTTGCAGTTGCAATTCGGCCATGACTGGCGCTGCGACAGCAGTCGCGGACGATGGATCCAGCAACTGCGCCATCAACGCCACATACGCTTCGATGTCAGCCGGTTGCGGAGCATTCGCTGGCGTGGCAATGCGCATCAGCAAATCGGTGCCCTGCAACAGCGCATCAATGTGCTCGGGGCGCAGCAATAACCGCCCTTCCTGCGCACTGACCAGGCAATCCTCCATGACATGCGCAACGCTGACACCGCTGTCGATGCCGACAATCCGCGCCGCACCTTTGAGCGAGTGCGCCGCGCGCATGCACGATTCCAGTTGATCGGCCTGACTCGGGTTACGTTCCAGCGCCAGCAATCCGGCACTGAGCACTTGGGTCTGGGCTTCGGCTTCGAGGCTGAACAACTCCAGCAGCGAGGCGTCGCGCATTTGCTCGGGGGTCATGTCAGGCTCCGGGTCACGGCGGACAACAGCTGTTCTTCATCCAGCCAACGCAGACTGCGACCCCGATATTGCAGAACACCACGGGTGTATTTGGCACTGGCTTGCGCGCCGGATTGCGAAGCCGCATCGAGAATGCGTTCATCGATGGCATGAATGCCGTCGACCTCATCCACCGGCACCACCACCGGTCCGCCATGGGCGGCAATGATCAACATGCGCGGCATGATTCTCGCGCCTGTGGCTGGCGCCGAGTTGCCATCCAGATCAAGCAACTCAACCAGCGACAGGCACGCCACCAGCGCGCCGCGTACATTGGCCACACCGAGCAAGGCGCGCGAGCGCTGGTGCGGCAACGAGTGAATCGCCTGCAACGGCGCCACTTCAACAAGGCTGCGCGTCGCCAGACCCAGCCATTCTTCGCCGAGACGGAACATCAGCAACGAGCGGGTTTTCACATCGCTTTCTACGGCAGTCGCCACCGGGTCGCGCTCGTCCTGCTGCAACGCATAACGGTCGAGCAGGCGCGTGGCGGCGGCGGAATACACCGAACAATTGCGGCAATGAATGTGCTCTTCGAGCAGCGGACAGGATTTGTCGCCATGGATGCCGATGCGGTTCCAGCAATCGTCGATGGCCCGGGCGTCTTCGTGGGTGACGTTCAAGGTGTCGGACGGGATCATCATTTACGCTCACTGTCGGCGGTGCGGCCACTGCGGGCGGCGCGCTCCTGCAATCGTCTGGCACCGACGCTGTCGCCCTGGGCCTGCAGCAATGCGGCCAGGTGCATCAACGCTTCGGGGTGTTGCGGTTCGAGGTACAACGCCTTGCGGTAGAAGCCCTGGGCTTCGAGGGTCAGACCGGCGACATCGCTGAGCAAGCCGAGCCAGTAAAAGACTTGGGCCACCGGTTCGTGGCTGCGCAAATACTGTTCGCACGCCGCCCGGGCTTCGGCGCTTTTGCCTTCGTTAGCCAGTGCAGCGATGTTGGCCAGCAACGTCGCCGCGTCCGGGTTCGCGCTTTTGCTGGCGATTGGCAGTGGTGTTACGGCGGCAAACGGTCGATTGCGCACCGGCGCTGGCGGCGTGCTGCGCTGCGGTTGGCTGATCGGCACCGCGATCGGTTTGGCTGTCGGCAGCGGTTCGGGATGCGGCTCACTGTGGCGACTGAAGGCAAAGGATTGCGGGATGCCGATCGAACGCATGCCCAACCGCCCAAGCAAACTGCCCTCGGCCGGGCCGATAAACAGCACGCCATCGAAGTGCGTCAGGCGCTTGAGCACCTCGAACACCAGTTTTTGCGTCGGCTGATCGAAATAGATCAGCAGGTTGCGGCAGAACACGAAATCGAACGCCGGCTCACTGGCCAGCAGCGTCGGATCGAGCACATTACCGACCTGCAAGCGCACTTGCTCACGCACGTTCTCATTGACCCGATGGCCGTCCTGCTCAGGGGTGAAATGCCGTTCGCGAAAGTCCAGATCCTGGCCGCGAAACGAATTCTTGCCGTACAACGCGCGCCGCGCCTTCTCCACCGACAGCGGACTGACGTCCATGCCGTCGACCTTGAACTGATGAGGCTTGAGCCCGGCATCGAGCAAGGCCATGGCAATCGAATACGGTTCTTCGCCGGTGGAACACGGCAGGCTGAGGATGCGCAAGGCACGCATGTTGTTCAGTTCGCCAAGGCGTTTGCGGGCGAGTTTGCCCAGCGTCGCGAAAGATTCCGGGTAGCGGAAAAACCATGTCTCGGGAACGATCACCGCTTCGATCAACGCTTGTTGTTCATCCCGCGAGCCTTGCAGCAACTGCCAATACTCATTGGCATGCGCCGCTTGCGAGAGCGTGGTGCGCTGACGCACCGCGCGCTCAATGATCGCCGGGCCCACCGACGTCACATCGAGGCCGATGCGCTCCTTGAGAAAGTCGAAAAAACGTTGATCGCCGCTCATGGCTGCGCCTCAAGCTGCGCCGGATTCAACGGCGGATCGGGGAACAGCAAAGTACGCACGGCGTCATCGAGCAAATCATTGACCCGTACCCATTGCACCAATCCCTGCGCATCTTCACGCACCGGGCCGAGGTAAGGCGCCTCGCGGTTGTCGAGGCCGTAAGGCTGAAACTCTTGCGCATGGCAACGCAGGGTGTCGGTGGCCTGTTCCAGAATCAGCCCGAGCCATTGCGCCGGTTGCGACTGATCAGGCTGGAAATTGACCAGCACTAGACGCGTGCTGGTACGCGCCTGAGCGGGATGGCCAAAGGTCAATGCGCTGAGGTCGATTACCGGGACTACCGCACCGCGATAAGCGAACACACCGGCAACCCATTGCGGCGCCCGCGCGATCGGCTTCAACGGCAGGCGCGGCAACACTTCGGCGACTTCAGTAGCGCGCAGGGCGTAACGTTCGCTACCGATGCGAAACAGCAGGAACAACGCCGGCTTCGCCACCTGCGCGGCGCTGCGTTTGGCGATGATTTCGCTCATCAGACTTTGAATCGCGAAACGCCGCTGCGCAGCCCGACGGCCACCTGGCTCAGTTCGTCGATGGCGAAACTGGCCTGACGCAACGACTCGACGGTCTGGCTGCTGGCATCACCCAGTTGCACCAGCGCGTGGTTGATCTGCTCGGCACCGGTGGCCTGCGCCTGCATGCCCTCGTTGACCATCAACACCCGCGGCGCCAGCGCCTGCACCTGATGGATGATCTGCGACAGCTGCTCGCCAACCTGCTGCACTTCGGACATGCCACGGCGTACTTCTTCGGAGAACTTGTCCATGCCCATCACACCCGCCGACACCGCCGACTGGATCTCGCGAACCATTTGCTCGATGTCGTAAGTGGCCACGGCGGTCTGATCCGCCAGACGCCGCACTTCCGTGGCGACCACGGCAAAACCGCGTCCGTACTCGCCGGCCTTCTCGGCTTCAATCGCTGCGTTGAGCGACAACAGGTTAGTCTGATCGGCGACTTTGACGATGGTCACCACCACCTGATTGATGTTGCCGGCCTTCTCGTTGAGGATCGCCAGTTTGGCGTTGACCAGATCGGCCGCGCCCATCACCGAGTGCATGGTGTCTTCCATGCGCGCCAGACCTTGCTGGCCGGAGCCGGCCAGCACTGAGGCCTGATCGGCGGCAGTGGAGACTTCGGTCATGGTGCGCACCAGATCGCGCGAAGTTGCCGCAATTTCACGGGACGTCGCGCCAATCTCGGTGGTGGTCGCGGCGGTTTCGGTGGCGGTGGCTTGTTGTTGCTTCGAGGTGGCGGCGATCTCGGTCACCGAGGTGGTCACCTGCACCGACGAGCGCTGGGCTTGCGACACCAGCGCGGTCAGCTCGGTCATCATGTCGTTGAAGCCGGTTTCGACGGCGCCGAATTCGTCCTTGCGATCGAGGTTCAGACGCGAACTGAGGTCACCGGTGCGCATGGTTTCGAGGATCTGCACAATGCGGTTCATCGGCGCCATGATTGCGCGCATCAGCAACAGACCGCACAGGCCAGCGGCGAGGACAGCGACCAACAGGGAAATGAACATGCTGACTTTGGCTGCGGCCACGGCATCGTCGATATTGTTCATGGCCTGATCGGCGACTGTCTTGTTTTCGCCGATGATGTCGTTGAGCTTCATGCGCCCGGAATACCAGGCAGGCGTGAGCTTGTCGTGGAACATCCTGACCGCGTCCGCTTCCAGGTTGCGTTTGTGCAGATCCAGCACGGCATCCTGAATCTGGATGTAGGCGTCGTGATACTTCTCGAACGCGGCGAACTCGACACGATCCTCGTCGGTCGCCATGGTTTTGCGATAGTTGGCCATCTGCTCCTGCAGACGCGCCTCGAACGCCTTGTAGTCAGCCGCGTCCTCGCTGGAAATCCCCTGGCCTTCCTTGAGCCCGAGCAGTTCCTGAGTCTGCAGATAGCTGTCGACCCACGCACCGCGAATCATCGAGCTGTAATAGACGCCGGGAATCGCGTCATCACGCACGCTGTTTTCACTGACCTCGATCTTCAACAGCCGTGAATACGAAACGACGACCATCAGCAACATGATGGCGATAATCACCGCAAAGCTCGCCAAAATGCGTTGGCGCAACGTCCAGTTCTTCACAGTGATTCCTCGTGCCTAGTCGAAATGCGGGGAGTATAGCCGAGGGCGGTGTTTCATTTATAAGACGCTTTGTAACCCTCGGGCCTGTCCGCCTTGGTCGCGGGAGGGCTCTGGGCTGGGACTGTCCGACAATTGCGGGGGGGCGTGCCAGTGGGGTAATGGCAAAAGGAGGCGATAGATCGGCCATGGCGTATGCAGTGAGGCTGAAACATCATCGCGAGCAAGCTCCGTGCACGCCGGAATAACCTGTGGGAGCGAGCTTGCTCGCGAAGAGGCCGGAACGGTCAACATCGATGTCGTCTGACCCGGCGCTTTCGCGAGCAGGCTCGCTCCCACAGGGGGTTGCGATTGTTAAAGCACGCTGTCTCTACACAGAGGCCTGCCGCACCTGCTTCTCCAGTTCCACCTTCAAACCTGGCTCCAGCTTCAACTGGCGCGCCAGTTCATCCAGATATGACTTCTCCATGAAGTTCTCCTCATCCACCAGCATTACACTGGCGATGTACATTTCTGCCGCCATCTCCGGCGTGCTCGCGGCCCGTGCGACGTCGGTGGGGTCGAGGGGTTTGTTGAGTTCGGCGTGGAGCCAGTTCTGTAGCTCCTGATCGTTGTCGAGTTTGGTGAATTCGCCTTCGATCAGTTGACGCTCGCGGTCATCGATGTGGCCGTCGGCCTTCGCGGCAGCGACCAGCGCCTTGAGAATGGCCTGGCTGTGTTGTTCGGCCTGCACCGGAGGCAGACGGTCGAGGGTCTGTGGTTCGCGTTGCGGGGCCGTGCCTTTTTGCGCGTTGTAGTTGCCGTAGGCCTTGTAGGCCAGTACGCCCAGCGCGGCCAGCCCGCCGTAGATCGCGACTTTACCGCCGACCTTGCGCACTTTCTTGTTACCGAGCAACAAGCCCATCGCGCCAGCAGCTAACGCGCCACCACCTGCGCCGGACAAAAGACTGCCGAGGCCGCCAGTGCCTGAAGAACCGCCGAGCAAACCGCCCAAGCCACCGGCCGCCGGTTTGTTGTGCGTTCCGCCAGCCTTGTTCTGCAACAGATCCTGGCCAGATTTAAGCAGTTGATCGAGCAATCCACGGGTGTTCATGTTCCGCCTCCAAAACAGGGGTTATCCGGATCTATAAGGCCCTCAGCCTAGTTCGAAAGTGCCCCTGCCCGGCCCGCGAGTGTGCTTCCAGATGTTGCTCAGTACGCCCGAGCCGTTCGCGAAAATAGATATACACTCAGGCCAATCTATAAAAACCGCCCACTGGGTACCCCTTCTCATGATGACCTTGCGTCAGATTCGTCATTTCATCGCCGTGGCCGAGACCGGCTCGATCTCCGCCGCCGCACAAACTGCATTCATTTCCCAATCGACCCTGACCCTGGCGATCCAGCAACTGGAAGAGGAAATCGGCGTCAGCCTGTTCAGCCGCCACGCCAAGGGCATGACCCTGACGCATCAAGGGCATCAATTCCTGCGTCAGGCGCACCTGATTCTCGCGACCGTCGACAACGCCAAGCGCAGCCTGCAACAGAGTACCGATCAGGTCGCCGGGCAGTTGATCGTCGGCGTGACCAGTCTGGTCGCCGGTTATTACCTAGCGGATTTGCTCACACGATTCCAACGCGCCTATCCCAATGTCGAGATCCGTGTGATGGAAGACGAGCGCCCTTACATCGAGCATTTGCTGGTCAGCGGCGAGATTGATGTCGGCGTGCTGATCCTCTCCAACCTCGAAGATCGTCACGCTTTGCAAACTGAAGTACTGACCCACTCACCGCACCGTTTGTGGCTGCCAGCCCAGCATCCACTGCTGGAGCACGACAGCATCAACCTCGCCGACGTTGCCCGCGAACCTCTGATTCAACTGAACGTCGATGAGATGGATCGCAATGCCCAGCGTTTCTGGCGCGGTTCCGGGCTGCAACCGAAGATCACTCTGCGAACCGCGTCCACCGAGGCTGTACGAAGTCTGGTTGCCGCCGGTTTGGGCGTGTCGATTCAACCGGACATGACTTATCGCCCGTGGTCACTGGAGGGCGACATCATCGAAGCGCGTCCGATCGCCGACCTCAACCAGACCCTCGACGTTGGTCTGGCCTGGCGTCGTGGCACCGCGCGCCCGGCATTGGTCGACCCATTCCTGACCGTAGCCCGTGAACAACCCCACGGCGGACGCAAGCCATCTATTTAATCGAACGCAGCCTTCAGTATTTAGAATTTGTCGACCTCGGAGCCGCGCACTAGTCTTGCTGCATCTATAAGACGGTCGGCTCCCGATATCAGGGAGCAACAATGGCCACACAAGAAAAGAGATCGCGGAAGATGGCTGGCGCGCAGACCCCGATGTGTACCGCGTTGTTGATCGACGGCGAATTGGTCGCTGGGGAAGGTTTTGTCGAGCCGATTCTTAACCCAGCCACCGGTGAGATCCTCACGCACATCGCCGAGGCCAGCACCGAGCAAGTCGAAGCCGCCATCCTCGCCGCCCACCGCGCCTTTGCCGAATGGTCGCGCACCACGCCTCAGCAACGTTCCAACCTGTTGCTCGAGATTGCCAACGCCGTGGAAAAACACGCCGATCACCTCGCCCGCCTCGAATCGCTGAACTGCGGCAAGCCGCTGCACCTGGCGCGTCAGGACGATCTGACGGCGACCGTCGATGTATTCCGCTTCTTCGCCGGCGCCGTGCGCTGCCAGACCGGTCAGCTCAGCGGTGAATACCTGCCGGGTTACACCAGCATGGTTCGTCGCGATCCGATTGGCGTGATCGCCTCGATTGCGCCGTGGAATTACCCGATCATGATGGCCGCGTGGAAAATCGCCCCGGCCCTCGCCGCCGGCAACACGCTGGTGTTCAAACCCTCCGAGCACACACCTCTGTCGATCCTCGCCCTGGCGCCAGCGCTGGCCGAAATCCTCCCGCGCGGGGTGATCAACATCATCTGCGGTGGCGGCGAAGGCGTTGGCAGTCATTTGGTCGGCCACGGGAAAGTGCGCATGGTCTCGCTGACCGGCGATATCGTCACCGGCCAGAAAATCCTGCAAGCCGCGGCGAAAACCCTGAAACGCACGCACCTCGAACTCGGCGGCAAAGCCCCGGTAATCGTCTGCAACGACGCCGACATCCAGGCCGTGGTCGACGGAGTGCGCACTTACGGTTACTACAACGCCGGCCAGGACTGCACCGCCGCATGCCGGATCTACGCGCAGGCCGGGATTCACGACAAATTGGTCGCCGAACTCGGCCAAGCCGTCAGCAGCCTGCGCTTCGCCGGCAAACGTGATGCCGACAACGAGATCGGCCCGCTGATCAGCACCCGCCAACGCGACCGCGTAGCCAGTTTTGTCGAGCGCGCCCTCGGCCAACCACACATCGAGCGGGTGACCGGTGCGGCGGTGCATTCCGGTGCCGGTTTCTACTATCAACCGACGCTGCTCGCCGGTTGCAAACAAAGCGACGAAATCGTTCAGCGCGAAGTGTTCGGCCCGGTGGTCACCGTGACCCGTTTCGACGAACTCGCGCAGGCCGTCGACTGGGCCAACGACTCCGAGTATGGCCTCGCCTCGTCGGTGTGGACACAGAATCTGGACAAGGCGATGCAAGTTGCCGCGCGCCTGCAGTACGGCTGCACGTGGATCAACAGCCATTTCATGCTGGTCAGCGAAATGCCCCACGGCGGGCTGAAACGCTCCGGTTACGGCAAAGACTTATCCAGTGATTCGCTGCAGGACTACAGCGTGGTGCGGCACATCATGGCCCGCCACGGCCAGCATCTCTGACTACGCTAATAACAAGCCGCCAACGGCATGCTTCACCGCGTTCACAACTGCCCCGACCATAATTTGAAGAAGAGGGTTCAACCATGTTCGTGCACAAGACCGCACTGCTCAGTGCAATCACCACGGCCCTGCTGGCCAGCGCCAGCCTGCAAGCGGCCGAGCCGTTAAAGGCTGTCGGTGCTGGCGAAGGTCAGCTGGATATCGTTGCGTGGCCGGGTTACATCGAACGTGGCGAGAGCGACAAGGCTTACGACTGGGTCACCGGTTTCGAAAAAGAAACCGGCTGCAAGGTCAATGTGAAGACCGCTGCGACCTCCGACGAAATGGTCAGCCTGATGGCCAAGGGCGGTTATGACCTGGTCACCGCGTCGGGCGATGCGTCGCTGCGGTTGATCGTCGGCAAGCGTGTGCAACCGATCAACACTGCGTTGATCGCGAACTGGAACACCCTCGACCCGCGCCTGAAAGACGCGCCGTGGTACGTGGTCAACAACCAGACTTACGGCACCCCGTACCAGTGGGGCCCGAACGTGCTGATGTACAACACCAACGTATTCAAGACCGCGCCGAGCAGTTGGAACGTGGTGTTTGCCGCGCAGGATCTGCCCGACGGCAAGCCGAACAAGGGCCGCGTGCAGGCCTATGACGGGCCGATCTACATCGCCGATGCGGCGCTGTATCTGAAATCGACCAAGCCCGAATTGGGCATCAAGGATCCATACCAACTCACCGAAGATCAGTACAAAGCCGTGCTCGACCTGTTGCGCGCGCAGCAGCCGCTAATCCACCGCTACTGGCACGACACCACGGTACAGATGAGCGACTTCAAAAACGAAGGCGTGGTGGCGTCGAGTGCCTGGCCGTATCAGGTCAACGGCCTGATGAACGAGAAGCAGCCGATCGCTTCGACCATTCCGAAAGAAGGCGCCACGGGTTGGGCTGACACCACCATGCTGCACGCCGAGGCCAAGCACCCGAACTGCGCCTACAAGTGGATGGACTGGTCGCTGAAACCGAAAGTCCAGGGTGATGTGGCGGCGTGGTTTGGTTCGTTGCCGGCGGTGCCAGCGGCGTGCAAGGAGAGCGAATTGCTGGGTGCTGAAGGTTGCAAGACCAACGGTTTCGACCAGTTCGACAAGATCGCCTTCTGGAAAACCCCGCAGGCTGAGGGCGGCAAGTTTGTGCCGTATAGCCGCTGGACCCAGGATTACATCGCGATCATGGGCGGCCGCTAGCTCTCGACAACGACGCGGTCTGCTCCCTTTCCCCCCTCGCCCCCCTGGGGGAGAGGGCTGGGGTGAGGGGGTAGCTTTTGACCTTGCCTTTGACTTCAGAGCAACGGCCAATAAAGCCACCCTCACCCCCCACCCTCTCCCGGAGGGAGAGGGAGCTAAAAGCAATTTCAGCGCCCTGCACACCTACTGTAGGAGCTGCCGCAGGCTGCGATCTTTTCGACGCACACACGACTTTTTTGAAAGCCCGTTTTACCGGAGCACCGCACCATGACGCTTGCAGTCCAGTTCACCAACGTTTCCCGGCAGTTCGGCGAGGTGAAGGCCGTTGACCGGGTTTCCATCGATATCGAGGACGGCGAGTTCTTTTCCATGCTCGGCCCTTCCGGCTCGGGCAAAACCACCTGCCTGCGCCTGATCGCCGGGTTCGAGCAACCGAGCGCCGGCTCGATCCGCATCCACGGCGCCGAAGCGGCCGGTTTGCCGCCGTATCAACGTGACGTCAACACGGTGTTTCAGGACTACGCGCTGTTCCCGCACATGAACGTCCTCGACAATGTCGCCTACGGTTTGAAGGTCAAAGGCGTCGGTAAAACCGAGCGCCACAAACGCGCCGAAGAAGCCTTGGACATGGTCGCCCTCGGCGGTTATGGCGCGCGCAAACCGGTGCAGTTATCCGGCGGTCAGCGCCAGCGCGTGGCCCTCGCCCGCGCTCTGGTCAATCGTCCGCGTGTGCTGCTGCTCGATGAGCCGTTGGGTGCACTCGATCTGAAACTGCGCGAACAAATGCAAAGTGAATTGAAGAAGCTGCAACGCCAGCTCGGCATCACCTTCATCTTCGTCACTCACGATCAAACCGAAGCGCTGTCGATGTCCGATCGCGTCGCCGTGTTCAACAAGGGGCGCATCGAACAAGTCGACACGCCGCGCAATCTGTACATGAAACCGACCACCACATTCGTGGCTGAATTCGTCGGCACCTCGAACGTGATTCGCGGCGATCTGGCCCGCCAAATCAGCGGCCATCCGCAGCCGTTTTCGATCCGTCCGGAACATGTACGTTTTGCCGAAGGCCCGCTGGCCAGTCACGAAATCGAAGTCAGCGGTCTGCTCCATGACATCCAGTATCAGGGCAGCGCCACGCGTTATGAATTGAAGCTGGATAACGGTCAGACCCTGAGCATCAGCCACGCCAACAATCAATGGATCGACAGCAGCGCACAGCACCAGACCGGCCAGCGTCTGAGCGCGCGTTGGGCGCGGGAAGCGATGATCCCGCTGCACGATAACGTGGCGAGCGGGGTGTGACATGAGCACGCTCGCGATGACTACATCGCCGCCGTTGCGCCGGTTTTCCAACCTGCTCTACCGCAAGCCGAACCTGTATCTGTCGATGCTGCTGGTGCCGCCGCTGCTGTGGTTTGGCGCGATCTACCTCGGCTCGCTGCTGGTGCTGTTGTGGCAGGGTTTCTACACCTTCGACGACTTCACCATGGCGGTCACGCCGGACCTGACCCTGGCGAATTTTGCCGCGCTGTTTCAGCCGTCGAACTTCGACATCATCCTGCGCACGCTGAGCATGGCCATCGTCGTGTCGATCGCCAGCGCCATCGTTGCGTTCCCGATTGCCTACTACATGGCGCGCTACACCACGGGCAAAACCAAGGCGTTTTTCTACATCGCAGTGATGATGCCGATGTGGGCCAGTTACATCGTCAAGGCGTATGCGTGGACGTTGCTGCTGGCCAAGGGCGGCGTGGCGCAGTGGTTCGTGCAGCACTTGGGATTGGAGCCGGTGTTGCAGTTCATTCTGGGGATTCCCGGGGTGGGCGGTAGCACCTTGTCGACCTCGCATCTGGGGCGGTTCATGGTGTTCGTTTATATCTGGCTGCCGTTCATGATTCTGCCGATTCAGGCGTCGTTGGAACGTCTGCCGCCGTCGCTGTTGCAGGCCTCCGCTGACCTTGGGGCCAAGCCGCGTCAGACCTTTATGCAGGTGATTTTGCCGCTATCGATTCCGGGCATCGCCGCCGGTTCGATCTTCACGTTTTCGCTGACCTTGGGCGACTTCATCGTGCCGCAACTGGTCGGGCCGCCGGGTTACTTCGTCGGCAGCATGGTGTACGCGCAGCAAGGTGCGATCGGCAATATGCCGATGGCCGCCGCGTTTACGTTGGTGCCGATTGTGTTGATCGCGGTTTACCTGTCCATCGTCAAACGACTGGGGGCCTTCGATGCGCTCTGAAAGGGCTTCAATCGGGCTACGAATCGCAGCCTGGGGCGGGCTGGTGTTTCTGCACTTCCCGATCCTGATCATCTTCCTTTACGCCTTCAACACTGAAGAAGCCGCGTTCAGCTTTCCGCCGAAGGGCTTCACGCTGCACTGGTTCAGCGTGGCGTTTTCGCGGCCGGATGTTCTGGAGGCGATCAAGCTTTCGTTGCAGATCGCAGCCATCGCCACGTTGATTGCGATGGTCCTCGGCACCTTGGCTTCAGCAGCGTTGTACCGCCGGGATTTCTTCGGCAAACAGGGCATCTCGCTGATGCTGATTTTGCCGATTGCGCTGCCGGGGATCATCACCGGGATCGCACTGCTGGCGACGTTTAAAACGCTGGGGATCGAGCCGGGGATGTTCACCATCATCGTCGGCCACGCGACCTTCTGTGTGGTGATCGTCTACAACAACGTCATCGCCCGCCTGCGCCGTACTTCGCACAGTTTGATCGAGGCCTCGATGGATCTCGGCGCCGATGGCTGGCAGACCTTTCGCTACATCATCCTGCCCAACCTCGGCTCGGCGTTGCTGGCCGGCGGCATGTTGGCGTTTGCGCTGTCGTTCGACGAAATCATCGTTACCACGTTCACCGCCGGGCATGAACGCACGTTGCCGTTGTGGCTACTTAACCAACTGAGCCGGCCACGGGATGTACCGGTGACCAACGTCGTCGCCATGCTGGTGATGATGGTGACGATGCTGCCAATCCTCGGCGCGTATTACCTGACGCGTGGTGGCGAGAGCGTCGCCGGCAGCGGCGGCAAATAACCGAATAACGGTTTCGGCAGAACAATAAAAGTATTAGTGAGGACAACAGACATGCAAACCAAACTCTTGATCAACGGCCAACTGGTCAACGGCGAAGGCCCGGCGCAACCGGTGCTCAATCCCTCGCTCGGCGAAGTCCTGGTAGAAATCAACGAAGCCAGCGAAGCCCAGGTCGATGCCGCCGTGCGCGCCGCCGACAACGCTTTCGCCGACTGGTCGCAAACCGCGCCGAAAGACCGTTCGCTGCTGCTGCTCAAACTCGCCGACGCCATCGAAGCCCACGGCGAAGAACTGGCCAAACTGGAATCCGATAATTGCGGCAAACCCTACAGCGCCGCGCTCAACGACGAGATTCCGGCGATTGCCGACGTGTTCCGTTTCTTCGCCGGCGCCAGCCGTTGCATGAGCGGTTCGGCCGCTGGCGAATACCTGCCCGGCCACACCTCGATGATCCGCCGCGATCCGGTCGGCGTGATTGCCTCCATCGCGCCGTGGAACTATCCGCTGATGATGGTCGCCTGGAAAATCGCCCCGGCGCTGGCCGCGGGTAATACCGTAGTGCTCAAACCGTCGGAACAAACCCCGCTGACCGCGTTGCGTCTGGCCGAACTGGCGTCAGAAATCTTCCCGGCTGGTGTACTCAATCTGGTGTTTGGTCGCGGTCCTACCGTGGGCAGCCCGCTGGTTACCCATCCGAAAGTGCGCATGGTTTCCCTGACCGGTTCGATCGCCACGGGCGCCAATATCATTTCCAGCACCGCCGACAGCGTCAAACGCATGCACATGGAGCTGGGCGGCAAGGCGCCGGTAATCATCTTCGACGACGCCGACATCAATGCGGCGGTTGAAGGGATTCGCACCTTCGGCTTCTACAACGCCGGGCAGGACTGCACTGCCGCGTGCAGGATTTATGCGCAGCAAGGTATCTACGACAAGTTCGTCGAGAAACTCGGCGCGGCGGTCAGCAGCATCAAGTATGGCTTGCAGGATGATCCGTCGACCGAACTGGGGCCGTTGATCACTGCACAACATCGCGACCGTGTTGCCGGGTTTGTCGAGCGTGCCGTGGCGCAGTCGCACATTCGTTTGATCACTGGTGGCAAGGCTGTCGACGGTAACGGGTTCTTCTTTGAACCAACCGTTTTGGCCGATGCGCAGCAGGACGACGAGATTGTCCGTCGCGAAGTGTTTGGGCCGGTGGTTTCGGTGACCAAGTTCACCGATGAAGCGCAGGCGCTGGAATGGGCCAACGACTCGGATTACGGCCTCGCCTCCTCCGTGTGGACGGCAGATGTCGGACGCGCGCATCGCATGTCGGCGCGTTTGCAGTACGGCTGCACGTGGGTGAACACGCACTTCATGCTCGTCAGCGAAATGCCCCATGGCGGTCAGAAATTGTCCGGCTACGGGAAAGACATGTCCATGTATGGGCTGGAGGACTACACCACGGTTCGGCATGTGATGTTCAAGCATTAACAGCGAAAAGATCGCAGCCTGCGGCAGCTCCTACATGATGGACGCCGCTCTTCTGTAGGAGCTGCCGCAGGCTGCGATCTTTTCCGCGACACACGGACGATGTCGGCGATCCACCACCAGGCTTCACCGAAACCAAAACAATAACTACCGAACCGGGCGGCGCCCACAAAGCCCCGCCACGGCCTTGGCCATCCGAAATCTGCCGATTTCACGGAGCAAAACACACATGAGTTCCTCACCCGATCTCGCCGCAGCCGTTGCCGACAGCGATGCCGAACAACTGCGCAAACTGGGCTACACCTCGAACTTCAACCGCAGCATGAGCCTGTGGGAAAACTTCGCGTTGGGCTTCACTTATCTGTCACCGGTCGTAGGGGTTTATACCCTCTTCGGCCTGTGCCTCGCCGCCGGCGGCCCACCGATGTTCTGGGCCTACTTGCTGGTCGGTTGCGGCCAATTGCTGGTGTGCCTGATCTTCGGCGAAGTGGTTTCGCAGTTCCCGATTTCCGGCGGTGTTTACCCTTGGGCACGCCGATTGGTCGGTAAAAAATGGGCATGGATGGTCGGCTGGATCTACTCCATCGCCCTCTGCGTCACCATTGCTGCAGTTGCCGTCGGCGCTGGCCCGTACCTGGCCGCCATGCTCGGTTTCGAGCCAAGCAACAACACCAACATCGTCATCGCCCTGGTGCTGACCCTGTTCGCCACACTGGTCAACCTCAGCGGCACCAAAGTGCTGGCGCGTATCGCTATGTTCGGCTTCCTCTGCGAACTGGTTGGCGCAGTGATCGTCGGTGTTTACTTGCTGGTATTCGAACGCCATCAACCGCTGAGCGTGCTGTTCAACACCTTCGACATCAGCGTCGACGGCTCATACCTGCCGGCGTTCCTCACCGCGTCGTTGGCGGGGATGTTCCTCTACTACGGCTTCGAGGCCTGCGGCGACGTCGCCGAAGAAACCCCGAACCCGAGCGCAAAAATCCCGGTGGCCATGCGCATGACCATCTACATCGGCGGCATCGCAGCAATGTTCGCCTGCCTGGCGCTGATCCTCGCCGTGCCGGACATGCAAGCGGTGATCAACGGCACCGACAAAGACCCGGTCACCACCATCCTCAACAACGCCTTCGGTCCGGTCGGTTCGAAAGTGGTGATGGGCGTGGTGATGATTTCCTTCATCTCCTGCGTCATCAGCCTGCAAGCCGCGGCGAGCCGTCTGCTGTACTCCTACGCTCGCGATGAAATGGTCATCGGCAGCCGACTGCTGAAAAAGATTTCTCCTACAACCCAAGTGCCGGTTGCTGCGCTGTTCGTCTCCGGCGTCCTGCCTGCGCTGATCATCGCCCTCGGCTTCTTCCTGCAAGACGCCGTGGCCACCATCGTCAGCTTCGCCGCCATCGGCATCTACCTCGCATTCCAGATGATCGTCCTGGCCGCACTGTACGCCCGCAGCAAAGGCTGGAAACCGAGCGGCAAATTCACCCTAGGCGCGTGGGGCTGGCCGGTGAACATCGGCGCGCTGGTGTACGGCGTTGGCGCAATCATCAACATGGCCTGGCCACGTACGCCGGATGCGGCTTGGTATGTGAACTATGCGATGGTGTTGAGTACTGCGATCGTGATTGGGTTGGGCTTGGTTTACATGTGGATTGGCAAGCCGTATGACCATGGCAAGGCGCCGGCTGGGGATGCGTGGAAGGTGAGTCGCTAAGAGCCTGTGATCCCGGCACCGACAAGGTGCCGGGGTTCAGGCAAGCCGTGAAACATCATCAAAAAGAAAGCTCTGCCTGATCGTGCTTCAACAGGGAAATACGGTCGAACAGTTTGATTTTTTCATTGGCTTTTTGCTTGGCGTGATCGGACATGAATGCAATCAACTCTTCGAGCTGACTAACGTCTCCGACTACTTTGAATTGCTTTTCCTTGTTGACGAAAACAAGCGACTTCTTCTTTCTCGACAACAATTCAATGACGTTGCTGAGCGTACCTGTGCTCTTTGCATCCCAGATCATCAAGCCGTAGTCAGCCGCTTCGGCCATGACGACGTCTTTCTCGGTGAAGAAAGCTCTCGACCCTTTGGAATGCTTGGAGTCGACTGTTCTGGCGGGCCAGTGCCCTAGGTTGTTCCTCGGCGCCGAACCGCTGCAGAACACCGTGGTTCTGGATCGTTCGAGACTCAGCAGGTACTCCTGAATGGAGGTATCGGCGCCCCCAGCATCACCCACCACCACCTCAAAATCTGACGCTACGATATTATTGATGCGCTCTTTAACCTTCGGATCAAGGTTCTTGATGTTGATAGAGCCGGCAATAAATACAGTCGTCATTGAATTCACTTCCAAGTTAGCGCTGCGACGTAAATTTTCCCTACCTTCGGATATTTACGCAAAACAGCGCAGGCCGCGTCCATGGACGCCCCGCTATCAAACAAATCATCTACAACCAAAACATTCCAGCGCCCATCAGTGGTGATTTCATCATTGACGCTGAAACTGTCTCCAATCGCAGCAACCTTGTCTGCTTTCGAATGCAAATCCTTGAGCGACTTTCCCGTGGTCGCTTTTCGAAGCAAATCCGAGAAAACCGGCCGACCGATAATTCGTCCCAACGCCTGGGCAACCTCAGTTACCGGTTGTCGCTGACGAATATTTGAAGCAGGCATAGGCACTACAAACCCGACCTGATCCAGTTTTGGGAAGACATTTGTCGCTACTGCCTGAGCAAGTGGGCTGACCTGAGTCCAGTCCTTCTGGTATTTGAGCCGGTAGGTCGCCTCGCCAATCTCAGTGCGCTGATTATCGAAGCATGGGTGTCCGCGATCATCGTTGCCAAGAAAGGTACTACTTACCATGTGTTTGTCCAGCACCCAGCCCTGATCCCAAGGGCCGTTGATCTGCTTGAGAGACACCTTCATTGAATTCTCCGTTATTCCTAACAATCCTTTGAGCCCTGAAACCAAGGGCCGAGCATCTGCAGCGATGCGCAAGATTCAAACAAATAACGGAAAAAACACTGGTTAGGGGCGGGCTCGCTGGCACCTATGCAAAAACAGGCATTTCCTACAGATACGACCCTCAGAGATAAATCCTCTTTCCTACAGAAGGTATCGATAGAGCCGACTTGGCGTAGTAGGTGGCTAGCCGATAGGCTTTCTCTCGGCAGCGAAATCAGCGGCCCGGTGTCGGAGCCGGAGTAAATATCAAAACGGCGTGACCGCACTCATTTGAGTGGCGGCTCTATTCTCAATATTGGAGTCGAAAAATGCCTAACCACGTACAAATTCCTTCTGAAAGCTCCGCTTTCTTCACCCCCGTCGTCTTCACCCGCCACAACCGTTTCCTCCACGCCTTCATGCAAGATCACGAAACCTGGTTCTGTGTTCAGGATCTCGGTCGCTTGATGGGCTATCCGCTGAACGAACGCCTTACTCTGAAACTCGATCCCGACCAGCGTCGCCATGTCCTTCTGCGTCGGGACGGCGAAATCATCGATTGCGCGATGGTCAGCGAATCCGGCCTGTTCGCCCTGCTCGTCCATCACTTCGTCCCGGAAAACCGACACCTGCGCCAATGGCTGAGCCATGAAGTCATCCCGATGCTGCGCGAAACCCATTCAAGCTCTGTGAAAAACCACCCCAGCGTGAGTTCGATGCATTGGGCAGGCGTCACCGTGCCGTTGCTGCACTGGCAACAGCAGGCGTGGGTCAAATGGCGGGATGTGCCGGAGTTAATGCACGGCCAACGGCCGTATCCGGTTCTGGCCACTTGCAGCTAAGGCTCATAAACAAAAAACCTGTGGCGAGGAAGCTAGCTCCCTCGCCACAGGTTTAGCGTGTCCCCTCTAGCGAGTTGAATTCAGATGAGTAGAACTGTTCTCAAATTTCCTCAGATTGAGGAAGTCATTCCCTGCGATGAAAGCTTTGCGATCTCTTACCTGAAACTAAACGACAGTGCCGAGCTTCAGAAAGCCATTGCCGTCGGCATCGACGATGCCGACGCAGGCAATTTGATTGACCTGGCCAGCGAAAAAGCCGAATGGCTTTCCCGGTGCCCACCCCAGCGTTAAAACCGCGAAACACTCCGCATCGCATCCACCAGGTACCGCATCGCAATCCGGTCGTTCTCCGAAAGCTCCCGATATCGCTCAACCAGCTTCACTTCGTCAGAGCTGAGCCGACGCCTTTTGCGGCCGCTGCCGAGGCAGGGAAAGATGCCCAGCATGTCGGTGATACCTTGTATTTTTGCCATGGACGATGTCCTTCAATACTTCAAAGAATTGCTAAACCACCACATCGCCCTGCCCCTTACAGCAGCGCCGTGTGCCCTACCGGTCAGCACCGGTCATGCCCATAGAATAGAAATTAAATCGGCGCTGAAAAGCGGTTTTTAGAGTAATTAGTCGAAAAAAGCAGATATGCCGTGTAAATCAGAACGCCCTGTCAGATTTTTAACCGACATGTCTTGTTTCATTGACACACTGGCGCGGTGAATCAACGAATTTTGCATTGCGAGCGAACCGTTTAAGCTAGCGGGCATCTGTTAATAGTCCGTTGCGTTTGGCCGAAGGCTTGTCCGAACCGTTATTTCTGATCCAGCACGTGCCAGGAACGGCGCGGGATTGCACACGACAGGTTGTATTTATGCATCGCAGGAATTTGCTCAAAGCGTCCATGGCCATTGCGGCTTACACCGGTCTTTCGGCCACTGGCCTGCTGGCCAGCCGTGCGTGGGCGGCCAATGGCGGCGCCGCCGATGGCGAGGCGCAGGCCTTCGACTTCGAAGCGCTGAAGCGCCAGGCCAAGCAACTGGCTGGCAGCGCCTATCAGGACACCAAACAGGTGCTGCCGCCAACCCTGGCGACCATGACCCCGCAGAACTTCAACGCGATCCGCTACGACGGCGAGCATTCGCTGTGGAAGGAAAACAAGGGCCAACTGGACGTGCAGTTCTTCCATGTCGGCATGGGGTTCCGTCAGCCGGTGCGCATGTACAGCGTCGACGCCAAGACGCGCACTGCCCGCGAAGTGCATTTCCGCCCGGCACTGTTCAACTATGAAAACACGTCAGTCGACACCCAGCAGCTCAAGGGTGACCTCGGTTTTGCCGGCTT
Organism: Pseudomonas sp. IT-232MI5; assembly: GCF_949767845.1. NCBI lineage: Bacteria > Pseudomonadati > Pseudomonadota > Gammaproteobacteria > Pseudomonadales > Pseudomonadaceae > Pseudomonas > Pseudomonas sp. IT-232MI5. The sequence goes on from NZ_CATKQE010000055.1 coordinate 234,852, forward strand.
CAAGCTGTTCAAAGCGCCAGAGCTGGATCGTCACGATGTGTTGTCGTTCCTCGGTGCCAGCTATTTCCGTGCGGTAGACGCCACTGGCCAATATGGCCTCTCGGCGCGCGGCCTGGCGATCGACACTTACGCGAAAAAACGCGAAGAATTCCCTGACTTCACCAAGTTCTGGTTCGAGACCCCGGACAAGAACGCCACCCGATTTGTGGTGTATGCCCTGCTCGACTCGCCAAGTGCCACTGGCGCTTATCGTTTCGACATCGATTGCCAGGCCGAGCGCGTGGTAATGGAAGTCGATGCGCACATCAATGCGCGCACGGCGATCGAGCAATTGGGCATCTCGCCGATGACCAGTATGTTCAGTTGCGGCACCCACGAGCGCCGCATGTGCGACACCATCCACCCGCAGATCCACGACTCGGATCGTCTGGCGATGTGGCGCGGCAACGGCGAGTGGATCTGCCGTCCGCTGAACAACCCGGCGACCCTGCAGTTCAACGCGTTTGCGGACAAGGATCCGAAGGGTTTCGGGCTGGTGCAGACCGACCACGAGTTCGCCAACTACCAGGACACCGTCGACTGGTACAGCAAGCGCCCGAGCCTGTGGGTAGAACCGACCACCGCGTGGGGCGAAGGCTCGATCGATCTGCTGGAAATCCCTACCACCGGCGAGACCCTCGATAACATTGTGGCGTTCTGGACCCCGAAAAAACCGGTGGCTGCCGGCGATTCGCTGAACTATGGCTACAAGCTTTACTGGAGCGCATTACCGCCAGTGGGTACGCCGTTGGCACGGGTGCACGCGACCCGTTCCGGCATGGGCGGATTCACCGAAGGCTGGGCACCGGGCGAGCACTATCCGCCGGTGTGGGCGCGCCGTTTTGCCGTGGACTTCAACGGTGGCGGTCTGGATCGACTGCCGCCGGGCACCGGGATCGAGCCCGTGGTGACCTGCTCGAACGGCAAGGTGCAGGACTTCAGCGTGCTGGTGCTGGATGACATCAAGGGTTACCGGATCCTGTTCGACTGGTACCCGACCAATGACAGCGTGGAGCCGGTGGAGCTGCGCTTGTTTATCCGCACCAATGACCGCACGTTGAGCGAGACCTGGCTGTACCAGTACTTCCCGCCGGCGCCGGACAAGCGTAAATACCCTTGATGATTTGAGGCGCCTGCACGGGCCTCATCGCTGGCAAGCCAGCTCCCACAGTGTTTGGTGTTGATCACAATTTTTGTGTACGACGCCAAACCTGTGGGAGCTGGCTTGCCAGCGATGACGGCAGTATTTCAACAAAAGATCATCAGACAAAACAAAGCCCCGGCCATCACTGACCGGGGCTTTTTGCTTTACCGCTACCAACTCAATCGCGCAGATCAGACTCATGAATCGGCTGATCCCGATGAGTCGCACGCTGGTACTGCGCCGGCCACACCGCTTTGCGCCCACCCAGATCATCGTCCGCGTGCAGCGGCCAGTACGGATCACGCAGCAGCTCGCGGGCAAGGAAGATGATGTCGGCCTGACAGGTGCGCAGAATGTGCTCAGCCTGCGCCGGCTCGGTAATCATTCCCACAGTGCCGGTGGCGATGCCTGACTCCTTGCGCACACGCTCGGCGAAACGCGTCTGATAACCCGGCCCCACCGGAATTTCAGCGTTGGCTGCTGTCCCGCCCGACGACACGTCGATCAGATCCGCGCCAAGGGTGTGCAGGCGTCGCGCCAGCTCCACGGTTTCGTCCGGATTCCAGCCGTCTTCCACCCAGTCAGTCGCCGACACGCGGACAAACACCGGCAATTCCTCAGGCCAGACCGCCCTCACCGCCTCGGTAACTTGCAGCACCAGACGAATACGGTTCTCAAACGAACCACCGTATTGATCACGACGCTGATTGCTCAGCGGCGAGAGAAACTGATGCAGCAGATAACCATGCGCCGCATGCACCTCAACCACACTGAAACCAGCCGTCAAAGCACGTTTGGCAGCATCGACAAACGCCTGAATGACGTCGGCAATCTGCCCCTCATCCAGCTGTTTCGGTTGCGTGTGCTGCGGATCGAAAGCAATCGGCGACGGCCCGACTGGCGTCCAGCCGCCATCTTCCGGTTTGACGCTGCCATGCTTGCCGATCCACGGCCGATGGGTGCTGGCCTTGCGCCCGGCGTGGGCCAATTGAATGCCGGCGACTGCGCCTTGCGACGTGATGAATCGGGTAATGCGTTGCAGCGGTTCGATTTGTTCGTCGTTCCACAGGCCAAGGTCTTCGGCGGTGATCCGCCCGTCGGCGGTAATGGCCGTGGCTTCGGTGAAGACCAGGCCGGCACCGCCCACGGCGCGGCTGCCGAGGTGCACCAGATGCCAGTCGTTGGCCAGGCCGTCGACGCTCGAGTATTGGCACATCGGTGACACGGCGATGCGGTTGGGCAAGGTCAGTTGGCGAAGAGTGAAGGGTTCAAGCAGCAGACTCATGGGGCACCTCTCAAATCAGTGGGCAGGCTCCAGGGTTCTGTTTGAATAGTCGACGAGTGACAGGAAAAAGGCGCAGCACCCGCCCCCGCGGGCAAAAAATTCGACAAGACGTCACAAGGCCAATCAAGCAGTGCTTAGAGCCTAGTCGACAACGGGGGATCGCGGGAAATTCAAGAAAAGATCGTCCGATCGCGGCCCGAACCTTCGGCAGCTCCTACAGGAAACCGCATTCCCATGTAGGAGCTGCCGAAGGTTCGGGCCGCGATCGGACGATCTTTTGATCTTCAGCGCGGTTCGATGTGGGCAATCATCAACTGAACAGTCTCATTACCCCGAAACTCATTAACGTCGAGCTTGTAAGCCAGCTCAACCCACTGAATCGTCGGATTCGGCCAGATATCCCGGTCGATACCAAACGCGATGCCATCCAGCTTCACCGAGCCACATTCACTCTTCAGCACCACTTTCAGATGACGTTCACCGACCACGCGCTGCTCGACCAACTGGAACACGCCATGAAACAGCGGCTCCGGGAAGTGCTGCCCCCAAGGCCCGGCATGGCGCAAGGCGCGAGCCAGTTCGAGGTGGAATTCTTCCACCGCCAGTGTGCCGTCCGACAGCATGCGCCCGGTCAGGTCTTCCTCGCGAAGTTGCCTACGCACTTCAGCGTCAAAGGCCTCGGCGAAAAGCGGAAAATTCTCCTGCGGCAAGGTCAGACCGGCGGCCATTGCGTGGCCGCCGTACTTGGCGATCAGGTTCGGATGCTGCGCCGCCACCACACTCAAGGCATCACGAATGTGGAAGCCCTGCACCGAACGGCCCGAACCTTTTAGCAAACCATCACCGGCATCAGCAAAAGCAATGGTCGGACGGAAGTAACGCTCTTTCATCCGCGACGCGAGAATCCCGATCACGCCCTGGTGCCATTCCGGATCGAACAGGCACAGGCCAAACGGCATCGACTCCACCGGCAAGTCCTTGAGCTGCGCCAGCGCTTCACGCTGCATGCCCTGCTCGATAGATTTGCGATCCTGATTCATGCCGTCCAGTTGTGCGGCCATTTCCCGGGCCAGGTTGGCGTCGGCGGTGAGCAGGCATTCGATGCCCAGACTCATATCATCCAGACGCCCGGCGGCGTTGAGGCGCGGGCCGACGATGAAGCCGAGATCCGTGGAAGTAATGCGTGCAGCGTCACGCTTGGCCACTTCCAGGATCGCTTTGATCCCCGGCCGTGCGCGTCCGGCGCGAATTCGTTCCAACCCTTGATGCACCAGAATCCGGTTATTGGCATCCAGCGGCACCACGTCGGCAACGCTGCCCAGCGCTACCAGATCAAGCAGTTCACCGATGTTCGGCTGCGGCTTGTTCTCGTACCAGCCGAGGCTGCGCAAACGCGCGCGCAACGCCATCAACACGTAAAAAATCACCCCGACGCCGGCCAGTGCCTTGCTCGGGAATTCGCAACCGGGCTGGTTCGGATTGACCAGCGCATCGGCCTGCGGCAGCTCATCACCGGGCAAGTGGTGGTCGGTGATCAAGACCTTCAGACCCGCACGCTTGGCTGCTGCCACGCCTTCGACGCTGGAGATGCCGTTGTCGACGGTGATCAGCAATTGCGGCTCGCGGGTCAGCGCAACTTCGACGATTTCCGGGGTCAGGCCGTAGCCATACTCGAAACGGTTCGGCACCAGATAATCGACGTGCGCCGCACCGAGCAAGCGCAAACCGAGCATGCCGACAGTGCTGGCCGTCGCGCCGTCCGCATCGAAGTCGCCGACGATGAGGATGCGCTGACGTTGTTCCAGCGCCGTCACCAGCAGGTCTACCGCTGCGTCTATGCCTTTGAGTTGCTGGAACGGGATCAACCGCGCCAGGCTCTTGTCCAGCTCTGCCTCGGACTGCACGCCCCGCGCCGCGTACAAGCGGGTCAACAGCGGCGGCAGATCACCGAGAAAAGGCAGAGTGGCAGGCAGTTGACGAGGTTCGATACGCATGGGGTGACGGAGACTTCTCTTGATTACGTGGGATTATTCCGGTGGTGACGCGGGATCAGCCGCGCTCACCTTGCAGCCATTGCAACTGGACTTCGTGCTGACCACGGTCGTCGGTGACGAAGATCGTCCCTTCGCTGATCATCACGTCCCACTTGATAACGCGGGGCATGTCCTTGGCCAGGGTTTCCAGCACTTCTTGCGGGACAGCAGCGATGTTGACGTTTTTCAGGTTCTTGATCGCCGGGATCACCTTGGTTTCCCAGACACGCAGGCTGCCGTAGGCCAGCAGGCTGGTGCGCTCGGTGCGACGCGAGCACCAGGTCAGACGGTCGGCGTCTGGCTGGCCGACTTCGATCCAGTGCAGAACACGATCATCCAGGCTCTTTTCCCACAGCGCAGGTTCATCCACGTCTGACAGACCACGGCCGAACGACAACTGCTCGTTGTACCAGAGAGCGTAGGCCAGCAGTCGCACGGTCATGCGCTCTTCGGTTTCCGAAGGGTGACGGGCGATGGTCTGCTTGACGCTCTCGTAGACACTGCGGTCGAGGTCGGTGAGGTTCAGTTCAAATTTATAGGTAGTGGACGGCTGGGCCATGAACGGGCTTCTTGATACGAGGAAAGTCGGCAAGTCTAACCGATGCGGTAGGCAATCATCGAATTGATGGCGATCAAGCTGCGGCGTCTGACAGCCGGCTATGTTAAAACGCTGTATCTGCTCAGCCTTTGTCCTACAGGATTTCGCATGCCGTTCACCAGCAAACCGCTCTCGGGTCTGAAAGTCATTGAATTGGGTACATTGATTGCCGGGCCTTTTGCCTCGCGCATTTGCGGCGAGTTCGGTGCCGAAGTGATCAAGATCGAATCGCCCGACGGCGGTGATCCCTTGCGCAAATGGCGAAAACTGTACGAAGGCACGTCGCTGTGGTGGTTCGTCCAGGCGCGCAACAAGAAATCACTGACGCTGAACCTCAAACACCCTGAAGGTCTGGCGATCCTGAAAAAACTCCTCAGTGAAGCCGACATTCTCATCGAGAACTTCCGCCCCGGCGTACTGGAAAAGCTTGGCCTGAGCTGGGAAACCCTGCACGCCTTGAACCCGAAACTGGTGATGGTCCGGCTGTCCGGTTTCGGTCAGACCGGGCCGATGAAAGATCAACCGGGCTTCGGCGCGGTCGGCGAGTCCATGGGCGGTTTGCGTTACATCACCGGTTTCGAGGACCGGCCACCGGTGCGTACCGGGATTTCCATCGGCGATTCGATTGCCGCACTGTGGGGTGTGATCGGCGCACTGATGGCGCTGCGTCATCGCGAAGTCAACGGTGGCACCGGTCAGGTTGTCGATGTGGCGTTGTATGAAGCCATTTTTGCGATGATGGAAAGCATGGTGCCGGAGTTCGACGTGTTCGGCTTTATCCGCGAGCGCACCGGCAACATCATGCCGGGCATTACACCCTCTTCTATTCACACCAGCGCCGACGGCAAACACGTGCAAATCGGCGCCAATGGCGATGCAATCTTCAAACGCTTCATGCTGATCATCGGCCGCGAAGATCTGGCCAACGATCCGACACTGGCCAGCAATGACGGCCGCGATAATCGCCGCGACGAGCTGTATGGCGTGATTGATCGCTGGGTCAATTCGCTGCCGCTGCAAAGCGTGCTCGACCTGCTCAATCAGGCCGAGGTGCCGGCCAGCCGGATCTTCAGTGCCGAGGACATGTTCAACGATCCACAGTACCTGGCCCGAGAGATGTTCCTGCACGCCAAGCTGCCTGACGGCAAAGACTTCAAGATGCCGGGCATTGTGCCGAAACTCTCTGAGACACCGGGCAGTTCAGAATGGGTCGGGCCGCAACTGGGTGAACACAATACGCAGGTACTTCACGAACTTGGCTATGACGAGAGACAGATCGCCAAGTTGCGCGAAGACGGAGCCATTTAAGCTGAAACGCCGGCAGACATCGCACAGCAACCGCGCCCATCACTGGTGGACGTGGCGGTTGTTCGGCTTGCTGTTTTTGCTCACGCTGTCGACCGGCGCGCAGGCGAAACCGACGCTGATCTGGTTGCTGCGTGACCTGCCGCCACTGACCATTTTCGAAGGCCCGAAAAAGGGCCAGGGTGTGATCGATCAACTGATGCCGTTGCTGATCGCCGGCATGCCGCAGTACGAACACACGCTGATGCGGGTCAATCGCGCCCGTGGTCTGCAGATGCTTCATGAAAACCCGTTTGCCTGTGACCCCGCGCTGCTGTGGAACAAAGAGCGCGCACAGTGGGTGGCGTATTCGATCCCGGCGATTCGCGCGGTGAGCAACGGCCTGGTGGTTCGCCAACAGGATCGCGCGGTGCTTGATTCCTATCTGGTGGACGGCGAAGTCGATCTGTCGGCGTTGCTGACCGCCACCGACAGAAAAGTCGGCGTGGTCGCTGAGCGCAGTTATGGCGAATTTATCGACAACATTCTGAATCAGGCCCCCAGCGGCGCACTGACGCCCCATTACGGTAACGATGCACTGACCAATCTGCTGTCGATGCAGCGTCTGGGCCGGTTGCAGGTGGTGCTGGGTTACTGGCCGGAAATCCGCTATCAGGCCAGGCAGGCGCAGATCGCCGAGGATGAGCTGGAGTTTTATCCGATTCGCGGCACGGGAAAATATCTCTCAGGCTACGTGGCGTGTTCCGACACCACCCAGGGACGCCAGGCCATCAGCGAGATCAACCAACTGCTGCGCACCCTGCCCCATGACCATCTCAATCAGCTCTATGCCGCCTGGCTGGACACCGACCGACGTGAGGATTATCTCGAAGAAGCCCGCAAATTTTTCGAGCACCAGGCAGCGCAATAGGCAAACGCCGGACAAAAGAAACCCCGAGAAGTGGGGAGACGACTCGGGGTTAAACGTGGCCTACATAAAGACCCGTAGCAGCAAGCGACAAGCACCGGAGCACAATGCTTGATCCTGCTGTTATGGGGTCTGACTGACAGGGATGCAGGAAGGTTCCCACAAAAAATATTTCATCTTTACAACGCCGCACGTTTGTCCAGTGCTGCGTTGCGCAATGCCGCGATCACACACGGTTCCAGCCGTCCTTCAGCAATCAGAACGTCGCGGTGCAAACCGTCAACGACATCGGTCAGTTGGCGCTTGTCGCTCAGTTGTGCCTGATTGAATTCGCGTTCTACCACAATGGCGCCGCTGCTGTTCTTCAAGGTCACCAGGCATTCGCCATGGGAACCGTTTGGAGACAACGAAACCTGATACGGGCTCAGAGCCTCACCGAGCAATAGACTGATACTTTCCATCTCGATCTCCACTCAATAGTCCGAAAACTGTGTGCCTGGGGCGTGTTCACAATAAATGACCACCGGCCCGAGAAGAAAGTTCTGCATACCGACTACCCCGTTTCTGGAGTGTCACCGGTCTGTCAGAGCATGCACGGCGAAGATGACAGAAAAATAACCGTCCCGGTCAACCCCGCACGGGTGGCGAAGCAGCGATCAGGTAACTGTCGAGCAAACCGCGCATCAACACCGCCGACACCGGCGTTTGCAGGCGCCCCAACAGCCGCAAGTGGTGTTCGCACAGCAAGGGTTCGAGATCGTTCAGCAAGCTCGAGGCCACCGTTCCCAGCAGGATCAGCGCACGCGCCTCATGCTGAACCGCCAGATGATGGATCAGTGCCAGGCCATCGCCGCCCTTGAGTTGCGGATCGCAAATAGCGATGTCGACCGCACCGCGATGGTCCAGCGAAGACAGCGCCGAAGCCAGCGACGGCGCCGTCAGTACGTCGTAGATGCCAATGGCATTGAGCATTTGATGCAATGCCATCAGCTGGAACGGATTGGGTTCAAGTATCAGGACTTTAAGCGAGCGCATAAGCGACCTCTGGAGCGACAATCGCGGACTCTCACCGCAGTTGTTGTCACTCTAGGGCAGCCGTCCTAAGCCTCCCATCGGAAAAGTAGTCGCGTCTTATAGGACATTTCCCATCTTCATTGCAGACATCGACACCCGCTCTCTGTACGGCGCTGAGTGATGTCTGTCCAACCGCCCAAAAGCCCCCGCAGTTTGCCGTCGGCGCTGTAAAACGGCACCGTCCACTGATAGACCTCACGGGGGCCACTCTTGAACTGCAATCGCCGTTTGCTGAAACGCGATTTGCGCGTGCGCAACTGCACCATGAATTCATCGTGCAACATCAGCGCCGTCGCTTCGGGCAGCGCGTTGACCTCGATCAGCAAGCGCCCCAGCACCTGATCCAGTCGAACCGACAGGGCCTCCTCATAGCTACGATTGCACATGATCAGTCGCCCTTGAAGATCACGGACAAACACCGGATCCGGCATGGAGTCGATCAACGCATGCTGAAATGCCAGTTGATCGCCGAGATCCTTTTCCGCCGCGCGCCGCAGTTTGATCACGGCGGCCAGACGCCGATTCCATATCAGCGACAGCAGGCCGAACACGCCAAGCCCGACCATGCCCCAGCAACCCCATTCAAGCATTTGCTGCCAGACTGAAGGCACGGGCGCCGGTGCAATACCTTCCAGCCATTTCAGGCGGATCGCCCGCAGTTCGGCTGCGGGAAACGCTTCAAGGGCCTTGTTGAGAATACTCAGAAGCACTGGCATGCCTTTGCGTACGGCCAGGTTATCCGCTTCCCATTTGCCTTCGACCAGACCACCGACCTTGAGCAAACCCAGCGGGTAAAGCTGTGCGCCGATTTCGTTTTCGATAGTGGCGTAGGCATCGCCACTTTCGACCAGTGCCCGTGCTTCGGCGTAGGTCTTGACCGAGCGAATCTCGATCGAAGGAAAGTCACGCCTGATCATGTCCTCCAGCGCATGCCGGGCCGGCAGCACCAGCACCCGTTTACTCAACTGCTCGAAAGCATCCAGCCGAGGTGCGTCGGCGCGGCCGACAAACACCCAGCCCGCACCACCGAACGCGTGGCTGTAATCGAGGAATGCCTTGCGCTCCTCGCTCATGGCCAAGGTTGTACTGATATCGGCCGCTGCGCTCTCCAGGCGCTCGAGCATGTGATCCGTTGAGAACGACTCCTGATGCTCAAACTGCAGCCCGGTCATCGCCGTTATGCGCTTGAGCACGTCGTTGTTCAAGCCGCTCCACTGCCCGTGCTCATCCTGAAACAGATACAACGGATACTGCACCGACGTCACCGTCACCTTGGGGTTGTCGCGAATCCATTGACGCTCGTGTGGAGCCAGTTCGATGGGCTGGACTCTGGACGTCACGGCATCAGCGTGCAGCGCCAATTGCGCCGCCATGCTGCAGCGCATCAACGCCAACAATCCGAACAAAAACAATACACCCAGTGCCGGTTTCAAACCTCTATAAAACAGCATTGCCACTTCCTTCGTGATCGACTCACCCGTCCTTCATGGGTGAAAACCCGAGCAGTGTGGCAGCAGAAACAAAAAAGCCCGTCAGGAGACGGGCTTCAAAATGTGACAGCTTTTAATGGCTCAAAGCGGCTTGCCGCGGTTGCCATGCTGGCTGACAAAGGCTTGCACGGCTTTCAGCTCGTTTGGCAAAACGGTGCAGCGCTCGTTTCGCTCAAACAAATCAGAAAGATGTGCAGGTAGCTCGAGCGCTTTTCCTACACCGGCTTTCTCCACCGCATCCGGGAATTTTACCGGGTGCGCGGTACCGAGGATGACCATTGGAATGTCCAGGCTGCGACGACATTCGCGCGCAGCTTTGACGCCGATGGCGGTGTGCGGATCCAGCACTTCGCCGGTCTGCTCGTAGACTTCGGCGATGGTCTCGCAAGTCTGCGCATCGTCTACGGCCAGCGAGTCGAACAGTTTGCGCGCTTCAGTCCAGCGCTCTTGCTCGACGCTGAAACCGCCGCCCTGCTTGAACGAATCCATCAGATCGGCGATTGCTGCGCCGTTGCGACCGTGCAGGTCGAACAGCAGGCGTTCGAAGTTCGACGAAACCATGATGTCCATCGACGGCGACAGCGTGGCGTGCAGGGTGTCCTTGACGTACTGATTGCCGCTCATGAAGCGGTGCAGAATGTCGTTGCGATTGGTGGCGACGATCAACTGGTTGATCGGCAGGCCCATGTTGCGTGCCAGGTAACCGGCGAAGATATCGCCGAAGTTGCCGGTCGGCACCGAGAACGACACCGAACGCGCCGGACCGCCCAACTGCAGGGCGGCGTGGAAGTAGTAGACGATCTGGGCCATGATCCGCGCCCAGTTGATCGAGTTCACCGCCACCAGACGCGTGCCTTTGAGGAAGCTCTGGTCGGCGAAGCTCGCCTTGACCATTTCCTGGCAGTCATCGAAGTTGCCTTCGATGGCGATGTTGTGGATGTTCTCGCCGAAGATCGTGGTCATCTGGCGACGCTGCACCTCGGACACACGGTTGTGCGGGTGCAGGATGAAGATGTCGACGTTTTCGCAGTGCTTGCAGCCTTCGATGGCGGCCGAACCGGTATCACCGGAGGTGGCGCCAACGATGACGACGCGCTCGCCGCGTTTTTCCAGCACGTAGTCGAGCAAGCGACCGAGCAGTTGCAGAGCGAAGTCCTTGAACGCCAGGGTTGGGCCATGGAACAGCTCCAGCACCCATTCATTGCCATTCAGCTGACGCAGCGGCGCCACGGCGTTGTGCGAGAACACGCCGTAGGTTTCTTCGAGAATCTTTTTGAAATCGGCGTCCGGAATGCTGCCGGTGACGAACGGGCGCATGACCCGGAAGGCCAGTTCGTGATACGGCAGGCCGGCCCAGGAAGCGATCTCTTCCTGGGTGAAACGTGGCAGGTTTTCCGGAACGTACAGACCGCCATCGGTGGCGAGACCGGCCAGCAGGACGTCTTCGAAATTCAGGGCCGGTGCCTGGCCGCGGGTACTGATGTAACGCATGACTGACTCCAATGGAGAGTGTTCACAACAACGGCCCCGTTCACGGGGCCGGTGCAGGACAACAACTTAGTTCAGGTGCTCGACGCGGATCCGCACAACCGGACCGTTGACGCCGGCCAGCGCTTCGAGGGCGGCGATGGCGTCGTTGATGCGCTGCTCGACCACACGGTGGGTCAGCAGGATCATCGGTACCAGACCGTCGTGTTCCTCGACTTCCTTCTGCATGATCGACTCGATGTTGATGCCGCGCTCCGAGAGGATGCTCGCCACCTGAGCGAGAACGCCCGGATGGTCCTTGGCCTGAATGCGCAGGTAGTAAGCGCTTTCGCAGGCTTCGATCGGCAGGATCGGATGGGCCGACAGCGAATCCGGCTGGAAGGCCAGATGCGGTACACGGTTTTCCGGGTCGGAGGTCATGGCGCGAACCACATCGACCAGATCGGCGATCACCGACGAAGCGGTTGGCTCCATGCCGGCGCCAGCACCGTAGAACAGCGTCGAACCGGCGGCGTCACCGTTGACCATCACCGCGTTCATCACGCCGTTGACGTTGGCGATCAGACGATCGGCCGGGATCAGCGTCGGGTGTACGCGCAACTCGATACCGGCGGCGGTGCTGCGCGCCACACCGAGGTGCTTGATCCGATAGCCCAGCGCTTCGGCGTAATTCACGTCAGCGGTGGTCAACTTGGTGATGCCTTCGGTGTAAGCCTTGTCGAACTGCAGCGGAATGCCGAACGCGATGGAGGCCAGGATCGTCAGCTTGTGCGCGGCGTCGATGCCCTCAACGTCGAAAGTCGGATCGGCTTCGGCGTAACCCAGTGCCTGAGCTTCGGCCAACACGTCTTCGAAGGTACGGCCCTTCTCGCGCATTTCGGTGAGGATAAAGTTACCGGTGCCGTTGATGATCCCGGCGACCCAGTTGATGCGGTTGGCGGACAGGCCTTCACGGATCGCCTTGATCACCGGAATGCCACCGGCCACGGCCGCTTCGAACGCCACGATCACGCCTTTCTCGCGTGCCTTGGCGAAAATTTCATTACCGTGAACGGCAATCAGAGCCTTGTTCGCGGTGACCACATGCTTGCCATTCTCGATGGCCTTGAGTACCAGCTCGCGGGCAACGGTGTAGCCGCCCATCAGCTCTATGACGATGTCGATCTCAGGGTTCGTGGCCACTTCGAAGACATCGTTGGTAATCGCAATACCGGTCGTCTGGAACTGAGGCTTTGGCGTGCGCATGGCAATTTGTGCCACTTCGATTCCACGCCCGGCACGACGAGCGATTTCCTCGGCGTTGCGCTGAAGTACGTTGAAGGTACCGCCACCGACGGTCCCTAACCCACAGATGCCTACTTTGACCGGATTCACTGTGAACTCCCCATAAAACGGCCGACGCGGGGTCGGCCGGAAAACAACCGCGTGCTCGCGGCTCTCTATTAATGGCCCGGCGATGCTGCTACCGGACCATGATCGTCACGGCTGACCGTGACGATACGAATTACTTCGCGCCCAGCGCCAGTTTGGCGACTTGTGGCGCAGGCTGGTAGCCCGGAATCACTTGTCCGTCAGCCAAAACGATGGCCGGTGTGCCGTTCACGCCGATCGACTGACCGAGGGCGAACTGTTTGGAAACCGGGTTATCGCACTTGGCGGCCTTGATTTCCTTGCCATCGACCATTTTGTCCATCGCGGCTTTCTTGTCTTTCGAGCACCACACGGCTTGCAGCTGCTCATCGCCCGGCGAGTTCAGACCCTGGCGCGGGAACGCGACGTAGCGCACTTCAATGCCGCGCTTGTTCAGCTCAGGCACTTCGGCGTGCAGTTTGTGGCAGTACGGGCAGGTGGTGTCGGTGAACACGGTGATGTGCGATTTGGTTTCGCCCACGGCCGGATAAACCACGGTTTCGGCCACCGGGATGGCATTGATCAGTTTGGAGATGCCCAGGCGTTCGGTCTTCTCGGTCAGGTTGACCGGTTTGCCGTCCTTGAGCTGGAACAGGTAACCCTGAACGATGTACTGGCCGTCGGCGCTGGCGTAGAGCACGCGGCTGCCCTTGAGCTTGACTTCGTACATGCCCGGCAACGGGCTGGCGCTGATGCTTTCTACCGGAACCTCGAGTTCGAGTTTTTCCAGGCTTTGACGAATGGCTTTGTCGGCCGCGTCATCGGCGACGGCAAAGGTGCTGACCAACGCAATGGCTGCGGCGGCGAAAATCTGGGTCAGACGCATGAGAACTCCTGAAGGCGGACAAATGGAACGATCAGAACGCCCGTGCCGGAACACCGGGTCATAACCGTCCATCGTGCAAACCGGCAAAGCCTAACACATAAGGCCACGGTGGCCGAATGCGCCTGTCGCCATAGATCACACCGCTTTATGTAGGAGCTGCCGAAGGCTGCGATCTTTTGATTTTGTTTTTAAGATCAAAAGATAGCAGCCTTCGGCAGCTCCTACAGGGGAAGGTATGGAGTTAACCTCTTGGATGGTGTTTGGCGTGCAGATCCTGCAATCGAGCGCGGGCGACGTGGGTGTAGATCTGCGTGGTGGACAGGTCGCTGTGGCCGAGCAGCATCTGCACCACGCGCAAATCCGCGCCGTGGTTGAGCAGGTGCGTGGCAAACGCGTGACGCAAGGTGTGCGGCGACAACGACTTGCCGATGCCCGCGACCTTGGCCTGATGCTTGATCCGGTGCCAGAAGGTCTGGCGGGTCATCTGCTCGCCGCGCTGACTGGGGAACAGCACATCACTTGGCCGGCCGCCAAGCAGTTCGCCACGGCCATCACGCATATAACGCTCGATCCAGACAATCGCCTCCTCGCCCATCGGCACCAGCCGCTCCTTGCTGCCCTTGCCCATCACTCGCAACACGCCCTGGCGCAAATTGACCTGCTCCAGCGTCAGACTGACCAGTTCCGTCACCCGCAAACCGCATGCGTACAGCACTTCAAGCATGGCGCGGTCACGCTGGCCGATCGCTTCGCTCAGATCCGGTGCTTTGAGCAGGGCTTCGACGTCGGCTTCCGACAGGGACTTAGGCAACGGCCTACCGAGTTGCGGCATGTCGACGCGCAACGTCGGGTCGACGCTGATCAGCTTTTCCCGCAGCAGATAGCGATAAAAGCCACGCACCCCGGAGAGGAATCTTGCTGTGGAGCGCGGTTTGTAGTTCTGCTCCAATCGCCAGGCCAAATGATCGAGGATCAGCTCGCGACCGGCGTTGATCAGCTGCAGATTTTTCTCCTGCAACCAGCCATTGAACAGCGCCAGGTCGCTGCGATAAGCGCCGCGGGTATTATCGGACAGGCCTTTCTCCAGCCATAGAGCGTCGAGGAATTGGTCAATCAGCGGATGGTCGATGGCAGGCATGGGCGCTCAAGACACACAGCCTCATGGACTGTGCGCAAATGTAGAGTGAACTGTAGGAATGGGCGCTAGTCTTTCATAGCCGGCTAATTCAAGGAACAGGGAGCATCAATGAACGAGCAGCAAATTCTCTTGGCGTTTGGCGGGATCGGCGCAGCGGCGCTGAGTTGCCAATGGCTGGCTTGGCGCCTGAAGCTGCCGGCGATTCTGTTTCTGTTGCTGACCGGCATTCTGGTCGGCCCGGTGCTCGGCTGGCTCGATCCGCAGGAAATGTTCGGGCCGCTGCTGATGCCGTTGGTGTCGCTGGCGGTGGCGCTGATTCTGTTCGAAGGTAGCCTGACCCTGCACCTGTCGGAGTGGAAAGAGATCGGCAGTGTGGTTCATCGCCTGGTGACCATCGGTGCGATTTCGACCTGGATCGTCATCGCCGTCGCTACACACTTCCTGCTCGGCTTCGACTGGATGCTGGCCATCCTGTTCGGCAGCCTGACGCTGGTCACCGGCCCGACCGTGATTGTGCCGATGCTGCGCGTGGTGCGACCGAAAGCCTCGATCGCCAACATTCTGCGCTGGGAAGGCATCGTCATCGACCCGATCGGCGCCCTCCTCGCTGTGGTGGTCTACAGCTTCATCATTGCCAGCGCTGAAGGGCATGGCCTCAAGCAGAGTCTGTTCACCTTTGGCGGCGTGATTCTCTGCGGCGCGGTGTTCGGCGTTGTCGGTGGCTGGCTGCTCGGTACGGTGATTCGCCGGCAATGGCTGCCGGAGTATCTGCATAACCTCGCTTCGCTGGCAGCGGTGCAGGGGATTTTCATTGCTTCGAACACCGTGATGCACGAGTCGGGACTGTTGGCGGTGACATTGATGGGCATGTGGCTGGCGAACATGAAGGGCGTGGATGTACGGCACATCCTGCACTTCAAGGAAAACCTCAGCGTGCTGCTGATTTCCGGGTTGTTCATTCTGTTGGCGGCGCGCCTGGATCTGTATGCCCTGATCGGACTGGGGCCGCTGGTGCTGATTCTGCTGTTGGTGATTCAGTTAATCGCCCGGCCGCTGAACGTGCTGCTGAGCACTGCCGGATCCAGCCTGAGCTGGCGAGAGCGAGCGCTATTGTGCTGGATTGCGCCACGCGGGATCGTTGCGGCGGCGGTTTCGGCGATTTTTGCGATTCGCCTGCATGAGGCCGGTCACGAGGGCGCGTTACTGCTGGTGCCGCTGACGTTTGCGGTGATTATCGGCACCGTTGTGCTGCAGAGCGCGACCGCACGACCGCTGGCACGCTTGCTGAAAGTCGCGGAACCCGCGCCGAGCGGCTTCCTGATTGTCGGCGCGAACGGCCCGGCGCGGGAGTTGGGCAAATCGCTGCAGCAACTGGGCAGCCGCGTGCTGCTGACCGATTCGAGCTGGGAGAATATTCGTGCGGCGCGCATGGAAGGGTTGCCGACGTACTTTGGCAATCCGGCCTCGCAACATGCCGATGCGCATCTGGATCTGGTCGGGCTGGGGCATTTGCTGGCGCTGTCACCGTCGGGTGAACTCAATACCTTGGCGGCGATGCGGTTCCGTCATGACTTTGGGCATCAGCGTTTGTTCGGTCTGGCCAGCGGTCATGAGAGTCGGCGCAGCGATAAACATCGGGCGAGTCTGGAACATCGAGGCAATCAGTTGGGCAGCGAGGCGTTTACTTACGCGAAGCTGGCCAGTCAGATGGGTCAGGGGGCTGAGCTGTACAGCACGACGCTGACAGATGGTTTCGGATGGGAGGATTACCGCGCACTGCATGGCAATCGCGCCACGTTGTTGTTCATGCGTGATGACAGCGGCTGGGTGCATGTGGTGACGCCGGAGACGGCGGTAAAGCCTGGGGCGGGATGGACGCTTCTGGCGTTGATTCAGCCTGAGGCCAGCGGCGCCTGAGCTGACGCCTTCGCGAGCAGGCTCGCTCCCACAGTGATCGGGGTGAACACAACATTTGTGTCCGGCAAAGAACCTGAGGGAGCGAGCCTGCTCGCGAATGGCGCGACTCGATATCAGATCAGGCCGCAAAACCCGGCAGCACCGGCACCGGCCGCTTGTCATCATCAATGGCAACAAAGCTGAACTGCCCATGAATCGCCTTCTCGCGTCCATCACAGCTCATGCTCTCAACAAAGACTTCTACCTCGACCTTGAGGCTGGTATTGCCGACCTTGATTACCTTCCCGACCAGTTCAACGATGGAGCCGGCCGGGATCGCGTGGTTGAAGTCGATACGGTCGGTGGACACGGTCACCAGTGGCAAGCGGCAGAAGCGTGTGGCGGTAATGAACGACACCTCATCCATCCACGCCAGCGCAGTGCCGCCGAACAGGGTGTTGTGGTGGTTGGTGGTCGGCGGGAAGACAGCCTTGGTTACGCGAGTCACCGAGAGTTCGGTGCGGCGCTGGATTTCCTGGTCGCGGGTGGTCATGAAATAGACTCGATATCTGGCTTCCGAATACAAGCAAGATCAAAAGATCGCAGCCTTCGGCAGCTCCTACAGGATGGGGGCAGTTTTATTGCGGGCAACAAAAAAGCAGCCCGTAGGCTGCTTTTTTCTGCATCGGAAGCTGGACTTAAGCCAGTTTTTCCTTGATGCGAGCTGCTTTACCCGACAGGTCGCGCAGGTAGTACAGCTTGGCTTTACGTACGTCACCGCGACGTTTAACAGCCATGCTGTCGATCTGCGGGGAGTAGGTCTGGAAAGTACGTTCTACGCCAACACCGTTGGAGATTTTACGAACGGTGAACGCACTGTTCACGCCGCGGTTACGCTTGGCGATTACAACGCCTTCGAACGCTTGCAGACGGGAACGATCGCCTTCCTTCACTTTCACCTGAACGACAATAGTGTCGCCTGGGGCGAAGGTAGGGATTTCTTTGGTCATCTGCTCTGCTTCGAGTGCAAGGATGATTTTGTTGGTCATGCTGTGCTCCTAAGGTAAATCGTTCGATCTACCATCGATACGTTGTTAACTATCGTCCCGCTCGCGGATGTATTCCTCGAGCAGCTTCTTCTCTTCTCCAGAAAGCGAGCGGCTTTCCAGAAGATCGGCGCGTCGTTCAAAGGTCCTACCAAGGGACTGCTGTAAACGCCAACGCCGGATATGCGCGTGATTGCCACTCAGCAACACGTCGGGAACACGCTGATCCGCATACACCTCAGGTCGGGTGTAGTGCGGGCAATCCAGCAGACCATCCGTAAAGGAATCTTCCTCAGCGGAATCCGCATGCCCTAAAGCTCCAGGCAGCAGTCGTGTAACCGCATCGATCAGGACCATCGCCGGCAGCTCGCCGCCAGACAGTACATAGTCGCCAATCGACCACTCTTCATCGACATGAGCCTCAATAAAGCGCTCGTCAATGCCTTCATAACGGCCGGCAATCAGGATCAATGCATCCGATTGTGCCAGCTCGCGTACCGCCGACTGATTCAGTTGACGGCCTTGGGGGGACAGGTAAATCACCTTCGCCGCCTCCCCGGCTGCTGCCTTGGCCTGAACCAGAGCATCTTCCAGGGGCTTGATCTTCATCACCATGCCCGGACCACCGCCAAACGGGCGATCGTCCACAGTGTGATGCCGATCCGTCGTGTAATCCCGCGGGTTCCAACAGGTCAGCTGCAAGAGCCCCTGTTTGACCGCTCGACTGGTGATGCCGTAGTCGCCGATGGCGGAAAACATCTCGGGAAACAAACTGATCACTTCTACGCGCAAGTTAGCCACGCTTAGAAGTCCGCGTCCCAATCCACCTTCATCTCGCCCGCGGCCAGGTCAACGGCCAACACACATTGCGCCGTATAGGGCAACAAGCGTTCGCGATCATCCAGGCTGCCAGCGCAAGGCTTGACTACCATTACATCATTGGCGCCGGTTTCCAGAAGATGATCGACTTTCCCGAGCATTTGCCCCAGTTGATCGATAACCTTCAGACCTTCCAGCTGGTACCAGTAGTACTCGCCGTCGGTCAATTCAGGGAACAGGTTGCGCGGCACGCAGATCTCATAACCGGCCAGAAGACGAGCTTCTTCACGATCATCAAGACCCTTGAGCTTTGCGACCAGGAACTTATCGCTCCCGCGTCCACTGACCAGCTCGACCTGTTTGACATTGCCTTCACGCTTGAGCGTCCAGGTTTTGTACTGCAACAGGTTTTCAGTCGGATCAGTAAAGGAATAAACCTTCACTTCGCCGCGAACGCCATGAACAGAATAAATTTTGCCAATAACGATCAAATCATCGGCAACAGCAGGCGTCGCGTTCATATTGCTCAGGCCGCAGCCTTTGCAGATTCCTTCAGCAACTGAGCAACACGCTCAGAAGGCTGTGCACCAACGCTCAGCCAGTAGGCTACGCGCTCTTGGTTCACGGACAGACGGATTTCCTGACCACGGGCAACAGGGTTGAAGAAACCAACCTGTTCTTTGTGGGAGCCGTCACGCGGGTTACGCGAGTCGGTTACGGTCAGGTGGTAAAACGGGCGCTTTTTGGAGCCGCCAAGGGCAAGACGGATTGTTAGCATGTGAACATCGTTCCTGTAGTCGGTGCTGCAAATCTAAATGCACAGCGGGCATGGGTGCCCGAAAGGCCGCATATTCTAAGGAATATCCGGACTTTTGCAAATGACTTTTTCCGGCGCCTATGGCATGCCGTGCAGATCTGCATATAGAGCCGTCGATGAAAACGGCCAGTCAGCTCCCGCCGAGTGCGGGTTTGCTGTTGATCCTGCGTCCTTGCAGGGTCTGCGCCGGTGCGACGACCGGCGAAGTCTTGGTGTCCTGTCTCACCCGTTTCGCTCACTTTTGGCGAGCAGAATGGGTGAGACGGGACACCTTACATTTTCGGCATGCCGCCGCCGGGCAACATTCCGCCCATGCCGCGCATCATTTTCGCCATTCCGCCCTTGGCGGAGAATTTCTTCATCATCTTCTGCATCTGCTTGTGCTGCTTGATCAAGCGACCGATGTCCTGCACCTGAGTGCCGGAACCCATGGCGATCCGGCGCTTGCGCGAACCGCTGATCAGCTCAGGGTCACGGCGCTCGGCCGGGGTCATGGAGTTGATGATGGCTTCCATCTGTTTGAATTGCTTCTCTGCGGCGTTCTGGGCATTGCCCATTTGCGACAGGTTGACGCCGCCGATGCTCGGCAGTTTGTCCATGAGCCCACCGAGGCCGCCCATGTTCTTCATCTGTTGCAACTGATCGCGGAAGTCTTCGAGGTCGAAGCCCTTGCCCTTCTTCAGCTTCTTGGCCAGTTTGTCGGCCTTGTCTTTATCGAGGGTCGCTTCAGCCTGTTCGATCAGGCTGAGCACGTCGCCCATGCCGAGAATCCGCGAAGCGATACGCTCAGGGTGGAACGGATCGAGCGCTTCGCTCTTCTCGCCCATACCGATGAACTTGATCGGCTTGCCGGTGATGGCGCGCACCGACAGTGCGGCACCGCCACGGGCGTCGCCGTCGACCTTGGTCAGAATCACACCGGTCAGCGGCAGGGCATCACCGAAGGCCTTGGCCGTGTTGGCCGCGTCCTGACCGGTCATGGCGTCGACCACGAACAGGGTTTCGACCGGGTTGATCGCGGCGTGCAGCGCCTTGATCTCGCCCATCATCTCTTCGTCGATGTGCAGACGACCGGCGGTATCGACGATGACCACGTCGATGAATTTCAGTTTTGCTTCTTTAATAGCGGCGGTGGCGATGTCGACCGGCTTCTGGCTCAGGTCGGACGGGAAGAACGTCACGCCGATGTCGTTGGCCAGGGTTTCCAGCTGTTTAATAGCCGCAGGACGGTAAACGTCCGCCGACACGACCATGACCGACTTCTTCTTGCGCTCTTTAAGGAAGCGCGCCAGTTTGCCAGCGGTGGTGGTTTTACCCGCACCTTGCAGACCGGCCATCAGAATGACGGCTGGCGGCACAGCGCTCAGGTTCAAATCTTCGTTGGCCGCGCCCATCAGGCTTTCGAGTTCGGCCTGGACGATCTTCACGAACGCCTGGCCCGGCGTCAGGCTGCGCGACACCTCGGTGCCGACAGCGCGCTCCTTGACCGAATTGACGAAATCCTTGACCACCGGCAGGGCGACGTCGGCTTCGAGCAACGCCATGCGCACTTCACGCAGGGTGTCTTTGATATTGTCCTCGGTCAGCTTCGCCTTGCCGGTGACATGGCGCAGCGTCTGCGAGAGACGGTCGGTTAAGTTTTCAAACATTGCGCGATCCTTTCAGGCCCTGTGTAGACCGGGATAATGGCGGCCCAGACCGGAATCAACATGTGCTCGGCGAGCCTGCGGCGTGGGCAGGTCGCGGATTATAGCGAAGACTGCGGCTGGCGGACACCTCGCTGTCAGCTTCCTGAGTCTTTCGTGCGATGGCGGTTCTATGCCAAACTCAGCCCCTTTCGGGCTTGCCTAACAGGATTTATGCTCCCCTTGTCACCCAGTTTGCTGACCACCCTCGCCGCCGCCCTTCTATATGCCGCTGCGACCCTTTATCAGAGCACCCGCTTGGCCACTGGCGCCAAGGCGAACAAGCGCCTGTTGGTTAGCCTCGGCGCCTTCGCCGTGGTGGCCCACGCCGCCAGCCTGCTCACGCATTTGCTGACCCCGATCGGTCTGGGCCTGGATTTTTTCAGCGCCTCCAGCCTGATTGCCGCGGCGGTCATCGCGCTGACGCTGATCGCCTGCTCGCGGATCCCCGTGGAAAACCTGCTGGTGCTGCTGTTCCCGCTCGGCGCCATCACCGTACTGCTGGCGCAATTCGCGCCGACCGGTACGGTGCAGATCATCGATGAAGAGCCGGGCATCCTCGCGCACATTCTGTTGTCGATCCTTGCGTACGGCATGTTCACCATCGCGGTGTTCCAGGCCTTGCTGCTACTGGTGCAAGACCACCAGCTCAAGCACAAGCACCCGTCCGGGCTGATCAAGAACTTCCCGCCGCTGCAAACCATGGAAAGCCTGTTGTTCGGTTTCCTCTGGGCCGGCTGGACGCTGCTGTCGCTGTCGCTGATCTCCGGCTGGCTGTTCGTCGAGAACCTGTTCGCCCAGCATCTGGTGCACAAGACCCTGCTGGCGTGCCTGGCCTGGATCGTGTTCAGCGTGCTGCTGTGGGGCCGCAACCGTCTCGGCTGGCGCGGTCACAAGGCGATTCGCTGGACCCTCGCCGGTTTCTGCCTGCTGATGTTGGCGTATTTCGGCAGCAAACTGGTTCGTGAATACATCCTGCACATCTGACGGGCGGCATAAATGGACGGTTTGCCCATAGGGCCGATGCTCGCGGTATTTGTCCTGCTGATTTTATGGTCAGGGCTGTTCACTGCCGTCGAAATCGCGCAACAGCAGCTGCTCGCGCAACGCACCGCCTCGCGCGCCAGCGATAAACCGCTGGCGAAGCTGAGCTTCCCGCTCGACAGCCTGATTCTCTGCAACACCCTGTGCCGCGCACTTGCCGTGGTGATTGCGACGTTGCTGGCAATTTTCCTCTGCGAAGAAAACGGCCCATGGACAGCCTGCCTGGGTGTTGGCGCAATACTGCTGGTGTTCGCCGATTATTTCCCGCGCAGCGTCGCCCAACGGTATCCGGATGCGGTGCTGGCATTTGGCAATACCTTGTTGGCGGTGCCGCTGAAGATTATTTATCCGGTTGCCTGGCTGTTCAGCCGCTTCAGCGGATTGCTCATGCGCCCGTTTGCGCGCAAAACCCAAGTGGTGCAGCAGAGCGAAGACGATCTGCCTTCTGATCGTCACGATGATCCCGAGCATCCCGTTCACGCTCACCCGGTTTCCGGTATTCATGCGTTGGACAACATCACGGTCAACGACATTCTGGTGCCACGCAGTGACGTCGACGGCATCAACCTCGACGATTCGATCGAAGAAATCATCGAACAACTGCGCCACAACAAGCGCACCCGCCTGCCGGTGTTTCACAGCGACATCAATCAGGTTGAAGCGGTGCTCAACACCCGGCAGATCCGCCATCTGCTGAACAACGCTGATCTGACCCGCGAAGCGCTGCTGGCCGCCAGTTACGAACCGTACTTCGTGCCGGAAAGCACACCGTTGCAAATGCAGTTGCTGAACTTCCACAAGCAGCAACGGCGCTTGGGCATGGTGGTGGATGAGTACGGTGAAGTGCTCGGCATCGTGACACTGGAAGACATTCTCGAAGAAATCGTCGGCGAATTTGAGAGCGAGCACAGCCTGGATAACCCGCATATTCATCCGCAGACTGACGGGCGGATGGTGATTGATGGCACGGCTTCGATTCGCGAATTGAACAAATGTCTGGGTTGGCATTTGCCGAGTGATGGGCCGAAGACGCTGAACGGGTTGGTGACTGAGGCGCTGGAAACGATTCCGGCGAGTGCGGTTTGTTTGAAGATCGGGCGTTATCGACTGGAGATTCTTGAGACTGAGGAGAACCGGGTGAGCAAAGTGCTGATCTGGCATACCTCGTCTGTGCCTGCTTTGGTGCCGGCCAGGTAAAAGATCAAAAGATCACAGCCTTCGGCAGCTCCTACCCTGCGATCTTTTGCTCTTGTTTGATCGTTAGCCCCCTTCCTATAATCAAATCAGCTTACCCAAGCCCCGCCAAACCGCGTGCTTACCCCGCACCCGACAGGTTTCGGCCATTTCATATGCAATCCGGCGACTGTTCCTACCTGAAACAGCGACCGCGCCTCATCCCACATCCCTGGGTGCTCGACCATAATAATTCGCTCCAACGGAGCTCATGACTGTCAGGGATCACCGCATGACGACCAGTACCGCTTTCAGCGACACCGCGCCTGCCCAACCGACCAACTCCGCCACCCGCGTGGCGACGGCGAGTTTTATCGGCACCGCGATCGAGTTCTACGATTTCTACGTTTACGCCACCGCCGCCGCGCTGGTGATCGGGCCGGTATTCTTTCCGCAGACGTCCGGCACGGCGCAGATGCTCTCGGCGTTTCTTACTTTCGGCATCGCATTTCTGGCCCGACCGCTGGGCTCCGCGCTGTTCGGCCACTTCGGCGACCGTATCGGGCGCAAGTCGACACTGGTCGCATCCTTGCTGTTGATGGGCGTGTGTACGACGCTGATCGGCGTGCTGCCGGGTTACGCCACGATTGGCGCGTGGGCACCGATTCTGCTGTGCGTGCTGCGCTTCGGGCAGGGGCTGGGATTGGGTGGCGAATGGGGCGGTGCCGCCCTGCTGGCCACGGAAAACGCGCCGAAAGGCAAACGCGCGTGGTTCGGTATGTTTCCGCAGCTTGGCCCTTCGATTGGTTTTCTCGCGGCCAACGGCTTGTTTCTAACCCTGGCCATGACTCTCGATGACGAGCAGTTCCGCAGTTGGGGCTGGCGGATTCCGTTTCTGCTCAGCGCAGCGCTGGTGATGGTCGGTCTTTATGTGCGATTGAAACTGCATGAAACACCGGTGTTCGCCAACGCCATCGCCCGTCAGGAACGGGTGAAGGTGCCGCTGGTCGAGCTGTTCAGCCAGTACTGGGCGCCGACACTGCTGGGCGCGGCGGCGATGGTGGTCTGTTATGCGCTGTTCTATATCTCGACGGTGTTCTCCCTTAGCTATGGGGTTTCCACACTTGGCTATAGCCGCGAAACCTTCCTCGGATTGCTGTGCTTTGCCGTTTTGTTCATGGCCGCTGCGACACCGCTTTCAGCCTGGGCTAGCGACCGTTACGGGCGCAAACCGGTGCTGATCATTGGTGGCGTGCTGGCGATTCTGTCTGGATTTCTGATGGAGCCGTTACTGACTCAGGGTTCGACCTGGGGTGTGGCGCTGTTTCTGTGCATCGAGCTGTTTTTGATGGGCGTGACATTTGCACCGATGGGCGCACTGTTGCCTGAGCTGTTTCCGACCCACGTGCGTTATACCGGTGCTTCGGCGGCGTATAACCTGGGCGGCATTGTCGGGGCCTCGGCGGCACCGTTCTTCGCACAGAAGCTGGTAGCGATGGGTGGTTTGAGTTATGTCGGCGGGTATGTGTCAGCGGCGGCGGTGCTGAGTTTGATTGCGGTGCTGTGTTTGAAAGAAACGCGCAATAACGATCTGAATCAGGTTGCCTGACAGATCGCTATCGCGAGCAGGCTCACTCCTACAGGGGAACGCATTCCAACTGTAGGAGTGAGCCTGCTCGCGATGGACGCGACCCGGTTTACAGCTCTACAACAACAGCCTGAGCAGCGCGAGTCGCCTTGGCACGAGCAGCCTCGATCGACTCATCCCGCGCCAGCGCCACGCC
This sequence comes from Pseudomonas sp. IT-232MI5, assembly GCF_949767845.1. Taxonomy (NCBI): domain Bacteria; kingdom Pseudomonadati; phylum Pseudomonadota; class Gammaproteobacteria; order Pseudomonadales; family Pseudomonadaceae; genus Pseudomonas; species Pseudomonas sp. IT-232MI5. The sequence continues at coordinate 259,853 of NZ_CATKQE010000055.1, forward strand.
CATGCGGCGCTGGCCATTCACTTCTGGCTTACCAAACAGACGCAATGCCGTGTCCGGCTCGCTCAACGCCGCGCCGAGGTTGGCGAATGCGGTCTGCGTCGACTGCCCTTCCACCAGAATCACCGCCGAAGCCGAAGGCCCGAACTGACGGATCAGCGGTACCGGCAAGCCCAGAATCGCGCGAGCGTGCAGGGCGAACTGCGACAGATCCTGCGAAATCAATGTCACCAGACCGGTGTCATGCGGACGCGGCGAGACTTCGCTGAACCACACCTGATCACCTTTGATGAACAGCTCAACGCCGAACAGACCACGACCGCCCAGCGCTTCAGTCACCGCTTTGGCAACGCGCTCGGATTCAGCCAGAGCAATCGGGCTCATGGCCTGAGGCTGCCAGGACTCCTGATAATCGCCCTTCTCCTGACGGTGACCGACCGGCGCGCAGAACGTGGTGCCGCCAATGTGGCGCACAGTCAGCAAGGTGATTTCGTAATCGAAATCGATGAAACCTTCGATGATCACCCGACCTTTGCCAGCGCGACCGCCTTCTTGCGCGTAATCCCAGGCTTTCTGCACGTCATCAGTGCTGCGCAACAGGCTCTGGCCTTTGCCCGACGAGCTCATCACCGGTTTGACGACGCATGGGAAACCGAGGTCCTCAACAGCTTTGCTGTAGTCCTCGAAGGTGTCGGCAAAGTGGTACGGCGAGGTCGGCAGATCCAGCTCTTCAGCGGCCAGACGACGGATGCCTTCGCGGTTCATGGTCAATTGCGCAGCGCGCGCAGTCGGGATCACGGTGAAGCCTTCGGCTTCCAGCTCGACCAGGGTGGCGGTGGCGATGGCCTCGATTTCCGGCACGATGAAGTGCGGCTTCTCGGCTTCGATCACGGCACGCAGGGCGGCGCCGTCGAGCATGTTGATCACGTGGCTGCGATGCGCAACTTGCATGGCCGGCGCGTTGGCGTAGCGGTCAACGGCGATTACTTCAACGCCCAGGCGTTGCAGCTCGATCACCACTTCCTTGCCCAACTCACCACAGCCACACAGCAATACGCGGGTCGCGGTTGGCGACAACGGAGTTCCGATACGGGTCATCTCAGGTCCTCAAAGAAGCGGATCATCGAGGAAAGCAGCGCCAGACGCGCTTTCCATGGGGAGAAAGCGCGGCATTTTACATGAACCTGAGGGTTTGGCTTCAGCCGGCGACAGCCTGTTTGCGCTCACGCCAGGCCATGATCAGCCAGACGGCAGTGACGCCGGCGAATTTCGAAGCCAGTGCGGTGATGATCACCGGCGGCGTCAGCAGGTCGATCATGCCGAAGAAGATGAAGGTATCGAGAGGAATGCTCAGTGCCGAACTGATCCACAAGCGGTCGCGCAATGGGCGTTTGGTGATGCTGAACACCAGCCAGTCGATGACTTCCGACACCGCGAACGCCGTGGCGCTGGCCAAGGCGATGGAGGGATCGGAGGTGACGTAGGAGAGCACCAACGCCGCCAGCATCGCCACGACTGCGCCGTGGCCGAAGCGGGTTTGCACCATGTCGCGCAGTATGAAGACCAGACCGCCCCAGGCCGACCAGATGATGTCCAGGTGCGGCGCGGTGGAGAAGGCGAAGTTGATCAGCACAACGCTGCTGATGTAGGCGATGAGGAAAATCATGGAGGCGACCTGTCAGATTGGCGCACAGGTTACTTGACCGGCAAATCAAGAGCTACCCCCTCACCCCAGCCCTCTCCCCCATGGGGGCGAGGGGGAAAGGGAGCAGATCTTCGTTGAATCGAATCCCGAGTTCGACTCGAGAACGCAGGCCGGTATGGACCGAACAATCAACCCGTTCATTCCCTCCCCCTTCGGACAAGGGGGAAGGGAGCAGATCGGGGGCTTTTCAAACCTGAGTTCGACTCGGTATGCCAAGTCGGCGTATAGCGTAAGACATCTCGGCCCGTCCCCTCTCCCTCTGGGCGGTCCGACGTTTCGGGAGGGCTAGGGTGAGGGCATTCTCAAGTCGATCAAGATTTCGAAGGGATCATCCACACCAACCCACTCGCCTTCGCCCGCTCATGACACAACCCCAGCACCACCCGTCGTTCGTCATTGGTCATGCGGCCCCAGCGGGTGATCTCCTCGACCGTACGCTGGCAGCCAGTGCAGATGTCAGCCTCATCCAGCGCACAAATATTCACGCATGGCGAGGCTACTGGTCTTTCTGGCGTGTTCATTCTTCCTGCTCAACCAGATCGCGGGCATAACGCTGCGAGTTATGCACATAGTGGGCGGCACTGGCTTCGAGCATTTTCTTCTGCGGCTCGGTCAGCTCGCGCACAACCTTGCCCGGCGAGCCCATCACCAGCGAACCGTCGGGAATCTCTTTGCCTTCGCCAATCAGCGAGTTGGCGCCAATGATGCAGTTCTTGCCGATCTTCGCGCCGTTGAGAATCACCGCGTTGATGCCGATCAGGCTGTAATCGCCCACCGTGCAGCCGTGGAGCATGGCGTTGTGGCCGATGGTCACGCCGGTGCCAATGGTCAGCGGATAGCCCATGTCGGTATGCATCACCGTGCCGTCCTGCACATTGCTGTTCTTGCCGATCAGGATCAGTTCGTTGTCGCCGCGCAGCACGGCGTTGAACCAGACGTTGGCGCCCTCTTCCAGTTTGACCTTGCCCACCAGCACGGCATTGGGCGCGACCCAGCTCTGTGGGTGGGTCTCGACACGGGCGTCGCCCAAACGGTATTTCATCTTGTCTTCCTCAGCGCCCACGGTGATGGCCATTCGAACGATGGCTCAGGTGTTAATAAAGCTTTTAGGGGGTTGGTGCAGACTGATCTTGGCGTCATAGAGCAGATTGATCAACTCGACGATCATGATCGCCGTCAGCCCCCAGATCTTGTATTCACCAAATCGATAACTCGGCACGTACCAACTGCGGCCCTGATAGTCGATGCGGTGCGTGTGTTCACGGGGGTCTGCGCGGAAGAATTCCAGCGGCACAGTGAACACCGCAGCAATCTCGGCATCGTTGGCCAGATACTCGACAAAATCGGGGATGACGCCGACATAAGGCGTGACCTTGATGCCGTGCAAGGAGATCAGCGGGCTGAGCGGGCCGATGATTTCGACCAGGCCGGGCGGCAGACCGATCTCCTCTTCAGCTTCACGCAGCGCGGTGAAGATCAGATCCGGGTCCTCCGGATCGCGGCGACCACCCGGGAAGGCGACTTCGCCACCGTGGGTCGAAAGCCCGCTGGCGCGCAGGGTCAGTACCAGTTCCGGTTGGTCACTGCGGGTGATCGGCACCAGAACGGCGGCCTCGGGGAAACGTGTGTCAGTCTCCAGCGTGCGCGGTGTGTGGTTGCTTACCCTATGCAGTAGCTCGTCCAGCATGAGTGTTCTCGATCTGTGCCTTACTTTGCATCATGCACCAATCGTTGCGAGCGCCCAAGCCCCCGAAACCCGTCGTGTCGCGAAACGACAACTTGCCGACCGACACCGCTGCACGCCAAGATAGGCGCAGCATTCAGGAAGCCCAGCATGAAATTTTGCAGCCACTGCGGTAACCCGGTCACCCAACGCATTCCCGAAGGCGATTCGCGGCTGCGATTTGTCTGTGACAGCTGTCAGACCATTCACTATCAGAACCCCAATATCGTCGCCGGTTGCGTACCGACCTGGGGTACAAAAGTGTTGCTCTGCCGCCGCGCCATCGAGCCGCGCCTCGGTTACTGGACCTTGCCCGCCGGTTTCATGGAGAACGGCGAGACCATCGAACAGGCCGCCGTACGCGAAACTGCCGAGGAAGCCTGCGCCCGCGTGCGCAACCTGAGCATCTACACATTGATCGATGTGCCGCACATCAGTCAGGTGCATGTGTTCTTCCGCGCCGAGCTGGTCGATCTGGACTTCGCCGCCGGCCCCGAGAGCCTCGAAGTGCAACTATTCGACGAAGCCGACATTCCCTGGGACGAGCTGGCTTTCCGCACGGTGGGGCGTACCTTAGAATGCTTCTTCGCTGATCGGCGTATCGAGGTGTATCCGGTTCGGTCGGAATCGATTCCTCCGTTGGCGCAGCCGGTCATTATTTAATCAAGACATTGGCGTGATGGCCGACAAAAAGATCGCAGCCTTCGGCAGCTCCTACATGCACACATACATATAAAATGTTGGTTATCTGCGTCACTCCCTGGGGAATCGTTTCAATGCGCTGGTTGCTTGCCCTGTTTTGCCTGTCGTTCGTTACCGTCTCCCAAGCGTCATTCGTGACCACCGTGACGCCTTCGAATACCCCGCTCATCGAGAAAGTCCTGGTGCTCAAAGCGGCTCATCAACTGCAGTTGATCGCTGACGGCAAGCCGCTGAAGACCTATCGCATTTCGCTGGGCAAAGGCGCGAAGAAAGGCCCGAAACTGATAGAGGGTGACAAGCGCACGCCAGAAGGTTTCTATTGGATCGACTGGCGCAAGACCAGCGACAAATTCAACCTGTCGATGCACATTTCCTACCCGAACATCAGCGATTCGGCCCGCGCCCGACGTGAAGGCGTCGAGCCCGGCGGCATGATCATGATCCACGGCACGCCGGATTCGGAAGAAACCCCGGAAGACCTGTTCCACACCCTCGACTGGACTGACGGCTGCGTCGCCATGCGTAACGTCGACATGCGCGAAGTGTGGAATCTGGTGCCGGACGGCACGATGGTCGAAATCCGCCCTTAACTTCCTCACGACCATTGGTCGGCATTAAAAAATAAATCAAAAAGATCGCAGCCTGCGGCAGCTCCTACAAGGGTGATACCACTCTCAACTGTAGGAGCTGCCGCAGGCTGCGATCTTTTGCTTTTCCTGGCCAACCACTAATACCACTTGAAACCACACCCCCTGAATACCGCCAATTCATTAGATATGGCGCTGTTTCATCGCGTTGACATGGTATTCAAGTGGTATTAATTTCCGCCCCACAAGCGAGCCACAACAATCCTATACTCGCGACGGAAATGCCCTACATGAACGACCTCCATACCTTACGCCCGGACGACTCTCAGCCGACGCCGCTGTACCTGCAACTGGCACGCAATCTGGAAGCAGCGATTCATGCCGGGCAGTGGAAGTCCGAGCAGGCGATGCCCTCGGAACGCAACCTCAGCGAGCAACTGGGCATTTCCCGGGTGACTGCGCGCAAGGCATTGGAAGTCCTCCTCGATCAAGGCCTGATCCGTCGCCTGCAAGGTTCCGGCACGTTCATCACCCCACGCCTCGAACAACCGCTATCGCGCCTCTCCGGTTTCAGCGAGATGCTGCGCCTCAAGGGCTTCGTGCCCAGCTCGCAATGGCTGGAACGCGAAATCACCCTGCCGACTCATGAAGAATTGATCCGCCTCAGCCTGTCGCCGAACGACAAGGTTGCGCGCATGAAGCGTCTGCGCAAAGCCGATGACACGGTCATGGCGATCGAAATGAGCACCCTGCCCGCCTCGATCATGCCCAAGCCGCAACTGGTCGGCGATTCGCTCTACGAATACCTCGACGGCATCGGCAAACCGATCGTCCGCGCCTTGCAGCACATTCAGGCGATCAACGCCTCGGACGAATTCGCCGCGCTGGTCGGCATCGCTCCCGGTACCGCGATGCTGCTGATGACCCGGGTCGGTTATCTGGAAGACAACACGCCGATCGAAGTCACCGACACCTATTGCCGCAACGACTACTACGACTTTGTTGCAGAGCTTCGTAGATAAAGAGCTGCGCCGCTGAGAGCGGCCCAAAGCGAGAACCAAAATGTCCGAAGACAATATCCTCACCGCCAGCGGCTGGGTTCGCGGCCGGCTGATCCACGAACACGGCAAAGTCGTGTCGATCGAAGGCGTGCCTTGCGATCCGGCAACTAATGACCTGCCGTATCTGCTGCCCGGTTTCATCGACCTGCACGTCCATGGCGGCGGCGGCAAAGACATCATGGAAGGCACCAGCGCTTTCGAAACCATCACCAGAACCCACGTGCGGTTTGGCACCACTTCGCTGCTGGCCACCACCATGACGGCGCCGAGTGCCGAGATCTCCAGCGTGTTGAAGGAAGTCGGAGAGTTCTGCGAACAGCGTCCGAAAGGTGCCGCCCGCGTCCTCGGCGTCCACCTCGAAGGCCCGTACATCAACCCGGGAAAACTCGGTGCGCAACCGAACTTCGCCCACACCGCGTTGATGGCCGAAGTCGAAGAGTACCTGGCACTGGCGCCGATCCGGGTGATCACCATCGCCCCGGAAATCGCCGGTCATGACGGTTTGATCCGTGAGCTGAGCAGCCGTGGCGTGCGCATGCAGATCGGCCACACCCTCGGCAGTTACGAGGAAGGCGTCGCCGCTCTGGATGCCGGCGCGACCAGTTTCACCCATCTCTATAACGCCATGAGCCCGCTGCATCACCGCGAGCCGGGCATCGTCGGCGCCGCATTGGCCCACGCCAAATTCGCCGAGTTGATCCCGGATCTGCTGCACGTGCATCCCGGTGCCATTCGCGTGGCCCTGCGTTCGATCCCGTGCCTGTATTGCGTCACCGATTCGACCGCTGCCGCCGGCATGCCCGACGGTGAATACAAGCTCGGCAGCCACACCGTGACCAAATGTCTGGGCGGCGTGCGCCTGCCGGACGGCACTTTGGCCGGCAGCACCCTGACCATGGATCAGGCCCTGCGCAATCTGGTGAAGATTGGTCTGCCGATCGCCGAAGCCTCACAACGTCTTTCGCAATTCCCCGCCGACTACCTCGGCATTACTGAACGCGGGCGCCTTGCACCAGGTGCCTGGGCCGACTGCGTGCGGCTCGATCGCTCACTCACACTGACCGCCGTCATGGTCGAAGGAGAAGACATTGACTTCAAAAATGCTTGAGGAGGCGCTGTCCTCGTTCGAGGCCGTGCAAGCCCAACTGCAACAACTCGACCCGCAAATGATCGAGATCGCCGGGCGCCTGCGCCGGCAGCCACCACAAGTGGCGATGACCGTTGCGCGCGGTAGCTCCGACCACGCGGCGAGCTACTTCGCCTACCTGACCATGCAGCAACTGGGTGTGCCGGTGGCGTCGTTGCCGATGTCGGTGGTGACCATGCAGCAGGCGCCGTTGAAGGTCAGCGGTCAGGTCGCGTTCGCCTTTTCACAATCGGGGCAGAGCCCGGATCTGGTCAACAGCCTGCGTCTGTTGCGCAAGCGTGGCGCGATGAGCGTGTCGATGGTCAACGCCGCCGACTCGCCACTGGAAGCGGCGTGTGAATTCAGCCTGCCGCTGCTCGCCGGGACTGAAAGCAGCGTCGCCGCGACCAAGAGTTTTATCGCCACCCTCAGCGCCAGCGCCCGCTTGATCGCGCACTGGAAAGAGGACAGCGAATTGCTGGAGGCCGGCAACGCCCTGCCTGAAGGTCTGCGCGAAGCGGCGAAACAGGACTGGAGTGTGGCTATCGAAGCCCTGCGCGATTGCGAGCGCTTGATGGTAATCGGCCGTGGTGCCGGTTTCGCCATCGCTCAAGAGGCAGCGCTGAAATTCAAGGAAACCTCGGCAATTCAAGCCGAAGCGTTCAGCAGCGCCGAAGTCCGTCACGGCCCGATGGCGCTGATCGACGAACACTATCCATTGCTGGTTTTCGCTCCACGCGGCGCCGAACAGGCCGGCCTGCTGAGCCTCGCCGCAGAGATGCGCCAACGCGGCGCCCGCGTTTTGCTGGCCGCGCCGGACGATGTGAGCGAACGCGATCTGACCCTGACCCGCGCCGAACACCCGGCCCTTGATCCGATTCTGGCTATTCAGAGTTTCTACGTGATGGCCGCAGGTCTGGCCGTGGCCCGTGGCATGGACCCGGATCAGCCGCGCCACCTGAGCAAAGTGACCCGCACGCACTAATTGAAGCAAGCCTGTAGGAGCTGCCGAAGGCTGCGATCTTTTGATTTTGATCCAAAAAACAAGATCAAAAGATCGCAGCCTTCGGCAGCTCCTACAGGGACATCGAACCGAGATTTAACCGATGAGACCGAGCCATGCACAACAACAATAAAGAGCTGACCCTCAGCGCCCCGCTCAGCGGCCCGGTGCTCACGCTCGCCAAAGTCCCGGACGCGGTGTTCGCCAGCGGCGCGATGGGCGACGGCATTGCCATCGACCCGATCAACGACACGCTGTATTCGCCGTGCGCCGGGGTGATCATTCACGTCGCGCGCACCGGCCACGCGTTGACGGTGCGCGCCGACAACGGTGCGGAAATCCTTTTGCATCTGGGCCTCGACACCGTTGAGTTGAACGGCGAAGGCTTCTCGATGCTGGTCAAGGATGGCACCCGCGTCAGCAAGGGTCAGCCGTTGTTGCGCTATGACCTGGACAAGGTTGGCCAGCAATGCAAAAGCCTGGTCAGCCTGTTGATCCTGACCAACAGCCAGGATTTTCAAGTGCGGCCGATTACGCTGAAAGCGGTGAAGGTTGGCGAGCCGCTATTGCACATTGTTGCGCGTAACAGCGTGGCGGCGAATGTCGCGGATGTCGGCGGACCTGAGGTTCACGGTCATGTGCTGGTGGCTCATCGCGGTGGTTTGCATGCCCGCCCGGCGGCGTTGATTCGGCAAACTGCGCAAGCTTTCAAAAGCCAGTCGCAACTGCACTTCGCCGGTAAATCGGCGCCGTGCAACAGCCTGATCGGTTTGATGGGCCTGGCGGTTGGCGAGCAGGACGAAGTGCAGGTCAGCTGTCAGGGTCCGGACGCTGAAGCGGCGTTGCAAGCGTTGCTCACCGCGTTGGCGACAGCCCTGCCGGATGAACATCACGCTGCCGCGCCGGTCAGTATTGCGCCTCTTAAACGCCCCGCCGAAGCAGGTGTGCTGCACGGTGTGTGCGCCGCGCCCGGACTGGTCGGCGGGCCGCTCTTTCGCTTGAACGCGATCAGTTTGCCGGCGGATGCCGGTCATCATGATCCGCTGCAACAACTGCAGATTCTTGAGACGGCGCTGACTCAAGTAAGGAGAGAAATCGACGGCACCCTCGCCCAAGCGAAAACACACAAGAACGCCGATGAAGAAGCGATCTTCGCCGCGCATCTCGCACTGCTGGAAGATCCAGCGCTGCTCGACGCCGCGCAGCAAGCCATCGAACAAGGCACTGCGGCGACTCACGCGTGGAGCCAGTCGATCGATGTGCAGTGCGAAGTCCTGCAACACACCGGCAGCGCGCTGCTGGCTGAGCGCGCCAACGATCTGCGCGACCTCAAGCAACGCGTGTTGCGGGCATTGCTCGGCGAAGCATGGCATTACGACGTGCCGGCCGGCGCCATTGTTGCCGCTCACGAACTGACACCCTCGGATCTGCTGCAACTCAGCGCGCAAGGCGTTGCCGGGTTATGCATGGCCGAGGGTGGCGCGACCTCGCATGTGGCGATTCTCGCGCGTGGCAAAGGTCTGCCGTGCATGGTGGCGTTGGGTTCGGCCTTGCTTGATCAGCCGCAAGGCCAAGCGGTGGTGCTCGATGCCGACGGTGGACGCCTCGAACTGACGCCGAATGCCGAACGTCTGGCTGAAGTTAAGCAGGCGCAAATTGATCGTCAGCAACGCCGCGACGCACAGCAAGCCAAGGCTCACCTGCCTGCAGAAACCCGCAATGGCGTGACCATCGAAGTCGTCGCCAACGTCGCCTCCAGCGCTGAAGCCGCAGACGCCTTTGCCAATGGTGCCGATGGCGTCGGTTTGCTGCGCACCGAGTTCCTCTTCGTTGATCGTCAGACCGCTCCGGATGTCGAAGAACAGCGCGCGGCCTATCAAGGCGTACTGGACGCGATGGGCGAGCACTCGGTAATCATCCGCACCATCGACGTCGGCGGCGATAAACAACTCGACTACCTGCCGCTGCCCGCTGAAGCCAACCCAGTGCTCGGTCTGCGCGGCATTCGTCTGGCTCAGGCCCGCCCGGAGATCCTCGATCAGCAACTGCGCGCGCTGCTGCAAGTCAGCCCGCTGCGCCGCTGCCGGATCCTGTTACCGATGGTCACTGAGGTCGACGAACTGCTGCACATTCGTCAACGCGTCGATGCGCTGTGCCTGGAACTCGGTGTCAGTCAGCGCCCGGAAATCGGCGTGATGATCGAAGTCCCCGCCGCCGCTCTGCAAGCCGAACAACTCGCCGAACACGCCGACTTCCTCTCGATCGGCACCAACGACTTGTCGCAATACACCTTGGCCATGGATCGCGATCACGCCGGTCTCGCCGCACGGGTCGACGCCTTGCACCCCGCGCTATTGCGCCTGATCGCCATGACCTGCGAAGGCGCGGCAGTCCACAAGCGTTGGGTCGGCGTCTGCGGCGCCCTCGCCTCCGACCCGCTGGCGACGCCGGTACTGATTGGTCTGGGCGTTACCGAATTGTCGGTCAGCCCGGTGCAAATCGGTGAAATCAAGGATCGCGTGCGCCAGGTGCACGAAGCCGAATGCCAGCGCCTCAGCCGCGACCTGCTCAAGCTGAGCAGCGCCGCCGCCGTGCGTCACGCCTGTCACCAACATTGGCCTCTGCGCTAACAAAAACAACAAGGACAAACGCCATGTACCAACTCTTCATCGAAGGCCTGCAACGCCTCGGCCGCGCGCTGATGCTGCCGATCGCGATCCTGCCGATTGCCGGCCTGCTGCTGCGGCTGGGTGACACCGACCTGCTGAACATCGCGATCATCCACGACGCCGGTCAAGTGATCTTCGCCAACCTGGCAATGATCTTCGCCATCGGCATCGCGGTCGGTTTTGCCAAGGACAACAACGGTACTGCCGGTCTGGCCGGGGTAATCGGTTATCTGGTGATGATCTCCACGCTCAAGGTGCTCGATTCAACCATCAACATGGGCATGCTCGCCGGTATCGTCAGCGGCCTGATGGCCGGCGCGCTGTACAACCGCTTCAAGGACATCAAGCTGCCGGAGTACCTCGCATTCTTTGGTGGTCGACGGTTTGTGCCGATTGTCACCGGGTTCGCGGCGGTCGGTCTGGGCGTGGTGTTCGGTTATATCTGGCCGCCGATCCAGCACGGCATCAACGCCTTCGGCGCGCTGATGATGGAAAGCGGCAGCATTGGCGCGTTCGTGTTTGGCGTGTTCAACCGCCTGCTGATCGTCACCGGACTGCACCACATCCTCAACAACATGGCGTGGTTTGTGTTCGGCAACTTCACCGACCCAACTACCGGGGCATTGGTGACCGGCGACCTGTCGCGCTACTTCGCCGGTGATCCGAAGGGCGGCCAGTTCATGACCGGCATGTTCCCGATGATGATCTTCGGCCTGCCGGCGGCGTGTCTGGCGATGTATCGCAACGCCCTGCCGGAACGCCGCAAAGTGATGGGCGGGATTTTCCTGTCGATGGCTTTGACTTCGTTTTTGACCGGGGTGACCGAGCCGATCGAATTCGCCTTCATGTTTCTGGCGCCGCTGTTGTATTTGCTGCATGCGCTGCTGACCGGGTTGTCGATGGCGATTACCAATGCGCTGAACATTCACCTCGGCTTCACCTTCTCCGGCGGCTTTATCGACATGGTCCTGGGCTGGGGTCGTTCGACCAACGGCTGGCTGGTGATCCCGGTCGGGCTGGCCTATGCCGTGGTGTATTACGCGGTGTTTGATTTCTGTATTCGTCGCTTCAATCTGAAGACGCCGGGGCGGGAGGATGTCGCTGTCAGTGAAAAAGCCGTACTGACTGAGAACGAACGCGCCAGTGCTTACATCAAGGCATTGGGTGGGGCGGAGAATTTGGTCACCGTTGGCGCCTGCACTACGCGGTTGCGCCTGGAGATGGTCGATCGCAACAAGGCGTCGGATGCTGAGCTGAAAGCGCTGGGGGCGATGGCGGTTGTGCGTCCGGGCAAGGGTGGAAGTTTGCAGGTGGTTGTCGGTCCAATGGCGGACAGTATTGCTGATGAGATTCGCCTGGCGATGCCGGCGCTGGGGCGTGCAGTCCTGATGGAAACCGCTGTTGCCGCTGATGAGCCAACAGCAGTGATGGTCGCCGGTTTTGAAGCGCAGCAATGGCTGAATGCCCTGGGCGGCGGCAACAATGTGCTGCAACTGAACTGCATTGCGATGACGCGGATTCGCCTGCAATTGGCGGATGGCACGGCCTTGTCTGAGGCAAAGTTGAAAGCACTGGGTTGTCAGGGTGTCAGCCAGCTGGAAGGCGGGATCTGGCATCTGCTGGTGGGCGATAAAGCAGCGAGTCTGAGTGGCGCGCTGGAGAACTTGGTCAATCGCATCGAGGTCGGTGCCAGGGCCTGACATGAGGGTGCGCGCGCCGGACTTATAGCGAGTTCGGCGGCACGCCCCCGCTCGCCGAACCTTGCGCGCGACAGACAACACCTGGTGCGCGGGCGTCCTTCAATACATATGTACCACCACTGCCACCGCCATCCTCGCCATGCTGAAGACTCTTCCCACCAGCATGGAGGCTGTGCCGATGAGCACTTCCGCTGTAGCCACGCCCGAAGAGGTCAGAAACGATCTCAATCAGATCGGCCACCACCTTTTCAAGATCGAGCCCCCGCTGCTCTCTGAACAGCCACCGACGGCCGAGCAGGCGTACCTGAAGCGCCTGAACGAGCAGTTGAACACCTACCGTGAACACTTCCTGCAGCGTAGCCGTGCGCTTTATCAGGCACTGGCAACCAGTGACCTGCACAGCGATGCCGGGAAGAAGCTGATCGCGACACTCAAGATCAGGCTCAACACGCAATTGATCAATATGGATCTTCGCGATCTGATCGATGGCAAACCCGCCAAGACATTTTTGAAGTACGACGCTGGCTTCACCGCCATCGGCCACGAGGCGCGACAGGCTGTAAAGGATCGTCTGCTGCATCCGCAAGCCGGTGCACTTCTGGAAAAAACGACACTTGGGCCAATGCTGCGTCCGGCCATGTACGCTCTGCAGTTCGGTTATCAGGGAATCACCGTCGAGCTGGCCGGCGCCTTTGTGATCACTGAAAAGGACCGCCCCAGGGTCAGCGACCTTTTGACTGATCAAAGCGTCGGCTATGTTGTGCTGTTTACGCCGACAAGAGGCATTGAGTACTTCGACTCTCTGGCCGACCTCGATAGCCATTTGCTTGATTACCTCAAAAAAGCCACGGGCCCCGACGGATTCCTGCATTTGTTGCCGACGCGTTATCACAACGTCGGCGCCGCAGGGATCTGGCCGCTGCAACTGACGCCGATCGACAGCAAACCATTGTTTGAACATACCTACGATGCCTTGATCGATAAACGCATGCAGGACATCGAGCGCGCGTTGAGCTTTGACGACAACCCGCAACAAGACGTTGCACTGCTGCTGGCGGCCCTCGATCGGGCCATCGCGGTCTCACTGCCGGACCTCACGCAGCGCCTGGAACTGCGAGCGCAAATCTTATTCGAACGCCACCTGCGCAACAGCGCTCCGGATTGGTATCGCAGCGCCAGCACAATGAAACAGACCGAGCTGGCGCAGCAGGCAGGCAACTACCATCAGGCACGGCAAACACTGCTCGATTTGATGGGACCGGCGGCCAGCCTGATGGCACTGGCCCGGCATCAATGGCTTGAGTGCCTCAGCGACGATCTGGAAATCGATGATCTGGATCCCCAAAACCTGCATATCAGCACTGATCGTCGGGTAGCCGGGTACGGTGTCTTTGAGCATCGGCGCAACCTGATCGATCTGTCCCTGCGCGGACCGCATACCGGCGATGAATTGTCGGGTTCGGAGTTTCTCAGCCATACCACCCTCACCTACAACGATGCGCCCCTGCCGGCATCGTACTCGGACGTTACGCCAGCATGGCTTGTCGAGCAGGCGTTGAAGCTGCAGCCGCGCATCGACTTCAACCATTTGCAGAAGGAGATGCAGGCGCGCTCGACCATAAGGCCAGCCCTCGAGCACATGCTGGATCAACGAATCCTCGCGCTCGCTCGCACAGCAGTGCTGCAGGGCCATTTGTTCGACAGTGACTTGCAGCTTATCCGCGACCTGCGCAGCGCCAGCGACTCACGCCTGCGTGCCGCGACGTTGGCCCTGCACGGCGCGCAATTACAGGATCTGTGGGTACTCCGACAAAGCGACAGCGCCGGTGCCGTTACACGCGTATTGCTCTGTACACCACAAGCGCCACGAGAACGGCAGTTCCAGGCGTTCGCCAGCGAACTTGAATGCCAGACCCATATCCTTGGTTGGGCCGGGCACAGCGATGACGCCAACAGCATGGCCGGCTACCTGATCAGCCGTGCCCCCCTGCGTTTTCGTCAAAGCCTGCACAAAGTGCTCTCCGGTCTGAGCCTCAAGCCAGAGGACCAGGAACACAAAAAGGTCACCTTCGAAAACTCCGGCAATCATCTCGTCTGCCTTCGGGCTATGGCCGACCACATCTTGGCGACTCGGATCGACGACTATGATTTCGGCACTCCCGTGTGGTATCGCACGACCACAATTGCCAACCGCAGAAAGCTGTCGACATTATCTGAAGAGGCCGAGGGCACGTCGCAGGCTTTCGCCAGACACAAGCTATCGGACAGCCGCTTTCCAGGCTTTGAGGCGTTCGTGCATGAACAAGCGAAAAAAAGCCTGAACCAATTGCTCAAGCGCCCGGCCAACGATGTTGACCCGGATACTGTCTGGGCCTACTCGCCGCTCTCTATCGTGCGTTCGGCGACGCCGGAACCGGTGAACTACACCCGCTTGTACCGCGACGGGTATGCCGACGGCATCGGTTTTCTCGATGAAAAATTTTCGCGCTCGGCGCGCTTCAAAGGGCCACCGGGGATCGATATCAGCCACCTGACCGCGCAGAATGTTGCGCGCTCGGTCAGGGGCGTCTGGATCGGTGAACGATACACCGCCAAGGTCAAAAAAGACCTGCAAGACCCGGCAAGCGAGGGTTACGATTTCAGGCGCAATACGACACTGGCCATTACCCAGCGCCAGATGAAATACGCGGCACTGGAATGCCGTCTGCAAGGCCATATCGCCAGCAATGATCTGGTATGGCTGGAGCAGAGTATCGACAGCATGGGTGACACATCCAGGCAGAGGCAAAAAAACTACCCGATTCACCGACTGATGATCGACGGTGAATGGGTCCTCGACAGCTGGCTGTTCAGCCATGACAAAAACCCGGTTCTGCTCTACACCCCTGGTGCTCCCGATGGCGTCAGCTTTCGCGAAGCCAGACTGTTCAATTACCTGCTGAAACAGCAGGACGGCATGATCGAGTATTTCACCCGGCGGGTGAGCGTTGAATCCCAGGTCAGGATTCGCACATTCCTCGAAGCCGCGAAAAATAGCCTGCCCGAGGATATCAACAAAACCACATCCAGCCTTGCACGTTACGACTCGACCCGCGCGGTGACGCCAGTCAGCGACCTGCGCCAGGGTTTATACAACATGAAACTGCAGCGCAAGATCGACAACGTTCACGCCACCACCACCGGCCGCACCGAGATGATTTCCGGCCTGATCTGGACGTGTGTCGAATGGGTCACCGCCATTGCCACTGCGCCCTTTCCGCTGTTGAGTCTGAGCACCGGCCTGCTGCTGGCATTCAAAGACGCCATGCTCGCTCTGCATGCTTATCGCCAGGGAAAAAACAGCGAAGCGTTCCAACATTTCCTCGGTTATCTGTTCAACAGTGCCGGTGCGGTATTGACCGATCTGCGTCCCGCCCTGCGCTCACTCAATCCCGTCAACCGCCCCCTACGCCTGACCGCGGGCAGCGCCGCCAACGAGCAGGCGCGGGTCATGGCCCTGATCGATCAACTTGAACCCACTGCGCCGTCATCGGACATGCGACCGGTGGTTTATAAAGGCCGGCCGCTGTGGGCATCGCACAAGACTGATGCCGTCGGTCGTTACTTGCTCCATCGCCTGGACCCTGAAACCGGCAGATTTTTGTCGACCGGGATCCAGGCCATGCCCAACTCTGACGGCGTGATGGTGCGCAGTGGCGTGTCGGGCGGTGCACCGAAATACGAACCTGTGCCGCAGACACCCGGCCCGCACAAAGACTATGGCATGCCGCCCAAATACTGGGGCCGGATCGAAATGGTGATGAACCCGCAAACCAGAGAAGACATAATCAAAAAGGGTCAGGACTACATGGGTTCTTCACCCCAGCCCTATCTCTACGGCGCAGTCGAGGAACTCGCCTCCACACGCAAGACCTACCAGCAACAAGTCGAAAAACTGACCACGGATGCTACGCGTCACTTTGAACAACTCGCGCCTCTGCCTGTTCGCGCCGAAGTCCCCACTGTCGCCAGCGACACTTCATTTGCCCAGTTGATCGGCGGCAATGCCTTCACCCAAAAAAATCTGGTGATCGGAGCCGAGCCTGGCTCCATCGCCAGCAAACAGGTACTGATCAACGATATGGACGCGCTGATCGACAGGGGTTTCAAGTGCATCTATGTGGAATACCTGCCGGGCGACGTCTTCAACGTCAAACTGGAAAGGTTCAACCGAGGAAAATCCTGGAAGCACATCAAAACGCATCTGACCGCAGTCGATGCCGCGCTGGGCCATGGACCCGAAGCGCCATTTTCCTACGTGGCGCTGGTGCGCACGGCTCGAGAAAAGGGTTTGAAGGTCAAAGCACTGGACGCCTCGACCAGTTACAACCTGGACGGAGCCTTGCTGATGAGCGATGTTTCGCCACTGACCCAGCGCAACAACAGTGTCAGGAATTTCTACTCGTATAAAACCATAGCCGCCGATATGGCCGACGTACCTGACGAACGCTGGATTGCCCTGACCGACCACTCACGCATGACCACGTTTGATAACACGCCAGGTCTGGCCGACCTGCACGACGCCGTCGCGGTCCGTATCGAGGATATCGCAGCGGGGCAGCCTGCACGTATTGGTGTGGACTTACCCGGCGCCGCAGCCGGCGAAGCCACGGCCAAAGGCGATTATCATGTCGCCTTGGCCACGTCATACAAGGCCCGGCGGCCACTTCCTCAGCTACCAGAAGCTGACACCCCCAGCGCTCAGCATTTCAGCGAATTCGACATACCAGTGTCGATGCGTGACGACGTTGCTCAATTGCGCAGAGAACCCCACTCAATGGACCCCAGATACCGTCCGGCAGGACAAAAGCAGGCGCAGGCCTACGATGCCTTTCTCGCCAGCCGCGCACGCCTGGAGAAAACGGCGAGCGACGCTTTCACCGACTTCGTCCCCTCTCCTGGCGCCAAGTTGCCGCAGCTTGTCGATGGCACCGATTTCAAGGTTTTTTTAAGACAAATGGCTGACGGTCGTCTGAATCTGGTGATCGGCGAAGCGCATCACCATGTATCGAGCAAGGCGCAAATCAAGATCTACATGAAGACACTCAAGGAAGCCGGGTACGAAACGTTGTATATGGAGCATCTGATGACCGATCTGCACCAGGCCGACCTGGATCGTTTTTACCGCACCCATCGCATGCCCGAGCGACTCAAGACTTTTCTGAGTGACCAGGATAGCGGCCACATGCCTCTCTACACCGGTAACGATACTTACACCGAGGTGGTTCAGGCAGCCGCGAAATACAACCTGCGTATCAGGGCCCTCGACTGCACCGCCAGCTACCATCTCGAAGGTTTATATGACCCGAGCCTGTCACGAAACCAGATGTTCAGTTATTTCGCGACCCAGGTGATCGAGGCCGACCAACTGGCACACGGCCCGCACAAATGGGTGGCCTTTGTCGGCAGCGCCCATACCAATTACAACCTGGGCGTGCCCGGCCTGGCCGATACCCTTGGGGCCGCCGGCCTGCATATACGTGATGCTGCGCCTGAAGTGGCCAGTGGTGTCCATCGCGGGGTGTGGGAAGTTTCGCAATCCCCCTCCGGCAGTGGCACTTGGGCGTTACGCGGCGATTTTACGATGGAGGTCGCTGTTGCCGGAATGAACAAGGCTGCACCGGTTTTGCCTGTCGACCGGGGCAAACTGATCAAACCGGGCGACTTTCTGATCGAACATCCCAGCCCGGGCGAAACCACACTGGTGCACAAGTCCGGCACCGGCAACATCGTCACCACCCCCATCCAGGTGGATGACAAAGGCCTGCTTTACATTGATCGATGGGGCAAGAAAGACCTGCGTTTCAAGTATCTGCAGACGCTGATCAATATGCTTAAAGAGGACAAGGGCATGACGGCCGTAAGCTAAATTACCGGCCACAAAAAACCCGCTGAAATCACTCTCAGCGGGTTTCCTGTTTCAGCAGCAAGAAAGATCAGAAATCTTCCAGCCGCCACACCTCATAAGCCGGTGTCTCGTAGGGATGACTGAGCTTCAACGCCGCTACAGCAGCAACGATCAACTCATCCGCCACCACCAGCTCAACCTTCCATTCCTCAATCCGCTCGATCTGCCCCGCTTCACCAATGAACGGCTGACTGCCGTCCAAAGGTCGAAACTGGCCAGACCCAAGCACCTGCCACGCACAGTGGTCATAGTCACCGATTCGCCCACCACCGGCAGCGAACACAGCCCCTTTGACCACTTCGACATGACTGTCGGGAACAAAAAAAGCGAGCTTGTACACAGGCCTTAGTTAACCCAGACGCGCGCGTTACGGAACATACGCATCCACGGTGCATCTTCGTTCCAGTCTTCCGAACGCCACGAGTTCTGCACGGCACGGAACACACGCTCCGGGTGCGGCATCATGATCGTCACACGGCCATCACGGCTGGTGAGACCGGTAATCCCGCGCGGCGAGCCGTTCGGGTTGGCCGGATAACGCTCGGTGACCTTGCCGTGGTTGTCGACGAAACGCATCGCCACGCAACCCGACAGATCGGCTTCCAGCAGTGCTTCTTCGCTGGAGAATTCGGCGTGACCTTCACCGTGAGCAATGGCGATCGGCATACGCGAACCGGCCATGCCCTGCAGGAAGATCGAGTTCGACTCCTGAATCTGCACCATCGCCACGCGCGCTTCGAACTGCTCGGAGCGGTTGCGCACGAAGTGCGGCCAGAACTCGCTACCCGGGATCAGCTCGTGCAGGTTGGACATCATCTGGCAACCGTTGCACACGCCGAGGGTGAAGCTGTCGTTACGCTCGAAGAAGCCTTGGAACGCATCGCGGGCGCGGCTGTTGAACAGTGCCGATTTGGCCCAGCCCTCACCGGCACCGAGCACGTCGCCGTAGGAGAAACCACCGCAGGCCACCAGACCTTTGAACTCGTTCAGGTCGACACGGCCGGCGAGAATGTCGCTCATGTGCACGTCGATCGCGTTGAAACCGGCACGGTCGAACGCGGCAGCCATTTCCACCTGACCGTTGACGCCCTGCTCACGCAGCACGGCAACCTGTGGGCGGATGCCTTTCTTGATGTAAGGCGCGGCGATGTCCTGGTTGACGTCGTAGCTGAGCTTGACGCTCAGGCCCGGGTTGTCTTCTTCCAGCAGCACGTCGAACTCTTGCTCGGCGCAGTCGGCGTTGTCACGCAGACGCTGGATCTGGTAGCTGGTTTCAGCCCAGGTACGTTGCAGCAGACGACGCTGGCCTTCGAACACGGTGGCACCGTTGAAGGTGATGTTGATCTGGCCATTGTTGATCGGCTGACCGATCACCGACACGCAGTCGCCCAGACCGGCCGCGCTGAATTGCGCGAGGATGTCTGGCGTGGCGTCCTGACGAACCTGGATCACCGCACCCAGTTCTTCGTTGAACAGGATCGCAGCGATTTCGGACGAAGACTCGGCAACGCTGTCGAGGTTCAGGCTCAGACCGCAGTGGCCGGCGAAGGCCATTTCCACTACAGAAGTCAGCAGACCACCGTCGGAACGGTCGTGGTAAGCCAGCAGGTGACCGTCGGCGTTGAGGCCTTGGATCACCGCGAAGAAGGCTTTCAGGTCTTCGGCGTCATCGACGTCCGGCGCGTGTTTGCCGAGCTTGCCGTGTACCTGTGCAAGGATCGAAGCGCCCATACGGTTCTGACCGCGACCGAGGTCGATCAGGATCAGGTCGGTGGTGCCCTTGTCCATGCGCAGTTCCGGGGTCAGGGTCTGACGGATGTCAGCCACTGGCGCGAAACCGGTCACGATCAGCGACATCGGCGAGGTCACGGTTTTTTCTTCGCCGTTATCGTTCCAGCGAGTGGCCATGGACATCGAGTCCTTGCCCACCGGAATGGTGATGCCCAGCTCAGGGCACAGTTCCATACCGACCGCTTTCACGGTGTCGTACAGACGCGCGTCTTCGCCCGGGTGACCGGCAGCGGACATCCAGTTCGCCGACAGTTTGATGTCGGAGATCTTGTTGATGCGCGAAGCAGCGATATTGGTCAGGGTTTCGCCGATGGCCATGCGGCCCGACGCCGGAGCATCCAGCAATGCCAGCGGAGTGCGCTCGCCCATCGCCATGGCTTCACCGGTGTAAACGTCGAAACTGGTAGCGGTGACGGCAACGTCGGCCACCGGAACCTGCCACGGGCCAACCATTTGGTCACGGGCAACCAGGCCGGTGATGGTGCGGTCGCCGATGGTGATCAGGAAGCTCTTGCTCGCCACGGCCGGGTGATGCAGAACGCGCTCGATGGACTCGGTGATGTCGAGGTTCGACGGATCGAAGTCATCGCCCAGCTCGGCTTCACGAACCACCGAACGGTGCATGCGCGGTGCTTTGCCCAGCAACACTTCCAGTGGCATGTCCACCGGGTTGTTACCGAAGTGGCTGTCGGTCACGGTCAGTTGCGGCTCGGCAGTGGCTTCACCAACAACGGCAAACGGGCAGCGCTCGCGTTCGCAGATCGCCTGGAAGCGCTGGAAGTCTTCCGGGCCGACCGCCAGAACGTAACGTTCCTGGGATTCGTTGGACCAGATTTCGTGCGGGGCCATGCCCGGCTCGTCGTTTGGAATGTTGCGCAGTTCGAAACGACCACCGCGGTCGCCGTCGTTGACCAGCTCCGGGAAGGCGTTGGACAGACCGCCCGCGCCGACGTCGTGGATGAAGCTGATCGGGTTCTTGTCACCCAGTTGCCAGCAACGGTCGATGACTTCCTGGCAGCGACGCTCCATTTCAGGGTTTTCACGCTGCACGGAAGCGAAGTCGAGATCCGCCGAGCTGGTGCCGGTGGCCATCGAGGAGGCAGCGCCGCCGCCCAGACCGATCAACATCGCTGGGCCGCCAAGGACGATCAGCTTGGAGCCGACCACGATCTCGCCCTTCTTGACGTGTTCTTCACGAATGTTGCCCATGCCGCCAGCCAGCATGATCGGCTTGTGGTAACCGCGAACTTCGTCACCGTGCGGGGTGGTGATCGACTGTTCGAAGGTACGGAAATAGCCAGTCAGGGCCGGACGACCGAACTCGTTGTTGAACGCAGCGCCGCCGAGCGGGCCTTCGATCATGATGTCCAGCGCGGTAACGATGCGCTCAGGCTTGCCGTACGGCACTTCCCACGGCTGTTCGAAGCCCGGGATCTGCAGATTGGACACGGTGAAACCGGTCAGGCCGGCTTTTGGCTTGGCGCCACGACCGGTTGCACCTTCATCACGGATCTCGCCACCGGAACCGGTCGACGCGCCCGGGAACGGAGCGATCGCGGTCGGGTGGTTGTGGGTTTCAACCTTCATCAGGATGTGCACCGGCTCCTGCACCGCGCCGTACTGGCGGGTTTCAGGATTCGGGAAGAAACGGCCGGCAACGTTGCCGACGATCACCGAGGCGTTGTCCTTATAAGCCGACAGAACGCCTTCGCTGTGCATCACGTAGGTGTTCTTGATCATGCCGAACAGGCTTTTTTCCTGGTTCTCGCCATCAATATCCCAACTGGCGTTGAAGATCTTGTGGCGGCAGTGCTCGGAGTTGGCCTGGGCGAACATCATCAGTTCGATGTCGTGCGGGTTGCGCTTGAGGCCGTTGAAGGCGTTGACCAGATAGTCGATCTCGTCTTCGGCCAGGGCCAGGCCCAGCTCGGTGTTGGCTTTTTCCAGCGCGGCGCGACCACCACCAAGGATGTCGATTGCAGTCAGCGGCTTCGGCTCGGCGTGGCTGAACAGACCGGCGGCCTGTTCGAGGTTGGCCAGCACGATTTGCGTCATGCGGTCATGCAGTACATCGGCAATCTGCTGGGCTTCGGCTTCGCTGAACTGACCGGCAACGTAGAAGGCGATACCGCGCTCCAGACGCTGGATCTTGCTCAGGCCGCAGTTGCGGGCGATGTCGCTGGCCTTGCTCGACCATGGCGAGATGGTGCCGAAACGCGGCAACACCAGAAACAGACGACCGGTCGGCTCTTGTACCGGAACGCTTGGGCCGTACTTCAGAAGGCGCGCTAGCACCTGCTGTTCGTCGCCGGTCAGGACGCCGGTGACTTCGGCGAAGTGAGCGAATTCAGCATACAGGCCACTGACAGCTGAAACCTTCTGGCTCAGTTGCTCAAGGAGTTTGCTGTGGCGAAAGGCAGAAAGGGCAGGAGCGCCGCGCAGGATCAACATCTTCGGGACAGCCTCGGGAAGGGGTGTGCTTTGAGGCCGTGCATTCTAGCCTAAACCGCCCTCAACATCACCCGAAACGCTACGCACGGTTGCACTCGGGTATCAATCTGTGTTTCCGACTTCAGAGTCAGGTAAATCAACCATTCAGAGGCCGCTTATTTTTACTGTAACAAAAAGCCTTAAAGGCCCGTTTCTGTGGGGTTTCGTCCTATTTTGTGATCGCTAGCAGACTCGCCCTGCACTGTCGAGATATGGCGCCCGTGGCCGTTTGCGTATACTGCGCAGATGTTTTTCCCAACGGCTTTGCGTCCGCGGTACGCCAAATGGCTGATCGCAACCGGACTCTTCCTGATGCTCGGTGGCTGTGTTGATAAACCCAACACACTCGAGCGCGTAAAGGAGGATGGTGTGCTGCGGGTGATTACCCGTAACAGCCCCGCCACCTACTTTCAGGATCGCAGCGGTGAAACCGGCTTCGAATACGAGCTGGTGAAGCGCTTCGCCGACGATTTGGGTGTCGAGCTGAAGATCGAGACCGCCGACAACCTCGACGACCTCTTCGACCAGATCGGCAAACCGAATGGCCCGGTGCTGGCTGCCGCCGGTCTGGTCAGCAGCGAACAGCGCAAGAAACAGGTGCGCTTCTCGCACTCCTATCTGGAAGTCACCCCGCAGATCATTTATCGCAACGGTCAGTCGCGGCCGACCGACCCGGGTGATCTGGTCGGCAAGAAGATTATGGTGCTCAAAGGCAGTACCCATGCCGAACAACTGGCGGAGCTGAAAAAGAAACTCCCCGGCATTGAATATGAAGAGTCCGATGCGGTTGAAGTGGTCGACCTGCTGCGCATGGTCGATGAAGGGCAGATTGACCTGACCCTGGTCGACTCCAACGAAGTGGCGATGAACCAGGTGTATTTCACCAATATTCGCGTGGCCTTCGACCTTGGCGATGCGCGCAGCCAGAGCTGGGCGGTCGGCCCGGGAGAAGACAATAGCCTGCTCAACGAAATCAACGCGTATCTGGACAAGGTGCAGAAGAACGGCACACTGCAACGCTTGAAGGATCGTTATTACGGCCACGTCGATGTCCTCGGCTACATGGGTGCCACGACCTTCGCCCAGCACTTGCAGCAGCGCCTGCCGAAATACGAACAGCACTTCAAGAATTACGCGAAGAAAGAGAAAGTCGACTGGCGCCTGCTGGCAGCCATTGGTTATCAGGAATCGCTGTGGCAGCCGACCGTCACCTCGAAAACCGGTGTGCGCGGCCTGATGATGCTCACACAGAACACCGCTCAGGCGATGGGTGTGTCCAACCGCCTCGATCCGAAGCAGAGCATCATGGGCGGCGCCAAGTACCTGGCTTATATGAAGGACCAGCTCGACGATTCGATCAAGGAACCGGATCGCACGTGGTTCGCCCTGGCGGCGTACAACGTCGGCAGCGGTCATCTGGATGACGCGCGCAAGCTGACGGCCAAGGAAGGGTTGAACCCGGACAAATGGCTGGACGTGAAGAAGATCCTACCGCGCCTTTCCCAGAAGCAGTGGTACAGCAAGACGCGTTATGGCTACGCCCGAGGCGGCGAGCCGGTGCATTTTGTGGCGAACATTCGTCGTTACTACGACATTTTGACCTGGGTGACGCAGCCGCAGCTTGAGGGTGATCAAGTGGCTGAAGGCAATTTGCATGTGCCCGGCATCGACAAGTCAAAACCCGCGCAAGAACCTGCCCCGCTTTAAAAGCAAAAGATCGCAACCTTCGGCAGCTCCTACAGGGTTATGCGTACACCTGTAGCTGCCGAAGGCTGCGATCTTTTGATCTTAGCCCTTGAGAGCGGCCGCCAGAATCAGCGCCTTCATTTCCGATACTGCAGACTTGAAGCCGACGAACAACGCATGTGCCACCAGCGCATGGCCGATGTTCAGTTCGTTGATACCCTTGATTGCCGCTACGGCTTCAACGTTGTGGTAATGCAAGCCGTGACCCGCGTTAACGATCAGCCCTTGGGCCAAACCAAACGCCACACCGTCCGCCACACGCTTCAATTCTTCAGCCACTTCGGTCGGGGTTTCGGCATCGGCGTAACGACCGGTGTGCAACTCGATGGCTGGAGCGCCAACACGCTTCGACGCCGCAATCTGACGCTCGTCGGCATCGATGAACAGCGACACTTCGCTGCCGATCTTCGACAGACGTTCAACTGCTGCCTTGATGCGCTCTTCCTGCCCCGCTACATCCAGACCGCCTTCAGTGGTCAGTTCCTGACGGGTTTCCGGGACCAGGCAAATGTGCGCCGGACGGATGCGTTCGGCGAACGCCATCATTTCTTCGGTAACGCCCATTTCAAAGTTCATGCGGGTTTGCAGCACATCCTTGAGCAGCAGTACGTCGCGCTCCTGAATGTGCCGGCGGTCTTCACGCAGGTGCACGGTAATGCCATCAGCGCCCGCCTCTTCCGCGTCCAGCGCAGCCTTGACCGGATCCGGGTAGCGCGTGCCACGGGCCTGACGCAGGGTGGCGACGTGGTCGATGTTCACGCCAAGAAGAATGCGATTACTGGTGGTCACGGATGCGCGCTCCTGAAGAAAAAGATTCGGCGCACAGCATACACGGTGAAGGGTCTGTTTACGTCTGGGCCCGTTGCGCCGCTTCCAGACGTAAACAGACCCTTAGGGCTTGCGAAACAGCTCACGACTGACGAGAGGGCGACCGCCCAAATGAACGGCCAAGGCCTGCCGCATCAAGCGCTTGGCGGCGGACAGCGCACCGGGCGCGGTCCAGTCGGCTTCGGCCATGGCCAGTAGTTCGACGCCGTTGAACAGGCCGGGTTGCAGCAGGAAGACCCGCTCAAGTCCCGCATCCACTTGCAGACGATAGAGACCGTCTGGCGCGACGGGCTCGCCATGGACATCAGTGTTCAACGAAAAGCCGTAACCGAGATCGTCCAACAGTCGCCACTCGAAGGAGCGCAGCAATGGCTCCAGCGGTCGCCCTTCAGCCAGTGCCAGCAAAGTCGCGGCGTAGTGATCGAATACGCCCGGATGCGGGTCTTCAGCGGGCAGCAAACGAATCAGCAACTCATTGAGATAGAGACCGCTGAACAGCGCTTCGCCGTTGAGCCAGGCAGAGGTGCCAGAACCCTCCATGCGCCCGACATTCTTCAGCTCGCCCTTGCCGCGGAACTCCACTTCCAGCGACACGAACGGCCGCGCCAATGTCCCGGCCTTGCCCCGCGCACTGCGCAACACCGCCCGCAGCCGCCCTTGCGGCGTGAGGAAATCCACCAACGCACTGGTTTCGCGGTAGGCGCGAGAATGCAGGACGTAGGCGGGTTGGGCAGGAGGCGGGTTTTGCGACATGACGTTTTTCCCGGTCGGGATTGCAAAAAAAGATCGCAGCCTTCGACAGCTCCTACAGGTGTAAACAAGACATTGTAGGAGCTGCCGAAGGCTGCGATCTTTTGATCTTCGAATCGCTTACAGGTCGCCGTAACCCAGCGAACGCAGCGCACGCTCGTCGTCGGACCAGCCGCCCTTCACCTTGACCCACAGGTTGAGCATGATCTTGGAGTCGAACAGCAGTTCCATGTCCTTGCGCGCTTCGGTGCCGATGCGCTTGATACGCTCGCCCTTGTCGCCAATGATGATCTTCTTCTGGCCGTCACGTTCAACGAGGATCAAGGCGTGGATGTGCAGGGTTTTGCCCTGCTGCTTGAACTCTTCGATCTCGACGGTGATCTGGTACGGCAGCTCAGCGCCCATCTGGCGCATGATTTTCTCGCGCACCAGTTCAGCGGCGAGGAAACGGCTGCTGCGGTCGGTGATCTGGTCTTCCGGAAAGAAGTGATCGTTCTCCGGCAGATGATCGGCAATGACCTTTTCCAGCGCGTCGAGGTTGTGACCGTGTTGCGCCGAAATCGGAATGATCTGCGCGTTCGGCAGTTGTTCCTGCAACCAGCTCAGGTGCGGCATCAGCTCGGCTTTGTCTTCGATGCGGTCGGTCTTGTTCAGCGCGACGATCAGCGGACCCGTCACGTACTGCACGCGTTCAAGAACCATCTGGTCTTCGTCGGTCCACTTGGTGCGATCGACCACGAAGATCACCACGTCGACGTCTTTCAACGCCGCCGAAGCGGTTTTGTTCATGTAGCGGTTCAGGGCCTTTTCGCCACCCTTGTGCATGCCGGGGGTGTCGACGTAGATCGCCTGCACGTCACCTTCGGTTTTGATCCCGAGCATATTGTGGCGAGTGGTCTGCGGCTTGCGCGAAGTGATCGCGAGCTTCTGGCCAAGGATGTGGTTCAGCAACGTGGACTTGCCAACGTTGGGACGGCCGACGATGGCAACATAGCCACAGCGAGTTGCGTTTGTATCAGTCATTGCCATTCTCCACGCCCAGGGCAATCAGTGCTGCGGCGGCCGCTACCTGTTCGGCAATACGACGGCTCACACCCTGACCTCGGCTTTTTTCATTCAGTAAGACAACTTCGCACTCGACGAAGAAGGTTCGGCAGTGCGGCTCGCCCTGGATATCTACCACTTCGTAGCGTGGCAGATCGCAACCGCGCGATTGCAGGTGTTCCTGCAGGCGGGTTTTCGGATCCTTGTTGGTGTCGACCAGCGTCAGGCCTTCGAACTCACCGGCCAGCCAGGCCAGCACGCGCTCACGCGCCATGTCCATGCCGGCGTCGAGATAGATCGCGCCGATCAAGGCTTCGAGGGCGTCGGCCAGAATCGATTCGCGACGGAAACCGCCGCTTTTCAACTCGCCGGAACCCAGTCGCAGGTAATCGCCAAGGTCGAAACCGCGCGCCAGTACGGCCAGCGTCTCACCTTTTACCAAACGTGCGCGCAAACGCGACAACTGGCCTTCGCGGGCCAGCGGGAAGCGATCGAACAGCGCCTCGCCGGCAACGAAGTTGAGGATGGCATCGCCAAGGAATTCCAGGCGTTCGTTGTTGCGCCCGGCAAAACTGCGGTGCGTCAGAGCCAGCAGCATCAGCTCCTGGTCCTTGAAGGTGTAACCGAGCTGACGCTCGAGACGGCTTAGAGAAACGCTCACGGTTTACCCACGCTGAGTTCGTGGCTGGATTCCACTGCCATCGCCGGGATGCGGCGCAGGCCTGGGACAATTAACGCTGTGTTCAAAAATTAAATCCTGGCGATTGCGAAGCCGATTGTGCCGACTCCAGAAATGCATTCGGCGCTGTGGTCAACAGCGCCGTGTGTGATTACTTGATCAGGCCAACCCGCGAGAAATTCGGCAGGTGACTGAGTTTCGGTTCTGGCCAGCTCATCCAGACCGCGAAGGCCTTGCCGACGATATTCTGGTCGGGAACCATGCCCAGCAGATCCTTGGGAATGTTCGGATCATCCCAGTAGCGACTGTCATTCGAGTTGTCGCGGTTGTCGCCCATCATGAAGTAGTGCCCGGCAGGCACTGTCCACGAGCGATCCGGCGTGGCGCGGTAGCGGCTCATTTCCTTGCGGATCAGATGCTCGGCGGCGCCCAGTTTCTCTTTGTACAGTTCGGCGCTGCCCAGCGTGCCCGGCTCGGCGCCGACCATCTGCTCGGCAATCGACTCGCCGTTCACAAACAGACGCTTGTCGGCGGTGTAACGCACCGTGTCACCCGGCAGACCCACTACACGCTTGATGTAGTTGACGTTCGGATCGCTCGGGTAGCGGAACACCATCACATCGCCGCGCTGCGGATCACCGACTTCGATGATTTTCTTGTCGATCACCGGCAGGCGGATCCCGTAAGAAAACTTGTTCACCAGAATGAAGTCGCCGACATCCAGGGTCGGTTTCATCGAGCCCGAAGGGATCTGGAACGGCTCCACGAGGAACGAGCGCAGTACCAGCACGATGAACAACACCGGGAAGAACGACTTGCCGTATTCGACCAGCAGCGGCTCTTTATTCAGTTTTTCAACGACCACCCCGTCAGGCTGGCTGACGCTGCCTTGATAAGAGGCAATGGCAGCACGCCGACGCGGTGCCAGGATCAACAGATCAAGCAACGCCAACAGGCCGCAGACGAACACGGCGATGACCAGCAACAGCGGGAAATTTAGTGACATAGGACCTAACTATCCAACCTGAGCACGGCAAGGAAGGCTTCTTGTGGAATTTCCACGTTGCCGACCTGCTTCATGCGTTTCTTACCGGCCTTTTGCTTCTCGAGCAGTTTCTTCTTACGGCTGACGTCACCACCGTAGCATTTGGCCAATACGTTCTTTCTGAGCGCCTTGACGGTTGTCCGGGCAACGATCTGACCACCGATGGCGGCCTGAATGGCTACGTCGAACATCTGACGAGGAATCAGTTCTTTCATCTTCTCGGTCAACTGGCGACCTTTGTAGTGCGAGTTGTCACGGTGCACGATCAATGCAAGGGCATCGACCTTGTCGCCGTTGATCAGCACGTCCAGTTTCACCAGATTAGCCGATTGGTAACGATCGAAATGGTAATCCAGCGAAGCATAGCCACGGCTGGTGGATTTGAGACGGTCGAAGAAGTCCAGGACCACTTCGTTCATCGGCAGGTCGTAAGTGACTTGCACCTGATTGCCGAGGAACAGCATGTCGACTTGAACGCCACGCTTCTCGATGCACAGGGTGATGACGTTGCCCAAGTGTTCCTGCGGCACCAGAATGTTGGCGCGCACGATCGGCTCGCGCATGTCTTCGATCGACGACACATCCGGCAGCTTGGACGGGTTGTCGACGTAAATCGTTTCACCGGTTTTCAGCACCAGCTCGAAGATTACCGTCGGCGCCGTGGTGATCAGGTCCAGGTTGTACTCGCGCTCAAGGCGCTCCTGGATGATTTCCATGTGCAGCATGCCGAGGAACCCGCAACGGAAGCCGAAGCCCAGTGCGTCGGAGCTTTCCGGGGTGTATTGCAGCGACGAGTCGTTGAGGGTCAGCTTCTGCAGCGCTTCGCGGAAATCCTCGAAGTCGTCGGAGCTGACCGGGAACAGACCGGCGTAAACCTGCGGCTGGATGCGTTTGAAGCCGGGCAGCACTTCAACGTCCGGGGTAGAGCTCAGGGTCAGGGTGTCACCGACCGGTGCACCGTGAATGTCCTTGATGCTGGCAATGATGAAGCCCACTTCGCCGGCCTTGAGGTCAGCGGTGGCGGTGTGTTTCGGGTTGAACACGCCAACGCTGTCGACCAGGTGGATCTTGCCGGTGGACTTGACGAGGATCTTGTCGCCCTTCTTCACGCGACCATGACGCACGCGCACCAGGGAGACAACGCCCAGGTAGTTGTCGAACCAGGAATCGATGATCAACGCTTGCAGCGGATCTTCGATGTTGCCGGTCGGCGCAGGAATGGTCTGCACAAGGCGCTCGAGCACTTCGTCGACACCCAGGCCGGTTTTGGCGCTGCAGGTGACGGCGTCGGTGGCGTCGATGCCGATGATCTTCTCGATCTCGTCCTTGACGCGCTCAGGATCAGCCTGCGGCAGGTCGATCTTGTTCAGCACCGGCATGACCTCAAGGCCCTGCTCGATGGCGGTGTAGCAGTTGGCCACGGACTGGGCTTCAACACCCTGACCCGCATCGACCACCAGCAAGGCACCTTCACACGCGGCCAGGGAACGGCTGACTTCGTAGGTGAAGTCGACGTGGCCCGGGGTGTCAATGAAGTTCAGCTGATACTTGATGCCGTCTTTGGCGGTGTAATAGAGGGTAACGCTGTGGGCCTTGATGGTGATCCCGCGTTCACGCTCCAGATCCATGGAATCCAGTACCTGGGCTTCCATTTCACGCTCGGCCAGGCCGCCGCACATCTGGATGAAGCGATCGGCCAGCGTCGACTTGCCATGGTCAATGTGGGCGATGATGGAGAAATTGCGGATATGACTCAAATCACTCACGGATCAACACTCAAAAAGGCTGCAGGCATAGCCCGCCGAAAAATAGCCGGGAATTGTACCTGATACACGGCGCAAGCGTCACGTTCGCCTGTCACCCGGATTGCATGCAAAAACGCCCCGATCTGTCGACCGAGGCGTTTTCGAGGTTTAAAGCACAGGTCAATCGCCTGTCATCAACCGGCTCTTCGCAGCAGCCAGACACCCGCCAGCGCACAAACCCCGGCCGGCACCAGTACCGCGAACAGCGGCGAGAAACCGAACACCAGGCTCGACGGGCCGAGCAAATCCTGGACGATACGGAAGGTGAAGCCCACCAGAACACCGGTGAACACGCGCTGACCGAGAGTCACCGAACGCAACGGACCGAAGATGAAGGAGATCGCCATCAACACCAGAGCGGCAGTGACCAACGGCTGCAACACCTTGACCCAAAATGCCAGCCAGTAACGGCCGTTGCTCAGGCCTTGCTCGGACAGGTAGTGGATGTAACCCCACAAGCCACTGATCGACAGCGATTCCGGCGCCATGACCACGGTGCTGAGCAATTGCGGGCTCAACGCCACGTCCCATTGCTCACTCGGGGTATTGACGACTTCCGTGCTGCGCTCATGGAACAGCGTGGTGACAACGTCGGTGAGTTGCCACTTATTGCCGTCGAACTCGGCCTTCTTGGCGAAGCTCGAACTCAGCAGATGGCGCTCCTTGTCGAAGTGATAGCGGGTCACGCCATACAACAGGCCGTTCGGTTGCACGGCGTTGATGTGGATGAATTCTTCACCCTGACGGTGCCACATACCGTGCTTGGCGCTCTGCGCGTCGCCGCTGCCTTGCGCCAGCGAGCGATTGGCCTGCGCCATGCTTTCGGTTGCCGGAGCAACGTACTCGCCGATCAGCACACCGGCCAGCATCAGCACCAGCATTGGCTTCATTACAGCCCAGACAATACGGCCGATGGACACGCCTGCAGCGCGCATGACCGTCAGCTCACTGCTGCTGGCCAGACTGCCGAGGCCGATCAGGCAGCCGATCAATGCGGCCATTGGCAGCATTTCGTAGAGACGGCGCGGCGCGGTCAGCAGTACGAAGCTCAGGACATCAACGAGGGTGTAGGTTTCGCTGACGTCACCCATCTCATCGATGAAGGCGAACAGCGTCGCCAGGCCGAGAATGATGGCGAGCACGGCAATGATCGCCATGAACACGCTGCTGCCGATGTAGCGATCGAGTTTAACCACGGGCCACCTCCAGCGCTGCGGAGCGACGGCTGGCCATCTTCAGGCGTAGCGGCTCCCAATAGAGCAGGCCGAGACCGATGAACAGGAAGATCGCGTGCACCCACCATAGGCCAAGGGCCGGCGGGATCTTGCCTTTTTCAAGGGCGCCGCGGGCGGCAATCAGGATGGTCAGGTAAGCCATATAAAGAAGAATCGCCGGCAGCAGCTTGAGGAAACGCCCTTGGCGCGGATTGACTCGCGACAGTGGCACCGCCATCAAGGTCACGATAAATACCAGCAGCGGCAGGGACAAACGCCATTGCAGTTCGGTTTTCGAGCGAATGTCATCGCTGCCCAGCAGAGACGAGGTCGGCATGGCGTCGCGATCGGTGACTTCTTCGCTGACGTCCGGCTTGGGCAACAGCACGCCGTAGGTTTCGTAATGAATGGCACGGTAATCGGCCTGACCCGGACTGCCGTCGTAGCGGTAGCCGTTATCGAGGATCAGATAGCGGTTGCCGTCGGGGCGCACTTCCTGGCGACCGCTTTCAGCCACCAGCACGGAAATCCCGCGATCCTTTTGATCGGCGCCGAGGTTCTTCTGCGAAATGAACACGCTACCCAGGTTGACGCGATCGTCACTCAGGGTTTCGGTGTAGGTCACCCGGGTGCCGTCACGCAGGGCCTGGAAGCGTCCCGGCTCGAGGGTATCGAATTCGGTCAGCGCGTCCTGCTTGTTCAGCAGCAACTGGAACTGGTTGGCGCCTTGTGGGGCCAGCCCAAGGCTCAGCCATGCCACCACCAGCGCAACCAGGGTCGCTGGAAACAAGGTCATGCGAAACAGCTTCTGCTGGCTCATGCCGGTGGCCGACAGCACGGTCATCTCGCTTTCCAAGTACAGGCGACCGTACGCCAGCAGGATCCCGAGGAACAGGCCCAGCGGCAGAATCAGTTGCAGAAACCCCGGCAGACGAAAGCCCATGATCAGGAACAGCGAGCCCGGATCGAGCTGACCGGCAGCGGCCTGAGCGAGGTATTTGATGAAGCGACCGCTCATGATGATGACCAACAGCACGGCACTCACGGCGCTGAGGGTCAACAGGACTTCGCGGGACAGATAACGGAAGACGATCAAACCAGACACTCCAGGGTTGTCAGGCTAAGGCGGCCAAACAAGCAAACACATCGACCGGCCCGCAACGCAGAGCCGTCGAAAAAAGATGCGGCATTATCCTGTGATTGGAGGCGCCTGTCACTGCGCACACTCATCCATGTCTGTAATCCTTTGCAGATCGTACAACCTAGGGGGCGTTCTCAATTAGTTTTCACACCGCGCCGGGTCTGCTGTTGTGCAGGGCAAGGCGCGAGAAGCGTGGTTTGGTCATTCCAAATAAGCTTCGAGCAACGCAGCCCTGCACAACAGCAGGCCCGGCCCTTCGGGTTGTGCCTTAGAGCCGGCCAGTCTGCGTTGCAGGCCTTGGAAAGGGAACAACCATTCCCAGCGGCCTGCGCCTTGCCTGGCTGGCTTTAAGGCGACAACGCGGTGTGAAAACTAATTGAGAACGCCCCCTAGGGTTGTCAGGCGCGGGGAGCGAGGTTCAAACTGCGGCCCTTGTCGCAGGCTTTGGCCTGCGCCTCTTCTATCTATAAGCAGGCGACTGCGGACACCGCCGAACGCCTGCGTGTTGACCATTCATTCAGGGATCCGGACATGGAACTGGTTGTAAAAAGCGTTGGCCCAGAAACGTTGAAAACCGCCACCCTGGTGGTTGCCGTCGGTGAAGGCCGCAAACTCGGTGTCGCCGCCAAACAGGTCGACGAACTCAGCGGTGGCGCGATCAGCGCCGTTCTCAAGCGTGGCGATCTGGCCGGCAAGGTCGGCCAGAGCCTGTTGCTGCACAGCCTGCCAAACCTGAAAGCCGAGCGCGTGCTGCTGGTCGGTGTGGGCAAGGATGAAGAACTGGGCGACCGCCCGTTCCGCAAAATCGTTGCTGGCATCCTCAACACCCTGAAGGGCCTGGGCGGCAGCGACGCCGTGCTGGCGCTGGATGAAATTATTGTCAAAAACCGCGACAGCTACGGTAAAACCCGTCTGCTGGCGGAAACCCTGGTGGACGGCGAATACACCTTCGACCAGTTCAAGAGCCAGAAAGCCGAACCGCGCGCCCTGAAGAAAATCACCCTGCTGACCATCAAGGCCGCCCAAGCCGAAGTGCAACGCGCCGTGAACCACGCCACTGCAATCGCCAACGGCATGGCCTTCACCCGCGATCTGGGCAACCTGCCGCCGAACATCTGCCACCCGACTTTCCTCGGCGAACAAGCGAAGAACCTCGGCAAAGAGTTCAAGGATCTGAAAGTCGAAGTCCTCGACGAGAAGAAGATCAAATCCCTGGGCATGGGCTCGTTCTACGCCGTCGGCCAAGGCAGCGAGCAGCCGCCGCGCCTGATCGTCATGCAATACAACGGCGGCAAGAAATCCGAGAAGCCGTACGCACTGGTCGGTAAAGGCATCACCTTCGACACCGGCGGCATCAGCCTGAAGCCAGGCGCCGGCATGGACGAAATGAAATACGACATGGGCGGCGCTGCCTCCGTGTTCGGCACCCTGCGCGCCGTGCTTGAGCTGAAACTGCCGATCAACCTGGTGTGCATCCTCGCCTGCGCGGAAAACATGCCGAGCGGCAACGCCACACGTCCAGGCGACATCGTCACCACCATGAGCGGCCAGACCGTGGAAATCCTCAACACCGACGCCGAAGGCCGTCTGGTGCTGTGCGATGCGCTGACCTACTCCGAGCGCTTCAAGCCACAAGCGGTGATCGACATTGCCACCCTGACCGGCGCTTGCGTCGTCGCACTGGGTGCGCACACCTCGGGTCTACTGGGCAACAACGACGAACTGATCGGCCAACTGCTCAGCGCCGGTAAAGCCGCTGACGACCGCGCCTGGCAACTGCCGCTGTTCGACGAGTACCAGGAACAACTGGACAGCCCGTTTGCCGACATCGCCAACATTGGCGGGCCGAAGGCCGGCACGATCACCGCCGCGTGCTTCCTCTCACGCTTCACCAAAAACCTCAACTGGGCGCACCTGGACATCGCCGGCACCGCATGGACCAGCGGTGGCAAGGACAAGGGCGCCACTGGCCGTCCAGTACCTCTGCTGACCCAGTACCTGCTGGATCGCGCCAAAGCCTGAACCCGCTGATGGGCGGCGTCACTCTCGGGTGACGCCGCTTGCCGCTCTGGAACCGCAATGACCAAAGTCGATTTTTACATCCTGCCCAGCGCCGACCCGTCGGCTCGCCTGGATTTTGCCTGCAAACTCACCGAGAAAGCCTGGCGCATGGGCCATCGCATCTATCTGCATTGCAGCGATGCGGCTCAGCGTGACGATCTCGATGCGCGCCTGTGGGCATTCAAGGGCGAAACGTTCGTGCCTCACGGCCCGGCTGACAGTGAACCGGACGGTTTGATTGTGCTGGGGTTGGGTGACGACTGCGGTCAGCATCAGGATTTACTGGTCAATCTCGATCTGAAAGTCCCGGCCTTCGCCAGCAAATTCGCCCGGGTGGCGGAAGTGGTGGTCGAAGATCCGACGATTCGGGCGGCCGCGCGGGAGAGTTTCCGTTTCTACCGCGAACAGGGCTATCCTCTGCAAGATCACCGTTTACAGCGACTCTGAGCATTCCAATGGACACTCCGAAACCGCAGCAAAAGCCAACACACCTGCTGGACGATCTCGAATCGATTCGCCAGTTGCTCGGCGACGACAACCTGCAACCACCGCTGTTGACCGACACGGTCGACGACGGCGAACAGGAACAGATTCCGATGTTGTTTGACTCTGTCGGCGCCGAGCCGGCTGCTGTCGAACCATCACCCGCGCCAGCCCCGACACCCGCCGCGCAACCTGTGGCACCTGTGAATAAAGGCCCGGACGCCCTGCTCCACCTCGACAGCGAACTGCGTGCCGCCGCGCAATTGATCATGCAGGACGTGATCGACGACTTCGCGCCGCACATCGAAACCGAAATCAAACGCCGGCTCGATGCGCGGATGGAACGGCTGCTGAGTCAGTACGAATAACCCGTCCCGTGTAGGAGCTGCCGCAGGCTGCGATCTTTTGGCCTTTGTTTTTTAAAGACAAGATCAAAAGATCGCAGCCTTCGGCAGCTCCTACATTTAGATCTCCATCCGGCCCGCCCCGCTCGCCCTCGGCCCCATGCCCCGCTATACTCGTCGGCTTTTCCTGAATTAATGCCAATAGGGTCCCGCCGCGCATGGATAAGACCTACCAGCCGCACGCCATTGAAACTTCCTGGTACAACACCTGGGAGTCCGAGAACTACTTCGCCCCGCAAGGCGCGGGCGACTCCTACACCATCATGATCCCGCCGCCGAACGTCACCGGCAGCCTGCACATGGGTCACGGTTTCAACAACGCGATCATGGACGCCCTGATCCGTTTCCGTCGCATGCAGGGGCGCAACACCCTGTGGCAGCCGGGCACCGACCACGCCGGTATCGCAACGCAAATGCTGGTGGAGCGTCAACTCGAAGCCCAGGGCCAGAATCGCCATGATCTGGGCCGCGAAAAATTCCTCGAGAAAGTCTGGGAATGGAAGGATCAGTCCGGTGGCAACATCAGCCGTCAGATCCGCCGCCTCGGCTCGTCCGTTGACTGGAGCCGCGAGCGCTTCACCATGGACGACGGCCTCTCGGAAGCGGTTAAAGAAGCGTTCGTGCGCCTGCACGAAGACGGCCTGATCTATCGCGGCAAGCGCCTGGTCAACTGGGACACCAAACTGCACACGGCGATTTCCGACCTCGAAGTGGAAAACCACGACGAGAAAGGTTTCCTGTGGAACCTCAAGTACCCGTTGGCCGACGGCGCGAAAACCGCTGATGGCAACGATTTCCTGATCGTCGCGACCACCCGTCCGGAAACCATGCTCGGCGACTCCGCCGTCGCGGTTAACCCGAACGACGAGCGCTACCAGGCCCTGATCGGCAAATTTGTCGAGCTGCCACTGGTTGGCCGCCGCATCCCGATCATCGCCGACGATTACTGCGACCCTGAATTCGGCACCGGCTGCGTGAAAATCACCCCGGCCCACGATTTCAACGACTACGAAGTCGGCAAGCGCCACAACCTGCCGCTGCTGAACATCTTCGACAAGAACGCCAACGTGCTGCCGGCAGCGCAGGTGTTCAACCTTGATGGCACGCTGAACGACAGCATCGATGGCCAGATTCCGGCTGAATATGCAGGTCTTGAGCGTTTCGAAGCGCGCAAGCAAATCGTTGCGGCATTTGACGCCGCCGGCCTGTTGGTCAGCGTCAACGACCACGGCCTGAAAGTCCCGAAAGGCGACCGCTCCGGCACCATCATCGAGCCGTGGTTGACCGACCAGTGGTACGTGTCGACCAAGCCTTTGGCCGAGCCTGCGATTGCCGCCGTTGAAGACGGCCGCATCCAGTTCGTGCCGAAGCAGTACGAAAACATGTACTTCTCGTGGATGCGCGACATTCAGGACTGGTGCATCAGCCGTCAGCTGTGGTGGGGCCACCGGATTCCGGCCTGGTACGACGAGTCGGGCAAAGTCTACGTCGGTCGCGACGAAGCCGAAGTACGTGCCAAGCACAACCTCGGTCCGGACGTGGCGCTGCAACAGGACAACGACGTACTCGACACCTGGTTCAGTTCGGGTCTGTGGACCTTCTCCACCCTGGGCTGGCCGGAAAAAACCGAGTTCCTGAAGAAATTCCACTCCACCGACGTACTGGTGACGGGCTTCGACATCATTTTCTTCTGGGTTGCCCGGATGATCATGCTGACCATGCACCTGATCAAGAACGAAGACGGCACGCCGCAGGTGCCGTTCAAGACCGTTTATGTGCACGGTCTGGTGCGCGATGGCCAGGGCCAGAAGATGTCCAAGTCCAAGGGCAACGTCCTGGATCCGCTGGACATCATCGACGGTATCGAGCTGGAAGAGCTGGTGCAGAAGCGCACCTCCGGCATGATGCAGCCGAAACTGGCGAAGAAGATCGAGAAGCAGACCCGCGAGGAGTTCGCCGACGGCATCGCCAGCTACGGCACCGACGCCCTGCGCTTCACTTTCTGCTCGCTGGCCTCGACCGGTCGCGACATCAAGTTCGACATGGGCCGCGTCGAAGGCTATCGCAACTTCTGCAACAAGATCTGGAACGCCGCGCGTTACGTTCTGGACAAGGGCGAAGACTGCGGCCAGAACGGCGAAGCCTACGAGCTGTCGCTGGCCGATCGCTGGATCATCTCGCAGCTGCAACGCACCGAAGCCGAAGTGACCCGTCAACTCGATCAGTTCCGTTTCGACCTGGCAGCACAAGCGCTGTACGAGTTCATCTGGAACCAGTACTGCGACTGGTACCTGGAACTGTCCAAGCCAGTGCTGTGGGACGAGAATGCGCCGGTTGAACGTCAGCGCGGCACCCGCCGCACGCTGGTTCGCGTACTGGAAGTGGCGCTGCGTCTGGCGCATCCGTTCATGCCGTTCATCACTGAAGAAATCTGGCAGCGCATCGCGCCGCTGGCTGGTATTCAGGGCAAGACGATCATGCTGCAAGCGTGGCCAGTGGCCAACGAAGAGCGCATCGATCCCGCGGCCGAAGACGACATCGAATGGCTCAAGGAACTGATGCTCGGCACGCGTAACATCCGTGGCGAAATGAACATCGGCCCGGGCAAACCGCTGCCAATCTACCTGAAGAACGTCAGCGCTGAAGACCAGCGCCGTCTGACCGAGAACGAAGCGCTGCTGAAGAAACTGGCGCGACTGGAATCGATCACTGTTCTGAAGGCCGGCGAAGAAGCGCCGCTGTCCGCCACCGCACTGGTTGGCGAGATGGAAGTGCTGGTACCAATGGCCGGCCTGATCGACAAGGGCGCTGAACTGGCGCGTCTGGACAAGGAAATCCTGCGTTTGCAGGGCGAAGTCCAGCGCGTTGGCGGCAAACTGTCCAACGCCGGTTTCGTCGACAAGGCCCCGGCCGAAGTCATCGAAAAAGAACGCGCCAAACTGGCCGAGGCTGAACAAGCCCTGGGCAAACTGGCCGAGCAGCACGCGCGGATTGCCAGCCTGTAACTGGTAAATCGCAATAAAAAAGGGAGGCCCAGGTGGCCTCCCTTTTTTATGGTTCCCGCCACCTTCCCCTGTAGGAGCTGCCGAAGGCTGCGATCTTTTGATCTTGTTTTTCAGGATCAAGATCAAAAGATCGCAGCCTTCGGCAGCTCCTACATAAATCAAAATCCCCAAGTCCAAGGTCATGGGTCACAGGTTCGGCGCATGGCTCATCAATGTGGGACAATACCCGCCACTTTCAGCCATACCCGAATCGACCACGCCCATGAACGCCCCCCGCACACCCAAACCTGCGCGCAAGAAGCCTGACACCGCGACCCCGGCCAAGACCGTCGAGCCGCGTGAAAAGGCCAGCCTGCACCCGCGCAATCGCCATCAGGGTCGTTACGACTTCCCGGCGCTGATCAAGACCACGCCGGAACTGGCGAAGTTCGTGATCACCAACCCGTACGGCAAGGAAAGCATCGACTTTGCCAGCCCCGATGCGGTGCGCGTGTTCAACCGGGCGCTGCTCAAGTCGTTCTATGGCATCCAGCATTGGGACATCCCGGCAGATTACCTCTGCCCGCCTGTTCCGGGCCGTGCCGATTACGTGCACTTCCTTGCGGATTTGCTGGCCAGCATGAACGACGGCAAGGTCCCGCGCGGTGCGATCGTCAACGTGCTGGACATCGGCATGGGTGCCAACTGCGTGTATCCGCTGATCGGTAACAGCGAATACCGCTGGCACTTCCTCGGCTCGGAGATCGACCCGACGGCCGTGGCCGCTGCAACGGCCATCGTCCAGTCCAACGATCTGAACAAGGTCATCAAGCTGCGCCAGCAGGAGAACCGCAAGCACATCCTGATTGGTCTGTTGGAACCGGGTGAGCGCTTTGACCTGACCATGTGCAATCCGCCTTTCCACGCTTCGATGGACGAAGCGACCAAGGGCAGCGAGCGCAAATGGCGTGCACTGGGCAAGGCCGACCCGAAACGCAAACTACCGGTGCTGAACTTCGGTGGCCAATCGGCCGAGCTGTGGTGCGAGGGCGGTGAAGCGCGCTTCGTGACGCAACTGATCGCTGAGAGCGCGAACTTCCAGCACAAGGTGCTGTGGTTCAGCACGCTGGTGTCGAAAGCCTCGAACCTGCCCGCCATCGAAACCGCACTGAAAAAGGCTGGCGTGCTGGAAAGCCAAGTGGTGGAGATGTCTCAGGGCCAGAAGCAAAGCCGTTTCGTCGCCTGGACGTTCCAGACCAAGTCCGAGCAGCAGATCTGGCGCCGCGAGCGCTGGGTTCGCTAATAGCTGCGCAGATGCCCCTGTAGGAGCTGCGGCACGCTGCGATCTTTTGATCTTGATCCTGAAGAACAAGATCAAAAGATCGCAGCCTCGTTTCACTCGACAGCTCCTACAAGGCGGTGTCATTCCTCGCCAAATCGCAGACACAAAAAAACCGTGCCCGGATCGCTCCGGTGCACGGTTTTTTTATCGCTGCGTCTTACTTGTTCACAGCGTCGGTCAGGCCTTTGGCCACAACCAGCTTGATCACTTTCTTAGCAGGGATTTCGATGGCAGCGCCAGTCGAAGGGTTACGGCCAGTGCGGGCAGGACGCTCGGTCACTTTCAGCTTGCCGATACCTGGCAAGGTGATTTCGCCGCCGTTTTCCAGCTGATCGGCAACGATTTGGCCCAGTTGGTCCAGAGCGTTACGCGCGGTGGTTTTCGGCGCGTCGATAGCTTCAGCGATGTCGGCGATCAGTTGGTCTTTAGTAAGAGCCATGTAGTGTTCCTTCCCTATCAAATTCATATGGATTGCAGAGTGCAGTGTCAGCCATCGAGCCCGATCTTCTGGATCTGGCACCCTCGGCGATAACCACGACGAGTCGGGTTATAGATACCGAAATCAGGGTTTGGTTCGACCTGACAAATGCTGATTGCACGCTTAACGCAGTGACTTCGCGTAAGACCGGGCAAAACTAGCACAGAGCCGGGGAAATATCCGCCTCTAGCTACCCATTTGGTCAGCTTTATTGCGCTAAATCGGTAAAAAACTGCATAAGCGCCAGAGCGCGCCCCGGTTTTGCCCTACAACCCGCGCCAAAACCAGTGGTTGCGGTACACTGGGCGCTTTTTCGGGGGAGCCTGCCCTCCTCCCTTCCAACAGCCGAGAAGCCCATGCCGATCCGTCATTGCATCGTCCACCTGATCGACAAAAAACCCGACGGCACACCCGCAGTTCTGCACGCCCGTGACACGGAACTGGCCGAGTCTGCAGCCATCGAAAACATGCTCGCCGACCTCAACGAGAGCTACAACGCCAAACAGGGCAAAGCCTGGGGCCTGTTCCATCCGGAGTCCGGCGCGTTCCCCTTCAGCGGCTGGCTGAAGGAATACATGGAGGGCGGCAAGGACTTCACTGCGTTCAGCAAAGTCGCGGTCGAACACCTGCAAAAACTGATGGAAGAGTCGAATCTGTCGGTCGGCGGACACGTGCTGTTCGCCCACTATCAGCAAGGCATGACCGATTACCTGGCCATCGCCCTGCTGCACCACAGCGAAGGCGTGGCAGTGACCGATGAACTGGACGTGACCCCGTCGCGCCACCTCGACCTAGGTCAGTTGCACCTGGCGGCGCGGATCAACGTCTCTGAATGGCAGAACAACAAGCAGTCCAAGCAATACATCTCGTTCATCAAGGGCAAGAACGGCAAAAAGGTTTCGGAATACTTCCGCGACTTTATCGGCTGCCAGGAAGGCGTCGACGGCCCGGGCGAGACCCGGACTCTGCTCAAGGCTTTCAGCGACTTCGTCGAGAGCGAAGACCTGCCGGAAGAATCCGCTCGCGAGAAGACCAAGACCCTGGTCGATTACGCCAGCAGCCAGGCCAAACTCGGCGAACCGATGGGTCTGGAAGAGTTGTCCGAGCTGATCGACGAAGAACGCCCGAAAGCCTTCTACGATCACATCCGCAACAAGGACTACGGCCTGTCGCCTGAAATTCCGGCGGACAAACGCACCCTGAATCAATTCCGCCGCTTCACCGGCCGCGCCGAAGGCCTGTCGATCAGCTTTGAAGCGCACCTGCTGGGTTCGAAGATCGAATACGACGAAGAGGCTGGCACCCTGGTGATCAAAGGCCTGCCAACGTCGCTCACCGATCAGTTGAAGCGGCGTAACTGATGCTCGGCAATGTGCTGAAGAAGGTTGCACTGGTTCTGCTGGTGGTCGTGGTTTATCAGAACTGGGGCAAGATCGAGCGGGTGTTCAACCCGTCACAAATGGTCTCGGAGCAGACACGGGCGCAGGCCAATGTCGTGCTCTACGCCACTGACTGGTGCGGCTACTGCAAGCAGACCAAACGCTTTCTCGACAGCAAGGGGATTGCGTTCAAGGAGTTCGATATCGAGAAGGATGCCGAGGCGCGCAAGGTGTATGAGGCATTGGGTGGGCGCGGGATTCCGCTGATTGACGTTAACGGCACATTGATTCGCGGATTCGACCCGGACGAAATCCTCGCCGCCCTGAAATAACCTGTAGGAGTGAGCCTGCTCGCGATAGCGGTGTGTCAGTCGATAAATCCGCCGATTGACACACCGCTATCGCGAGCAGGCTCACTCCTACAAAGTTTTGCTACAGACTTGAGAGATCAGCGTGCTTCGATCCGGAAACCAAAGCGCGGGAAGTGCACATGCACCACACCGCCACGCTCGTCTTCACGCCGAATGATCAACTCTTCGCTGCCGGCAAACAGCAACTCACCCACCACCGGATCAACCCCGTAATCCGTCGCAGCAATCGCCACCTGCTGACCAGCCTTGAAACCGTTCGGATCAACGAACTGCTCATCCGGCAATGCTGCCGGTGTCGCCTTGCGTGCAACCTCAAGCGCCTCTTCCGACGTCATCGCACTGGCTGCGCCATGACCAAAGCCCAGCACTCGCCCCAACCAGGCTGCAACCGCCGGATACTCATCCACCAGCGGTGCCGTGACGTGAGTCGCTTTCAGGAACCACATGGGATGCGCCAGTGCAAAGTCGGCAATCGACGGCTCGCCAAACAGAAAGTCACCCTGCTCGCGTCGCAACTGCTGCTCCAGCCGCGCCATGATCGTCGGCCACTGATGCTTGGCTTGTTCGGCAGACAAACGCGTGGCGCTGCCACCACTGAACAGACCGGCACGGTCGGCGATAAAAGCTTTGATCGCTTCCGGTGGCAGCTTGGCGAAACGCACGGCAACCGATTCCGGCTGGAACACCAGACTCACGGCATGCTGGAACACCACCGAATCAGCCCAAGTGGCAAAACTCGCGGAGGTGAACTCCTGACCTTCAGGGAAGAACGCCGGCAAAGCCTTTTCCTGCTCCAGGCGCCGCGCGATTAACGATGTGTCGCAATAGATGTCAGCGCCAATCTGCAACACCGGTGTCTTGCGGTAGCCGCCAGTCAGCGCGGTCAGATCCGGTTTCGGCATCACCGGCGAAATATGCACCGAGCGCCACGACAAGCCTTTGAAACCCAACAGCAGGCGGGCCTTCTCGGCAAATGGGGAGGTCGGGT
The DNA here is from genome assembly GCF_949767845.1 of Pseudomonas sp. IT-232MI5. Taxonomy (NCBI): domain Bacteria; kingdom Pseudomonadati; phylum Pseudomonadota; class Gammaproteobacteria; order Pseudomonadales; family Pseudomonadaceae; genus Pseudomonas; species Pseudomonas sp. IT-232MI5. The sequence continues at coordinate 303,096 of NZ_CATKQE010000055.1, forward strand.
AGTGGTGCAGAATCAACTCGGACATGCTCGGCTCCGCCGCTCAGATAGTGAGCCAGCAGCTTAGCGCGCATTTGCTTAGCAGCCTACAGATCTGCCTGATGGGAACCAATCAGTCAGATTGATAAGACGCAACTAGGCATTCCTTTGCGCTTTTCTTGAGCTTTTTGATCAAGCGTTCCTGACGCAACGCATCGCTCTTGTCGCGGCACAGCTCGGTGTAGACCAGCGCCATCGCCGGGCTGGAGAGGAAGAACCGTGCACCTTTGCCGCTTTGATGTTTGGCGAAGCGGCGCACCGGGTCATCACTGATCCCGCAGTACAACGAACCATTGGCGGCGCGAACGAGGTAGACGAACCAGGATTTGCTCACCGGTTCGGCGACATCGACAGATTTTTCGCTAAGGCTGGTCACTTCGGGATCAAGACGTGTAGGAAACAGGCGGCGATCTTATCAGCGACCGGCCTGAAATGCCTTCAGTCCCTTCAATGCCTGGGCGCGCACGGCGTTGCGCACCAGCGGCGTCCAGCCCAGTAGCAGGCCTTTGAAACCGAGCGCCTGACGCGACCAGCGCCACAGATCGAAGTGATCGTGGTGCTCGCAGATCTTGCCGTCACGGAACACGAAGCGGGCCTGGATATCGTTGATGACGATGTTGCCGGTCTGGCTGAACAGGTAGGTCGCGACCCAATGTGCACCGCCGCTGCGTTCATCGGCACGAACGTTGTCGAAGGTCAGCGAGAAGTCTTTGGCGCGGGTAGTGAGCATGCGCCACATGTCGCCGGCATCGCGGCCACGCAGTTCGCCGAAGGCCGGGTCGCTGAACACTACATCGTCTGTGTAGCAGGCGGCCATGGCTTCGGCGTCGAGGCGCTGGAAGGCCTGGTAGAAGCGGGTGATCAACGCGGCGTGGGCTTCGCTCATGGGCAATCTCCAAGATAGGTACAGATTGCCAGCACGATAGTCTGCAATGTGCAGAAACACTATCGGCATTCGCAAACCAAATACCCGCTGTACACAAAACCCATGTAGGAGTGAGCCTGCTCGCGATAGCGGTGTGTCAGTCAGCGCAACGTTGACTGGTATAAAGCTATCGCGAGCAGGCTCACTCCTACAGTTTGAACCGCGTCAGATCTTCTCGCTTTGCACTTGCACGTACAGCGCACGCCCGGCGCCAAGCCCGGCGATGATCGCACCTGTACCGATGATGCCAAAGATCCAGCCGACGGCATTCCAGCCGCCGGTCCAGTCATGCACCACGCCGACCGCGAACGGCCCCATCGACGCCAGCGTGTAACCAAAACCCTGAGACATGCTCGACAGGTTCGCCGCGACATGTGAATCCCGCGAACGCAGCACGATCAGGGTCAACGCCAGACTGAACGTACCGCCCTGCCCCAGCCCCAACAGAATCGCCCAACCCCACAGCCCTTCGATCGGCGCATACAGACAACCGAACAGACCGCCGAGGGTCAGCGCCATGACCACGACGATCGCCAGACGCTGATCTTTGCCGCGAGTAGCCAGCCACGGCGCAGCCAACGAACTGGCAAGCTGGATGATCACCGAACCGGACAACACCAGACCGGCCTGGGTTGGCGTCAGTCCACGACCAATCAGGATGGACGGCAACCAGCCAAAGACGATGTAGGCCAGCGATGATTGCAGGCCCATGTACAAGGTCACTTGCCAAGCCAGCGGATCACGCAGCAGACCGCGTACGCGGTATGCAACATTGTGCGCGCCATGTTTCTGCCCGACTTGCGGCAACCAGAACACCGCTGCAACCAACGCCGGAATCACCCAGAAACCCAGGCCCATCGCCCAGCTACCACCGAAATGCTCACTGAGCGGCACGCTGGAACCGGCCGCCATCGCCGCGCCCAGGCACAGCGCCATGGTGTAGACGCCGGTCATGGTGCCGGCATGTTTGGCGAAGTCGCGCTTGACGATGCCCGGCAGCAGAACACCGATGATGCCAATGCTCGCACCGCCCAATACGCTGCCGGCGAACAGGCCGATCTCACCGAAGTTGCTGCGCAAAATGATCCCGCCCGCCAGTGTCAGCAAAATCCCCAGCACCACCCGCTCAGCACCAAAACGTCGCGCCAGAATCGGTGCCAGTGGCGCAAACAAACCGAGGCACAACACCGGCAGCGTAGTCAGCAGACCGGCCTGAGCCGCCGACAAGCCAAGACTTTTCGACACATCGCTGAGCAGCGGCGCCATGCTCGACAGCGCCGGACGCAAGTTCAGCGCCACCAGAATCAAGCCGAGCAGCAACAACCACGGTCGGCGTACCAGCGGATGGCTTTGTTGCACTTGTTCGTCATCAGCCTCGGCGTCGATCAGCAGTTCTTCAAGTTCTGCCGTGCGCTTGGGGGTTGTGGATATCTCGTTGCGGGACATGGATTTCTCGGTTTCAAGGTTCATTGATCAACTGCCTCGACAAAGCTTTGGCCCGTTCCGGGTCGCGTTGCTCGACCGCATCGAGCAACGCGATGTGCAGGTCGAACACTTCCTGACGGCGCGGGACGATGTTCAGGGTCTGGCGCAATTGCGCGCCGACGATGCTGGAAAAGTAGCGATACAGCTCGCTGAGGGTCGGGTTGTGCGCGGCGTCGACCAGACGGCGGTGGAACACCAGATCGCAGGCGATATAGGTGTCGAGATCGCCGTGGTAGTGGCTGCCGCTGGTGCCGAGCGCTTCACGCAATGCGACGAGGTCTTCGTCGGTGCGGCGCAATGCCGCCAAACCGATCGCTTCGACTTCGAGGATGTGGCGGGTTTCCCGCGCCTGTTCCAGCGAGCATTGCGACAGCGCTTTCAAGGTATCCATCGGATCGACCACTGCGCGCAAGTAACTGCCATCGCCCTGGCGAATCTCGATCAGCCCGGAAAACGCCAATACGCGCATGGCTTCGCGCACGGTGTTGCGGCTGATGCCCAGTTCGGCGCACAGCTCGGGTTCGGTCGGCAAACGCTCGCCAACCTGCCAGGCACCGCTGTTGATGCGCTGACGGAGTTGATCCAAGGCCTGATCGACTAGGGATCGTTTAATGAGTGGAGAAATGTCTGACATAGGATTCGCCCTTTCATCCAATCATAGGATGAATTTTCTGACATGTTAGTCAGACCCGTGTAGGACGGCAACCACCTAGGGTCAATCGGAGACACATGAAGCGGTATTTTCGATTGGTCAAAATTACCCTTTAAGGGTAATTTCAGGGACAGGGTTTTGGTTTCTTATGGAAAAGAACACACCCCATTACGACTTGGCGGTGATCAAGGCGGAAGTCAGACGACTTGGCAGACAAGCTTTCACCAAGACCGCGGACAAAACCGGTCTCGATCTCGGTTTTAGCTTCGCAGAAATGCAGGAGATCGTTTTCGAGTTGCAGAACAGGATGTTGTACAAATCGATGACCACCTATGACGATCATCGAGTCTGGCAGGACGTGTATCACATCAACTCAAAAGGCCTGGAGATTTACATCAAGGTGACATACCGCCCTGCCGGCGGCGCACCGGTAATCTCCTTCAAGGAGAAAAACCCATGAAAACCCGGCAATGTTTCAGCTGTGGTGCCCGTGAGGGAATGAGGCATTTCGAGGGTCGCGGTGAGACCCTGAGTGTCAAAGGCATGGAGCGCCGCGTAGATGATCTCGCTGGCTGGGAATGCCGGCAGTGCGGGGAAATCGAGTGGGATGACGGCACCGATAGCGCTGATCGTTACACGGAAGCAGGCGATGAGCTGGTTATCGCTGCAAGACAAATGATCGGTTCCGAGATGAAGCGCATCCGGCGCAAATTGCACCTGACGCAAAAAGAGACGGTGCAACTGCTGTCAGGTGGAGGCCACAACGCATTTTCCAGGTACGAACGAGGCGAATTGCTGCCGCCGAAGGCGTTGATGCTTTTGATGCGGCTGCTGGATCGTTACCCGCACTTGCTTGCCGATGCGAAAGTCTTGGCCGAAGGGGCTGACTTGAGAGGTGCGTTCAAGTACACCGTGCACAAGGAACACGAAACCCTCACCGTTTCCTGACTCCAAAAAACAAACCCGGCACAAGGCCGGGTTGTTTTTACACACAAACCATCAATGCAAAATCTGACTCAAGAACAACTTCGTCCGCTCATTCTGCGGATTATCGAAGAAGTCATTCGGCGCCGCCTGCTCAACGATTTCACCTTTATCCATGAAGATCACGCGATTGGCCACAGTCCGCGCAAAGCCCATTTCGTGAGTCACGCAAAGCATGGTCATGCCGTCTTCAGCCAGACCGATCATGGTGTCGAGTACTTCCTTCACCATCTCCGGATCGAGCGCTGAAGTCGGTTCATCGAACAGCATGATTTTCGGTTTCATGCACAGGGCGCGGGCGATCGCCACACGCTGTTGCTGACCACCGGACAGTTGCCCCGGAAACTTGTGCGCCTGCTCCGGAATGCGTACGCGTTCCAGGTAATGCATGGCGATTTCCTCGGCCTTGCGCTTGGGCATCTTGCGTACCCACATTGGCGCCAGGGTGCAGTTCTGCAGAATGGTCAGGTGCGGGAACAGGTTGAAATGCTGGAACACCATGCCGACTTCGCGGCGGATCGCTTCGATCTGCTTGAGGTCGTTGGTCAGTTCCACGCCGTCGACGACGATGCGGCCCTGCTGGTGTTCTTCCAGACGATTGAGGCAGCGAATCGTTGTCGATTTGCCGGAACCCGACGGCCCGCACAGGACGATACGCTCGCCCTGTTTGACGTTGAGGTTGATGTCTTTCAGCACGTGGAACTGGCCGTACCACTTGTTGACGCCCTGCATCTGAATAATGCCTTCAGAACCTGCAGGCTTTTTGATTGCTTCACTCATTTACAGAACTCCTAACGCTTGTGGCCAGTGTCGAGCTTGCGTTCCAGATGCATGGAATAGCGCGACATACCAAAACAGAAAATCCAGAACACCAGGGCGGCGAACACGTAGCCTTCGGTGGCCATGCCCAGCCATTTCGGATCGGCAGCGGCTTGTTTGACGCTGTTGAGCAGGTCAAAGAGGCCGATGATGATCACAAGGCTAGTGTCCTTGAACAGCGCAATGAAGGTGTTGACGATGCCGGGAATCACCAGCTTCAGGGCTTGCGGCAAAATCACCAGGCCCATCGAACGCCAGTATCCGAGACCCATCGCTGCAGCCGCTTCGTACTGACCTTTGGGGATCGCTTGCAGACCACCGCGCACCACTTCGGCGACATAGGCCGACTGGAACAGGATCACGCCGATCAGTGCCCGCAGCAGCTTGTCGAAGTTCATGCCTTCAGGCAGGAACAGCGGCAGCATCACCGACGACATGAACAGCACCGTGATCAACGGCACGCCGCGCCAGAATTCGATAAAGGTCACGCAGACCACACGAATCGCCGGCATGTTCGAACGTCGCCCGAGCGCCAGCACAATCCCCAGCGGCAACGCACCGGCGATACCGACAGTGGCGATGACCAGGGTCAGCATCAGGCCGCCCCACTGGCTGGTTGCCACCGGGGTCAGACCGAAACCACCGTGCAGCAGGGTGAAGGCAATGATCGGGTACAGCACCAGAAAGCTCAGCCCGTAGATCGCTTTACGCGGTACGCGCGAGATGAACAATGGCGCCGCGCCGATCACCGCCAGCCACACGGTCAGGTCGACACGCCAGCGCAGTTCCGTCGGGTAGTAGCCGTACATGAACTGGCCGAAGCGCTGCTGAATGAACACCCAGCAGGCGCCCTCCTTGGTGCAGTCGGCGCGGGTGGTGCCAACCCAGTTGGCATCGACAATCGCCCAACTGAGGATCGGCGGCACCACGAGATAAATCAAGTAGAACGCAAACAGCGTCAGCAGGGTGTTGAGCCAGCTGGAGAACATGTTCGCGCGCATCCACGCCACCACGCCGATGCTGCTGTTCGGTGGGGGCATGTCGGGTTTGAAAGTATGAGTACTCATGCGCTTTTCCTTACCGCTCGATCAGCGCAATGCGCTTGTTGTACCAGTTCATCAGCAGGGAAATGCTGATACTGATCGCTAGGTACACGCTCATGGTGATGGCAATCACCTCGATCGCCTGACCGGTCTGGTTAAGCACCGTGCCTGCGAACAGCGACACCATTTCCGGGTAACCGATACCGGCTGCCAGCGAGGAGTTCTTCGCCAGGTTGAGGTATTGGCTGGTCAGCGGCGGAATGATCACGCGCAGAGCTTGCGGAATGATCACTTTGCGCAGGGTCGGGCCGTTGCGCAGGCCGAGGGAACGCGCGGCTTCGGTCTGGCCGTGGCTGACCGACTTGATCCCGGAACGCACGATCTCGGCGATGAACGCCGCGGTGTACACGGTCAAGGCCAGGGTCAACGCGAGCAGTTCCGGGATCAGCACCCAGCCGCCAACAAAGTTGAAGCCTTTAAGCTCGGGCATTTCCCAATGCAGCGGAGCGCCGAAGATCAGTGCGCACAAGGTCGGGATCACCAGCAGAATCGCCAGACCGACCCAGAACTTGTGAAACGGCACGCCGGTTTCTTCAAAGCGTTTGTTGGCCCAGCGGGTCATCAGCACGATGCCGACAATGGCCACCACAATGCTGATCACGAACGCCCAGAAACCATCAGCCGCCAGTGCGGCCGGCATGTTCAGGCCACGGCTGCTGACGAAGAAGGTGTCGCCGAAGTTATGGCTGTTGCGCGGCCCCGGCATGGTCAGGAACACCGCGAAGTACCAGAACAGGATTTGCAGCAGCGGCGGAATGTTGCGGAACACTTCCACATACACGGTCGCCAGTTTGCTGATGATCCAGTTCTGCGACAGCCGCGCCACACCGATGATGAACCCGAGGATCGTCGCCAGAACCACGCCGATTACAGTCACCAACAGGGTATTGAGCAGACCGATGACAAAGACGCGGGCATAGCTGTCCGCTTCGGTGTAGTCGATCAGGTGTTGAGCGATGCCGAATCCGGCACTGCGCTCCAGAAAGCCGAAACCGGAGGTAATGCCCCGGTGCTGAAGGTTGGTTTGCGTGTTGTCGAACAAGTACCAGCCCAGCGAGACCACCGCCACAACGGTGATGATCTGGAATAGCCACGCACGCACTCGTGGATCGCTGAGGCTGAGCCTCTGCTTTGGTGCGCCGATTGAATTTTGCATGAAGTGCCCCGGAAAAAATGGAACAAGAACATCACCCGGCGGTTGGCCCACCGGGTGATAGAACCATTAGCGCACTGGTGGTGCGTACTGAATGCCGCCGTTGTTCCACAGGGCGTTCAAGCCGCGGTCGATTTCCAGCGGAGTGCTCTTGCCGAGGTTTTTCTCGAAGATCTCGCCGTAGTTGCCGACTTGTTTGACGATCTGCACAACCCAGTCTTTCGGCAGTTTCAGGTCTTTGCCGTATTCGCCGTCAGCGCCGAGCATACGGGCGACGTCCGGGTTCTTGGTCGATTTGGCTTCAGCTTCGACGTTCTTCGAAGTGATGCCGGCTTCTTCGGTGTTGAGCAGCGCGTAGCCAACCCAACGGACGATGGCCAGCCACTCGTCGTCGCCATTACGTACGACCGGGCCCAGTGGTTCTTTGGAAATGGTTTCCGGCAGAACCACGTAGTCCTTCGGCGATGCCAGCTTGGAGCGCTGGGCGAACAGTTGGGACTTGTCGGAGGTCAGCACGTCGCAACGACCGGATTCCAGCGATTTGGCGCTTTCATCGGAGGTGTCGAAAGTGATCGGGGTGTATTTCAGACCGTTGCCACGGAAGTAGTCGGAAACGTTCAGCTCGGTGGTGGTACCGGCCTGGATGCAGATGGTTGCACCGTCCAGCTCTTTGGCACTTTTCACGCCGAGCTTGTTGTTCACCAGGAAGCCGATGCCGTCGTAGTAGGTAATGAAGCCCGGGAATTTCAGGCCCATGCCCGCGTCACGCGAACTGGTCATGGTGGTGTTGCGCGACAGGATGTCGATCTCGCCCGATTGCAGCGCGGTGAAGCGCTCCTTGGCGTTCAACTGACTGAATTTGACCTTGGTCGCGTCGCCGAATACGGCAGCGGCCACAGCGCGGCAGACGTCAGCGTCGATCCCGAGGATCTTGCCGGTCGCGTCCGGTACCGAGAAGCCCGGCAGACCGTCGCTCACGCCACACTGCACGAAACCTTTCTTCTGCACTGCATCCAGGGTTGCACCCGCCTGAGCGAACCCGCTGACACCGAGTACTGTTGCTGCAGTCACGATGGCCAGGGTGGATTTCAACATCTTCATTCAAACCTCCAGTTTTGCTCTTGTTGTGTCGGAGCTTGAGTCCAGTCGCACCCTTTTGAGGCGTTGTTGACCCGTGTTGGCTTTTTTTGGGGTCAACCGACGTAAGACCTTCGCTATGAGTCTAGTAGGAGAAAATCCACATCATGGACAACTCACTTCTCACCAATCGGCCGAACGGGCTGTAGCCCTTTCACGTTCGCTGCGCCCGTAGCGGCCATTGGCGAACATCCATCACCGGATTCTTTGCCATCCCGTCGCGGGTCGTACACTGATAGTGTTACCGCCACGCGTAGGATGCTTCGTACAGAACCTTCCATAGCAAAGCCCGTACCACACCTGTCGCGGAATCGATTCGGCGACAGGTCAATAGCAAAACTTGTAACCTTGCGACATCTTCTTAACGGATCAACCGGGCGCGCACTCGAATCACGCACTTATTGAGAGCGCCCGCACATATTTGGAGCAGACATGACCGAGCCCTTGATTCTTCAGCCTGTTAAGCCCGCAGACGCCTGCGTGATCTGGCTGCACGGCCTCGGCGCCGACCGCTACGACTTCTTGCCGGTAGCGGAAGCGTTGCAGGAAAGCCTGCTGAGCACACGCTTCGTGCTACCGCAGGCGCCGACGCGTCCAGTGACCATAAATGGCGGATATGCCATGCCCAGCTGGTACGACATTAAAGCCATGAGCCCGGCGCGAGCGATCGACCGTGATGAGCTGGAAGCGTCGGCGGATCGCATCATCGAATTGATCGAAAACCAGCGCGCCAGCGGAATAGACGCCTCGCGGATTTTCCTTGCCGGTTTTTCCCAGGGCGGCGCTGTCGTTTTGCACACCGCTTTTGTGAAATGGCAAGGCGCACTCGGTGGCGTACTTGCTCTGTCGACCTATGCACCGACGTTCAGCGATGACATGCAGCTTTCAGCCAGTCAGCAGCGGATTCCCGCGATATGCCTGCACGGTCAGTTCGACGGCGTGGTACAGAACTCGATGGGACGCAGCGCCTACGAGCATTTGGTGAAGCATGGTGTCACCGTGACATGGCAGGAATACCCAATGGAGCACGAAGTGTTACCCGAGGAAATTCGCGACATTGGTGTCTGGTTGAGTGAGCGCCTGCGCTAAGCGCCGAGATTAAACCACCCTTTGATCCCTCCTACTACGCCGCGCCCGTTTCTTGCATTACACTGGCCGGCGTACATTCCTTAACCAATTGATGAGATGACCGTGCTCGAAGCACTCAAGAAAATGTTCGGTAAAAGCGAGGCTGAGCAGCTCGCGCCAGTTCCCAGTGCGCCGTCGCACGCCCCCGGTCATCGCAACGATGCGCCCCAGGCCGACCGCCCCGCTGCCGTAGCAGCACCGAAGCAAGACCCGAAACCCGCTCCGGCCGCGCCAATCGCCGCCGAGCCTGCGCGCAGTGAAGAGCCGAAACCGGCCAGAGCGCGTCGCGAACCAAAGCCCAAGGCCCCGGTCATTCCGTGGAAACTCGAAGATTTCGTTGTCGAGCCACAGGAAGGCAAAACCCGCTTCCACGATTTCAATCTTTCACCAGAACTGATGCATGCCATTCAGGATCTGGGCTTCCCGTACTGCACGCCGATCCAGGCGCAAGTGCTGGGTTTCACCCTCGCCGGCAAAGACGCCATTGGTCGCGCGCAGACCGGTACCGGCAAGACCGCCGCGTTCCTGATCTCGATCATCACCCAACTGCTGCAAACGCCGCCGCCGAAAGAACGCTACATGGGCGAACCCCGTGCGCTGATCATCGCGCCGACCCGCGAGCTGGTGGTGCAGATCGCCAAGGATGCCGCTGACCTGACCAAGTACACCGGTCTCAACGTCATGACGTTCGTTGGCGGCATGGACTTCGACAAACAGCTCAAGCACCTCGAAGCGCGTCACTGCGACATTCTCGTGGCGACCCCCGGCCGCCTGCTCGACTTCAACCAGCGCGGCGACGTGCACCTGGACATGGTCGAAGTGATGGTGCTGGACGAAGCCGACCGCATGCTCGACATGGGTTTCATCCCGCAAGTACGCCAGATCATTCGCCAGACCCCGCCGAAGTCCGAGCGCCAGACCCTGCTGTTCTCCGCGACCTTCACCGAAGACGTGATGAACCTGGCCAAGCAATGGACGACCGATCCGTCCATCGTCGAAATCGAAGTCACCAACGTCGCCAGCGAAAACGTCGAGCAACACATCTACGCCGTGGCCGGTGCCGACAAGTACAAATTGCTCTACAACCTGGTCAACGATAATGGCTGGGAGCGGGTGATGGTCTTCGCCAACCGCAAGGACGAAGTGCGCCGTATCGAAGAGCGTCTGGTGCGCGACGGTGTGAATGCTGCGCAGTTGTCCGGCGATGTGCCGCAACACAAACGCATCAAGACCCTCGAAGGTTTCCGCGAAGGCAAGATTCGCGTGCTTGTCGCCACCGATGTGGCCGGTCGTGGCATTCACATCGACGGCATCAGCCACGTGATCAACTTCACCCTGCCGGAAGTCCCGGACGACTACGTGCACCGCATTGGCCGGACCGGTCGTGCTGGCGCCGATGGCGTGTCGATCAGCTTCGCCGGTGAAGACGACTCCTATCAGTTGCCGTCCATCGAAGAGAAGCTCGGTCGCAAGATCAGTTGCGAAACGCCACCGACGCATCTGTTGCGCGCGGTCGAGCGCAAGCGTCCGCAGTAAGCAACGTTTAAAAGAAAAGCGCAGCCGGCAACGGACTGCGCTTTTTTTTCGTCCGGCATTTCATCAGGCGCTTGCGAGATATAACTAAAAGTCCATAATAGACAAATTAGTTTATATCCAGACTCCGGAGCCTGATATGTCCAGTACGCCCTACGTGATCGACCAACATCAGGCCCGCGAGCTGCTGGCGCGCATTGATGTGCCGCAGATCCTGCGCAAGCTGTTCCGCGATCTCGCTGCCGGACACGCCGTGCAACCGGCGCAGCAACTGGTTGAGTTCCCGCAGGGTGCCGGCGACTTCATCAACTATCTGGGCGTGTTGGCCGATGACGGGGTTTACGGCGTGAAGACCTCGCCGTACATCGTTCGCGAGCAAGGTGCGCTGGTAACCGCGTGGACATTGTTGATGTCGATGAAAACCGGGCAGCCGTTGCTGTTGTGTGATGCCGGTGAACTGACCACCGCGCGCACTGCAGCGACTACCGCAGTGGCAGTCGACGCCCTCGCACCGCTGAATGCCACACGACTGGCAATCATCGGCAGTGGCAAGGTTGCGCAGGCGCATCTGCACTATGTGAAGTCGCTGCGTGACTGGCAGAGCATCAGCGTGTATTCACCTTCCCTGCTCGAAGACGCTGATACTCAGGCACGGTTGAAAGCCATCGTTGCCGATCTGAACATTGCCGACAACCGCGAAGCCGCCCTTGCCGAGGCCGATGTGATCATGCTCTGCACCTCGTCTGCCGGACCGGTGATCGATCCTGCTGCATTGAGCAAGCCGGCACTGATCACTTCGATCAGCACCAACGCCCCACGCGCCCACGAAGTTCCACCGCAGAGCCTCAACGACATGCAGGTGTTCTGCGACTATCGTCTGACCACGCCGGGTTCGGCGGGCGAGATGTTGATTGCCAGTGAACAGCATGGCTGGAGCAAGGATTCGATTGTCGGCGACCTCGCCGATCTGCTCAGCGAAAAAGTGCAGCGCCCGGATTACGACCGCCACGTGTTTTTCCGCTCAATCGGCTTGGGCCTGGAAGACATTGCTCTGGCCAATGCGATTTACCACCTGAACAACTGACCACTGTAGGAGCTGCCGAAGGCTGCGATCTTTTGATCTTGATCTTAAAAAACCAGATCAAAAGATCGCAGCCTTCGGCAGTTCCTACAGGGATCGCATTCCGATTGGGGAGTTGCCAATGACAGATCCCCAGAGAACCCCGATAGTTTTGGAGTTTTTCATGAGCCAGGCAGATTTCATCATCATCGGCGGCGGGATTGCCGGCGCTTCCACCGGTTTCTGGCTGTCGCCGCACGGCAAAGTGATCGTGCTCGAACGCGAATCCCACCCGGCCTATCACTCCACCGGGCGCTCCGCCGCGCTGTTCACTGCCGCGTACGGCACACCGCAAGTGCGTGCACTGACGCAGGCCAGCCGGGCGTTCTTCGACAATCCGCCAAGCGGTTTCTGCGAACACCCATTGCTGACCCCGCGCGGCGAAATGACCGTCGACTTCAGCGGTGACGCCGCCGAACTCAATAACCAATACCTCAGCGCCAAAGCCACGGTGCCGGAGATGCAACTGCTCAGCGCCGACGAAGCCTGCGCGCGGCTACCGATCCTGCGTCGGGAAAAAGTCCACGGCGCGATCTACGATCCGAGCGCCAGCGACATCGACACCGACGCCTTGCATCAGGGTTACCTGCGCGGAATCCGCCGCAACAACGGCGAAGTGCATACCGATTGCGAAGTGCTCGGCCTGAGCCGCGATGCCGAAGGCCACTGGCACGTGCAAACCAACGGCCAGACTTTCAGCGCACCGATGATCATCAACGCCGCTGGCGCCTGGGCCGACAAAATCGGCGTTTTGGCCGGTGCCAAGCCGCTGGGCCTGCAACCGAAACGCCGCGCCGCGTTTATTTTCGCCGGCCCCGAAGGCGTCGATATTCATCACTGGCCGATGCTGGTCAGCCTCGACGAATCCTTCTATATGAAGCCTGACGCCGGCATGTTCCTCGGCTCGCCGGCCAACGCCGACCCGGTCGAACCTCACGATGTGCAGCCGGAAGAACTGGACATCGCCATGGGCATCTACCAGATCGAAGAAGCCACGACGCTGACCATCCGCCGCCCGACCCGCACCTGGGCCGGGCTGCGCAGTTTCGTTGCCGACGGTGATCTGCTCAGCGGTTTCGATCCGCAGGTGCCAGGTTTGTTCTGGGTCGCCGCGCAAGGTGGCTACGGCATCCAGACTTCGCCGGCGATGGGCCAGGCCAGCGCGGCGTTGGTGCGTGGTCAGCCGCTGCCCGAGCACTTGCTGCAGTTCGGCCTGAGCAGCGCCATGCTCTCCCCTGCCCGCCTCGCCTGATCGTCCACCCGGATGACGCGCCCAACGGATTGCGGCACACTCGCACCGCCTCCTGATCACGGGGGCGTTGACGCTGCCTGGAGCTCCACTGTCATGACCGCCCCTGAATTCGACCCGGCGCTGGATAACTTCCGCGCCATCGCCGATGCCATCGCCACGCTGTTCTTTCCGCACGCCGAAGTGGTGCTGCACGACCTGCGCACGCAGAAGGTCGACTACATCGCCAACAACCTGTCCAAACGCGAGATCGGCGACGACTCGTCACTGGAAGACATGCTCAGCGAGGATGTCAGCGACCGCAATATCGGCCCGTACGAAAAGCTCAATTGGGATGGCCAGAAGATCCGTAGCCTGAGCAGCGTCCTGCGCGACAGCGAAGGCCTGCCGCTGGCGGTGCTGTGCATCAATCTGAATATTTCGCTGTTCGAGAATGCCAAGGCAGCGCTGGACCTGTTCCTCTCACCGAGCAAACTGATCCCGCAACCGGATTCACTGTTTCGCGATGACTGGCAGGAGCGCATCAACACCTTCCTCCACGCCTGGCTGCGCGAGCGGCAACTGAGCCTGAATGTGCTGACTCGCGATCACAAACGTGAACTGGTGCTGGCGCTACACGCCGAGGGAGCGTTCAAGGGCAAGAGTGCCTCGAACTATGTGGCCAATGTGCTGAACATGGGGCGGGCGACGGTGTACAAGCATTTGAAAGAATTGAAAGGCTAGAGATTTGCGGTGATTTCTCTGACGCCATCGCTGGCAAGCCAGCTCCCACAGGTTTTGTGTACGCCGCAAATCCTTGTGGGAGCTGGCTTGCCAGCGATAGCGGACTATCAGTCGCCGTAGATGTCGGACTTGAAGTACTTCTCGGAAATTTTCTGGTACTCGCCACTCGCGCGAATGCCATCAATCGCACCATTCAACTGGCTGACCAGTTCAGCATTGCCCTTGCGCACCGCAATCCCCGCCCCCTCACCGACGTACTTCGGATCCTTCAACTCAGGCCCGACAAACGCATAACCCTTGCCACGCGGCATCGACAGGAAGTCATTGAGTGGAATGGTGTCAGCAAAAATCGCATCCAGCCGCCCCGCCGCCAGATCCATGTAAATCTCTTCGTTGTTGCTGTAGCGCTTGACGTTGATGCCCTTCGGTTCGAACACCTCGGAGGCATAACGATCGGTGGTGGTCGCACGCTGCACGCCGACATTCTTGCCCTTGAGGCTGGCGTATTGATCGTCGACGGTGGCGCCTTCCTTCATCACCAGGCGTGACGAAGTGAAGTAATACTTGTGAGTGAAATCCACCGACTTCTTGCGGTCTTCGTTGATCGTCATCGATGACAGCGCCATGTCGATTTTCTTCACTTTCAGCGAAGGAATCAGGCCGTCAAACTCACCTTCGACCCACACGCACTTGACCTTCATCTGCGCGCAAAGAGCGTTGCCGATGTCGTAGTCGAAACCGACTATTTCACCTTTATCGGTTTTCGAGGCGAATGGCGGGTAAGCGGCTTCGATACCGATGCGCAGGGTTTGCTCAGCGGCGAACACGCTGGCGGAGGCCAACAGGCTGAAGGCCAGACCGGTGATGAGGGGGAGTTTCTTCATGTTCGTTCTCTCGCGGGTTGTTGTTGGTTTGGCAAGAAAGAGCTGAAACGGAGGGAGACACTTTTTTGTACTTATAAATCCATATTGGACTTATATGTATAGGCAGTCAATCAGGCAAAGACAGAGGTTTTTGGTGTTGCAGATGACGTCATCGCGAGCAGGCTCACTCCTACAGGGGGAACGCATTCCAACTGTAGGAGTGAGCCTGCTCGCGATAGCTTATTTGAAGGCGCTACAAGACTTACTTTTTCCAGCGATCCGCCGCTGCATGATCACTGTCCCGCCCTTCAACCCATCGCGGCCCGTCGCTGGTGTTTTCCTTCTTCCAGAACGGTGCGCGGGTTTTCAGGTAGTCCATGACGAAGGCACAAGCATCGAAGGCGGCCTGGCGATGGGCACTGGCAGCGCCGACAAACACGATCGGTTCGCCCGGTTCCAGTGCACCGATGCGATGCAGCACTTCCAGCTTCAACAGCGGCCAGCGCTGCTCGGCTTCGCTGGCGATCTTGCCGAGGGCTTTTTCGGTCATGCCCGGATAGTGCTCGAGGAACATTCCCGCCACATCCAGGCCATCGTTGAAGTCGCGCACATAGCCGACAAAACTCACCACTGCGCCGACGCCGACATTGGCCGCGTGCATCGCGTTGACTTCAGCGCCCGGATCGAACGGCGTGGCCTGCACGCGAATCGCCATGGTTCAGCCTCCGGTCACGGTAGGGAAAAACGCAACTTCGTCGCCATCGATCACTGGCTCGTCAAGTTGGCAGAGGTCTTCGTTGCGTGCACACATCAGGTTTTGTTCGCTCAGCACCTCAGCGCCATCACGTTGCGCCTGCATTTGAAGAACATGTGCTCGCACGTCATCGACGGTAGCGAAATCACCTTCAACCTTCACCGAATCCACGCCCAGCGCTTCACGGTAACGGGCAAAAAACTTCACGGTCAGGTTCATGGCTGCTCCGCCTGAAAGTGCCCGCTCTTGCCACCGACCTTCTCTAACAGACGCACGCTTTCAATGGTCATGCCGCGATCGACGGCTTTGCACATGTCGTAGATGGTCAGCGCGGCGACGCTGGCAGCGGTCAGCGCTTCCATTTCGACGCCGGTTTGCCCGGACAGTTTGCAACGGGCGACGATGCGCACGGTGTCTTCGCCGTCGGCACTGAGTTCGACTTTGACGCCGGTGAGCATCAGTGGATGGCAGAGGGGAATCAGATCGCTGGTTTTCTTCGCCGCTTGAATGCCGGCAATGCGCGCCACGGCGAACACGTCGCCCTTGGGATGGCCGCCGCTGACGATCATCTGCAGCGTTGCGGGGAGCATGCGCACCAGCGCTTGGGCCGTCGCTTCACGGAACGTCACGGCTTTTTCGGTGACGTCGACCATGTTGGCGCGACCTTGGGAATCGAGATGAGTCAGCACGGGATTACTCCTGATCAGGAGCGACGATTGTAAACCTGCGGGTCAAATTTCCGCACGCACGAATATGGTGTTCATCGTGTAGGAGCTGCCGAAGGCTGCGATCTTTTGACTTTGATTTTTAAAAACAAGATCAAAAGATCGCAGCCTTCGGCAGCTCCTACATTGGGATTTGTGCAGGGGCATAAAAAACCGGACGGCTTTTGGGGCCGCCCGGTTTTGGGTGAAGGGTTACAAATGCGATTCGGCGTATTCAGCCAGAATCGAGCGAGGCACCCCTTGCAGGGTGATGTGCACACCGTTGGGGAAATCCTTGAAGCGTTCAGTCAGGTAGGTCAGCCCGGAGCTGGTCGCGGACAGGTAAGGGGTGTCGATCTGTGCGAGGTTGCCCAGGCACACCACTTTGGAACCGGCGCCGGCACGGGTGATGATGGTTTTCATCTGGTGCGGCGTGAGGTTCTGGCATTCGTCGATCAGGATCAGGCTCTGCTGGAAGCTGCGACCGCGAATGTAGTTGAGCGATTTGAACTGCAACGGCACTTTGCTGAGGATGTAATCGACGCTGCCATGGGTGTTTTCGTCATCCATGTGCAAGGCTTCGAGGTTGTCGGTGATGGCGCCCAGCCAAGGCTCCATTTTTTCCGCTTCGGTGCCGGGCAGGAAGCCGATTTCCTGGTCCAGACCCTGCACGCTGCGGGTGGCAATGATGCGGCGATAACGCTTGCTGACCATGGTCTGCTCGATCGCCGCGGCCAGCGCCAGAATGGTTTTACCGGAGCCTGCGGCCCCCGATAGATTGACCAGATGAATGTCCGGATCCAGCAACGCGTACAGCGCCAGACTCTGATAAATGTCGCGAGGCTTGAGCCCCCAGGCCTCTTGATGCAGCAGCGGTTCCTGATGCAGGTCGAGGATCAGCAGCTTGGCCTCATCGATCTCCTTGATCCAGCCGACAAAGCCCTGTTCGTCAATGATGAACTCGTTGATGTGCACTGCCGGCAGGTTGTCGATCAGTTGCACTTGATGCCAGGTGCGGCCGTGGTCCTGACGGGTGTCGACCTTGCTCACGCGGTCCCAGAAGGAGCCGGTCATGTTGTGGTAGCCGTTGGGCAGCAGGGACACATCATCGACCAGTTGGTCGGTGCTGTAATCCTCGGCATCGATGCCACAGGCGCGCGCCTTGAGGCGCATGTTGATGTCTTTGGTGACCAGCACCACCGGTTTTTTCGGGTCGCGGGTGTGCAGGTCGATCAGTTGGTTGATGATTTTGTTGTCGTTCAGATGCTCGGGCAGAATCAGGTTCGATTCGGCCTGCTTACTCATCAGAATTGACAGCAAGCCCTTCGGTCCGCCCTTGCCGCGCTGGATCGGCACACCCAGTTCGACGTCTTCCGGGGACGCATCGCCCAGGGTCTTGTCGATCAGCCGGATGGCCTGACGGCATTCAGCAGCCACGCTGTGATGCCCGCTCTTGAGCTTGTCCAGCTCTTCAAGCACGGTCATCGGGATCGCGACGTGGTGTTCTTCGAAATTCAGCAGGGCGTTTGGATCGTGAATCAATACGTTGGTATCGAGTACATAAAGGATTGGCTGGTTGGAGGAAGGGCTACGTCCGTGATCATCCATACTCGGTCACCTTTGTCAGAGCCAGTAGACGCAATACCTGAGCGGTGCTGCGCCTCGAAGTGACTGCCGAAATCTCACCTGCGGAGATTCAAGTGACTGCAAACAAACGGGTCTTGGAAGACGCCACCTGTGTTGCAGGTTTCGGCGGTCTGTCTTCGTAATACTCCAAAACCGATGACATAAAAAAGTACTTTGACGGTTTTTTTAAGTTTATTTTGCAGAGTGACGAAAAGCCCTTGGCGGACTGTCCATAGCCCGCTAAAGTCGGAAGTCCGCCTGCACCGAAATTCCGTAAAAAATCGCCCCAAGCCCAATGTTTCCGGGCTTTTGCCGTTTCTCAGCGAAACGCGTCCTGACAGTCCTCCCAACCGATGCCGCTTTGCGCGGTTTGCGTGATCAACCACGGCAACGAGGTCTTCACCGCGTCTTGTTTCATGTTGAAATTGATCACCCCGTGGCGCCACAACAGCATCAGGGTCAGCACCCGCTGCGCACTCGGCGCGCCCTTGAGTTTGCCCGCGCCGTCCTGGGCATCGATGTCCCACAGCGCCACTTGCAGGCCCTGGGTGTTGAAGAAACCTTGCGCATCGCTGCGGCGCTGCCCTTCCGGCGGACGGAACAGCGGCACGTAGTTTTCCGGCAACTTGTTCTTCACCAGATCAGCGCTGCGCCGCACCGAATCCTGCCAGTCCTGCCAGTGGCTGTGGGAGCGGAACTCCCAACCTTGAACGCCGACGCACTGTTTCGAGAACTCTGCTTGCAGGCTGCTGACCGAGCGATCAGCCAGCCGCGCCTGAATATCCTTGCCCAAGACAAAGAATGTGCCGCTCAGGTTTGCCTTGCGCAGGTATTCGGTGAGCCAACCGGTGTTGTCCGGTTGCAGGTTGGCGGCGCTGTCGAACGTCAGCAGAAACAGGCGGTCGTGCATCTCGTCGCCGTTGCGCTCGTAGTCACCGAAACGATCGAATTCGTTGCTGGTCTGTGGGGACAGAGCGGCCTTGCGCAGCAACTCGTCGAGATATTGCACATGGAAGATCCGGCTCGGTTCGGCCCACTTGGTGTAATAACTGTCGTCGCTGACCACGAACTTGGCGGCTTGCTCGCGCAGCGTCGGCAGGTCTTCGACAAGGAAACAGAACGAGGCGTCCTGATCACAGCTTTGCTGGGCGTAGTTGTAGTTGGCCAGCAGACGCTGCCAGAGGCGTTGACGCAGAATATTGACCGCATCGATGTTGACCGTGCGCAAGCCCAGACGCGGACCCAGAGCAGCCTCGTCCATCGACTCAGTGCCCAGCAGGCCACGGGCGAACATGAGGATTTCCGCCCGTGAGGCCACGTCAAACAGCGTCGGGTTGCTGAGCTGCTCTGGCCAGGTACTGCGATCCAGCGTCGCCACATCGCCCGGCGCCGCGACGGCACCGACGCTCAACAGCCACGCGGTGAATAAAAGAACAATGCGCAAAAGGGATGTCTCCATAACAAAACCCGCGCGGCACTATAGCTGATGTGCAAGGCTGAAGGACGCCGCCCTCACCCCAGCCCTCCCGAAACGTCGGACCGCCCGGGGGGAGAGGCAGCTGACCGAGTATCGCTTTCGATATCCGCCAATCGGAACTACCGAGTCGCATTCAAATTTTGAAATCAGTGAGATCGGCTCCCTCTCCCTCTGGGAGAGGGCTGGGGTGAGGGAAACATCCACCAGCCGTCGCAAATGCCCAAGCTTCCCCACACCTATTGCCCCCATAGCTGGAGTCAACTCGGACAACCCCCTAGAATCGCCCCCACGATTAAAGGAGACGACTTCATGCTGATGGTGATTTCCCCCGCCAAGACCCTCGATTACGAAACACCGCCGGCGACCCAGCGCTTTACCCAGCCGCAATACCTTGACCACTCGCAGGAACTGATCCAGCAACTGCGCGACCTGACGCCTGCACAAATCAGCGAGCTGATGCATGTGTCCGACAAGATCGGCGGGCTCAATGCCGCGCGTTTCGGCAGCTGGACACCCGCGTTCACTCCGGAAAACGCCAAGCAGGCGCTGCTCGCGTTCAAGGGTGACGTCTACACCGGTCTCGACGCGCAATCCTTCAGTGAAGCCAATTTCGATTACGCGCAAAAACACCTGCGCATGCTCTCCGGCCTCTATGGCTTGCTGCGCCCGCTCGACCTGATGCAACCGTATCGCCTGGAAATGGGCACCAAACTGGCCAACGCCCGGGGCAAGGACTTGTACGCTTTCTGGGGCACGCGCATCAGCGAATGGCTGAACGAAGCGCTGGTCGATCAGGGCGACGATGTGCTGCTCAACCTGGCGTCCAACGAGTACTTCTCGGCGGTCAAACGCACGGCCCTGAACGCGCGGATCATCAACACCGAGTTCAAGGACCAGAAGAACGGCCAGTACAAGATCATCAGCTTCTACGCGAAGAAAGCGCGGGGCCTGATGAGCCGTTTCGTGATTCAGGAAAAGATCAACGATCCGGCCCTGCTCAAGCAGTTCGATGTACAGGGTTATCGCTACAGCGCCGAGCAGTCGAAACCGGACAATCTGGTGTTTTTGCGCGACCACGCCCCCGAATAAAGCATGCCTAATGCACGACTCTTAATATCAAGAGTCGTGCAGCTCGCACGATGTCAAAAAACCCTCGCTACATTTCGCCATTTTACTGGCGCCAGAAAAACCTCCCTGTCTTTTCTAAGATTAGTTTCACTCGACACTGATCATTTTTTTCAGTAGTGGCACCTAAATTTTTTCACTGTGGTGGCACAAAACTATCTAACGTGATTTTTCGCCTGTTATTAAAGGTCGAAAACGAAAGTGCTATCAAATTGAGACTAGTGCCATCTCTGACAATATTTCAAGAAATTTCAGATTTCGCGATGAGCGGACAGGAACTTCGTCCGAATGCATAGCTCATACCACCGGTAACGATTCTCGCCGAGTTTGTACGAGATAACTTACGCGGAGCAGATGGCCATGTAACCAAGTTGTCACAGCAACTTGCCTAGATGACTAACTAGTCTCAAAACAGACGATGGACAGGAGATACGCACCATTAATATCCCCTACAAAGGCCATGGCCGCGCCCTTATAAACGTGCTCGCCTGAGCACCCAACCGCTTGATTTACGGGACTTTAATCCCGACATCGAGCGCGCAAGACGATTGCACAAGAGTCTTCTCCAAAGAAGATCGGATGCATAACAGGGCACGTCATAACAACAAGGCCTGGTTACGCACATCTTGAGTGCACTTATTTAGACACTCGAAACTTAGTATGCCTGCACACGGCATTGTGGCGCCTGTATGCCGCACTTTCGAGTGCACTAATGAACGCTGAACACCATTAACTCCGGCCCTCTAAGGCCTGATATATACAGAGGTAATTGCGATGCGCATCAGCATATTTGGTTTGGGTTACGTTGGCGCAGTATGTGCCGGTTGCCTGTCTGCACGGGGCCATGACGTAGTTGGCGTCGATGTTGCCAAAGACAAGATCGACATGATCAACGCCGGCAAATCGCCGATTGTTGAACCGGGCCTGGGCGAACTTCTGCAACAGGGTATCCAGACCGGTCGTCTGCGTGGCACGACCAACTTCGCCGAGGCGATTCGCGACACCGACCTGTCGATGATCTGCGTCGGTACGCCGAGCAAGAAGAACGGCGACCTCGAACTGAACTACATCGAAGCGGTATGCCGCGAGATCGGTTTTGTCCTGCGTGAAAAAACCACTCGCCACACCATCGTCGTGCGCAGCACCGTACTGCCGGGCACTGTTGCCAACGTGGTGATCCCGATTCTCGAAGACTGCTCGGGCAAGAAAGCCGGCGTCGACTTCGGCGTTGCGGTGAACCCTGAGTTCCTGCGTGAATCCACCGCGATCGCCGACTACGACCTGCCACCGATGACCGTCATCGGCGAGTTCGACAAGGCCTCGGGCGACGTTCTGCAATCGCTGTACGAAGAACTCGACGCACCGATCATCCGCAAGGACATCGCCGTCGCCGAGATGATCAAGTACACCTGCAACGTCTGGCACGCAACCAAAGTGACCTTCGCCAACGAGATCGGCAACATCGCCAAAGCGGTCGGCGTCGATGGCCGTGAAGTGATGGAAGTGGTCTGCCAGGACAAGACCCTCAACCTGTCCCAGTACTACATGCGCCCAGGCTTCGCCTTCGGCGGTTCGTGCCTGCCAAAAGACGTGCGCGCCCTGACCTACCGCGCCGGTTCCCTGGACGTCGAAGCGCCGCTGCTCAACTCGCTGATGCGCAGCAACGAATCGCAAGTGCAGAACGCCTTCGACATCGTTGAAAGCCACGACAAACGCAAAGTCGCCCTGCTTGGCTTGAGCTTCAAGGCCGGCACTGACGATCTGCGCGAAAGCCCGCTGGTGGAACTGGCCGAGATGCTGATCGGCAAGGGTTACGACCTGAGCATCTACGACAGCAACGTCGAGTACGCCCGTGTTCATGGCGCGAACAAAGATTACATCGAGTCGAAAATCCCGCACGTGTCGTCCCTGCTCAACGCGGACTTCGATTCGGTGATCGACAACTCCGACGTGATCATCCTTGGTAACCGTGACGAGAAATTCCGTGCGCTGGCGCAACAAGCGCCGCATGGCAAACAGGTCATCGACCTGGTCGGCTTCATGGCCAAAGCCACTGACGCCGGTACTCGCACCGAAGGTATCTGCTGGTAAAGCAGCCCTGTAGGAGCTGTCGAGTGAAACGAGGCTGCGATCTTTTCGGGAACACCAAAATCCCAAGCGAAAGATCAAAAGATCGCAGCCTTCGGCAGCTCCTACATGTCCTTGCAAGTTTTTGTAAGCCTGCCTTAACCCCATCGGGCTCGGCCCGAGATACAGACGGATGCAGATTATGCACAGGCTAAAGCACGGCCTACTTCAGGCCGCCGGTTGGCTGTTTTACCTAAGTTTGTTGATGGGCCTGGCCTTGATGCTGCCCACGTCCACATTCGACTCCGAGTCGAAGGACTTCATTTTCCTGATTGGCGCCGTGGGTATCTGGCGCTACTCGATGGGTGCAACGCACTTTGTGCGCGGCATGATTTTTCTCTACATCGTTTACCCGCACCTGCGCCGCAAAGTGCGCAAGCTGGGTAAGGCGGCCGACCCGTCGCATGTGTTCCTGATGGTCACCAGTTTCCGGATCGACGCGCTCACCACTGCGCAGGTCTACAGCTCGGTGATCCGCGAAGCCATCGACTGCGAACTGCCGACCACCGTGGTCTGCTCGATCGTCGAAATGTCCGATGAGCTGCTGGTCAAGGCGCTGTGGGCACGGATGAATCCGCCCGACCGCGTCAAGCTCGACTTCGTGCGCATTCCCGGCACCGGCAAACGTGATGGCCTGGCCTATGGTTTCCGCGCGATCTCCCGTCACCTGCCGGACGACCGCGCCGTGGTGGCCGTGATCGATGGCGACACCGTGCTCGGCGAAGGCACCGTGCGCAAGACCGTGCCGTGGTTCCAGCTGTTCGGCAACGTCGGCGGCCTGACCACCAACGAGTTCTGCGAAGTGCGCGGCGGCTACATCATGAGCGAATGGCACAAGCTGCGTTTCGCCCAGCGCCACATCAACATGTGCTCGATGGCCCTGTCCAAACGCGTACTGACCATGACCGGTCGTATGTCGGTGTTCCGCGCCACTGTGGTGACCAACCCGGAATTCATCGCCGACGTTGAAAGCGACTCGCTGCAACACTGGCGTCTGGGCCGCTTCAAGTTCTTGACCGGTGACGACAAGTCGAGCTGGTTCAGCCTGATGCGCCTCGGTTACGACACCTTTTACGTGCCTGACGCGGCGATCAACACCGTTGAACACCCGCCGGAAAAGAGCTTCATCAAGGCCAGCCGCAAACTGATGTTCCGCTGGTACGGCAACAACCTGCGGCAGAACTCGCGAGCGCTGGGCCTGGGTGTGAAACGTCTCGGCGCATTCACCTCGGTGGTGCTGTTCGACCAACGCGTGTCGATGTGGACCTCCTTGCTCGGCCTGACCGTGGCGCTCATCGCCAGCTTCAAATACGGCACCGCGTTCATCCTCGTTTACCTGCTGTGGATCGGCATCACCCGCCTGATCCTGACGTTGCTGTTGTCGTGTTCCGGTCACCGCATCGGCCCGGCTTACCCAGCGATTCTGTATTACAACCAGATCGTCGGTGCGCTGGTGAAGATCTACGTGTTCTTCCGCCTCGACCAACAATCCTGGACTCGCCAACCGACATCCCTGACCCGTGATCTCGCCAGCTTTCAACGTTGGTTCAACACCTGGTCGTCTCGGACCATGACCTTCTCCGCCGGCAGCATTTTTGTCGCCGTGCTGCTGATGATGGTCTGACCCGCCCCTATTGAATTAACAAGGAAATCGCCCCTATGAATACCGCCGTCAACGCCAACGTAGTGCATGAATCCGAAGCCCAGCGGCAACACGCCCGCGTGAAAATCCCGGCCAAACTGCGCTTCTTCGGTCCCGACCGGACGCCGGTCGAAGCGCGGGTCATCGACCTGTCTGCCGGTGGTCTGGCATTCAACGCCGGGCAGCTGCCGCTGACCATTGGCCAGGTGTACAAGGCGCGTCTGCAATTCGTCATCGACAACCTCGGCATCGCCATGGACGTTGAACTGCAAGTACGTTCCTTCGATCGCCAGACCGGCCGCGCCGGCTGCCAGTTCCAGAATCTGGAGCCGCAGGACATTTCCACCCTGCGCCACTTGATCACTTCGCACCTGGCCGGCGACATCGTCAGCATCGGTGAAGTGTTGGCGACCCTGCAGCGCGACAACTTCACCAAGGCGCGCAAGGTCAAGGACGGCGGCTCCGGCATGACCCCGTTCGGTCGCCTGAAAGCGGTGACATTCAGCGCCGGTATCTTCGCGGTCGGTCTGGTCGCGGCGGGTTTCATTTTCAAATCGGTGTACGGCATGTACTTCGTCAGCCACGCGCAGGCCGGTCTGGTCAGCGTGCCGGGGATGAACATCACCATGCCGCGTGACGGCACCGTGCAGAGCCTGGTCAAGTCCGATGGCGTCGCGGCCAAAGGCGCGCCACTGGCGACCTTCAGCACCAGCATGCTCGATGTGCTAAAGGGCCATCTGGAAGAAGATCAACTGTCGCCGGCCAAGGTTGAAGAACTGTTCGGTAAGCAAATGACCGGCACCCTGACTTCGCCGTGCGATTGCACCGTAGCCCAGCAACTGGTCGCCGACGGTCAATACGCGAGCAAGGGCGATGTGATCTTCCAACTGGTGCCGCGCAACACCCAGGCCACCGTCGATGCACGCTTCTCCTATCGCCAGTTCGGCGACGTGCGTCCAGGCACCCCGGTGAGCTTCCAGATTGCCGGCGAAGACAAGACCCGCACCGGCAAGATCGTCAGCAGCACCAGCCTGAAGAGCGCCGACCTGTCCTCCGACATCCGCGTGCAGATCCAGCCTGACGAGCCACTCGACAGCAGCCTCGCCGGCCGCCCGGTGGAAGTGAACAGCGACCGTGGCCCGAACCTGAACTGGCTGATCGACAAAGCCATGGCTGCCGGTCTTTAAGTCGAGGACATGCCTGTGACTACTCCACCCATCCTGAAAACACCGCGATCCCTGTGGGAGCTGGCTTGCCAGCGATTGGATCAGCTCGGTACAGCTGGAACACCGCGTTGCCTGCATCGCCAGCAGGCTGGCTCCCACATGGGACTAGTGGTGTGCTCGCTGGCATTGGCAGTCAGTCTCGCCGGTTGCGCCGGCCTGCCCGATCAGCGTCTGGCCAACGAAGCGCTCAAGCGTGGCGACACCGCCACCGCCGCGCAGAACTACCAGCAACTGGCTGATCTGGGTTACAGCGAAGCGCAAGTCGGCCTCGCCGACATCCAGGTTGACAGCCGCGACCCCGAGCAAATGAAACAGGCCGAAGCAACTTACCGCGCCGCCGCCAGTGTTTCGCCGCGTGCTCAGGCGCGTCTCGGCCGCTTGCTGGTAGCCAAACCAGGCTCCACTGAAGCCGAGCACCACGAAGCCGAAACCCTGCTGAAAAAAGCCGCCGCCAATGGCGAAGGCAACACGTTGATCCCGCTGGCGATGCTGTATCTGCAATACCCGCACAGCTTCCCCAACATCAACGCTCAGCAGCAGATCGATCAGTGGCGCAAATCCGGTTATCCGGAAGCGGGTCTGGCGCAGGTGCTGCTGTATCGCACCCAAGGCACCTACGACCAGCACCTGGATGACGTGGAAAAAATCTGCAAAGCCGCGCTCAACACCACCGACATCTGCTACGTCGAACTGGCCACGGTCTATCAGAAACGTGCCCAGCCAGAACAGCAAGCCGAGTTGATCAAGCAGCTGCAGGCCGGTTACAGCCGTGGCACCGTCACTGCGCAGCGCGTCGACTCCGTAGCCCGTGTCTTGGCCGATTCGACCCTGGGCAAGACTGACGAAAAAACCGCGCAGGCGTTGCTCGAGCCGATCGCTCCGGGCAACCCGGCGTCGTGGGTGACCCTCGCGCAATTGCTCTACGACTACCCGGAACTGGGCGATGTCGACCAGATGATGAAGTACCTCGACAACGGCCGCGCCGCCGACCAGCCGCGCGCCGAACTGTTGCTGGGCAAGCTCTACTACGAGGGCAAACTGGTCCCGGCCGACGCGAAAGTCGCCGAAGAACACTTCCAGAAAGCCGTTGGCCGCGAAGTCGCCGCCGACTACTACCTCGGCCAGATCTATCGCCGTGGCTACCTCGGCAAGGTCTACCCACAGAAGGCTCTCGACCACCTGCTGACGGCTGCGCGTAACGGCCAGAACAGCGCCGACTTCGCCATCGCCCAACTGTTCTCCCAAGGCAAGGGCACCAAGCCCGACCCGCTCAACGCCTACGTGTTCAGCCAATTGGCCAAGGCGCAAAACACTCCGCAAGCCGATGAGCTGGCGACCACCCTCGCCGCGCAACTGCCGCCCGAGCGTCTGGCCGAAGCCCAACGTCTGCTGCAACAAGAGCAAGCCAGCCGTGGCGCTCTGAACCCGAACACGCTGCAACTGCACGCCCTGCAAGAAGAAGACGGCGAGGAAAAATTATGAAGTTGAATCCATTCGTGAAGGCCGGTATTGGCCTTTCGTTCGCGCTGATCTGGTCTTGCCCGACACTGGCCGCGATGACTGAAACCAAGAACTTCGGCCTCGAAGTGAAAGTCACCGGCCAGTCCGAAGACGACCGTGACCTCGGCACCGCCGATGGCGGCGACGTCAACGGCGTCGGCCTCGACCTGCGTCCATGGATCTACGGCGAAAGCGGCGCGTGGAGCGCCTACGCCATGGGCCAGGCCGTGACCTCGACCGACATCATCGAAACCGACACCCTGCAACAATCCGACGGTGAACAAGCCACCGACAACAGTGATCGCAAAACCAAGAAAAACTACCTGGCGATGCGCGAGTTCTGGGTCGGCTACAGCGGCCTCACCCCGTACCCGGGCGAGATGCTCAAGTTCGGTCGTCAACGTTTGCGCAATGACGACGGCCAATGGCGCGACACCAATATCGAAGCGCTGAACTGGACCTTCGACACCACCCTGTTGCGCGCCAACGCCGGTGTCGCCGAACGCTTCAGCGAATACCGCACCGACCTCAAAGAGCTGGCGCCGAAAGACAAGGATCGCCTGCACGCTTACGCCGATGCAGCCTATCAGTGGACCCCGGGCAACTGGGTCGGCATTCGCGGTCATCACACCCACGACGACGGCAAACTCGATTACGCCGAGCCGGGCGTCCCGCGCGACTCGCTGGATAAAACCCAGAACGGCGACATCAGCTGGCTTGGCCTGACCGCCGACAGCGATGCCTACAACTGGCGCAACACCAACACCGTCAACTACTGGGGCAGCATCACCGGCATGAGCGGCGACCGCGACTCGGTCAACGCCCTCAACGCCGATGGTTCGCGCCCGGCACAAGCCAAGCGCAGCGAAGACGTCAACGGCTGGGCCACCGACATCGGTGTGCGCTTGCGCCTTGATCCGCAATGGCAAGTCGGCGGTGCCTACGCCCGCGCCAGCGCCGATTACGAGCAGACCGGTCTGGAGAGCAACCGCTCCAACTACACCGGTACGCGCTCGCGGGTTCACCGTTTCGGTGAAGCCTTCCGTGGCGAAATGAACAACATGCAGACCGCGACCCTGTTCGGTTCGTGGATGGTCAACGACGAGTACGACGCCAGCCTGATCTACCACAAGTTCTGGCGCGTCGACGGCAACAAGCCAGTGGGCAGCAACGGCATCAACGCGGTGGAAAACAACACCGACGACGCCACCGGCGCGATCCTCTCCAGTACTTCGCTGCCGCTTGAAGACGGCAACAAGGATCTCGGTCAGGAGATGGATCTGGTCGTCACCAAGTACTTCAAGCAAGGCCTGTTGCCGGCGGCGCTGAGCCAGTCGATCGACGAGCCTTCGGCCCTCGTGCGTTTCCGTGGCGGTGTGTTCAAACCGGGCGATGCCTATGGCAAGCAGGTTGATTCGTACATGCACCGCGCGTTCATCGACGTGATCTGGCGCTTCTGATGCAAACCGCCAAGGGAGTGCCCGACATGATCAGCACCAGGACAGGCTCACTCAGCCTGCTGGCCGGCGCGATGCTGCTGGCCAGCGCCAGCGCCTTCGCGACTGTGGAGCCGGTTAAGCCGGTGACCACCGCCAAAGAGCTGCAACAAGCCAAGACCTACACCGTCAGCAGCGCGCCGACCGAAGCGCTGAACCTGGCCGCGCCGAAACTGCCGGACATTTCCGGCTACACCGCCGAAGCCGCCGCCGCGAAAATCGTCCGCAGCAAAGCAGGCAAAGTCAGCGTGCGCCGGATGATGCAGGAAGACGCCCTTAAGGACTTTATCGGCGGCGACAACAAGATGGCCGAATGGGTGGTGCGTCAGCACGGTATCCCGCAGGCGATCTTCGTCGACGACGGCTACATGAACCTCAAGGATCTGGCGCAGAAACTGCCCAAGCAGTATTTCAGCGAGACCGCGCCGGGCGTGTACCTGTCGAAGCTGCCGATCGTGGTTGGCCGTAAAGGCATCCTCGAAATCGACGGTCAGACCCAGGAACTGCGCCTGTCGCAAGAAGCCGGTGCGTTCATGGTCAACGACGGTCAGTTGTTCGTGCGTGACACCAAAGTCACTGGCTGGCGCGAAAAGGACAACGGCCCGGCAACCTTCCGTTCGCCGAAGGAATTCCGACCGTTCCTGCTCGCCTGGGGCGGCACCGAGACCTACATCGTCAACAGCAAGATGGCCAGTTTCGGTTACGCCAACAGTAAGTCGTACGGCGTGAGTATTTCCCAGTACACGCCGAACATGGCCAAGGTCCTCAAGCGTCCTGAACCGACTGGCTGGATCGTCGGCTCCGAGTTCTCCGACATGTGGTACGGCTTCTACTGCTACGAGACCCGCGACTTCGTGGTCAAGGGCAACACCTACAAAGACAACATCGTTTACGGCATCGACCCGCACGACCGTTCCCACGGTCTGATCATCGCGGAGAACACCGTCCACGGTACGAAGAAGAAGCACGGGATCATTATTTCCCGTGAGGTCAACGACAGCTTCATCTTCAACAACAAGAGCTTCGACAACCACCTCTCGGGCCTGGTGATCGACCGTAACAGCGTCAACAACATCATTGCCTACAACGAGATCTACAAGAACCACACCGACGGCATCACCCTCTACGAGTCCGCCGACAACCTGCTGTGGGGCAACAAGGTCATCAGCAACAAGCGCCACGGCATCCGCATTCGTAACAGCGTGAACATCCGCCTCTACGAAAACGTCGCCATGGCCAACGGTTTGACCGGCGTCTACGGCCACATCAAGGACCTCACCGACACCGACCGTGACATCAAGCTCGACCCGTTCGATGCCCAGGTGTCGCTGATCGTCGTTGGCGGTGAACTGGCGGCCAATGGCAGCGGCCCGCTGTCGATCGATTCACCGTTGAGTGTCGAGCTGTATCGCGTGTCGATGCTGGCGCCGACCAAATCCAGCGGCATCAGCTTCAACGGCATCCTCGGCGAGCGCCAGGATGAAATTCTCGACCTGCTGGTGCGCCAGCAGAAAGCCGTGCTGATCGACCCTGTCGAACGCCAGACCGAAATGCGGGACTGAGGATAATTTTATGCACCCACACTTGATCAGATTACTCAGCCTGTCGGCCCTGACCGTGGGCATTCTCGCGGCCAGCAACGGCGCACGCGCCGATGAAAACCCGGCTGCCACACCGCCGAAGTTCAGCGCTGAACCGTGCTGCAACCTGTGCCCGGCCGCCCATGACGCGAAGAACTACACCACGCGTTATCAGCAGAACTTCACCACCCTGGTGCAGGCACAAGGCGACTGGTTGTTCCGGACTCAGGAAGACCTGCGCACCGAGTTCAACACCACCCCGGCCGGCTACAAACGCCTGCAACAGCTGCACGACGCGTTCAAGGCCAAAGGCGTCGAGTTGGTGATCGTTTACCAGCCGACCCGTGGTCTGGTGAACCGCAACAAACTCAATCCGCAGGAAAAAGCCGCGTTCGATTACGAGAAAGCGCTGGGCAACTACAAGACCATGCTCGGCCGTTTCGCCAAGATGGGTTACGTGGTGCCGGACCTGTCGCCGCTGACCAACGAATCGCTGCCGGACACCCTGCCCGCCCACGATTTCTACTTCCGCGGCGACCAGCACTGGACGCCATACGGTGCTCAGCGCACAGCGAAAATCGTCGCCGAAAAGGTCAAGCAGATTCCGGCCTTCGCCGACATTCCCAAGCGTGAATTCGAAACCAAACGCTCCGGGCGCATGGGCAAGACCGGCACCCTGCACAACATGGCCGGGCAACTGTGCGGCACCAGTTACGCGATCCAGTACATGGATCAATTCACCACCGAGCCTAAGGGCGAGGCCGGTGACGGCGACCTGTTCGGTGATTCCGGCAATCCACAAATCACCTTGGTCGGCACCTCGCACAGCGGCAAGAACTACAACTTCGCCGGCTTCCTCGAAGAAGCCATCGGCGCCGATATTCTCAACGTCGCCTTCCCCGGCGGTGGCCTGGAAGGTTCGATGTTGCAGTACCTCGGCAGCGACGAATTCCAGAAGACCCCGCCGAAAATTCTCATCTGGGAATTCTCGCCGCTGTACCGCCTCGACCAGGAAACCATCTATCGCCAGATGATGTCTCTTCTCGACAACGGCTGCGAAGGCAAAGACGCGCAAATGTCCGCGAGCACCACGCTCAAGCCGGGCAGCAAACAAGAACTGCTGGTCAACAGCAAGAACCTGAACCTGCAGAACAGCAGCCATCAGGTCGACATCCGCTTCGCCGACCCTTCGGTGAAAACCCTGCAAGCCACCCTCTGGTACATGAACGGTCGCCACGAGGACATCAAGATCGAGAAACCGGAAACCTCCGACACCGACGGTCGTTTCGCCTTTGAGCTGCGCACGGACGAAGACTGGGCCTCGCAAAACCTGCTGGCAGTCGAAGTCCAGGGCCCGGAAGCGGGCACCGCGCCGCAGAAAGTCGAAGCGAAAATCTGCAAACGCAACGTATTCCCGGGCGCTGGGCAACAAACCGCTCAGGTCGGGCAATGAGGTCTGCTATGCGAAACTCGAAACTGAAAACTCTTTTAGCGCCGACGCTGCTCGGGCTGGCGATCTTCGCCGGCACCGCGCAGGCCGCCGCACCACTGCGTCCACCTCAGGGCTATTTCGCGCCTGTGGATAAATTCAAGACCGGTGACAAAAGCGAAGGCTGCGATGCGATGCCGACGCCCTACACTGGGCCGCTGCAATTTCGCAGCAAATACGAAGGTTCGGACAAGGCCCGCGCGACACTGAACGTGCAGTCGGAAAAAGCCTTTCGCGACACCACCAAAGACATCACCACGCTGGAACGCGGCACCGCCAAACGGGTGATGCAGTTCATGCGCGACGGGCGTCCGGAGCAGCTCGAATGCACGCTGAACTGGCTGACCGCGTGGGCCAAGGCCGATGCGTTGATGTCGAAAGACTTCAACCACACCGGCAAGTCGATGCGCAAATGGGCGCTGGGCAGCATGGCCTCTTCGTACATTCGCCTGAAGTTCTCCGACTCGCATCCGCTGGCCCAGCATCAACAGGAAGCGCAGTTGATTGAGGCGTGGTTCAGCAAAATGGCTGATCAGGTGGTCAGCGATTGGGACAACCTGCCGCTGGAAAAAACCAACAACCATTCCTACTGGGCTGCATGGTCGGTGATGGCTACCTCGGTCGCGACCAACCGCCGCGACCTGTTTGACTGGGCGGTGAAGGAATACAAGGTTGGCGTCAATCAAGTCGATGCCGACGGCTTCCTGCCCAACGAACTCAAGCGCCAGCAACGCGCCCTCGCCTATCACAACTACGCCCTGCCGCCGCTGGCGATGATCGCCAGTTTTGCTCAGGTCAATGGTGTTGATTTGCGTCAGGAAAACAACGGTGCGCTGAAGCGTCTGGGTGATCGGGTGTTGTCTGGGGTGAAAGACCCGGATGAATTCGAGAAGAAGAACGGTAAAGAGCAGGACATGACCGACTTGAAAGAGGACATGAAATTCGCCTGGCTCGAACCGTTCTGCACGCTCTACACCTGTGCGCCGGATGTCATCGAGAAGAAGCATGGCATGCAACCGTTCAAGACTTTCCGCCTCGGCGGCGACCTGACCAAGGTCTACGACCCGTCCCATGAAAAGGGCTAAAAGCCCCTCACCCTAACCCTCTCCCGGAGGGAGAGGGGACTGACCGAGGTGGCTGTGCGAGTTACACCGAAATGAAATACCGAGCCGATCTCAGGTGTTGAAAAACAACCGAGATCAGGCTGCACAGAAATACCGAGCCGATCTCAGGTGTTGAAAAACAATCGAGATCAGGCTGCAAAGAAATATCGAGTCGATCTCCTTTTCTGAAAACCATGGAGATCAGGCTCCCTCTCCCTCCGGGAGAGGGCGGGGGGTGAGGGCAAGTTTTCAAGGCCCTGCACAACCCTGACAGAAACACCGTTTCACCCCTCCACTACCACGGGGGGTTTGGGGGGGCTTTGGCCCTTGACTGTTGGTTCAAACATGGAGAGATCGGGATGGTATTTTCATCCAACGTGTTCCTGTTTCTGTTCTTGCCGATCTTTCTCGGCTTGTACTACTTGAGCGGGCAACGCTATCGCAACCTGCTGCTGCTGGTCGCCAGCTACGTGTTCTACGCCTGGTGGCGTGTGGACTTCCTCGCGCTGTTCGCCGCCGTCACGCTGTGGAACTACTGGATCGGCCTCAAAGTCGGTGCCGCCGGCGTCAGAACCAAACCGGCGCAGCGCTGGCTGCTGCTCGGCGTAGCAGTCGACCTGTGCATCCTCGGCTACTTCAAGTACGCCAACTTCGGCGTCGACAGCATCAACGCGATGATGACGTCGGTCGGTCTTGAGCCGTTCATTCTCACCCACGTGCTGCTGCCGATCGGGATCTCGTTCTACATCTTCGAGTCGATCAGCTACATCATCGACGTGTATCGCGGCGATACCCCGGCCACGCGCAACCTGATCGACTTCGCAGCGTTCGTGGCGATCTTCCCGCACCTGATTGCCGGCCCGGTCCTGCGCTTCCGCGACCTCGCCGATCAGTTCAACAACCGCACGCACACCCTCGACAAGTTCTCCGAGGGCTGCACGCGGTTCATGCAGGGTTTCATCAAGAAGGTCTTTATCGCTGACACCCTCGCGGTGGTCGCCGACCATTGTTTCGCCCTGCAAAACCCGACCACCGGTGACGCGTGGCTTGGCGCACTGGCCTACACCGCGCAGCTGTATTTCGACTTCTCCGGTTACAGCGACATGGCGATTGGTCTGGGCTTGATGATGGGTTTCCGCTTCATGGAAAACTTCAAACAACCGTACATCAGCCAGTCGATTACCGAGTTCTGGCGTCGCTGGCACATCAGCCTGTCGACCTGGCTGCGTGACTACCTGTACATCACCCTCGGCGGTAACCGTAAAGGCACGCTGATGACCTATCGCAACCTGTTCCTGACCATGCTCCTCGGTGGTCTGTGGCACGGCGCGAACATCACCTACATCGTCTGGGGCGCCTGGCACGGCATGTGGCTGGCGATTGAAAAAGCGCTGGGCCTGAACACTTCGCCACGCAGCCTCAACCCGATCCGCTGGGCGCTGACCTTCCTGCTCGTGGTCATGGGCTGGGTGATCTTCCGCGCCGAGAACCTGCATGTCGCCGGCCGTATGTACGGCGCAATGTTCAGCTTTGGCGACTGGTCGCTGTCGGAACTCAATCAGGCCAGCCTCACCGGTCTGCAAGTGGCGACTCTGGTCGTGGCGTACATGACGCTGGCGTTCTTCGGTCTGCGCGATCTGTACACCAACCAGCCGCCAGCCAAGAGCAAACCGGAAGTCAACGTCGAGGCCAACGGCCCTGCCACCGCGACGCCGGGAATGATCAAAGCCGCACCCGGCGAAAACCCGGCGAGCATCCACGAGCCTGGCTACACCGTCGGCGTCGAAGCCCAGGTACAACCGGCCTACTGGAGCGCGGACTGGTCGCGTTACGTGATGCGCGGCCTGATCCTGCTGCTGTTCATCGCCTCGATTCTCAAACTTTCGGCGCAAAGCTTCTCGCCGTTCCTTTACTTCCAGTTCTGAGGGATCTGACATGACCCGCTCATTACGCATCTTCTACATCGCCCTGTTCCTGGTGACCCTGTTGGTCTTGGGTCTGTGGTCGGTACGCAGCTTCTTCGGCTTCAGCACCAACGCCGATGCGACGGTGCTTAACGGCCGCTGGACCAAGGCTGTGGAAACCCATTACGACGAAGAATTCCCGATCAAGCGTCTGGGCACCAACCTCTGGGCCGCGCTGGATTTCAAACTGTTCAACGAAGGTCGTCCGGGCGTGGTGCTCGGTCGCGATCAGTGGTTGTACAGCGATGAGGAATTCAACCCGATCGTCAACGAAGAGCTGAACCTGCAAGGCAACTACGCGCTGGTCGAAGGCGTGCGCCAGACCCTGAAAGAGAAAGGCGTGAAACTGGTGATGGCGATCGTGCCAGCCAAGGTTCGTCTGTACCCGGAGCACCTGGGTGAAGTGAAGCCGGCGAGCATTCACGAAAACCTCTATGAGGATTTCCACCACCGCGTCGCGGCGGACAAGATCCTCGCCCCTGACCTGCTCAAGCCATTGCAACAGGCCAAGCAGAACGGTCAGCAAGTGTTCCTGCGCACCGACACGCACTGGACGCCGGAAGGCGCCGAGATTGCCGCGAACACCCTGGCAAAAACCATCGCTGACAAGTTCCCGCTCAGCGGCGAGCCGCAGCGCTTTGTTACCACGCCAGCGGAGAAGGTCACGCACAAGGGCGATCTGCGCTTGTTCCTGCCGCTCGATCCGCTGTTTGAAAACCTGATGCCGGCGCAAGAGCCGCTGCAAAAGCGCAACACCGTCGCGGCCGGCGATCAGCCTGCCGGTGACGACGCGCTGTTCGCCAGCAATGAAGTGCCAGTGGCACTGGTCGGCACCAGCTACAGCGCCAACCCGAACTGGAACTTCGTCGGTGCACTGAAACAAGCGCTGCACAGCGACGTGGTGAGCTACGCCGAAGACGGCCACGGCCCGATCCTGCCGATGCTCAGCTACCTGAAAAGCGATGACTTCAAGAACAGCCCGCCGCAGGTGCTGATCTGGGAGTTTCCTGAACGTTATCTGCCTGTGAACAACGAAATCGGTGACGCCGACCCGCAGTGGGTCGCAGAGCTTAAACAAGCCGGCGCGCGCCAACAAAACGTAGCAATCAACACTAAATCCGAGACGCCCGATCGGGCGCAAAACTGAAAGAGAGGTACACCATGACTTTCACTACTACTCCTCGTCGTCTCGCTAAAAGCTTCGCACTGGTTGCTGGCCTCAGCGTGCTTTCCGTCCCAGCCTTTGCCGGTGGCGACGCCGCCCTGTACGGCCCGACCGCACCGAAAGGTTCGACCTTCGTGCGTGTCTACAACGCCAGCAACGCAGAAGTCAGTGCGACTGTCGGCAGCACCAACCTGAGCGACGTTGCGCCACTGGCCAGCAGCGACTTCAGCTTCATGCCGGGCGGTGATTACAGCGCCAAGGTCGGCAGCCAGACCCTGCCGGTGAAACTCGCTGGTGACCACTACTACACCCTGGTCAACAACGCTTCCGGCGCGCCGCAACTGATCGAAGAGCCGCCGTTCAAGAACAAGCAGAAATCCCTGGTGCGCGTACAGAACCTCAGCGACAAGCCGCTGACCCTGAAGACCGCCGACGGCAAGACCGACGTGGTGCCGAACGTGGCCGCCAAGGGCCGTGGCGAACGTGAAATCAACCCGGTGAAAGTCAGCCTGGCGCTGTACGAAGGTGACAAGAAAGTCGGCGACGTGAAGCCGGTCGCCCTTGAGCGCGGTGAAGCTGCGGTGCTGTACGTCACCGGCAGCGGCAGCAGCCTGTCGCCAGTCTGGGTGAAACGCCCGGTATCGACTCGCTAACGAATTTTCCGAACTGACCCGGCTCCCTGTGGGAGCTGGCTTGCCAGCGATGCAGACACCTCTGTTCTGCAGATACACCGAGGTGATGCCATCGCTGGCAAGCCAGGCTCCCACAGGGACCGAGGTGAGAGTTCGGACACGAGACAAAAACAAGAGTGAAACGACACAGCGTTCGTGCCTCTAACCAATCGATTTTATGGAGTAAACAATATGATTCCGGTGATCTTGTCAGGTGGTAGCGGTTCGCGTCTCTGGCCGCTTTCGCGTAAGCAGTTCCCTAAACAGTTCCTCGCCCTGACCGGCGAACACACTCTATTCCAGCAGACCCTCGAGCGTCTGGTGTTCGAAGGCATGGACACCCCGATCGTGGTCTGCAACAAGGATCACCGCTTCATCGTCAACGAGCAGTTGGCCAACCGTAAGCTGGAATGCCAGCGCATCCTCATGGAACCGTTCGGCCGCAACACCGCGCCGGCCGTGGCGCTGACCGCGATGATGCTGGTCAATGAAGGTCGTGACGAGTTGATGCTGGTGTTGCCGGCCGACCACGTGCTGGAAGATCAGAAAGCCCTGCAACGCGCCCTCGCCCTCGCCACCGTTGCTGCCGAAAACGGCGAAATGGTCCTGTTCGGCGTGCCGGCAACCAAACCGGAAACCGGTTACGGCTACATCAAATCCACCGGCGACTCGCTGCTGCCCGAAGGCGTCAGCCGCGTTTCGCATTTCGTTGAAAAACCTGACGTCAAACGTGCCACCGAGTACGTCGAGTCCGGCGGTTACTACTGGAACAGCGGCATGTTCCTGTTCCGCGCCAGCCGCTTCCTCGAAGAACTGAAAAAACACGATCCGGACATCTACGACACCTGCCTGCTGACCCTCGAGCGCAGCCAGCAGGACGCCGACACCATCACCTTCGACGAAGCCACCTTCGCCTGCTGCCCGGACAACTCCATTGACTACTCCGTCATGGAAAAAACCCAGCGCGCCTGCGTGGTGCCGCTGACCGCAGGCTGGAGCGATGTTGGTTGCTGGTCGTCGCTGTGGGAAGTCAACGAGAAGGACGCCAACGGCAACGTCACCAAAGGCGATGTGGTCATTCAGGACAGCAAGAACTGCATGATCCACGGCAACGGCAAACTGGTGTCGGTGATCGGTCTGGAAAACATTGTCGTGGTCGAAACCAAAGACGCCATGATGATCGCCCACAAAGACAAGGTTCAGGGCGTCAAGCAGATGGTCAACACGCTCAACGAGCAGGGCCGCAGCGAAACCCAGAACCACTGCGAAGTCTATCGTCCGTGGGGCTCGTACGACTCGGTGGACATGGGCGGGCGTTTCCAGGTCAAGCACATCTCGGTGAAACCGGGCGCGTGCCTGTCGCTGCAGATGCACCACCACCGCGCCGAGCACTGGATCGTGGTCAGCGGCACCGCCGAAGTGACCTGCGATGAAAACGTGTTCCTGCTCTGCGAAAACCAGTCGACCTACATCCCGATCGCCTCGGTGCACCGCCTGCGCAACCCGGGCAAGATCCCGCTGGAAATCATCGAAGTTCAGTCGGGTTCGTATCTGGGTGAAGACGATATCGAACGCTTCGAAGATATCTACGGCCGCTCCACCCCGATCGAACGCGGCGTGTCGGTGAAAACCATCGCGCAGTAACTGATCGATAAAACAAGAAGCCCCCGTCCAGCCCGCTGCGTCCCCTATCCGCAGCGGGTTGGGCGGGGGCTTTTTTTCAGCCGAGCGAATGTTGTCGGATCAGTTTTGGCCGGGAACTTCCTCCCAGCGATTGCTGCCTCCCGGCGTATGGCGTCGGTGCAATAAATCCAATGAAGTCCTGAGTCCGTTCCAGCGTTTGAACAGTGTTCGATGTTTGCATTGAAAGCCCTGCAACCGTTTCGAAAAGCTCAGGATCTGAACTGCCGGCAGTCGCCAACTCGTTCAAGATGGCTGACATCCTGAACGTTGCCATGTCGATGTCTACCGGAATATGTTCGTAAGCTTCACTTAACGCCTCGGCATTCAAACCTCGCGAAGCATGGGCGAACTCCCGTACCGTCTGGACCAGACCCGGTGCCTCC
The DNA here is from genome assembly GCF_949767845.1 of Pseudomonas sp. IT-232MI5. Lineage (NCBI taxonomy): Bacteria > Pseudomonadati > Pseudomonadota > Gammaproteobacteria > Pseudomonadales > Pseudomonadaceae > Pseudomonas > Pseudomonas sp. IT-232MI5. The sequence continues at coordinate 341,721 of NZ_CATKQE010000055.1, forward strand.
GGTCCCAGTTTGTCGGCGATTATCTCGATTACTTTGTCCTCCGCCTTGGTGCCAGCCATTTTCACCAGACGTGATCGACCGTCGGCAGTGCGCGGATCATGGGCGGCCAACTCCAGTTTTACCTTGGCGAGACTGGGTTTCGTTTTTGGCGCCACGCTTTCAACGAACGCCTTCGGATTCATCTCGCTGCCCTTGAAGTTGATAGGACGGTTCAACTGAAAGGTGTCCACGACCTTTTCGATGACGACGTTCGCCAGCGCGGTGCCGGCCTTCTCACCCACCTGCCCCCCGAGTGCACCCACTACCGGCCCCAATGTTCCCCCCAACGCTGTGCCTGCCGCGCCCCCCAAAGCCTTAGCTCCAGTTCTGACCAGACTGCTGCTCAGTTGCGTCGTCACCCGCCTGACCAGCGCCTGAAAGCGGTGCCGCGCCTGCGTGTGATTGAGTAACGAATTTCTGACATCCGCAGCAGCCGAAGTCATCGAATCCAGCAATGCCTTCTGCTCTTGTGCACTGTCAGCCAACTCTGACGTATCGGTCTTTTTACCGCCGTCGCTGTCGGCATGCCGCATCGGTGAGTTACCGACCATCTGGTACAGATTCGGCCCGTCGATAAAACCTTTCGGGTCAGGGTTGAGCCAGCGCTGCAACCACGGCATGTAATAACGAAAACCATAGTAGTACAGACCCGTGGCATCACGCTCCTTGCCCGAATAACGCACGGTTTTGTAACTGATGTCGCTTTCCTCACTCCACGCGGTCGCCCCGAATGGATAGAAATGCTCGCGGCTGATCAGTTGCGCATCTGCCGCCAGTTCCAGACTGATCGATCCCAGATGATCATTGAAACTGTAGCGATACTGATCGTTAACGCCTGCTGGCGGCGGACTCTCCCAGTGCAGAACACGAACACTGTTCAGGGCGGTCTGCACCGTGATGACTTGCAGCACCTCGCCGGTGCCGGCATCGGTGCGCAATTCCAGTTCAGGGAGGTAGCGTACCTGCGTAACGACAGCACGAACCCTGGTCTGCAGCGACCGAATCTTGCGTACACGCTGACCAGCGCCGTCGTAGAGATAGACTTCGTGATCATCCGCAGCGCAATCGCGTTGCACCGCCACGAACGCATCCAGTTGATTGCGCAGATTCCACTGCAACTGCCGGCCTTGATCCAGCAGCAGCAAGTTACCGCGAGCGTCGAACGCTGCGGCGATCTCTGCCTCGTCGGGGGGCACGCCATTGCACCAGGGCAGGCAGCGATTGCTGTAGCGGGCAGCCTGCAGATCATGACCTGGACTCTGTGCACCGACGTGGGTCAGCTTGAGCAGATTGCCGCCAGCGTCATAACCATAGGTTTGCAAATAGTTGGCGATCGCTGTCGGGCCGCCATCGCCCGGCCCTGCCTCCCATCCGCGGGCCTCACACAATTGGTAGAGGCTGTCGTAGGTGAAGCGGCTGATCGGTTCGATGCGCTGGTTGGCGAAGTAGCGCACGGGCAGCGCCCGGTCTTCGATGCTCAGCACATTGCCTGTCCGGTCGTATTGGTACAGCAGATTCTGCAAGACCACACCCTGACCGGTTTCGGCGTGACGCGTCATCAGACGTCCATCCTCTTCACGGTAGGTCAGCGTTGTCAGCACGCCATTGCCTGCCAGTTCCTGCGTGACCAGCCCTTCTGCGTTGTAGTGAATATCGCTGACCACCGCCCGCCACTCAGTCTGATGGCTCAACTGCAGACGGCGGGCGCGCAAGCCTCCATCGAGGGTCAACTCACTGACATGCCGGTTACCCTTCGCATCGATCTGCTCGAGCACCGCCCCGAGGGGCCCGAAACGCCAATGGGTCATTGCGCCCTCACCGGGCTCGAGCAAACGCTGGCGCTCATCGATTGGCTCAGGCCAATCCGGGGAGACGGGTTCAAGGGTGAAATGCCGGGTACTTTCAACGTTCTCCCCGGTGATCGCGAAGACCTCGAACAGCACGCTTCCCGCCGGGTCTTCGTGACGAATCAGTTGGCCAAGCTGATTACGCGCCTGATCGGCATCACCCGGCTGACCATATCCAAAACGCTCGGCGCAACGGCGTGGTTGCAGCTCACCAGCTTCGAACACTGCCGTCGGCCGCAGTAACAGGTCATGCTCAATGTCCCGGCGGGTGCCTCGGCTGTCCCAATCCGTCAATGTCTCTGAGCCCAGACCGAACAGACTGAGCTGCACCCCGGCGTCGACGCTGTTCGAGCGCAGAATCTGCCCGTTCAACAAGTAAACGGTGCTTAGGTTGGCCGGCGCTAGCGGATCATCGCTTTGTAGCGCCCACAATCGCGGGTCCCACTGCGTCACCGCGCGACCCGCCGCATCGTGGGCCGTGCGATGGATGCGCGGTTCAAGTGCTTGATTAACGTCGCAACGCCAGTAATCGACCCTGCGAACGGCCAGCCCGCGTGGGTCGTTCACTGCCAGCACCGGTGTTTTGCTGAACATGTCCATGTAGCTCACCCCGCTCGATAACTGCGTCCTCTGCGCCTGCAATGATCTGAGCAGACGCTTGGCGATGCGCCTACTGTCAGAAATTACAGTTCCGACCAACGGTTAAATCCCGTGCGCAACAAATGTCCATTGCGCTGAGCCTTCGGTAGGATGGTGCGCACAAACTCACGGAGCGTTCCCACATGTTCATCGGCATCTTGCTGGTCATCACCTGGCTGATCCTCCTGCTGCGCTATCCGGCCAAGGCCTTGCCGGTTTCCGTGGCGGCGGCGATTGGCCTGGGTTTCGTGGCCATGTGGGTGGTGTGGCTGGACAACCGCGAGATCAAGCAACTGGCGCGCCTTGAGATGCGTATCGCTTACGCTCCCGAACAATGCCCGGCGGATCGTCCGCTGCAACTGAAAATGAAAAACGCCAACGACGTGCCCCTGACCGAACTGCGCTGGCGCATCGCTGCCTATGCGCCGGGTGACACGGTGAATCTGGCCGACAACCAATACACTGCCCCGCGCTATCGCGGTCCCGGCGAATTGCAGGCCGGCGGCGACTGGGAAGACTGCCTGCCGATGCCGCCGCTGCGCCCCGGTTATCGCCCGCAAACCCTGGAGTTTCGCGCCGAGCGCTTGCAGGGTAGTTTCTCCGATTGATCCTCCCTTCCCCACTTTTTTGCACAAGGAATGCGCCATGCCTGTTGCGTTGATTACCGGTTGTTCCAGCGGCATCGGCCGCGCCCTCGCCGATGCGTTCAAAGCTGCCGGGTACGAAGTCTGGGCCAGTGCGCGCAAGACTGAAGATGTGGCGTTGCTGGCGTCTGCCGGGTTCACCGCCGTGCAACTCGATGTCAATGACAGCGCGGCGCTGGAGCAACTTGGCGAGCGGATCAACCAGCAACACGGCGGCCTTGATGTGCTGATCAACAACGCGGGGTACGGCGCCATGGGGCCGCTGCTCGATGGCGGTGTGGCGGCCATGCAGCGCCAGTTCGAGACCAATGTATTTTCGATTGTTGGCGTTACGCGCGCACTATTCCCGGTGCTGCGCCGGGCCAAAGGATTGGTGGTAAATATCGGCAGTGTTTCAGGGGTTTTGGTCACGCCGTTTGCCGGTGCTTACTGCGCCTCGAAAGCGGCGGTGCATGCCTTGAGCGATGCACTGCGCATGGAACTGGCGCCGTTCGGCATTCGCGTGATGGAAGTGCAGCCGGGGGCGATTCAATCGAGTTTTGCCAAAAACGCCGGGCACGAGGCCGAGCAATTGATCAATGAACAATCACCGTGGTTTCCCCTGCGCGAAGGTATTCGCGCGCGGGCCAAGGCGTCGCAGGACAAGCCGACGCCGGCCAGTGAGTTTGCGGCTGAACTGTTGAAGGCTGTGCAGCAGAACAAATCGCCGCGCTTGATCCGCATCGGCAATGGCAGTCGCGCGTTGCCGTTGTTAGCGGCGTTGCTGCCAAAGGGGTTGCTGGAGTCGACGTTGATGAGGCGCTTCGGTTTGCGCGGCAAACTCTGAGACCGGGTCGACGCCATCGCGAGCAGGCTCACTCCTACAGGGGATCTTCGGTGTGACACAGATCCAGTGTAGGAGTGAGCCTGCTCGCGATTCAGTCAACGCGGTCGGTCAGTTATCCATAGCATCCTGCCGCACCACCACCGTGCACGTAATCCCCGCCGCCAACAGAACACCCTCCGGTACTTCATCAATGTGAATCCGCACCGGCACCCGCTGCGCCAACCGCACCCAGTTGAACGTCGGGTTCACATCGGCGATCAGTTCGCGGCTTTCCGGGTTGTCGCGGTCATAGATGCCGCGGGAAATGCTTTCTACGTGGCCCTTCAAGACTTCGCCGCTCATCAACTGCATGTCGGCCTTGTCACCGACTTTCACGTGGGGCAGTTTGGTCTCTTCGAAGAAGCCGTAAACCCAGAACGAGTTCATGTCGACCACGGCCATTTTCGCCTCGCCGATGCGCGCGTAGTCACCGCGATGCACGTTGAGGTTGGTCACGTAACCGTCGACCGCCGCGCGCACTTCGGTGCGTTTGAGGTTGAGTTCGGCAGCTTCCAGTTGCGCCTGCGCGTGTTGGTAATCGGCGAGCGCGGCATCGGCGATGTTGCTGGCGTCGTCACGGTTTTCCTTGGAGATCACCAGGTTGTCCAGATCGGCGCGGCGATGGGCGTTGACCTTGCGCATCTCCCACGTCGACTTGCGCGAGGCGACCAGCGACTGCGCCTGTTTCACCGCGATGCGGTAATGCTCGGGGTCGATCTGCATCAACAGATCACCCTTCTTCACCAGTTGGTTGTCGCGCACCGGCACGTCGATCACTTCACCGGTAACGTCGGCGGCGACGTTGATGATGTCGGCGCGAACCCGGCCATCGCGGGTCCACGGCGTGTTCATGTAGTGCTCCCACAACGTGCGGCCGATCCACAACGCCAGGGCCAGCACCAGCAGGGTCGCGAGCAGGCTGAAAAACTTTTTCATCAGAACGTTCTCAACGGTAGACAGTCAGCGCCATGGCGCCGAACAGACAGGTAAACAGACTCAGACGCAGCAGCGCCGGGTGCCAGAAAAAACGGTACAGATCGAACCCGGACAGGAACCGGTCCACCGCCCAGGCCAGTGCCGCAGCGATAAAAAACATCAAGGTCATGGTCGGCATGTACACGCCGTGGAAGGCGATTTCACGAGGCATGGGCAAGTCCTTCGGGCTTGGCGATGGCGTAGGCAGCGAGCGGTGATTGCGGGTCGAGCAGCGAGGTACGGATGAAGTGCAGATAGCTCTTCACCCGCCGCAATGCCGAGGTATCGAAGTGTGGGGCGAACGGCTCATCGGTGGCTGCGACGCGGCTGATTGCGTGGTCAACCGCGACCAATGCGCGCTCAAGATTGCTGGAGTTTGGTTGCAGAAACAGTCGCACCAGCGCGCGGCCCATCACGCGGATCGCCTGGCGCCACGGCTGCGACTCGGCATAGGCCGGGTGCACCGGCAGGATCGCCTGTTCCTTGCGCAACTCGATGATCGCGTGGCCGACTTCCAGTACCACGAACATCCAGCGCAGCAGGTTCTTCTGCACTTTCGGCTGACCGGCCGCGAGGCCGTAAGCCTGATGCAACAGATCACGTGTGCGGCTCTCGAAACTCGAGGCCAGACCTTTCAGTTTGCCGCTGATCGCGTAGACCACTTGCCCGCGCAGATCCTGCTCCAGACGCTTCCACAACCAGCGGCTGTTCGGCGGCAGAATAATTGCACCGGCAGCGGCACAGACCAGCATGCCCATGACCATGGCGATGTAGTCGTTGATAAAGGTGTAAGGGTTGTAGATGGTCAGGTTGTCCGGCACCGAACCGGTGCTGAAGAAGATCAGCAAACCGAGGCCGACCCCGGCGTATTGCGGCCGCGAGGTGAGGAACGAGCCGAGCACGATCACCGGCGCGAGCATCACGCACAGCAGCGGGAAACCATCGATCCACGGGAAGATGAAAAACATCTCGACGAAGCCGATCAGGGCACCGAGGAAGGTTCCGCACGCCATCTGGAACGCCATGCGTTTCGGGTTCGGCGTAGCAGCCGAGAGGCCCACGGTGGCGGCAGCGATCAGCGTCATCGTCGCGCCGCTTGGCCAGGCGGTGGCGACCCAGTAACTGCCCAGCACGATGAGAATGAACGAGGCGCGAATGCCCGACGCAGCGGCGGCCCACCAATTGGTTTGCGGGGTAAATGGTTCGTCCCAACGCTCGCGTTCGTGGCGGTGATCGGCCAATGACGCGTGGGTCTGTGCATAACTGTGCAAGTCGTCGACGAAGCGATAAAGCAGTTCGTAAGCGGTGTGGAAATCCAGTTGTTCGGCTTCGCTCGGCTCGGTGTCCTGAAAGATCGCGCGCAGGCTGCGCACGCGGGCCGGCAGGCCTTCCTTGTAGCTCGCCAGTGCGGTCGCCAAACGGCCGGCATCGGGGCTGGTCAGAGCGCGGCCACTGAAGCCGTCGAGCACTTCGGCGAGATCCTGCAGGCCCGGTTTGATCGCGGCGACAACGTGTTCTTCGCCATTGCCGCGCAAGCGCTCGAGCAATTGATGCAGGGCGTTGAAGCGCGTAGTGATGCCCATGAATTCGCTGTTCAACCGACTTAGTCGACCGTTACGCCGACGCATGTGCGGGTCTTCGAACACGGTCACGCTGCGCAGCCCTTCCAGCCCCACGGCTTCAGCAATGAAGCGCACATTGCTCGCCTCGAAAGACTCGGCCTTGCTGCGCCCGCGCAAGCCATCGGTGACGAACAACGCGAACACACCGAAACGCTGATACAAGGCGTTGCGCATCGCCGCGCTGGCGGTTTGCGGCAGGATCGCGGCGCTGATCAGGGTCGAGCAGAGAATCCCCAACGAGATCTCCAGCACCCGCCAGACCGCCGCCATGAACGCTCCGTCCGGGTGCGCCAGCGCCGGCAGCCCGACCATCGCGGCTGTATAGCCAGCAAGGACAAAACCGTAAGCGCGAAAGTTACGGCAGCGCGCAGCACCGGCCGAGCAGATGCCAACCCAGATCGCCAGCGAGCCAAGAAACAGCTCGGTGTTCTGCGCAAATAATGCGATCAGCGTGACCATCATCGCCGACCCCGCGAGGGTGCCGAGGAAGCGATAGAAACTCTTGGCAAACACCTGGCCGCTCTGCGGTTGCATGACGATAAACACAGTGATCATCGCCGTGCGCGGTTGCGGCAATTCCAGACGCATGGCCAGCCACAGCGTGAGGAATGCGGCGATCAACACCTTGAAGATGTAGACCCAGGTCACGCCATCGCTGCGCGCCCAGTCGAAAAAACCACGGCGCCATTCCAGGGAGTAGAGCCAGCGCAGTGGTGCGGGCAAGGGGGTCATTTAATTGTGCTCAAGAATTCAGGCAAGACGCGATCCCTGTAGGAGTGAGCCTGCTCGCGATGGCGATTTTACATCCAACATTTCTGTTGACTGATACACCGCTATCGCGAGCAGGCTCACTCCTACAATTTGATGTGTGTTCAATGCAGGAGAACCGGGGTTTTCGGCGCTAGGGTTTTCTCAGCAGTCGGCACGTCGTTGCCAGCCCCGAGGCCACCACCCAGCGCAGTCACCAACTCGGCATGCGCAGTCAACCGCGCCGCCTGCACCTGCTGCTGCACCTGCTGCTGTTTGAACAGCAACGTCTGCGCATTGAGCACGTTGAGGTAATCGGTGAGGCCGCGCTGATAAGCGATCATCGCGATGTCGTAAGTCTTCTGCGCCGTGGCAACCGATTCGGCGGCGAAGCCTTGCTGCTTGTCCATCGACTCGCGGCGGATCAACTGATCGGAAATATTCTTCAGCGCATTCACCAGCGTCTGGTTGTAGTGCGCCACGGCGATGTCGTAACCAGCGGAGGCTTCACCGAGTTCGGCACGCAGTCGGCCACCGTCGAAGATCGGCAAAGAGATCGCCGGGCCGACGTTGTAGTTGAGTTTCTTGCCGGTCAAAAACTCCAGCGCGCCACCGCCGGTCGCCATGTAGCCGAGGCTGCCGACCAGATCGACGTTGGGGTAAAACCCGGCGTGAGCGACGTCGATACCGCGCGCCTGCGCCGCGACTTGCCAGCGACTGGCGACCACGTCCGGCCGCTGACCGAGCAATTCGGCGGGCAGAGCCGACGGTAGTTTCAACGCAGCAGCGAGCGACAGCGTCGGACGCTGCAACTGCGCGCCCTCGCCTGGCCCTTTACCCGCCAGAGCGGCAAGCTGATTGCGACTGAGGGCAATCTCCTCATCTAGCGCATCGATTTGCCGATGGGTTTCCGGCAACGGCGTTTCAGCCTGGCTGACTTCGAAATGTGTGCCGATCCCACCATTCAGACGTTTTTGCGCCAGATCGAGAATCTGCTGTTGCTGCTTAAGCGTCGCCGCAACGATGTCGCGTTGGGCGTAATGCAGCGACAGTTCGATGTAGGCGCGGACGATGTTGTTCTGCAATTCAAGCTGCGCCAACCGCGCCTCGGCCGCGCTCATATGCGCCAGATCCACCGCACGTTCGCTGGCGTTGCTTTCACGGCCCCAAAGGTCGAGGGCGTAGCTGAAACCCAATGCGGCGTTGTTGTCCCAGGTGGTGGTGTTGGCCAACTCGCCGGGGCCGTAGAACTGATCGGTCGGCCAGTTGTGGCGTTTGAGGGTCGACTCGCCATTGATTTGCAATGACTCGGCGGATTCGGCGACACCGGCCAAGGCTTTGGCCTGACGCACCCGCGCAGCGGCCATGGCCATGCTCGGGCTGCCCTGCACGGCGAGGTCGATCCAGCGATTGAGTTGCGGGTCGCCGTAGGCTTGCCACCATTGCGCGGTGGGCCAGTTGGCGTCACGGGCGGCGTGAGCAATGGCATCGTCGGTGGCCAGCGAGTTGGCCTCCATTGCCATGCCTTGTGGAGCAATTCCGTCCGTTGAGATGCAGCCGCCAAGAACCAGGGTAAAAGCCAGAACACTGAGCGGCAAAAGCGCTCTGTTGATGCGACGCGGCACAGCTGCGAATTCCTGAGAAGGGGGTAGATCGAGGACCCATGTAGGAGCTGCCGCAGGCTGCGATCTTTTGATCTTGATTCCCTTAAAACAAAACCAAAAGATCGCAGCCTGCGGCAGCTCCTACAGGGATCGGCGCAATTCTATGGAACGCCCTGTACGGCGATAAGCTGGGATTTCTGTGAATCTTTGTTACGGTTAACGAGATAATCCTTAAGTCTGGGGTCTCAGCCCCCGAAACTTCGTGTCACAATTTGCCATCTCCCTTGAGAGCACCCCATGGACACTTTGCAAAACATGCGCGCCTTCAGTTGTGTCGCCGAAGCCGGCAGCTTCACTGCCGCCGCCGTGCAACTCGACACCACCACCGCCAACGTCTCGCGCGCGGTCTCCAACCTGGAAGCCCACCTGCAAACCCGCTTGCTCAACCGCACCACGCGGCGCATCGCCCTGACCGAAGCGGGCAAACGCTACCTGCTGCGCTGCGAGCAGATTCTGGCCTACGTCGAAGAAGCCGAAGCCGAGGCCAGCGACGCCCACGCGCGCCCGGCCGGGCAATTGAAAGTGCACACCATGACCGGCATCGGCCAGCACTTCGTCATCGACGCCATCGCCCGCTACCGCAAAACCCACCCGGACGTCACCTTCGACCTGACCCTGGCCAACCGCGTGCCGGACCTGCTCGACGAGGGCTACGACGTGTCCATCGTGCTCGCCAGCGAATTGCCGGATTCGGGTTTTGTTTCGCAACGGCTGGGCATCACCTACAGCATCGTCTGCGCCTCACCGGCCTACGTGAAAGCCAACGGCGCCGCGCAAAAACCCAGCGACCTGCTCAACCACGCCTGCCTGCGCCTGGTCAGCCCGGTGATTCCGTTGGAGAAGTGGGCCTTCGACGGCCCGGAAGGCCAGGAAATGGTCACCATCAACAGCTCGCCGTTTCTGGTGAACTCCGCCGACGCGATGAAAACCGCGATCACCAGCGGCATGGGGGTGGGCGTGCTGCCGGTGTATGCGGCGATCGAAGGTTTGCGCAACGGCACGCTGGTGCGGGTCATGCCGAACTATCGCTCGCAAGAACTGAACCTGTATGCGATCTACCCTTCGCGGCAATATCTGGATGCGAAGATCAAGACGTGGGTTGAGTATTTGCGTGGGTCGTTGCCAGAGATTCTCGCCGCCCACCAGGCCGAATTGGCCGCTTACGAATTAAGCGGCAGCCTCGCCGGCGCGCGCGTCGCCAACTGATTTTCAACACACCACGAAACGTGTAGGAGCTGCCGCAGGCTGCGATCTTTTGATCTTGCTGTTTAAAAATCAAAAGATCGCAGCCTACGGCAGCTCCTACAGAACGGGGATTTCACGGATCTTTCCGACAGGTTTTGACGGTTGTCCGTCGGAAGTGCGCTGGCTAGGATTTGGGTGTCGCTGACGCATCAGCGACCGGGTCTGGAAAACCCGCAGGATCACAGCACATGACATAATGCCGCGTTTTTTCGGCGCCGAAGTTTTGTTATGGCGGCTGTACGTGGGAGACCTTCGGGTCTGCCGGGTTTGATCCTTTGCCGGTTTTTTCCAGTCCGCGTACAGCTGCCACCCCTTTCGCCTGGAAAACGAAACATGGCAGCTCCATCTCTTTAAAAGGATATTGCCATGATCAAACACAGTCCCAATCCGCCTGTAGCGGAAGACACCACCCCCTACGAATTCCCCGGCTCGAAGAAATTCCACGAAGCCGCCGAGCGCGCCCTCGACCACTACCTAAAACCCAACGCGTTAACCCTGCGCTTCCACAAACCCAGCACCATGTTCCAGGTCGCCCCCGAGCAGGACAGCGAAAGCCTGCTGGTTCACGCCTGCGAATCCCTGGCCCAGGCCAGCCTGATGACCAGCGACATCGCCGCCTACATCGACCTGCCGCAACGGCGCACGATTCTGGCGATTCAGCAGATCATCATGCTCGCCGAACTGGCGGTGAATCGAGTGCTGGATAACCACGAAATCCCGCAATCCCCGGCACACAGCTAAAAGCCCCTCACCCTAACCCTCTCCCGGAGGGAGAGGGCACTGACCGAGGTGTTTGGGCGAGTTACACCGACGTGAAATACCGAGTCGAATTCAAACTCTGAAAGGCTCAGAAATCGGCTCCCTCTCCCTTGAATGATGCCGGATGACGGCCTGACGCAATTAAGCATTGTCCAATGGCCGCAAACATGAAGTGGGCAATCAAGTTCCAAAAATCATCTTCCGATTAATTTTTAATAGCCAATCGATATATTAGACCTGTCAGATCTGACAGTGCCCATTTTATCGCTTTAGCCGAACAATGGATGTCGTCACACCAACCTAACCTTGAAGGAGCAAGACATGTCCATTAAAGATCTGGAACTCGACAAACTTAAGAAATCAGGTGAAGGCACTGTAATTGCCAAACTAAACAAAGACTATATCACCGACAAGTTCGAAGGAAAACCCGACCATTTTATTACCGATAACAAGATAGTCGCGCTAAAAGCAACTTACCAAAAATCCTCTACCACCTCATTCACTATCAACCTCACTTTTGACGCAAATATTAAGCTTGGGAGGAATGAATTCAGCACGGAGCACTTTCCCTCTCCGTTCAGATTTTCATATACGTCAGGCTCACATACAAAAGGCTATACAAGCGCTAAAAATGCAGGGTTCATTGTTGTAGAAGAGTTCAACATTGCCAAAGGCATTTTCAAGGCAGCCTTCAACTTCAGTTTTGTAGATTTCGACACAAATGAGCTGCATCAAGTTCATGATGGTCAGATTGATGTCAAAGGCCTTGAAACTATCGAGGTGTAAAGGTAGATCGCAAAGTCTGACCCAAGTGCGGACACAAGCAGGTATCAGCCAATGTTGATACCGCTTCCCCAAAGCCACCGTGTTTCAGATCTCCCCCGAACAGTACAGCGAAAGCCTGCTGGTCCACGCCTGCGAATCACTGGCACAAGCCAGCCTGATGACCAGCGACATCGCCGCCTACATCGACCTGCCGCAACGACGGACGATCCTGGCGATTCAGCAGATCATCATGCTCGCCGAACTGGCGGTGAATCGCGTGCTGGATAACCACGAAATCCCGAAATCCCCGGCACACAACTAAGAGCCCCTCACCCTAACCCTCTCCCAAAGGGAGAGGGGACTGACCGAGGTGTTTGGGCGAGTTACACCGACGTGAAATACCGAGTCGAACTCAAATTTTGAAATGCCCACAAATCCAAAGCCGACCACGCCCCGCTCTTCACCACTCAATAGGCCGAGTGTCAGCTCGCCTGCTCTTGATCTTGCTCTTGATCCACGGGCGACGTCGGAAGGCTGAGTGGAGGGATTGATCCGGGCGTGGGAGCGCAGCGACCGTTTGGCGAAGCCAAACACAGCGAGAGGAGGTGCAGCGAAGCAAACCGTAGGCGCTGCGCCCGGATCGATCCCGCAGCGAAGGAATCCCGAGCCCCAGCGAGCGGGCCGCACGTAGGAGCAAGCCTTTTCGGTTACCTTTTCGGCGTTTGGAAAAGGTGACCCGCCGTCAGGGCGGAACCCTAAGCCGCCGTTACCGCAGCAACGGATATTCACCAAGCACACCCACAACATGGTCGGCCCAGAGGCCGCCAAGACAACCCCGAGCCAGAAATGTTAGCGTGCTTGGTATCAAGCCCGAACAAGAGCCAACAACGATGAAAAAGACTGTCCTGGCCTTCAGCCGCATCACCCCACCCATGATCGAACACCTGCAGCAAGAGTTCGACGTCATCGTCCCCAACCCAAAAGCCGGCGACATCAACGCCCAATTCAACGAAGCCCTGCCCCACGCCCACGGCCTCATCGGCGTCGGCCGCAAACTCGGCCGGGCACAACTGGAAAACGCCGCAAAACTCGAAGTGGTCTCCAGCGTCTCCGTCGGCTACGACAACTACGACCTCGACTACTTCAACCAACGCGGGATCATGCTCACCAACACCCCCGACGTGCTCACCGAAAGCACCGCCGACCTCGCCTTCGCCCTGATCATGAGCAGCGCCCGCCGCGTCGCCGAACTCGACGCCTGGACCAAGGCCGGCCAGTGGCAAGCCAGCGTCGGCGCCCCACTGTTCGGCTGTGACGTCCACGGTAAAACCCTCGGCATTGTCGGCATGGGCAACATCGGCGCCGCCGTCGCCCGCCGTGGCCGCTTCGGTTTCAACATGCCGATTATCTACAGCGGCAACAGCCGCAAGACCGAACTGGAACAGGAACTCGGCGCGCAATTTCGCAGCCTCGATCAACTGCTCGCCGAAGCCGATTTCGTCTGCCTGGTGGTGCCGCTCAGCGACAAGACCCGCCACCTGATCAGCCATCGCGAACTGGCGCTGATGAAACCCGACGCCATCCTGGTGAACATCTCACGTGGCCCGGTCGTCGATGAACCGGCGTTGATCGAAGCCCTGCAAAACAAGCGCATTCGTGGCGCTGGCCTGGATGTCTACGAAAAAGAACCGCTAGCCGAATCGCCTCTGTTCCAGCTGAAAAACGCCGTGACATTGCCGCACATCGGCTCGGCGACGAATGAAACCCGCGAAGCCATGGCCAATCGTGCGCTGGCCAATCTGCGTAGTGCCCTGCTCGGCGAACGCCCGCAGGATCTGGTCAACCCGCAAGTCTGGCGCGGATAAAAAAACACGGGCAAGTGCGTTATCGCACTTGCCCGTTAGTTATGCTTTACACAACTTGAAATTGAACAAAAAAGCCAATCAAACAACAGCATTATAAGCTCTGCCTGCCTGTCGAATAATCGACAAACGCTATGGAGAGCCAATACCTTGAACACCCTGACAACCGACAAACTCATTCGTTACAGCAAAGTCATATTAATGGCTTACATCAGCTTCTTTGGCGTGCTGGTGATGATCCACAACTTTACCGACTACAATTCAAACTACACCTACGTGGCGCATATCCTGAGTATGGACACCACCACGGCCAGTGAAACCATCAAGTACCGAGCCATTGAATCACCGATGATCCATCACCGGATCTACTGGTTCATCATCACGCTGGAAGTCACGTATACCGTGCTGTGCCTGATAGGCACGTATCAGCTATATCGCCACATAAATGCGTCCGCAGAAGTATTCCACGAGGCAAAAAAGTTCTCGATCATGGGCATACTGGCGGCGATCTTCATTTATTACGTCTGTTTGCAAACCGTGGGTGTGGAATGGTTCGACATGGACACTTCGCAATCATGGAATGCCAAGGACTGGGCGCGACATATCGTTGATTTCATCTTCCCGGTAATGATTTACATCACCTTGAAAGTCGAGCGCTGAAGTTCAGCGCTCGTTTATTTCAAGCCAACTTTCCCTGTACTGGCGCCACGACCACCTTGGGTTTGCGGAACACCAACACATTGCCCAGCATCACTAACACCAGACCGACCAGCGCCGGCGCTGTCCACTGATAACCTTCAGCAAAAGCCGAGACGTTCAGCGCCACGACCGGAAACAGCACGGTGCAGTAAGCCGCACGCTCCGGACCCATGCGCCCGACCAGCGTGAGATACGCGGTGAAGCCGATGACCGAACCGGGAATCACCAGATAGAGCAGCGCACCGACGTAACGCGGACTCCAATCCATATCGAACGGAATACCTTTGACCAGACACCACACCGACAGCATCGCCGCGCCGTAGGCCATACCCCAGGCATTGGTGGTCAGCGGTTTGAGGCCGGCCTTCTGCTGCAGGCTCGAGAGCATGTTGCCAGCCGAAAAACACAACGTGCCGCACAACGCCAGGCCGAGACCGAGCAAGGTTTGCGGACTAGCCTGATGCCCCGCCAGTTCCGGCCAGAACAGCATGCCCAGGCCAAACAGGCCCAACGCACCGCCCATCAGCACATTGCGCGCAATGCGCTGGCCGAAGAACACCCGCGCATTCAGCGCGTTCCACAACGTTGCGGTCGAAAACACTACCGCGACCAGACCACTGGGAATCCACTGACTGGCGGTCAGGAAGCACATGAAGTTGACGCAGAACAGACACAAGCCCTGAGCCACGCAGATCAGATGCCCGCGACGGTTCATCGGTTGCAGACGACGGCTGAGCAGCAACAGCGCAAACAGCACCAGCGCGGCGAGGCCGAAGCGATAAACGATCGATACGGGAATCGCCACCACGCCCAGTTGCCATTTCAGGGCAATCCAGGTGGTGCCCCAGATCAGCACGGTCAACAAATACAACGACAGGTTCATGGCGACACTCCTCGATAGGCCTTGAGTGTCTGCCCGAGCCCGGTTTGCGCGCTTGCAGAATCTTGCGCTTTTGTCTGGCGGCAGGCTGGCAGCGCGGCGCCTACGGAGTAGGATGCAAGGCGTTGAAGAGAACCGATCATGGCCGCCATCGATACCCTGCAAGTCTTTCAAGCGCTAAACAGCTCGCCGAACGCACGTCTTGTGCACAGCGCCGAGCTCGGCGACGGCTTGTCTGCCGCTTTGTGGACCAACCACCACGATGCGCAGGATTATGAAGCGCCGAGCCATCACACCCTGTCCTGCTACATCGCCGGTGGCACCGGCACCTTCCGTCGCGATCAACCCGGGCAGAAAGGCGGGCCGGACAAGCTGTGCATCCTCCCGGCCGATCACGAGTCAGGCTGGGTGATCAACGGTGATATCCGCTTGGCGCATCTGTATTTCAGCGCCGAACAATTTGCCCTCGGTTGCGTCACGTTGCTCGATCGCGAACCGCGTGAGATGCAGTTGCGCGAGCAGACGTTTCTCGAAGATCCACAACAGGCGCAGCGCTTCCGGCAGTTGCTGACGCTGAATTGGGACGAACCTGCCGAACGCTTGCTGACCAGCAGCCTCGCCCATGAATTGATCACCCATACCTTGCTCAGTCAGGTTGGCGCGCGTCAGGGTCTGCGTTTGAAGGGCGGATTGGCGCCGCACCAGCGTCGGCAACTGGTGGATCTTATCGACACTCAGTTGGCCGAGCCGATCAGCCTCGGACAATTGGCCGGGTTGTGTGCCCTGTCGGAATACCACTTTGCGCGGATGTTTCGCACGAGTTTCGGCCTGCCGCCGCACCAATACGTGCTGGCGCGACGCTTGAGCCGGGCGCGGGAGTTGTTGCGCGGGACGGCGTTGCCGTTGGGTGAGATTGCACTGGCGTGCGGGTTTGCCAGTGCCAGTCATTTCACTAATCGGTTCAAGCAGGTTTTGGGCGGGACGCCGGGGGAGTATCGGCAGGCGTTTTTGCGTTGAGCCCCTCTCCCCCTCACCCCAGCCCTCTCCCGGAGGGAGAGGGGGCCGGCCGAGGTGTCTGGCGTTGTACATCGACCTGAAACACCGAATCGATTATGGATTCAAAGCATCACGTTCAAGTCGGTGTACCTCAGGAATATCCCCCGGTCAGTCCCCTCTCCCCCAAAGAGAGGGAGCCGACCGCGGTGTCTGGCGTTGTACATCGACCTGAATGATCGAGTCGATTATGGATTCCAAGCATTACTTTCAGGTCGGTGTATCTCTCGAATATCCCACGGTCAGTCCCCTCTCCCTCGGGGAGAGGGTTAGGGTGAGGGGCTTTTGATCTTGCCCTAAAACTCCAAAGTGCTAGACAGCGAAACCTGCCGCGCATCCCCCATCGACACAAAGAACCGGCTCGCCGCCGAGGTGTAATACGTGCGATCAAACAGGTTCTTCACATTCAGCTGAAACTTGACCTTCTGCCCCTCAACCCTGGTGTCGTACGTGGCAAACGCATCGGCCACGGTATAACTCGGCAGATCAAAATCATTCACCGCGTTACCCGCACGTTCCCCGACATAACGCGCCCCGGCACCGACGCGCAACTGGTCGCCGCCGATCACGCTGCCGAAGTCATACACCGCCGACAACGAACCGGAGTTCTTCGCCACGTTTTGCAGGCGCTTGCCTTTGTAATCCGGGTCTTCGGTCACTTCGGCATCGGTGTAGGCGTAGCTGCCGATCATGCTCCAATGGTCACTTAGCTGACCGGTCAGGTCCATTTCCAGACCGCGCGAACGAACCTCGCCGGCGGCGCTGTAAATCGTCGTCGGGCCTTCGGAATTGGCCACCAGCACGTTGCGCTTCTTGATGTCGAACAACGCGATGTTACCGGTCACACGCCCCGGCATGTCCAGGCGCGCGCCCAGCTCCCACGACTTGGCTTCTTCCGGCGCGATGCTGCCGTCGAGCACGGTGCTGCTGCCGCTCAGCGGGGCGATGGTTGAGTTGGGCTTGAACGATTCGGTGTAGCTGCCGTAGAACGACAAGGCGTCGGTGTAGCGATACACCAGACCTGCGCGCGGGACGAACTTCTGGCCGTTGCTGTCGGTGTTGGCCTTGAACGGCACGCCTTTGCCGGCGTACTGGTCGTATTCCTGGAAACGCCCGCCGGCGACCAGAATCCACTGGTCGTTGAGGTGAATCGAGTCCTGCATGAACACCGAATCACTGCGCAGTTCATCGGTCTGCGCGCTGTCGGGGGCGCTGACGGTGGTGCCGGCGACTTCGCGGCCGTACACCGGATTGAGGTAGCTGAACGTGGTCAGGCTTTTCTGCCGGATCAAGTCCTCGCGGTAGATCTTGCGGTACTCGTCATCAACGCCGAACACCAGATCATGCTGCATGCCCAGCACTTTGACCTTGCCTTCAAGACTGGCGGTGGTGAAACGGTCAGTGCTGATCGCGTTCTGTGTGCCGTCCATGCTGCGGGTCAGCGTGCCCTTGTTGGTGTCGATGGCCGTCACGCGGACTTGGCTGGCGTCGTAGGTTTCGCGGTTCCAGCTGTAACCGAAGTGCGCTTTCCAGTCGTCGTTGAGCTCGTGATCAGCTTCAAAGTGATACAGGTCCGAGCGGCCTTCCATGTTGTTGAACGGCTCGTCCAGACGCTCCTTGCGCGAGATATCCAGCGGGTGATTGGTGCGTGGATCGATCAGCGTGCCACGGTCGAACGGCGTGAGAAATTCGCGGTGCTCGTAGGCGAACAACAGCTTGGTGCTCTCGCCAAACCAGGCCAGCGACGGCGCGATCAGGGTTTCACGGTGGGTACCGAAGTTGCGCCAGTAATCTTCATCTTCGTGGTCGAGCACCATGCGATAGGCCAGCCCGGAATCGCCCAACGGGCCGGTACTGTCGAGCGTGCCGCCGCTGCCATTCTTGCCGTCGCCGTAGGTCGAACCGCGCAAGGTCAGGGCATTGTATTGAGTCAGTTCAGGTTTCTTGCTGACCAGGTTGACCACGCCACCCGGGTCTTGAATCCCGTAGAGCAACGAGGCCGGGCCTTTGAGCACTTCGACGCGATCCACCGTGGCGTTCATGCCACGCCCCTGCACGATCGGCATGCCGTCGCGCATGATCGAGCCGTTACGGTTGTCACCGAAACCGCGGGTCATCACCGAATCCTGAGTGCTGCCCAAGGTGTTGCCCTGGGTGATGCCGCTGACATTGGCCAGCGCGTCATCCAGATTGCGCGGCGCCTGATCGCGGATGACTTGCGCCGGGATGACGTTGACGGTCTGTGGGGTTTCCTGAAGCGAGGCCGAAGAGCGCATCACCGAACTGGTTTCCGGCGGCTGGTAGCTCATCGACTCGTCGCGCATCGAAGTGATGGTCGTGGCGCCGAGGTTCAGCGCACCTTCGGTCGGTTTTGGCTCCAGCGCCAGCGTGTGGCTATCGGTGCGGCGGAAGTTCAGGCCAGAGCCACTCAGCAGTCGTTGCAGCGCTTGCTCGGCACTCATCTGGCCATTGACTGCTGGCGCCGTGAGGCCGTACGGCGCTTCGTCGGTGTAGACCACACTTTGCCCGGTGACGCGGCTGAAGTCGCTCAAGGCTTGCGGCAGCGGCTTGGCGGCCAGGGAAAAACTGAACTGCTTTTGCGCCTGGCTGCTGGTAGTTTCAGCGGCCAGAGACACGCTTATCGGCAGCAATGCCAATGCCGAAAAACTCAATGCCGACACGCCCAACCACTGTTTGACCGAACCCGATTTTGCCCTGGACTTCATGACTCAATGACCTGTGTAGAACCGCAACGGATGCGAATGAATCGCAGTTTCAGTCACTACACGGATGGGGCTCGGGTTTACCTCACCACAAATCCGAAAATATTTTTGCAGATCAAAAGATCGCAGCCTTCGGCAGCTCCTAAATTGGAATGCGATCCCTGTAGGAGCTGCCGAAGGCTGCGATCTTTTGACTTTGCCTCAACGCAAAATAATCAGATGCCCCAACACCTGATGCTGCTCAAACCCCATCACTCCTTGCAGAGAACTCAACACCGCTTGTGGATCCTTGCTCGGAAAACTGCCACTGACCTTGCGCGCCGCCAGCTCATCGTTGAGCAACACTATTCGCCCGGGGTAATAACGGCGCAGATCCTCGACCACATCGGCCAGCGTCGACTTGTAATACGTCAGCCAGCCCTGACGCCATGCCAACTGCGCCTCACTGTCCACCGCATGAAGTTTTTCTGCCGTGCCTTCAGCGTAAGCAACTTGCTGGCCGGCGGTGAGAATCTGTTGTTCGCCATCACGATCCGCCGTCACACCAACGCGCCCGGACAACACCGTGACCTGCGCGCCATGCGGTTGCAGTCGCACTTCGAATTGCGTGCCGAGCACCCGCGCCTGACCTTTCTCGGCCTCGACCACAAACGGCTCGCCGGTGTGCGTAACCGTGAAAAAACCGGCACCACGGCGTAGCTGGACATGCCGCTCGCCACGGCTGAAATCCACAGCAATCGCACTGTCGCCATCCAGCGTTACTTGCGATTGATCGGCCAGTGTCACGGTGCGAATTTCACCCGGCGCCGAAACGTAATCGGCGCCCAGATCATCGATCCAGCGCTGCGGCTGCCAGCCTGTACCGAGGCTGACCATCAGCAACAGGCATGCCGCCATCGCCAGCGCGCCCGACCACCGCAACGGCGCTGGACGACGTGGGCGATCCATCGCATCGAGGTAGCCCTGCAACGCCGAGGCTTCTTCATCGGCCAGCGTTCGCGCCGGGCCTTCGCTCAATTCCCAGAGCACTTGCGCCTGCGCATACGCTTCGGCATGCGCCGGATCAGCGCGCAGCCATTGGCTGAAGGTCAGTTGATCGCCGGCACTCGGCCGATCATGCAACAGGCTCAGCCAGGCAAACGCGGCCTGCTCTTGCGCGGGCGTGGGGATGACGGAGTCGGATGGCTTCACGGTGCTTTCCCTGGCAGGCGTGGCGCGGGTTCGCGCAGGCTGGCCTTGCAGGCCTCGAGGGCGCGCATCATATGTTTTTCCACGGCACTTTGGGACAGGCCCATGGCTTTGGCGATGTCCGCGTATTTGCGACCGTGGATGCGATTGAGCAAAAAGATTTGCCGGGTGCGCTCGGGCAAGGCGCGCAACGCCGCTTCGACATGCTTCAGATCATTGCCCGCTTCCAGCGCCGCTTGCGGTTCGCTGCCGTGGCTGTCCGGCGCCTCCGGTTGCCAGCCTTCGTTGACGCGCGTGCGTGTGCCTTCGCTGCGCAGATGATCGATGGCGATGTTGCCGGCGCAGCGCAGCAGATAGGTGCTGAGTTCTTCGACCTGCACCAGCGGTCGCCGCCAGAAACGCAGAAACAGATCTTGGACCAGATCCGCCGCCGTCGCCCGGCAACCGACGCGCCGGTTCACCAGCGCTTCCATTTGCGAACGCTGGGACAGGAACACCTGAAGAAAATGCGCACGCGCCCCACGCGGCTCGTCGTCGCGGGATTCCGGTGGCAGATCGATCAGCACTTCAGCACTGCGCCCATGCGGCGACCGGGCTGGCCAGCAGACTGAACCCGGCCAGCGCCAATGCGAAACGCGGGCGATACGGCAGCAACAATACCAACGCCAGGGCACTGAGCATCAGCACGGCGAACCAGTCGACCAGACCGAAGCTCCAGCCATTGGCCTTCACCGCCGCCCAAAGCGACAAACACAGCAATAACCATCCGCCGACTTTCAGGCCCTGGCGGCGACGCGTGGACGGTTTGTGACCGAGCAATTCATCGTGGTGACGAGGCATCGACAGGCACAACGCGGTGAATCCGGTGTAGGTGAGCAACAAGGGCAAGAGCATCAGTTCGCCCCTTGTTCAAGGGTGATCGGCCGGGCCTGTTCGCGGCGGGGCTTTTTAATACTGACGGTGTTGCCAGCACGCTGCATTTTCCACGCGGCCCACGCCAGAAACAGACCTGTGGCGAGGCAGGTCAGATCAAAACCGGCCAACGCCCAATCGCTCTGCATCAAAGCCACGCCGAGGTTCCAAGGGGTGGTCAGCGCATTGATCAGCGGCACCGCAACAAACAGCGCAGCACCGAAAACAAGCTGCTCAACCCAGGCTTTGCGCCCCGGTCGCAACATCGCGTGCAGCACGCTCAAGCCCCAGGCCATGAAGAACGCGTTCACCTCCCAATCTGCACGTTCGGCAAGGCTCACCGGCAACAGACGATTGGCCAGGAAAAACACCGCCACCGCAGACACCAGCCCGGCCATGCTGGCGATATTCAGCACTTCCACCAGCCGCAACTCGAACGGCATCACACCGCTCTTGGCGTGTTTGAGTTGACGCTTGCCCAGCCAGATCACTAGCCCGGTGCCAATCATTGCCGTGCCGGCCAGCCCGCAGATGAAGTACAGCCAGCGCAAGACCGGCCCGGCGAAGTGGCCCATGTGCAAACCATAGAACGCGCCACCCACCGCCATCGCCAGCGGCTGGTCCGGTGTGCTGCCGAGCATCTGCCCGGTCACACCGTTGAAGGTCACGGCGCGGCCGAAATCATGCACCACACGGTCGCCGGCACGGGACAGCACCACCGTCGCATTGGCATCGCCCGGATTGCTCACGGAAAGGCGCGCCGTGTGGCCGCCCGACCATTGCTCGCGGGCCTTGCTCAACAGCGGCGCCATGGCCGCCAACGGCGCAGCGATAGCGGCGCGCTCGGGTGTTTTCGAGGCCGGGAAAACCTCGTCATAAAACGTGCGCACGTCACTGCCGTAAGACGCAACGATGCTCGCCGGCATGACCATCGACATGAAAATCACCAGGCTGCTGTAGGTGATCATCAGGTGAAACGGCAACACCAGCACACCCACCGCGTTATGCCCGTCGAGCCAGGAGCGCTGGCCCTTGCGCGGGCGGAAGGTGAAGAAGTCCTTGAAGATTTTCTTGTGGGTGATGATCCCGGTGATCAGCGCAACGAACATCACCATCGCGGCAATGGTCGCCAGCCAACGGCCCCACGGATAAGGCATTTGCAACTGGAAGTGGAAACGGTAGAAGAACTCGCCGCCCATGCTGTCGCGGCCCTGCACTTCTGCGCCGGTTTGCGCATCAAGGGTTTTCGATTCGAAGCGCCCGCGCTCGCCGGGCTTCGCCGGCGCGGCCTGCCAGCGCACGGTAAGACCGGGATCACGGGCATCTGGCAGATCGATCAGCCAACGTGAGGCGCCAGCCGCGTGTTGCTGCAGATAATCCTGGGCCAGCGCCAGGCTGGTCTCGGCACTCACCGATCGCGCAGGGATTTCCGGCTGCATCCAGTGGCTGATTTCATCTTTGAAATACGCCAGCGTCCCGGTCAGGAAAATCGCGAACAGCAACCAGCCGAACAGCAGCCCGGCCCAGGTGTGCAGCCAGGCCATCGCCTGACGAAAGCCCTCTTTCATGCCAGGCCCAATCCGCGTGCCGCGCCAGAGACAGTTGCCAGAATCACACTCGGTACCAGCAAACCGACCCAGGCCGACCATGCCGTACGACAGGCAAAACACCAGAGCACCGCCACCAGGTAGACCAGAAAGGAAATGGTCATGCCGGTCACCACCGCTTCGGCACGGCTCAGCGGCAGCCACAGTGTCAGGGTGACACTGGCCAGCGCCGCAACGAGATAACCGCCAAACACTGCGGCCAACACCCGTGAGGTGACGGCCAGACGATAGGACATGGGAAGTGTGGCGAGTTTGCCTTTCATGTTTCGACCCTGAAACGAAAAACGTCCGGCCGATCAGCCGAACCTATAGGCGAGCAATATTAATGATAAATATTCTCATACGCAAAAGCATCTGATTGCCGGTTGAGCGCTTCACCCCCTACAATGCGAACAGTTCTTGTTCTCTAACGCACACTCTCTACCGCGTCAAGAAAGCGCCCGGAGTTCACCGTTGTCGTCCGCCCATCCCGTCGAATCGCTCTATCAGGCCCATCACGGCTGGCTCACAGGCTGGTTGCGGCGCAAACTCGGTTGCCCGGACAGCGCGGCAGACCTGGCGCAGGACACGTTCATCAAGGTGCTGACCGCCCGCGAGCCGCCGGTGATCATCGAACCGCGCGCCTTTCTCACAACGTTGGCCAAGCGCGTCCTGTTCAATCATTACCGCCGTCAGGATGTCGAACGCGCTTACCTCGACACCCTGGCGCAGATGCCGGACATGGTCGCGCCGTCGGAAGAAGACAAGGCGATCATCCTGCAAACCCTGATGGAGCTGGATGAGTTGCTCGACGGTTTGCCGCGTCAGGTCAAACGCGCATTTCTACTGGCGCAGGTGGATGGCCTGACTTATCCACAGATTGCCGCCGAACTCGGCATTTCCGTGGCCACGGTCAAACGTCATCTGAACAAAGCGGCAATGCGCTGCTACTTCGCGCTATGAACCGCACACCGGATTTCTCCTCTCAGGTGGCGGAACAGGCCGTGCACTGGTTGATGGAAATGCAGCAAGGCGCGCTCTCCCCGCGCCAGCAACACGCCTGGCAACAATGGCTGGAGGCGCACAGCGAACACCGGCGGGCGTGGGAGCATATTCAACGAGTCAATCAGCGTCTGCGCGGCGTGTCTTCACCACTGGCGCATGCGGCATTGAACGGGGCGAAGTCCGGCAGTCGTCGTCAGGCACTGAAACTGTTGCTGATTCTTGGCGCGGGCTCAGCCGTCACGTGGGGCATGCGCGAGCACAATCCACTGCCGTCGTTCCTCGCCGACTACCGCAGCCCGATCGGGCAACGGCGCAAGGTGGCGCTGGGTGCCGGCGATCAGTTGCAACTCAATACCGCCAGTGCCGCCGATGTCGATGCCTCGGCGCGACTGATACGCTTGCTCGAAGGCGAAATCCTCCTGACGGCCAAACAATCGTTCGAAGTGCGCACCGCTCAGGGCATTCTTGAAACTCACGGCGCACGTCTCAATGTGCGTCAGTTTGCCGATCGCACGCAGGTTGCCTTGTTCGAAGGTCGCGTCGAACTGAGCAGCAATGGACGCGCGCCGATGCTGTTGCCGCTTGCACGGCAACTGAGTTTCACCTCGACCTCCGTCAGCGCAGCCAAACCGTTGGATGCCAACAGCGGCGCTTGGGCCGACGGCATGCTGGTGGCCGCGCATATGCGATTGGGCGACTTCCTCGATGAGCTTGGCCGTTACCGTCGCGGCCAACTCAATTGCGCCAAGAACGTCGCCGATCTGTTGATCTCCGGGACGTATCCACTGGACGACAGCGAGCGGATTCTCGATCTGCTGGAAATCAGTTTGCCGGTAAAGGTGAAGCGCTTTACCCGTTACTGGGTGAGCGTCGAAGCGCGGGTTTAAAGCAGCAGAATCAAAAGATCGTCCGAAGGCTCGGGCCGCGATCGGACGATCCTTTGATCTTGAAAAATAAATGAGCCGTTTTTCAGATCTGGCGTGACAGAGAAGGAAAGCCCCCTTGATTCAACCTTCTCAGGATCATCCGACATGCACTCCACCCGCCTCACACCACTGGCTCGCAGCCTGCGCAATCTTGTTCTCGGCGCCAGCCTGAGTTTCAGTGCCCTGCCCGTTGCGATGGCTGCTGAAGCCAAGGCTTATCACATCGCGCCGTCGTCGCTGGAAAACGCTCTCAACCAGTTTGGTCGTGAAGCAGGCGTGTTGATTTCATTCGGTTCGCAAGTCACCAGCGGTGTGCAAAGCCGTGGCCTGGAAGGCAGTTACACACCTGAGCAGGGTTTGAATGCGCTGCTCGAAGGCACCGGCCTGCAAGCGCGCACCGAAGGCAACAACGCGTTCAGCCTGCAACCGGTGGCGGATGCCGCGCTGGAGCTGGACACTTCGAAAGTCGTCGGCGACTGGCTGGGTGACGCCGCGCAAATCAACGTGTTCGAACATCCCGGTGCTCGCGACGTGATCCGCCGCGAAGAGTTCGAACGTCAGGGTGCAACTCAGGCGCGTGATGTGCTCAACCGTATCCCCGGCGTCAACGCCCCGGAAAACAACGGCACCGGCAGCCACGACATGGCGCTTAATTTCGGCATTCGTGGTTTGAATCCTCGCCTGGCCGCGCGCTCGACGGTATTGATGGACGGCATTCCTGTGCCGTTCGCGCCTTATGGCCAACCGCAGCTATCGTTCGCGCCAATCAGCATGGGCAACATGGATGCCGTGGACGTGGTACGTGGCGGTGGCGCCGTGCGTTACGGCCCGCAGAACGTCGGCGGCGTGGTCAACTTCGTGACCCGGGCGATTCCCGACGAGCCAACGGTCAAGGGCGGCTTCCAGACGGAAACCAGCCCATCGTCGAGCCATGACGGCTTCAAGACCAGCGCCAACCTGCTGGCCGGCGGCACTAATGCCAATGGCCTCGGTGGCGCGTTGCTCTACTCCGGCACCCGTGGTGGTGACTGGCGCGAACACAGCGACACCGAGATCGACGACCTGATCCTCAAAGGCAAATACCAGCTCGACGAGGCCAACAGTTTCAACGCCATGGCCCAGTATTACGAAGGCAAGGCCGACATGCCCGGCGGTTTGAACGTTGCTGATTACGACGCTGATCCGTACCAGTCGACACGGCCGAAAGACCAGTTCTGGGGGCGCCGCACGATGGTCAATTTTGGCTATCGCTATCAGGAAGATCGCCGCGAATTCACCGCCAACACCTTTTTCACCAAGACCTTGCGCAGCGGCTATCTGGATCAGGGCACATTCCTTTCGCTGTCGCCGCGAGAGTATTGGGTTCGCGGCCTGGAAACCCGTTTCGCCCAAGGCTTCGACCTCGGCCCGACCAGCCATGAAGTCGGCGTCGGCTACCGCTATATCAACGAGGCCGGCCACGAGCTGCGCTATCGCACACCGATCAGCAGTAACGAATACCCGACCACCGCCAGCCGCAACGACCGCGACACCCGTGGCGGCACCGAGGCCAATGCGTTCTTCGTCGACGACCGCATCGACATCGGCAAATGGACGATCACCCCGGGCGTGCGCTACGAGATGATCGAATCGCAGCAGACCAACAACCTGACCAACGTCAAATACAAGGGCGACTACAACACCGCACTGCCGGCGTTGAACGTGCTTTATCACCTGACCGACAGCTGGAACCTGTACGCCAACACCGAAGGCTCGTTCGGCAGTGTGCAATACAGCCAGATGCCAAACCGCGTGACCAGCGGCGAAGTGAAACCGGAAAAGGCGCGCACCTGGGAAGTCGGCACGCGCTATGACAACGGTGCGTTACGCGCGGAGATCGGCGCGTTCCTGATCAACTTCGATAACCAGTACGAAAGCAACCAGACCAACGACTCGGTAATCGCCCGTGGTGAAACCCGCCATCAGGGTATAGAAACTAGCATCAACTACGCGCTGGATGACTTGAGCCCTGCGCTCGCCGGTTTTGATGTCTATGCCAGCTACGCCTACGTTGACGCGACCATCCGCGAAGACGGACCGAACAAGGGCAACCGCGTACCGTTCTCGTCGAAACACAAGGGCACGATTGGCGTCGGTTACACCGAGGGGCCATGGAAGCTGAATCTGGACAGCAGCTTCCAGAGCGATCAGTTCGCCGACAACGCCAACACCTCCAAAGAAAGTGCCGATGGCAGTACCGGGAAGATCCCGGGGTACATGCTGTTCAGCAGCCGCGCGGGGTATGACTTCGGGCCGCAGTTGTCGGATCTGAATGTGGCGGTGGGGGTGAAGAACATCTTCAACACGCAGTACTTCACGCGGTCGTTTGATGACAACAACAAGGGCAAGTATGTGGGGGAGCCGCGCACGGTTTATGTGCAGACTTCTGTAGCGTTCTGAGGGTTGAAGAGCCCCTCACCCTAACCCTCCCGAAACGTCGGACCGCCCAGAGGGAGAGGGGACTGATTGGGGGGATGCTTGCGAGGTACGCCGACCTGAACGTACTGTGCCGAATCCATAATCGACTCGACCTGAAACCGCTTTGCCGAATCCATAATCGACTCGGTCTGTCAGGTCGATGTACCACGCCAGACACCTCGGTCGGCCCCCTCTCCCTCAGGGAGAGGGCTGGGGTGAGGGTTCTCAGCTACAGTGAAATATCCAACCAACTTCACAAGGATCGTGAAGCATGCAAACTCGCCCCACCCTCGCCCAGTTCGCCCGCCATCTACGCGTTAACCAAACCGACTGCGAACACCTGCTCTGGCAAAAAATCCGCTCCCGCCAAATCGCCAATCTGAAATTTCGTCGGCAGTTTCCGTGCCCGCCTTACGTGCTGGATTTTTACTGTGCCGAGCTGAAATTGGCGATTGAACTGGACGGCGGTCAGCACTATGAAACGCGAGAAGTGATTCATGACCAACGCCGGACACGCTATCTGAATCAAAAGGCTATTGAAGTCGTGCGTTTCAGTAATCTGGAGGTACTTCAGCAGATGGATGAAGTACTGGAGCAGATCATACGAATTGCGGCAGTTCGAAGATTGCCCTCACCCTAACCCTCTCCCAGAGGGAGAGGGGACTGACCGGGAGATGCTCGTAATTTCCGTCGACCTGAAATTGCTTTGCTGAATCCATAATCGACTCGGTATTCCAAGTCGACGTACCTCTTCAGACACCTCGGTAGGCTCCCTCTCCCTCCGGGAGAGGGCTGGGGTGAGGGGCTTTTCTGCTTACAAACAAAAAACGGGCCTGCTTTCGCAGGCCCGTTCTCATTGGTTGGCTTATTAAATCAGCGTATCAACTGTTGATCGCTGCCTGTTCATTCTCGTCAAACTCTTCCGCCAACAGCTTGTCGTTGGCCTTGCCGGTGAGTGGCACCACAGCGGCACGTGGCTTACCTCGCAGTTTGCCGAAAAGGTGCTCCAGGGCGTGCTCGAGTTTTTCGGCAGCGCCGTCGATCGCCTGTTCCAGCGAATCGGCCTTGTGGGTCACGGAAATCGGTTGATGGCCTTTTGGCCGCGCTTCCAGTTGGCAGCGCAAGTCATGGGGACCTGGTTTGTCACCGTTCTCGTCGCTCAGGTGGACTTCGACACGGGTCAGGTCTTCTTCATAACGTTCGAGCGTGCTCTCAATGGTTGTACGTACCCACTCCTCCAGTCGTTGACTACTTTGAATATGGTTATCGCTGTTGACTTGGATTTGCATAGTTCATCCCTTATTTCAGCTAGCTCGTGAGAGGCCTTGAGTTGAATTTCCTGACCTCCTGGTTACAACAATCGGCCCGACTGCCGAACATTTCAACCCCTGAAAAAAGATAAATATTCATTCGCAAAAAAAGCCGGACAACCGGGCAAAGCACTGGTAAGGTCGGGAGTTGGGTCGCCTCGCAACCCTGCAAAATTCGCTCACAATTGCCCGTCATTCAACGGGTGCAAACTGCGAAATATCCCCGCCTCCTCGACCAGCCAATCATGCACCGCACGCACGCCCGGATGGCTCAACGCCCCCGGCGCATACAGCAACACGTAACGTTTGTGATTCGGTACCGACAGGCCGAACGGCACAATCAACGTGCCTCGTTCCAACTCATCGTTAAGCAAAGTGCGGCGGGCAATCGCCACGCCCATGCCGGCGATCGCCGCTTCGATGGTCAGGTGATTGCGATTGAAGGTATGCCCGCGCCGTACGTCGGCGCCTTCAAAGCCGATCGCGTTTAAATAAAACTCCCACTCTGCGTATTCATAACTGCCACGCCAGGCAGTGATGTCGTGCAATAACGGAAAATGCACCAGATCCGCCGGCCCATGCAGCGGCGGACGCCCACGCAACAGGCTCGGTGCACACACGGGAAAAATCTGCTCGTCGAGCAAGGCTGTGGATAACAATCCCGGGTAACTGCCGTCGTTCAGATCGATCGCCAGATCAAAGTCACCCTCGTGTAACGGTACGCTGCTGTCCTCGGCGACCAGCCGCAGTTGAATGTCCGGATAGCGCTGCTGCAGGCGTGGCAAGCGCGGTGTCAGCCACTTGCTGAGGAACGACGGAATCGAGCGCACGCGCAAAATTCCGCTGATCATTCCGGCGTCGAGCCGACGCAATTCGGCATCGATGCTGCCGTACGCCTCGTTGACGGTAATCGCCAGCCGCTGACCCTCCGCGCTCAGCTCGACACCGCGCGCACGCCGATGAAACAAACGAAAACCCAGGCGCTCTTCCAACTGACGAATCTGCTGACTGACCGCCCCCGGGGTGATGTGCAGTTCTTCGGCGCAACGGGTGAACGACAGGTGCCGCGCGGCACAGGAAAACACCTGCAGCCAGACATAGGTCTGGGCATGCAATTGACGACTCATCGTTTAGTCCTGCTAAAGGCTTACTTAGGAAGTTTCGTTAGTCACGTAGGACCGAGGTAGGCAGTATCGCCGACATTGCGCTTGTCCTACAAAAAATGGCAGCGATTCCTACTCCATTGCTTGTAAGGGTTTAGCATGGCTATCAGTGTTTTCGATCTATTCAAAGTCGGCATCGGCCCGTCCAGTTCCCACACTGTCGGCCCGATGCGGGCGGCAGCGACCTTCGCTCAGGCGCTGATCGATCAACATCTGTTGAACGATGTACGCCGTGTGGAAATCCGTTTATACGGTTCGCTGTCGGCCACTGGTGTCGGTCACGCCACTGACCGCGCCACGGTGATGGGCCTGATGGGCGAATGGCCGGACAGCATCGATCCGTCGACCATCGATCCCCGCATCCAGCAACTGCGTGAGACAGGCCAACTGTCCCTCGCCGGTCAGAGAGAAATTGCCTTCGACTGGCAGCGCGATCTCCTGCTGCTTGACGAGAGCCTGCCCTACCACCCCAACGCCATGTCCCTGACAGCCTTTGGCGAAACGGCCGAACTGTTCGAGCAAACGTACTACTCGGTTGGCGGCGGTTTTATCATCGAAGCGGCCGAAGCCGAGTCCGGCGTAGCCCCGGCCGGTGACGTGGTGTTGCCGTACGATTTCGCCAGCGCCGCCGAACTGCTGGCGCTGTGCAAGCAGCACAACCTGCGCGTCTCTGAACTGATGATGGCCAACGAGCGCGCCTGGCGTAGCGACGCCGAAATCCGTCAGGGTCTGCTGCACATCTGGTCGGTGATGCGTGAATGCGTTGAACAAGGCCTGCGCCACGAGGGGATTCTGCCCGGCGGCCTGAACGTGCCGCGCCGTGCGGCGAAACTGCACCGCAGCCTGCTGGAGATCGGCAAGCCCAACGTGATCAGTTCGACGCTATCGGCAATGGAATGGGTCAACCTGTTCGCCCTCGCCGTCAACGAAGAAAACGCCGCCGGCGGGCGCATGGTCACCGCGCCGACCAATGGTGCAGCGGGGATCATTCCGGCAGTTCTGCACTACTACATGAAATTCAATCCGGACGCGTCTGACGATGATGTCGTCGCTTTCTTCCTGGGCGCGGCCGCCGTCGGCATTCTCTGTAAGAAGAATGCCTCGATCTCCGGCGCCGAAGTGGGCTGCCAGGGTGAAGTCGGTTCGGCTTGCGCGATGGCCGCTGCCGGCCTGGCCGATGTGCTCGGCGCCACCCCGGAGCAACTGGAAAACGCCGCCGAAATCGGCCTGGAACACAACCTCGGCCTGACCTGCGACCCGGTCGGCGGCCTCGTGCAAGTGCCATGCATCGAGCGCAATGCCATCGCTGCCGTGAAAGCGATCAACGCCACGCAAATGGCCCTGCGCGGCGACGGCAAGCACTTCATTTCCCTCGACCGGGTGATCCGCACCATGCGCGACACCGGCGCCGACATGCACGACAAATACAAAGAGACTTCACGGGGCGGCCTTGCCGTGAGCTGGGTGGAATGCTGAGGCGCACTCCCTGACCGCCCCGGCAGACCGCACCCGACGGTCTGCCAACCGTGAGCCCGAGCAAAAATAATAACGAGGCGATACCGATGACCGATGTACGTACACCTGCTGCCGAAAATCCCGCTGTAGATCGCACACGCAATGCAGAAACGGCCCACAAGGGCTGGAACAAATTCGACACCACCTGGATGCTCGGCCTGTACGGCACCGCGATCGGTGCCGGTACCTTGTTCCTGCCTATCAACGCCGGCGTCGGTGGTTTCTGGCCGTTGCTGATTCTGGCTGTACTGGCCTTCCCGATGACGTTTTTTGCTCACCGTGGCCTGACCCGTTTTGTCTTGTCCGGGCGCTCCGGGGACATCACCGAAGTGGTCGAAGAACACTTCGGCATCGGTGCCGGCAAGCTGATCACGCTGCTGTATTTCTTTGCGATCTTCCCGATCCTGCTGGTATACAGCGTGGCGCTGACCAACACCCTGAGCAGCTTTCTTGAACACCAATTGCACATCGCCCCGCCGCCACGGGCGATCCTCTCACTGGTGTTGATCCTCGGTTTGATGGCGATTGTGCGCTGTGGGCAAAGCGTCATCGTCAAAGCCATGAGCGTGCTGGTTTATCCCTTTGTTGCGGCGTTGCTGCTGCTCGCGCTCAGCCTGATCCCGAACTGGAACGGCGCGTTTTTCGCCAGCGCTCAAGAGGCCATGCCGATGTCTGTTTTCTTCAAGACAATGTGGCTGGCGATTCCGGTGATGGTGTTCTCGTTCAACCATTCGCCGATCATCTCCGCGTTCGCGGTTGATCAGAAACAACGCTACGGCGAGCAGGCCGAACGCACAAGCAGCGGCATCCTCGCCATGGCCCACGGCATGATGGTGGTGACGGTGATGTTCTTCTGCTTCAGTTGTGTGCTGGCGCTGTCGCCGGCGGATCTTGCGGCAGCGAAGGCGCAGAACATTTCGATCCTGTCGTATCTGGCCAACCATTTCCAGACGCCAGTGATCGCTTACGCCGCGCCGCTGATTGCGCTGGTGGCGATCACCAAATCCTTTCTCGGCCACTACATCGGGGCCAGCGAAGGTTTTCAGGGCATGATCGTGAAAAGCCTGCGCAGCCGTGGCCGGGTCATGTCGGCGAGCTGGCTGAACCGCGCGACCGCCGTGTTCATGATCCTCAGCTGCTGGGCCGTGGCGACTTTCAACCCGAGCATCCTCGGCATGATCGAAACCCTCGGCGGGCCGGTGATTGCCTGCCTGTTGTTCCTGATGCCGATGTACGCCATCCGTCGCGTGCCGGCGTTGCGCCAGTATTCGGGCCAGGTGTCCAACGTGTTTGTGGTGTTGATCGGTCTGATTGCACTGTCAGCGATCATCTACTCGGTTCTGCCCTGAAAACGCGCCATTAAAAAAGGCGAGCCGCGTGGCTCGCCTTTTTTATGCCCGTGTTCATTGTTCGACAATTTTCCCGGCACAGCCCTTGCTACTCCCCTGTGAGAGCTGTCGCAGCCTCGTTTCACTCGACAGCTCCTACATGAAGCAACAAATACAGGCCACGGAATCGCCGATGATCCGGTTGGGCGAACCAACCCGATCACGGCCGGTCAACAACTGCACGTTCAATCAGGCGGTGACGCATCATGGACAATCCTTTTCAGATCATTACCGATGCCTTCGCGCCGGACTATCAGATCAACCTGAGCATTCAGGGCCTGGACGGCAGCATCATGCTGACCCTGTCCAACAGCGGCCGAATCGTGGCCAAGCGCATGATCAGCGCCGAGCAGCGCAACGACCCCGTGCGCCTCAAGCGTCTGGTGCAAAGCATTCAATTCGGCATCGCCATCGAACAAGGCCACAGCGCCATGGCGATCCTCGAAGCCATGACCAGCGGTAGCGGGATAATCCCGCCACCGCCACGTGTCAGCGGCCGGCCAGGGCAAGCGGCCGGGCTTTAAAGCTCGCCCTTCTCGACTTCCGGATGCTCGCTGGAACCGGCGCCAAGTTTGCGCTGCGGTTTCTCGATCTTCACCGAAGGAAATTGTGACGAGGCGTAACGCACCACCAGAATCGAGAACGCCAGCAGCAGAATCCCGCCGCACAGGTAGATGATGCCCATGTCCGGCGGGTTGTGGTGCGAGACGTTGGAGATCAGCAAGCGGGTCAGCGCGGTGATCGCCACGTAGATCAGGAAGCGCACCGGCATGTGGTTGGTCTTGAAGTAGATCCCGACCATCGCCCCCAATTCCAGATAGATGAACAGCAGCAGAATGTCATCGATCTTGATGTGGCCTTCCTCGAGCATCCCGAGAAACTCCATCACCGCCGCCCACGCCGTCACCGCACCGATGGCGAACAGCGCCAGATAGTGGAAGGTCTCGACGAAGAGGTTACCCAGGGACTCGGCCAGTTGATGCACGTTTTGCCGCAGTTTCTCGGCCCAGTTGATTTTCACGATGATGTTCCTTAGCTCGAATGCGAGCGGATGATGCGTGTTGGACGTGACGGTTTTCTGCACGTAACGGTTTTCATGCAGAAAAGAGGCCACGCCATCATGGCGAGACGCCGCCAAACCCGCGCCGTGGCGTTTGGTCGCAGGCCCAGGGTTATGCACAATCCCTGTGGGAGCGAGCCTGCTCGCGAATGCAGACGATAAGGTCCATCTGACAAACCCGAAATCCGGTCTACATTGAAAAGCCACTACCCATGGCGCAGGGATTCGCTTATCCTTTTCGCTGTATATGGATACAGTAGTCGTCAAGACAACTTAATGTGAAGGCATGTGAGGTGGTGAATGGCCGTCGAAGTGGTATACCGCAGCAGCCGAGATCTGGAGCGCTTGTTCATGGATAAAGCCGAAGCTGACCGTCATGACAAAATGCTCGAACTGGCCGAATATCTGGCCGATGTGCTGCAAAAAGCGGTTCCGTCGCTGACTGAACAGCAAGTGGAAGAAGCCGGGATCTACATGGCGAAGAATCGCGATGTGTTCGCCCGGGCGTTCAAGAGCCAGCCGGATGCACTGTCCGAGCTGCTCAACGCACCGGCCGAGCCGGTCGATAATGCGCAAGCAGCGGAACCCGCTGAAACGCCGGCGAAGCCAGCCAAAGCAGCAAAAGCGGCGAAGTAAGCAACGCCCTAAAAGATCGTCCGAAGGCTCGGGCCGCGATCGGACGATCTTTTGCTTTTTCAACGATACAAAACTTTCTCCGCCAACTCATCCGCCACCCGCGCCGGCGAACGTTTTTCCGCCTGTGCATGGGCAAATACTTCGGTGAGTCGAGAGCTGATCTTCGACAGATGCGCGGTAATGGTGGTCAGTTCTTCGCCGCGATGCTTGAGCGAGACGTAGATCAAGCCTCCGGCATTGATCACATAGTCCGGCGCATACAGAATCCCGCGCCGTTCCAGTTGATCGGCGACATCCAGGTGCGTCAGTTGGTTGTTTGCCGAACCGGCCACGGCCGAGCAACGCAGTTGCGTGACCGTGTGGCTGTTCAAAACCCCGCCCAGACCGCACGGCGCGAGGATGTCACACGGCGTACTGAGCAACGCGTCGTTAGCGATCGGGTGAGCGTTGAGTTGTTCCATCGCCAGTTGCACTTTGCCATGGTCAATGTCGCTGACCAGCAGTTCTGCCCCGGCGGCGTGGAGTTGCTCGGCCAACGCGTAACCGACATTGCCCAAGCCCTGAACCGCGATGCGCAAACCTTCGAGATTGTCGCTCCCCAGCCGTGCCATGGCGGTCGCCCGAATTCCGGCAAACACGCCCATCGCTGCGTGTGGTGCGGGATCACCGGCCGACGTGGTGCTGGTGACATGCTGGGTCTGCTGAGCGATGCAGTCCATGTCCGCCACCGAGGT
The DNA here is from genome assembly GCF_949767845.1 of Pseudomonas sp. IT-232MI5. Taxonomy (NCBI): domain Bacteria; kingdom Pseudomonadati; phylum Pseudomonadota; class Gammaproteobacteria; order Pseudomonadales; family Pseudomonadaceae; genus Pseudomonas; species Pseudomonas sp. IT-232MI5. The sequence continues at coordinate 376,629 of NZ_CATKQE010000055.1, forward strand.
ACCGCTGTCGATGGCGGTGATGTAGCGACCATCAAGCTGATTGATGCAACGGCCAAACGCTTCGAACAGTGCACCACGGTTTTCCACGTGTACCGGACGCACGATCACTGCAACGCCACCGCCTTGCGGCAGCCCCGCCAGCGCGGCTTTGTAGCTCATGCCCTGAGCGAGGCGAATGGCATCTTCGACGGCAGATTCGTCATTGGGATAGGCAAGATAACGACATCCACCCAAGGCTGGCCCGAGGCGACTGTTATGGATGGCAATGACCGCCTTCAACCCGGAGACCGGGTCAACGCTAAGGTGCAGCGATTCCAGGCGAGTGCTTTGCATGAGCGCAAACATCGTTGGGCTCCCGAATCACTTCTTGTAGAACGCCAGTATAGGCCTGCGCCTGAAAATTGCTGGAGCACACCGGAATAAGCGCCCGCGCCGACAACAGCTTTGCGGCATAACCCGACAGCTGTGCTGCGAGGCACTGGACGAATGACCCGGACCGGGCTAAAACGAGGCATTCCCCGGAGATTTCGATGAGTGCGCGTCAACGTTTTTTCGAATGCCTGCACCGTTCACCGCCCGCGCTGTTCGAAGCCGCGCTATGGATGGCGGCCGAGCACGAAAAAGCGGTCGATCCTGAAGCGCTGTTACTAGAATTCAAAGACCTGCAACAACGCGTCAGTTACGGCTTGCCGATGCTGCCGGTCAGTGAACTGGCGCAGCCCCTGTTGCGCCGCATGACTGATCTGGGCTTTGCCCAGGACGACTTCCTGCCGCTGCGCCCGCAGGCGGCGCTGTTGCACAAAGTGATGCAGACCCGTCGCGGCCAACCGTTGGCATTGGCGCTGATTGCCCTGGAGCTGGCGCGAGGGCTGGAGATTCCTCTGGTCGGGGTCAACTTCCCCGGACACTTCCTGCTGCGCGTGCCCGGCGCCGATCACCTGCTTGATCCGTGCGGCGGCCGGCGCTTGTACCCCAATGATTGTCGCGAACTGTTGCAGCGCCAGTATGGGCCGAATATGAAGCTCAACGCCGAGCATCTGTTGACCGCCTCGCCGGTGCAAATGCTTCAGCGCCTGTCGCGCAACCTGCGGCAGTTGCACCTGACGCATGATGACTTCATTGCCGCACTGATCGACGCCGAACGCGTGCTCGAACTGGGTGACGCTGGCGCCGCTGATTACCTGGCCCGAGCCAGTCTTTATCAGCGGCTCGACTGCCCGAATGCCGAGCGCTTTGATCTGGAACACGCGCTGATGCTCAGCGACGACCCGATTCAGCGCCTGCGGCTGACTGAACGCCTCGGACACCTTCCGCCCAACTCAGTCGTCCATTAAAAGCAAAAGATCGCAGCCTTCGGCAGCTCCTACATTGAAATATGCATTCCCATGTAGGAGCTGCCGAAGGCTGCGATCTTTTGCTCTTCAGGATTTGACAGATATCCCCACTCCAACTGCCGAATTTCCTTCGGAAGGCGAACGCACCTGAATAATCAGCAGCGCGGCGATGACCGCCGGGATCGCACAGAAGAAGAAAATCTGCGTCACTGGAATGTGCATCGCCAGCAGCAGGCTGCCAAACAGCGGCCCGAGAATCGAACCGAAGCGACCCACGCCCAATGCCCAACCGGTGCCGGTCGCACGCACATGCGCCGGGTAGAAATTGCTGGCAAACGCATTCAGCGTCAGTTGCCCGCCGATGATGCAGAACCCGGCGGCGAACACGCAGGCGACCAGATAACGCGGGTTGTCGTGATTGAGCCCGAGCAAAATCGTGCACAGCGCCGCACCGGCCAACACTGCGGACAACAATCGCACCTTGCGCTTCAAGCGGTCAGCGAACCAGGCCATGCAGATCGCGCCCAAGGTGCCGGCGAACAGAAACATCGACGTCACCAGATTGGCTTCGTTGAGTTTCAGGCCGCTTTCCAGCAGCAACGTCGGCAGCCAGCTGATCATGAAATACAACAGAATCAGGCTGACGAAAAACGTTGCCCAGATCAGCAAGGTCGGCCGCGCGTAGCCATTACGGAACAATTCGACCACGGTCAGTTTGCTGCCCTGCTCACGTTCGTTCTGCTCGGCAGTCGCCAGCGGTGGTTGCCAGTCCGGCAGCATGCGCGCGGTGACTTTGCGCAGCCGCGTATACGGCGGTTCATCACGCAGCAAACGTGGCAGCGACTCCGGCAGCATCCACCAGAGAAACGGAAACAACAGCAACGGCGTAACGCCACCGGCGAGAAACACTGCTTGCCAGCCGAACTGGTCGATGAACCCGGCGGCGACGAAACCACCCGCCGCGCCACCGAACGAAAAACCACACGCCGCCAGCGTTACCATCAAGGTGCGCAAACGCGGTGGCGAATATTCCGACATCAATGCCATGGCACTGGGCATCGCCCCGCCCATGCCGATACCGCAGATGAAGCGCGCGATCATCAGTGTGTTCAGCGAGTCGGCGAAGACCATCAGCACCGTCAGCGTGGCGTAGATCAGCACGCAGGCGAGCAGAATCCGGCGCACGCCAAAGCGGTCAGCCAGCGGCGTGACCGCCAAGGAACCGAGGGTAAGGCCTAGCAGGTTGGCACTGAACACAGGCCCGAACGCAGACTTTTCCAGGCCCCAGTCCTGCGCCAGCGCAGGCACCACGTAACCGAGCACCTGAGCGTCATAACCGTCGGTGACCAGCAGCAAGGCGAGCAGGATCAAGAGCAACCACTGATAGCGGGACACAGGACGGGCGTCGAGTGCCGCCCGGAAGCTGGCAATCTGGTTGTGCATCGCAAGGTACCTGTTTTGTTTTTATGATTATGCGAATGGCGATATTCCCTTGTAGGAGTGAGCCTGCTCGCGATAGCGGTGGGTCAGTCAGAAACTGAGTGACTGACACTCCCTCATCGCGAGCAGGCTCACTCCTACAGGGTTATGGGGTGTCTGGTTGGTTGGCGGGATGCGCCTTGATGAACGCAGGATGTTCAGCCGCCAGTGCGGCGACCCGACGAATGTTCGGATACGCCTCAAGGCTGACATTGAACCGCTCAGCCGCATACAACTGCGGAATCAGGTACACATCGGCCACACACGGCCACTCGCCGAAACAGAAACCCTCATCGCCAATCAACTGCTCCACCGTCGCCAGCCCTTGGCTGATCCAGTGACTGATCCACTCCACCACCTGCGCCTCATCGTGCCCCAACTGACGCAGGCGATTGAGCACACTGACGTTGTGCAGCGGATGCACATCGCAGCCGATCACCGCCGCCACACCCCGCACCTGCGCACGGGCAAGCAGATCTTCAGGCAGCAACGGCACCTGTGGATAACGTTCTTCCAGGTACTCAATGATGGCCGGCGACTGAATCAGCAAACCGCCTTCGTCAGTGCGCAAGGCCGGCACCCGGCCCTGTGGATTGATCGCCAGATACGCCGCTTGGCGATGCTCGCCACCCGGCGGTGCGATCAGATTGACCGGCAACGCCTGATAGTCGAGACCCTTCAGCGCCAGCGCGATTCGCACCCGGTACGACGAGGTCGAACGGTAATAGGTATAGAGATCCATATGCCGCTCCTGTCAGCGCGCCGGCAACACTTTGCCGCGGCACTCGCCGAAGCCGATCGAAGCAAAACCATCGCGAGCGCAACGAGCGCGCAGAATGATTTCGTCACCGTCCTCGAGGAATTTACGCACCTCGCCAGACGCCAGTTCAATCGGCTTTTTACCGCCCTCGGTGATTTCCAGCAGGCTACCGAACTGACCGCTCTCAGGGCCGGACAAGGTGCCCGAACCGAACAGGTCACCGGCCTGCAACTGGCAGCCGTTGACGCTGTGGTGCGCGACCATTTGCGCGACGGTCCAGTACATGTAACGGGTGTTGCTCAGCGTCAGGCGATGAGCCGGCAGGTTCTGCTCGCGCATGGCTTCGGTGAGCAGCAACACTTCCAGTTCGATGTCGAAGGCACCGCCGTCCTGATCGCGCTTGTCGAACAGGTACGGCAGCGGCTGCGGATCACCTTCAGGACGCTTCGGTTGCGCGGTGCGAAATGGCTCCAGCGCTTCTGCGGTAACCACCCACGGCGAGACGCTGGTGATAAAACTTTTCGACAGGAACGGACCCAGCGGCTGGTATTCCCAAGCCTGGATATCGCGTGCCGACCAATCGTTGAGCAGGCAGAAACCGGCGATGTGATCAGCCGCGTCAGCGATGGCGATCGAATCGCCCATCTCGTTGCCCTGACCGATCCAGATGCCCAGCTCCAGCTCATAGTCCAGGCGTGCGCACGGACCAAACGTCGGCTCGGTCTGACCGGCCGGCAAGGTCTGGCCTTTCGGACGCCGTACGTCAGTGCCCGACGCGCGCACGGTGGAGGCGCGACCGTGATAGCCGATCGGCACATGCTTGTAGTTCGGCAGCAGCGGGTTATCCGGACGGAACAGTTTGCCGACGTTCTGCGCGTGCTCGATGCCGACGTAGAAGTCGGTGTAATCGCTGATGCGTGCCGGCAGATGCAGCTGGCAATCGGCGGCCAGTGGCAGCAATTTCGCGCCTTGGGCTTCGATGTTGCCACGGTGAGTGCTGCCTTCGCTGAACAGTTCCAGCAGACGCGAACGCAGAGCCACACGTGCCTCGCGACCGAGTTCGAAGAACGCGTTCAACTGGCCGCCGTGCATGGCTTCGACCGCACTGCGCGCGACGCCGTCGAACAGCCCGGCTTCCAGCGCCACTTGCAGATCGAAGATGTGTTCACCAATCGCCACGCCAGCGCGCGGCGGCGCACCGTTGCTGCTGAACACACCCAGCGGCAGGTTCTGCAGCGGGAAATCAGCGTGGCCGTTGGCCGAGGCAACCCAACTGCGGGTAGTGGAAGTCTGAGTCATGGGTTATCTCCGGGTCGGGTCGAACGTCGCGGGCAGCGTGGCCCAGCAAGCGTCGTAAGTGGATTGCAGTTGCGGGCAGTCGAGGGCGAAGCGGCTTGGGCGCAGCACCTGGCTGGTCTCGAACATGAAGGCCATGGTGTTGTCGATTTTTGCCGGTTTGAGTTCGGCGTTGATCGCTTTGGTGCAGGTCTCGCCATCCGGGCCGTGGGCGCTCATGCAGCTGTGCAGCGACGCACCGCCGGGCACAAAACCTTCGGCCTTGGCGTCGTATTCGCCCTGGATCAGGCCCATGAATTCGTTCATCAGATTGCGGTGGAACCACGGCGGACGGAAGGTGTTCTCGGCGACCATCCAGCGTGGCGGGAAGATCACGAAGTCGAGGTTGGCCAGACCGTGCACGCTGGTCGGCGAGGTCAGCACGGTGAAGATCGACGGGTCCGGGTGATCGAAGCTGACGGTGCCGATGGTGTTGAAACGGCGCAGATCGTATTTGTACGGCACGTTATTGCCGTGCCAGGCGACCACGTTCAGCGGCGAGTGATTGAGTTCGGTGGCCCATAGCTGGCCGAGGAATTTCTGCACCAGCGTGGTCGGCTGCTGGAGGTTCTCGTAAGCGGCGACCGGGGTGAGGAAGTCACGCGGATTGGCCAGACCGTTGCTGCCGATCGGCCCCAGATCCGGCAGGCGCAACGGCGCGCCATGGTTCTCGGCGACGTAGCCGCGTGCTTGCGGGTCGAGCAATTCGACACGGAATTTGAGGCCGCGCGGCAGCACGGCGATTTCCAGCGGCGCCACTTCCAGCACACCGAGTTCGGTGGCGATGCGCAATCGACCGAGTTGCGGCACCAGCAGCAGTTCGCCGTCGGCGTTGAAAAACACGCGTTCCATCGAACGGTTAGCGACGTAGTTGTAGATGCTGATGCCGGACGGCTTTTCCGCGCCAGCGTTGGCGACCATGCTCACCAGACCGTCGATGAAATCGGTTGGCTCGGCCGGGATCTCCAGCGGATTCCAGCGCAGGCGATTGGGCGTCACTTCGCCCAAAGGACCGCCGGCCAGTTGTCTTTCCAGTTTGACGAAGGCCGGGTGATTGGCCGAAGGCTGAATCCGGTACATCCAGGTGCGCCGCGCTTCACTGCGGGTCATGGTGAACGCGGTGCCGGAGAACAATTCGGTGTAGAGACCGTACGGCGCTTTTTGCGGAGAATTCTGGCCGACGGGTAGCGCGCCGGGCAACGCTTCAGAGCTGAATTCGTTGCCGAAACCGGACTGATACGCCAGCGCCTGAGCGGTTGAATCGAGGTTCATGGAGCCTCCTGAACAGGGAGTCGGCAGTGGCCCATCGCTCTGGCTCAGAGGTTTCGGCACGCCGGGGTTGTTATTATCGTAATTCGATTACGCATAACGTAATTTGCTCGCTATCCAGCGTCAAGCTATAAAGACGCCCATTCGTTTCGGAACCCGGCCGCACCATGGAAAAAACCAGCGACAGCAACGGCAAACAGAAAGTCCGCTCCGCCGAAGTCGGCACCGACATCCTCAAGGCTCTGGCCGAGTTGTCGCCGTCCACTTCATTGTCGCGTCTGGCCGAACATGTACAGATGCCGGCGAGCAAGGTTCATCGCTATCTGCAGGCGTTGATCGCTTCAGGATTTGCCGAGCAAAACACCGCGACCAACCATTACGGCCTCGGCCGCGAAGCCTTGCGTGTAGGCCTCGCCGCACTCAACAGTATGGACGTGCTGAAAGTCGCCGCCCTGCCGTTGGCCGAACTGCGCGACGAACTCAACGAAACCTGCTTTCTGGCGGTGTGGGGCAACCAAGGCGCAACCGTTGTGCACATCGAGCCGGCGGTGCGTGCAGTGACGGTGGTGACGCAATTGGGTTCGGTATTGCCGTTGCTCAGTTCATCGACCGGGCTGGTATTCAGTGCTTATCTGCCACATCGCGAAACCGATGATTTGCGCGTTCAGGAGATTGCCGCTGCCGATCATCCGCTGAAGGACGAGAAGACTTACGTATCACTGTGTGAACAGATCCGCGAACGCGGTCTGCATCATGTGCATGGTTTGCTGATGCCGGGTGTGGATGCGTTGTCCGCACCGGTGTTCAACGCTGTCGGCCAGGTCGCCGCCGTGCTGACCATTGTCGGCCCGACCTCGCTGTTCCACGCCGACGAAAACGGCCCGGCGGCGCAGCGGTTGCTGGCGGCGACGCGGGCCGTGAGTTGGCGGATGGGTTATGAACGATAAACGCTTTACGCATTGAGCGAGCAGCAAGTGCTCAAAAGCGGTCAATGAACGGTTGTTTTACTCAGTCCGGAACTGGCACTTTCCATCAATGTGTTGAAGAACTCGACCAGCATCTCTTTCAACTCTTCCTGGCCTGTGTAGTAAGTGACCAGCTCCGCGACCGTCCGCGCATCTTCGAACAAACTGAGCAAGGACCGTTGTGCATGGGTGATTTCCTTGACGGGAGCACCCGCAGCTGCGGCCTGGCCCAACGTCATCAGCCCGGTCAGCGCTTCCTGGACATGTCCCAGGGCAGCGCGGTAGTCACCTCGCTTGTCCGACTGTGAGGCGTCGTAGATGCTTTTCATCATCTGCACAGCCACCACGACAGTGCCCACGGGAGGCACCAGCAGGCTCACGATGTTCGCGGCCTTCAACAGGTTGTCGTAAATAATACCGGTGATTATTTCATTGAGACTGGTGGTGCGTTCGTCGATATCGCTCAATACACGGCGCACTCGCTCGTCATGGAAAGTGAACAGATCAGGCAATAACGAACGCTGCTGGGTGCGAATGACCGGTTTGGTATCGGCGGTTGCAACCAGATTGTCGAAATAGTCGTTGATCACCTTTTGGTCGACCAGCAATATCCGCTGGCTGTAGTAATTCCTGAACGGGCCGTATCGAAAACGAATCGAAGGAATGAAATCAGCGATGGGCCGGAAGCTGACCAGATCCGGCGCGTCAGGCGTATAGAGCAAATCGAGCAACCCTGAAGACATCTTCAGTCGGAAAATATAAACGCCGCCAACCGTGCGGTCCCAGGCAGCCGTCAAACCCGGCTCGACGATGTTGAACTTATACAATCCGACGTCACCTTCGGCGACGCTATTCACAACTGACTGATAACCGCCACTTTCTTTCAGATTATCGATAGTCCGCTGGATAGCAGAGAAAGACTCTACTGACAGTCTGCCATTGGTAAAGTCGGCAAAAGCATTGCGGTACATTTCACAGCGGATTCTTCGGGCGTGTACCGCGCGCTTGAACGCGTAGTCAGGATGAGCGCTGTTCTGATATTGCGCTTTCAGCATGGCGGTATATCTGTCGCCGGGACGGAAAGTTTTCGACAGTGAGGACAGGTCTCGGATATCCAGTTTTTCAATGCTGGGATGGCCATTCACCAAATAGTATTTCGGGCTGAATTTCGTTTCGTAGCCCGGATGCACGGCCTCAAAGGCGAGTCCCTCAAGCAAAACGTCAGTAACGCTCTTACGAAACTCTTCGGTTTGAATAATGATCTTGTCGGGATTGACCGAAACCTTGCTGCCACGAGCACGCAAAATGTCTTCTATCTGAGCTTTCACCGAGTCATAAGTGAACTGCTCGAACGTCGGAAAACCATTGTCTCGTGCATCAACTGTAGACAGTGCCTTGAGTTCGGTGGTCAGACGCGAATAGCGCTTGCGGCCTTCGATGCCCAGTGCTCGATAACCAGCCGGAGCAATGGCCTTGTGCAGGGCAACTTCGGCTCGGTAAGCGATATTTACGTAGTCTGCCAACGGTGCCTTGAGATTCAGGCCAAGATCGACCGGCCGGCCATCGAGCGTGTAGCGGTAGCTCAGTTTTGTGGGAGCGCTGCCGAGCAACTTACCTGCTTCGTGCAGGTAGTCTGGATGGATCAGCAATGCAGCGTATTCACGATCTGCGGACAATGCCGACTCCAGCCAGACGTTCGCCGCATAAACATCGGAAAATTTTTGCAGTTCAAATTCACCGCCAGGCGTTTTGACCAACATCAGCGACGGTACATATTCTCTGGCCGAAATGATCAGGACATCTTTCAACGCTGGTACTTGTGATTTGATTCCCAATCCCTGAATAGTCACCGTGGCGTCATTGGCCATGGCTCGCGCGATGATATTCGCATCGGTGGAGTCCAGCTTTCCAGAGTGGCGAGCAACAAAAACTGCAAACGCCATCTGGCTGAAGAGGTAGTTGCGATAAGCCTCTTGGTAATCAACCGAGGGCGAGGATGCAAGGCTGCTGGTAAATTCCAGTCGCAGGTTGCGACTCTCCAACCACTGCTCAAGCGCCACCGTCGTCAGCCGACTTGCGTCGGGAACGCCGATGATAGTCAGGGCGGCTTTATAACCATTGTCATGCAGACCGAAAACGATAAATTCTGTCAGCGTGCGGGTTTCTTCCTGTTCGATAGTACGCCCGGCAACTTGCAGAGTGTACGAGCTCTGGACACTTATCGCTTCTGGATCCAGGTGCTCACCGAGAACCCTGTCCGCCCATTCAGCGAACGTACGCACCACATAATCCTTAAACGAAAAACACGCATCGAACGCGCTTGAAAACGCAGCCTGGTATTGATCCTTGGATTCTTCAAGCTCGTTATATCGTTGTTGAATATCGCTACCAGCGCCATGGAGCCAAACCGGCCAGTCGGTGCGTTTCAACGCAGTCCGAAGCAGATAGAAGCGGGTGTTGATACCGTAGCGCAGAACATGCAGGCCTTGATTGTCCTGCAACACCGAGGTAAGCGGATTTTCCAGTTGTTCCCGACCACTGAACAAGGATGACACGCTTTCAAGCTGGCCTTTGAGATGAGTCTCTACACAAAAGGCGTGAGGACTTCGCGTACCCTTCAGGTATCTGATCTGGTCACTACCCAAGGACAATCGCTGCTGAAGTTTGCTGTGCAAATCGGTATTTTTTTCAAAAAACTCAAAGCCGTATTCCGGCGTGTGCACGAGATAGGACGTCGACTCGTTGAGCAGCGGCATTTCTGCATCCGGACGCTCGGCGTTGTCCAGAACGAAACAGGGCTGACGTGACAGAAGGTAATCCTGCGTCGGGCGCAGGTTGACTTCAAACGCTGCGCGACCGGAGTCTGCGTCAAGAAGATGAGCGAATCTCTCACCCAACAGGGCATCAAAATTGTTGGCCATGACCGACAGGGACAGCTCTGCACTCGTGACCACGGCGTACGCTTCGATGAAAGTCTGCTTATTCGACAGAGGTGCAGTGTCCGGGCGAATGGTTTTCGCTGGCGCCGCCCAGAACTTTGCGATCTCGGTTCGCAACGTTTTTTCCAGTCCTGCAGCTACAGCCGCGATCAGATCCTCGACAATAAACGTATTCAGAACATTGACTTTGAATTGCTCACTGAACGTGTCCGGCAGAAAAAACACACCATCGCCGCCCACTATGTAAGCGGGGCTGACGTTGTTATCCAGACAATGAACAGTGACGTCCCAAAGAGTGCCCGAAGGCCGGTTTTCATTGGCGGGAAAAGCAGGATCCGTATTGATATAGACTTTGTCGATATCGACCGTTTTACCCAAGCGCTTTAACTCACTCCCAAGCAAGTTGCGAAGAATATCCAGCACGCTTGGCATGGCGTCGATGATCTTGAATAGACCTGCTTTTGCCTGGCTGGCCTTTTTCCACTCTTCAGCCCACGTAACTTGCTCACCCAACGAACCACGCATCAAACTTTTAAATAACTTGGCCACAACACTTCCTTACTTGACTATTCAGAGCTGCGAGTGCAGCTATGCAGAGGGTCGCAAGGTAGTTTCTTTTTCAATCAACATGAAGTTAGAACAATTTACAAAACATGCCAACAAACAACCAAAATCATTTTCACCAGCAAAAAAATTAAAACACTAAGCCAATATCCCCATCAACTTTGCTTTCGCCACCGCCTGAGTTCTGCGCTCCACCCCCAACTTCCCATTAATCCGTCTCGCATGTGTTTTTACTGTATGTAACGAAATAAAAAGTTGTTCTGCAACTTGCTGATTCGAAGCACCTTGAGCAATCAACATCAGCACTTCGCGCTCACGCCGACTGAGGCCCGACGCCAGATCAGGGTTATCGCATTGCCTGGCAGGAATCTGCTTGGCAGACACTGTTCCGAGACTGCCCCGGCGTAATTCCCACTCCCGCATGGCGTGCTGCAATTGACAGCGCTCCACCAGCATTCCGGCGCGCTGGAAAGCTTGCTGCGCTGCCTCTGTGTCACCGTTCGATTCGGCCAACTGGGCGAATGCCAGCAGCAACTCCGTTTCCGCCGTCAACATGCCTCTGGCCTGCGCCTGATTGAGCAATCGTTCAATGGTTGGCAGACAGTTTTCATCCGGATTCAACTGCGTATGCGCGCAGGCCAGCAGGTATTCAATGCGGATAATCAGCTCGAAAGTGGCGGGCGGCGCCTGGAGTGCAGAGGGTCCACGGTAATGCCTTAACAGCCGGCCCAACGCCTCTTGCACCAATTGCGGTCGCCCCTGCTGCAACCAGAACTGGCTGCTGACCTGAAGCACGACACCGCGATAGACCGTATCGGGAATCTGCCGCTGCTGCATGACCCTTTCGGCCTCGCGCAGGCGCTCGAAAGCGCAGGCATAATCGCCTCGATTGCCGGCCAGTTGAGCCTGCCCGAGGTAGCCATACAAGACCCGCTTGTCTTCACTGCGCAAGCAATCTTCAAGGCCTCGGCTGAACAGATCCGCAGCCCGCTCTTCCAGACCCATGCACAGCGCCAGCCGACCTCGTCGCAGGGCAATTCGGCCCAGCAGCGGCGTGGGCACCAGGGTGCGCTGACGCAGCAAATGCTCAATGTCCACCAGCAGACTTTCGGCACGCGCGGGCGCTCCTCGCTGCTCGAGCCATTGCGCATGATCAAGCTCCAGCAACCCTTCGAGCAACAGGGAGCCATGCGCGCGCGCCAGGCACAGCGCCTCGCGGTTGAGAGCATGGGCCTGATCGAGTTCACCGCACAGTAACGCCTGCTGCGTCAGTCCCGACAGACACATCAGACGGGCTTGCCAGGCACCGTCGGTCAACGCTGACAATGCCTCCTGGAAACAGGCGCGCGCCGGCTCCATTTGCCCCTGCAAGTGGCAGAGCCAACCTTGTTGCGCCTGCCAACGTGCCAGCAGTTGCTGCTCCAGATGCTTCGTCGGCTGCGGCATGAAGCGGACGAGATGAGCCATGCATTGCGCGGCCTGTTCGAATCGGCCGGCGAACAGCAATGCCCCCGTGACCAGCCCGATCAATTGCGGTGTCATCAAGGTCAGCTCGCGACTTTGCTGCTCATGCAAGCGCAACAGCAGGACGACCGTCTGGTCTTCCAGCAGATCCTCGAAGCTCAAATGCTGCAACAGGCTTACGGCCGTTTCGTACTCTTCGGCCAACAACGCTTGCTCGAACGCTGCTCGCCAATCCTGCACCGCAGTGAACCACTGACAGGCGCGCCGATGCCACGAACGCGCACACGGCCAATGCGACTCCTGCATGATTCGCGACAGCGGGCGAAAAACCTGCAGCCAATCGACGGATTCCTGCCAAGGCTCGATAAAGCAGCCCAGCACTTGCAGGTCATGCAACAGCTGTGCGCCTTCGCCGGGGCCAAATAAATGCTCGCATAATGGCGCGTTGAACCGCGGCAATTGGGCCAGAACACGCCATGCCTCATCCTGCTCTGGCGTCAGGTTGCTGAAGAGTTCGTGCTGCAGATAATCGAGCAGGGTGTCGACACGCTGTTGTGGCTGCAGCTTTTGCGACCAGTCGCACTTTTGCAGGAGCGCCATACGCGCACCCGCGCACCAGCCGCCAGTACGCTGGATGATACCGGCGGCGACACGGTCCGCCTGGTCTGGCGGCAAATGGCGCAACACCGGTACAAGCTCATCGCGGGTCAGTGCCAGGCTGGCGCGATCGGATTCGTAGAGTTCGTCATCGAGCAACAGGCGCGGCCAGTTGCACTGTGGCCGGCGGCGAGTGCTGATCCACCAGGTGAGCGCCGGGCTGCTGACCGCCAACAAACGATCCAGTAAAGCATCCAGAGCCGGATCCGGCAGACGGCTGTAATCGTCGATAAACAGCGAAGTTGTCCTGGGCCAACGTGCCAACTCCGCCATCAGTTGCGCAACGTCAAGGTCCTCGACCAGCCCGAGCACCTGAGTCAGACGCAGGCAAAACTCCTCGCAGCTGAGCGCTGCTCCCGCCAGCGGCAGCCAAATCGTCTCGCAGTCTGCACGCACCTGCAGAAGACATTCGCTGAGCAGTGCGGTTTTGCCACTGCCAGCGGGTGCGCACAACAGCCTGACCCGCGCGTTCGAAGCCAGAAGAGGCGCACTCAAGCGAGGGCGAGGCTGATGATGTGAAGAAAGTCTGGGCAGAAATCCGGGTCGATCCAGGCACGGGGTCATGGCTGTCATCGGGTGAGCCTTCTTATCGTTGTGCGCTCACCCTAGCCCTCTCCCGTGCGCTTGTTGACGAGTATTCAGCACGCTGATTGACGACCATAAAAAAGGCGACCGTGCGGTCGCCTTTTGCGCTGCCGATGTATCAGAACCGTTACCGCACGCCCTCTGCGCGCAAGGCCGATGGCGTGTAGTCAGCTGCCTTGGCTTCGAAGCCGAACTCGAAACTGTGCTTCTCTTCGTTCTTCATTCCCAGGGCAATGTAGCGACCGGCGATGATGTCGTAGAGCGCTTCGAGGGTATAGGCCTGCGCCTGGTGATCGTAGTAGTACTGAGCATGCCCTTCGGCGACACGCCACAGTTGCCCGCGACCGTCGTAGTGATCGGCGAGCGCCACCTGCCAGCTGTCCTCGTCGATGTACATGTGGCGCTTGGCGTAGATGTGCCGCTCGCTCGGTTTCACCGTGCCGATCACTTCCCAGACGCGGTGCAGTTCATAGCGGGTAAGGTCCTGATTGATGTGGCCAGCCTTGACGATGTCGTCGTATTTCAGGCTCGGCGAATCGAGTTTGTAGCTGTTGTAAGGAATGTACATTTCCTTCTTGCCGACCAGCTTCCAGTCATAGCGATCCGGTGCACCGGAGAACATGTCGAAGTTGTCCGAGGTGCGCAGACCATCGGCGGCGGTACCCGGGCCGTCATAGGCCACTTGCGGCGCACGACGCACCCGGCGCTGGCCGGCGTTGTAGATCCAGGCCAGACGCGGCTCTTTCACCTGATCGAGGGTCTCGTGCACCAGCAGCACGTTACCGGCCAGCCGCGCCGGCGCGGTCACCGACTGTTTGAAAAAGGTCAACACGTTGGCGGCTTTTTCCGGATCGAGATCCTTCATCAGTTGCGGCACGGCGATCTCTTCTTCAAAGCGGATCGGCGTGTAGCTGCCGTTAGTCTGCGGCGTCACCTGGGTGATGATGCGCCGCAGGTTACCGCCGTGATATCGGGTGATGTGGTTCCACAACACCTCCACACCGTTCTTCGGAATCGGGAATGCGTAGTAGCGGTTGCCTGTGAAGTTGGCCAGGCCATTACCATCGTTGATACTGGTGACATTCAGCGCGCTGCGTTTGGCCGACTCATAGATCTCCGCTGGCACGGCGACGGTGCGATGGGTCGGGTAAACCGGGATTTTGTAGGTTTCGGGGTAACGTTTGAACATCGCCACCTGACCGTCGGACAGCTTGTCCTTGTACTTGTCGACGTTGGCCGCGGTGATCGTGAACAGCGGTTTCTCGTTGGCGAACGGGTCGGCGAGGAAGCCTTTGCTGTCCACCGCACCGGCGTTTTTCGGGATGCCACCGGTCCATGCCGGAATCGAACCGTCAGCGTTGCCAGCCTTCTCGGCGCCGAGTGGCGTCAGGCTGGTGCCAAGTTTGTTGGCTTCATCCGGCGACACCGCCGCCATCACATTGGCCGCCAGCAGACTCAGCGCCAGCACACCACATTGCAGAATCGTTTTGCGCATTGCAGTCATCCTTCTCGGGCAGATCAGAAGTTCACGCCGAAGCTCAGAGCCACGAAGTCACGGTCTTCGAGGACGTTGTAATCGCCACCGAAAAAGTCGGTGTAACTGAGGCTCGCGGTGTAGGTGTTGCGGTAGTCGGCATCGACGCCGACGCTGATCGCTTTCGCGCCTTCGTTGAACAGGCCGTTGGGGCCGTAACCGGCGACGTCATGCGACCACGACAGGTTGGGTTTGAGGTTGATACCGCCGATCACGTTGGCGTAATCGAGGATCGCCCGGGCGCGGTAACCCCACGAGGTCGAGGTGACGAAACCGTCGGTGTCGCCACCAAAACCGTACTGCCCGTAAACCGAATCACGGCCATAACGCAGCTTGTCGCGTGACTCCAGTCCGCCGACCCGAACCACAGCGGCTTCACCGACCAGGGTCAAGCGCTGAGCGCCCCAGACCTGATCGAAGAAGTGTGTGAGGGTGCTCTGGATTTGCGTGACTTCTTTGCGCCGATAGCCTTTGTTGTCCGCTCCCGGTGACGTCGCAAGTGGAGACGCCGTGCCACCCGCAATCGGGTTGAGCAGCGCCAGTGTCAGGTCGTTGGTGTTGACCTGCACCGGAGCGTTCGGACGGTAGCTGATCTCGCCGGTCCACGCGGTACCGGTGGGCAATGTGGTGGAGAAACTCGCGCCGTAGAGGCGAATGTCTTCCGGGTATTCAAGGTAATACCCACCGCGTCCGAGCATCACGCTCTGCGCCAGACCGGAACCACTGCCGGGGGCCAGGCCATTGGCGATACCGACCATGCCCGGCAATGCCGCCAGCGTCGACAGGCCGGCCGTGGTGGTGCCGACGGTCGGCGTACGGCTGTGGTAGTTCATGAAATAGAGACCGTACTCGGTGTCGTCGCCGAGCCAGCGCAACGCCGTCCCCCACTGCCCGGAATCCCGTGCATCACGGTCACCACCACGAGGAATCACCACACCCTCACGGGTCACCTGAATCCCTTGGCCAAAGGCCTGGGTCAGCGGCACAAACGGCGCGATCGCCGGGTTGCCGACGGTGTAGCCGTTGTTGCAACCGTCCGCCGCCACATCGACACCGAAGAAGGTGCCGCAGTTGTCGAGAACGGTCTGGTCCCATTCCAGTTGGTAGAAGCCTTCAACGGTCAGTTGATCGGTCAGGCCTTGCGAGCCAAACAGCATGTTGACCGGAATCAGACCTTCCTTGATCTCCGCACCGGGGCGGCGAAACGCTGAAACGTCGATCGGGTTGATGCTGTTGATCGAGTTGCCGATGAAGGTACTTTCGCCCCAACTCACCACCTGTTTGCCCGCGCGCACGGTGCCCGGCAGGTCGGCTATGGAATAGTTGTGATAGACGAACGCATCAAGAATCTGCGCGCCGGAGGATTTCGCCCCTTCCTTGCGCCCGCTGTCGCTGATCGGCTTGAACTCGCGGTCTTCATCCTTCAGCTCGAAGTCGTACCAGTACTTACCGCGCACGAAGACACCGGTGTCGCCGTACTTGAGTTCAAGGTCGTGAATGCCTTTGAAGATTTTCGAGAAGGTCTCACCCTTCTTGAAATTCAGACGCCCGTCATCACCGGTCGAGGATTGCCCGGTCCCGCCATTGACCGTGCCGACCAGCGACTTGTCGGCATCGCGCATGCCCCAACTCGCACCGATCGACAACGACGAGTCGAAGGTGCCTTCAATCTCGCCAATGTTGAACGCAACCGCGTGCGCCTGGGCGCAGCAACCCAAAGCCACCGCGGCGGCCAGCGCCTGCGGTGTGAAGATGGCGCGCATTGTTGTTTTTGTCATGCGTCTTCCCCGGTGAGTGACAGAAGGCCCCACCCTACTGCCGGGCAACCGCGTCGATAAGCGCACCAAGGAGGTATTCGTGTTGTCGCTCGAAAGGATGAATGGCCTTGCGCGGCGCGGCTTTGCGCCGTTCATGGATTGGCTGGATGAACGATCATCAGTGCCACGCATGGTGCGCATGGGTTCGTGGGACTGTTGCATGCCCCGCAACAGTGCATGTCCGGAATCGGTATTTTTCCTACGCGCTCAAGACCTTATTCTGAACGCGCTTTCACGGGACACGCCGTAACGCACGAAGCCAACTCCGCTGAATGACTGAAGCGATTGGCAACAGATTTCAGATAAATCGAAGGTTCGGTTTATCGCCCCGGTGTTCACTGACGTTGATTTGTAGCTCCTTGATCCAACGTCTTACCTTGGCCGCTGCGTTTGCAGCGGCCTTTTTTATGGCCGTTGAAAAGCCGTTTCCTTAACCCGCGAAAACTTTCCGAGAACAACGTCGGACCTTTCCTGCGGCGCAGAAGAATTTTCCCCGCTTTGTTATTGATCTGCGAAAACCCTCTCATAACAACGCCCTGTTACTGACGGGCTTCTCAGACTTTGTAACCGCAACTCTGTTGTAACTTGAAACACCTCAACCCTTCGCTGGTGACAAGGACGTCACCAACCGGCCGTGCTTATTTGCCAGCGAGTTATCACGCACATTCAAAAGGACATGAATATGCAAAAGCCTCCAACATGGGAGTTGACCGAAGCTGTTCATACGACAGCCGTTGCGCCCATCCATATTCCGGTCGCCTCTGGGACTTCAACGACGATTCCCAATAGCGGCATGTTTGGCCCGCACAATTTCGGCCCGCACAATCTGGTCATCATCAACTCAAGAACGATAGACGCCACTAAGGCAGCACTTGCACAGGAATATCAAAGTCGTACCCAGCAACTATCCCAGACCCTCGAACACGAACTGGCTGCAACGAGGCTGGAGGGTACAACGCACCCTCTTCCCCCTGCTGAGTCGATCATTCGTGAATTGGGTGTACGCGCCACACTGTTGCAGCGGAAAACCGCTGAATTCCATCAAAAAACGGCATTGGCCAATCAATTCTATGGAAGTGACCCGCGAAGCAAAAACCTGATCGAGTTCTATCAAAAAGCGGTGACCCTGCAAAATCCAGTCATGCCTGGGGGTGTTGCGATACAGGCCTGGACCACATCGTTTAGAGCGGCCTATGACTCCCAACTGCTTGCGCAATCCATTGCAATTCTGAACCAGCAGCAAGTCAACGTGCAAAACTGGCTGGCCACGGTACAGGGTAATGATCGGGCGCAAGCAGCGGCGGCAGAAGCTCAGCGGTTGGCAGCAGAACGTGCACGGATTGCCGTAGAACAGCAACGTCAAAGAGAACTCGCCGAAGCTGCACGTGTGGAGCAAGCAAGACTTGCGGCTCTGGCGGAAACTCAGCGACTGGCTAAAGAACGTGCTCGCATCGAAGCAGAATCAAGGCGTGAGGCTGCTGAAAAGGCAAGACTTTCCGACCAGCATCACCAGCAGGCCCTGATCGAAGCGACAAGACGCAAAAATGAAGAGGAAATGATACGTACGCCAGAACAGGCCCAACTTGTCGAGCTGGCGAATAAACAGAAACTGGCTGCCCTTTTGGCAGGATACTCTGAAACTTTGACAAGGTTGATTGCTGAAGCTAGGGCCCAATCGCAGGAAAGAACTCGGATTGCAGCAACAAATTCTGTGGTGGGTGACACAGATTCCAAAGCCGAAGCAACTACGCAAAAACTCGCAACCGAACAGGCTCCACTTCAAACGAAACCGGAACAACCTATCGAGAAGGTGCAACAGCAAGAACGCGGAGCAACAAAAGTCCAGCACGTCTACCCGGCTTCAGGAGTACTGGCGACCAACAGTCCGGTTGTATCATTTGCGTCGAAAGCTACGAGCCTTTCTCCTGCAACATCATCCGCCATTCTTACCTCTCTGCGGGCGGGATTACTGACCGTGCAGGCGGCAGCCGCTGCGTTGATCAGCGGTCCGGTATTGGTAGGTTTCGCGGCGCTGCTGATGCCTTCACGCCTGGGCAATGGCGAGCGCTTTTCCATGAGCGTGCCGCTTGCCGAGTTGTCGTCGGAGTCTGCACAGACACTGCGTGAAATAGCCGATCGGCAAGGCACGCTGGAGCTGCCTGTGGGCTTGGGCGTAAGGCGGCTCGGGGCTGGCGCGGAAATCTTCGTCGCCACAAGCGATGACTTCCATATCCGCTCGAGTGTGCTGGTTCTGAATGCGGCCTATGACTTGCTGAATGATGTTTATGAAGTAGCGCTGCCAGATTCGCCGACGGACTTTCTGACGTGGACGCCCGCTATCTCGCCGGGTGACAGCTCGACTGAGTCGCCCATGGTAGATACCGACTCCCCTGCGTATACGGGCGCTCCGATTGTTCCGATTGAAGGACGGCTGGAC
Organism: Pseudomonas sp. IT-232MI5; assembly: GCF_949767845.1. Lineage (NCBI taxonomy): Bacteria > Pseudomonadati > Pseudomonadota > Gammaproteobacteria > Pseudomonadales > Pseudomonadaceae > Pseudomonas > Pseudomonas sp. IT-232MI5. Next base: position 395,768 of record NZ_CATKQE010000055.1, read on the forward strand.
CTGAATCCGATTCTGGTCGAAGGCTGGGAACGATTCATCATCGTGTTTCCCGATGACTCGGGGATTGCGCCGCTTTATGTGGTGTTTAGCAGTCCGTACGCGGGAGGTTATGTAAAAGGGAAATACAGCGGTCGGACCTACAACCCAGAGCAGTCTGGTGGACCAATACTTGATCTGGATTGGCGAACGGCTGTAATCACGCAAGCTGGAGTCACCAACGTGAAATTACACGTAGCGAGATTCAACCAATCAGACGCTAACGACATCATGAATCAGCGATTAGAGAGAATTTTAAAAGGTGATCTGAATTTTACTGACACTGACCTGCGTTACTACACTCACGAATTGAGAGAGCTGGAGCGATACAGAAATTTTGGCTATAGCGACGACACATCGCCCTCTGAGGAATCCACGATATGGAACAATGCCCATACTGCGACCCTTGAGGACTACAAACTCGGTAGCGAATTGACTCTGCTCTACAACGAAGAGGCAGTCAACGCAATGAATGCTCAAGATGAACGGGAATATCAAAACGACATGCGGAGTTTCGCCCAATGACTACTGTCGAGAAAATCATAAAAAACGAACCGATTGCGGACGTCATTTCACTCTTAGCACTTTGTTTTCATCCCATGCGCCTCGATCAAATGTATGCACGTTATCGCAAGGATACAATCCCCCACAGTGTCTTCATCGACACATACAACTCGCTGTTCAGAGAGGGGGTGTTGTCCTACGACGAAAATGGAAAAACCATTAAAGGTCCCAATTGGACACCGCCAGCGTTCATGACAGAAAAACGCTACGACTAAAACACAAAAAGCCACCCGACCATCACTTGCATTGGTCGGGTGGCTTAAGTACTTAAAGCGAATACTTCTGCAAATTCGCCATCATTTCCTTCAGCGCCTCGATATTGTCCTTCGGATGCGCCGCCCCTTCGAAATCACAAATCTGCTGCCAGTGCGCCGCGACATCTTCCGGCGAGAAGCCTACGCGCGGGTCGAACCCAGCGCCGAGGCTGCGTTCCCAACGCACCTTGCCCATCCAGCCGCCACCGACCTCGAACAGTCCGGAGGTTTCCTGGCATTGTTCACTGGCCAGATACACCACCAGCGGGCTGACCAGTTCTGGCTTCAATTGCTCGAATACTTGCGGCGGGATCAGGCCTTCGGTCATGCGCGTGCCGCCGGTTGGCGCGATGGCGTTGACGAGGATGTTGTTCTTGCGGCCTTCGATGGCCAGGGTGCGGGTCAGGCCGTAGAGGCCGAGTTTGGCCATGCCGTAGTTGGACTGGCCGAAGTTGCCGTAGATACCTGAAGTCGAGGCGGTGAAGATTACCCGGCCGTAGTTTTGCTCGCGCATATGTGGCCACGCGGCGCGGGTGACTTTGTATGCGCCTTCGACGTGGACGCGGTAGACCAGATCCCAGTCGGCGTCGTCCATTTTGTGGAAGGTCTTGTCGCGCAGGATGCCGGCGTTGTTGACCACCACGTCGACACGGCCGAAGACGTCGAGGGCGTTCTGCACCAGTTTGTCGCCGTCGGTGACCGAGTCGTGGTTGGCTTCGGCGATACCGCCGGCCTCACGAATTTCCGCCACCACACGGTCGGCGGCTGAGGCATTGGCGCCTTCACCCTGGGTCGAGCCGCCGAGGTCGTTGACCAGCACTTTGGCGCCTTGCTTGGCAAACAACAATGCATGGGCGCGTCCGAGGCCGCCACCGGCTCCGGTGACGATGACGACTTTATCTTCGAAACGCACAGACTCATTCATCGCAGCAACTCCAGCAGGCCAGTATTGAGCCTGAGTGTCAGGCACAGGGCTTTGGGTCACAACGAACACGGCTGAGGCTGAATGGTGTGCGATAAGGTTGGGGGATGATGAGGGCGTCAAAGAAACAAAAGATCAAAAGATCGCAGCCTTCGGCAGCTCCTACATTGGATCTGTGTAGGAGCTGCCGAAGGCTGCGATCTTTTGATCTGTCAGGAGCAGGCCACTTTGCGCGGCGGCAGCACAAAACGATCGCGAAACGCCAGATAGTGCTTGAGCACCTGCACCGGCGCCTCGGTCTGGGGATAGTGACCGATCCCCGGCAACAGCACCGTGTCCGCGTCCGGGATCAACTCGCGATAGCGCTCGACCATGTGCGCCCCGGAAATCGGATCGACTTCGCCATCGATCACCCCCAGGGGGATTTCGCCACGCTGCATCGCGCTCACCCAACGATCACGCTGCACCCGACGCTCGGGAATGTAGCTGATCAACTTGTGCATGATCCGAGGCCCGCGATTGCTGTCGACCAGGCTCCAGAAATCGTCCAGCTCGCTTTCGCTCGGACGCGTTTGCGGACCGAAGATCTGCCGGAAGCTTTTCACCAGAGCATCGCGTGTAAACGCGCGGCCAATCATCCAGCCCAGTGGACTGAGCAGCAGTTTCTGCATCAGCACGGGACGATGGGTTTCCGGAAACAATCCGCCGTTGAGAAACACGCAACTGGCGATCTCGATCTTGTCTTCGTAGTGTCGGGCAAGCAGTTCTTGCGCAACGCTGTCACCGTAATCATGCGCCAGCACATGCACCGGTTGTTCGACCTGCAAATGCGCGAGCAAGGCCTGTTGCAGGTCAGCCTGTTCCAGCAGGCTGTAGGTGTGATTGAGCGGTTTGGCCGAATCGCCAAAACCGAGCATGTCGCAGGCAATCACCCGATAACGCTGGGCCAGTGGCTGCCACAGGTAGTGCCAATCCCAACTGGCGGTCGGAAAGCCGTGGATCAGCAACAGCGGCTCACCCTGCCCCGCCGCCCAGTAACGAATCGGCTGACCACGAAAGACAAACGTCTGGCTGCGTTTACGCCAGACACACAGAGGAATCTCGGCAAGAGGCATTAGAGTTTATATCCGGGGTCTTGTTTATCGAGTTTGCGCAGCAACGCCGGCCAGGCCAGCGCGCCACCCATGCCTTGAGCACTTTTGGTGACGCCAGCGATCATCGCTTTGGCGCCTGCCAGAATCTGCGGTTCGATAGCGATGAGTTCCGCGCCACCGGTTTGCGCCATGACCTGAATGTCGCACACGCGCTGGAAGGTGAACATCATCAGAAACGTATCGGCAATGGTGCCGCCACAGGTCAGCAGACCGTGGTTGTGCAGCATCAGGAAATTGTTCTCGCCCAGATCCGCCTGAAGGCGCGCCTTCTCTTCATGGTTCAGCGCCACGCCTTCATAGGCGTGATACGCCAGGCTCGACAGCACGAACAGCGACTGCTGGCTGATTGGCAACACGCCCTGCTTTTGCGCCGACACCGCGACACCTGAGGCGGTGTGCGTATGCAGCACGCAAACCACATCGTGCCGCACTTCGTGCACGGCGCTGTGGATGGTGTAGCCGGCGGGGTTGATCTCGTAAGGGCTGTCCATGAGTTTGTTGCCGGCCTGATCGACTTTCACCAGGCTCGACGCGGTGATCTCATGGAACATCAGACCGAACGGGTTGATCAGGAAATCTTCGGTGCCCGGCACCTTGGCGGAAATATGCGTGAAGATCAGATCGTCCCAGCCATGCAGCGCGACCAGACGATAACAAGCGGCGAGATCGACTCGGGTCTGCCATTCCGCAGCACTGACCTGGTCTTTGACATTAAGGGACGATTGGACGGGGGCTACGCTCACTGTATGCACCTCTGCGTTCTTATTGTTCTGCACGTGTCAGCAGTCTAGTCAGGCGCAGAGCATCGCGTAGTTGCATTAGCAGCCAGCTTGATGACTGAGCGGGTCAGCCAGGCAAACTCCTTGGATCCATGTCAAAGCAACGACGCCAACAAAGGCGCGGCAAACAGATTGAGCAATCCGGTCAGCACCATCACCAGCCCGGCAACAGAGCCTTCTTCGCCGCCGACTTCATGGGCCCGGCTGACCCCGGCACCGTGCGCGCCAACCCCGAACAACGCACCCCGCGCCAAAGCACTGCGCAACGGCAACCACTTCAACAACACGCCGCCAAGCATCGCGCCAAACACCCCGGTGAACATTACAAAAACCGCCGTCAACTCCGGCACGCCCCCCAGGTTCTGTGCCAGCGGCATGGCGAACGGTGTGGTGATCGAACGTGGCACCAGCGACATCGTCACCGAACTGTCGAGCGCCAGCGCCCTGGCCAGCCCGAACGAGGTGCCGATCGAGGCAGCACTGCCGGCAACCATGCCCAACAGCAGTGCCGACCAGTGCCGCATCAGCAAGCGCCGTTGCTGCCAGATCGGCACGGCGAAAGCCACGGTGACCGGGCCCAGCACCAGCATCAGCCAGTGGGTATTGCTGGAGTATTCGGCATAAGCCGTGTGCAACGGCACCGCTAGCGCCAGCAGTAACGCCGGCACCAGAATCAGTGGCGACAAAACGTAGCGCCCGGTGCGCCGATACAACCAGCGGCTGAACAGGTACGCCAACAGGGTGAAGGCCAGCCAGAACATCGGCATCCATTCAAGCTTCATGGGACCGCCTCATGCGCACGGCAAGCTCGACTGTGAAAGCCGTTACCAGCATCACCATCAAGGTGCTGGCGGCAATCACCAACAAGATCCGCCAGCCGTCATTGCGCAACAGCGCGCCGTAGTCGAGCAGACTCATCAGCGCCGGAATGAAAAACAACAACATCTCGGCCATCAGCAAGCCCGCGCCCAATTGCAGCGCCGCCGGTTTGACCCAGCCAAAGGCAAATGCCAGCAGCAACAGCGCCATGCCGACTACGCCACCGGGAATCGGCCACGCCAGCCAGGCCGCCACTTGGCAACCGAGCAGGTAAAGTCCGAGCAATACCGCGAGTTCGGCGAGAAGACGAGACAGATGTTTGAGGGTGACGACGTTCATGATTTTGCTCCTGACAGGGGCATATTTTACGAAGCGCGCTGCCATCCCAGAAGAGAATTGTTAGACTTAATACCATTCCAAAATGGAATCAGGCTATGGAACTCAAACAGCTGCGCAGTTTTGTCGAAGTCATGCATCAGGGCGGCTTCACCCAAGCCGCAAAAACCCTGCACATCAGCCAGTCAGCGGTGAGCAAACAAATCGCGCAACTGGAACAGAGCCTCGGCACGCCTTTGCTTGAACGGCTCGGTTCGCAACTGCGCCTGACCGCCGCGGGCGGCGTGGTGCTGCAACGGGCCGAGAGCATGCTGCGCTTGCGCAATGAATTGCTCGCAGAACTGGATGATCTGAGTCATCTGGTGCGTGGAGAACTGCGCCTCGGACTACCACTGCTGGGCAGTGACGCGCTGTTCGCCGGGCTGTTTGCCGAATACCGACGACGCTATCCGAATATCAACATTCAGTTGCTTGAGGGGGGCAGCCGCAATGTTGAACAAGCGGTGCTCAGCGGTGAACTGGAGTTGGGCGGCAGCCTGTTACCAAAGGATCCGCAATTCGACTGTCAGCCGTTCTGTGATGAGCCTCTCGACGCCCTGCTGCCGGCAGATCATCCGCTGGCAGGTCGGGGTGAGATCGGCCTGGAAGAATTGGCCGAGACGCCATTCCTGCTCTATCAACGCAGCTTCGTGCTCAACGACCGCTTGCTGCAGGCATGCCAGCAATTGGGCTTCACGCCGAAGGAAGGCGGACGCAGCGGTCAGGCGGATTTTCTTGCGGCGCTGGTGGCCGCCGGGCAAGGCGTGGTGCTGTTGCCCAGCGTGGTTGCACGCGGCCTGGTGCGGCCAGGCGTGGTGCGTCTGACCTTGCGAGCGCCGGATTATCTGCGTTGGGATATCGCGTTTATCTGGCGTCGCGGTGCGTATCTGTCGAAAGCCGCACAGGCGTGGCTGAGCCTGCTGCGCGAGCGGGCGATCAACCCTTGAGCGTGTCGATCAACTGCGCCAGCCAAGGCTCGGCGTCGGTTTCCGGGGTGACGCTTTCGCTGGCGTCGATGCGCAGCATTTCTTGCACTTCACGTACGCCGAGTTCGCCAAACAGTTCCCGCATTTGCTCGCCACCGCCGCAGAAGGTGTCGCCGTAACTGGCGTCGCCCAAGGCAATCACTGCGCCCGGCAAACCGCGCCATGCGGCTGGCAACTGGTCGCGAATCGCCGAATACAGCGGTTGCAGGTTGTCGGGCAATTCGCCCATGCCGGTGGTCGAGGTGACTGCGAGCAATGCTTCGGGGCCGAACGCCTGAATGTCGGCGAGGCTCGCACGCGAGTTGTAGAAGGTTTCAAAGCCAGCGTCTTTCAACAGGTTCTGGGCGTGGCGGGCGACTTCTTCGGCGGTGCCGTAGACCGAACCGGAGAGGATGGCGACTTTCATCAATCTGATCCTGAAACTGAAAAAAAGAGCGGCGATAGTAACAGCCTCCAATGCAAAGCTGCGACTGGATCTCAATTGGCGGTAATGGCCAGTAGACAGCGCCTACGGTTCTTCTAGAATGCGAGCCACTGACAACTCTGAAAGGATTCAAAGATGATCAACGCCAGCTTGTTGCAAATGGTGATCAACGCGTCGAACGACGGCATCGTGGTCGCCGAAAAAGAAGGTGAACAGAACGATATCCTGATCTATGTGAACCCGGCCTTTGAACGACTGACCGGCTACACCAGTGAGGAAATCCTCTATCAGGACTGCCGCTTTCTGCAGTCTGGAGACCGAGATCAGGACAGCCTGAAACTGATTCGCGAAACGCTGGATAACGGCGGCTCGTGCCGGGAAATCCTGCGCAACTATCGCAAGGACGGTACGCCGTTCTGGAATGAACTGTCGATTTCGACGGTGAAAAACGTCGAAGACGGGCAAACATATTTCGTTGGCGTGCAGAAGGACGTCACCGTTCAGGTCAAGGCTCAGCAACGCGTGGTGCAGCTGGAAGCGCAAGTCGCCGCACTCGAAGCCGAACTGGCTACGGTGAAAGCGACAAACGGTCAAAACAAAACCGCGAACTAAGTGTCATTAACTACAATCACCAATGACTTTGTAACTATATCTTTTGAGTTAGCCATGCAGCGCGACGCCCTCCTCACTCAGGATGAGCTGGATTTCATCCAGACCATGCAGCACAACCCGCAACTGAACGTGCGGGATGCGACGTCGAGTCTGCTGGTTAATGGCGGTTCGCAGATCCGTGATTTGCTCACGCGCCTGGCCGCTCACGAGCAAGTGACCATTCAGGCCAACTTCGAAAACCAGCAAATGACCTTCCCGCTGCATTTGGTGGAGGACGAGTTTCACGCACTGCATCTGCGCCTCGGCGTGCCGAGTATTTACGAAGACGGCCCGATGGTACGGCCATGGCGCTTGACGCTCGAAGAGCCGGTAGCCCTGGAAAACGCCAAAGGTCAGCCAGGAATGTTGTGGGTACACGAGGTTTCGCACAAAGGTGTGCTGCTGGAAGTGCGCAACAAGACCAAACCACCCAAGCATTTCGCGCTGTGGTTCAGCCCTTCGGGTTACGAGCGGATTTCATTGCGCGGTAATTTCGAACGTGAAACCGAAAGCGGGTTCTACGCCTACGAGTTGAGCCAGACCGATACCGACGAAACCGAGCGGCTGCGTCAGTTCATCCTGCAGCAACATCGCCTGACGCATCCTGCCCTTCACACCTGAGTTTCAGGTATCAAGATTCCCTGCAAGAAACTGCAGCATGCGCTGACGCATGCTCGCCCCTTCGTTTCCAAGACATGCAACAGAGGAGCCGGCCAGACTGTCCTGCGCCAGATCTGAAGCATCGCCCGCCAGCATCAACTGACAATCAAGGCTTAACGCCAACCGGTTCAGACGTCGAGGCAATTCGGCGCTGGGCGCGTGATTGGAAAACAGCACGAGTGCATCAGGTTTGATCTTTTCGCACACCAGCGTCAATTCATCGAACGGCTGCCCCGTGGTCAACACCCTGACACCGGCATTGCTATCGCTGAGAAACAGCGCCGCCACCAGCAATTCCAGTTCCCGACATTGCCCGGCCAGCGCGCTGACGATCACTCGACGCGGTTGCGTGCCGCGCAGCATGACAATCCGCTGCAACACCCGCGCCCGCAGGAATCCATCGAAGAACAGCCACTCGCTGGTTTGCCCGAAAGCCTCCTGGCGCTGCAACAATTGCAGCCACAACGGCATGAGGATGTCCTGAAATACCACGGGCAGTGCGTAGGAAGAGAAAATCTGCCCATAGACGCGGTCCAGTTGCTGATCATCGAATGCACTGACCGCCTGTTGAATCTGCTCCTGCCACTGCAGGTAATCGGCCTGCACCAGATCATCGGGGATGATGTGCGCCAGCACTTTCATCGGCTCGGTCTTGGCGAGGATCTTGCCGACCTTGCTCACGGCGACACCGCGATCAATCCAGTCGACGATGCTGCGCACGCGCTCGATATCGGTCATCGAATAGAGCCGATGCCCACTTTCGGTGCGCGTTGGCTGAATCAAACCATAGCGCCGCTCCCAGGCACGCAAGGTCACCGGGTTGACACCGGTCAGGCGTGCGACCTCACGGATCGGGAACAGATCGGCACGCTCGAGCGCGACAGATGCCTGCGAAGCGGGGCTTGCGTCCGTGATGACAGGCATATGGCGTTCAACTTCCATGTCGGTTCAATTGGATCCCATTCTAACGCTTATGTCCCATTGGGTTTCAAGTGATGAAATGCGACGAAAGTCGCTGGTTTATTCGCGAAAAAACGGAATAATCCTTGCTTGCTGAAAAACGCAGGCCTCTACCCCGGTCCTGCGTCAGGCGAAATTCCTACCCGGAGTGACGCACTAGAAATACGGAGATACAAAATGTCTACTTCCCCCGTCACGCTGATGGTTGCCCGTCGCGTCGCCGACGGCCGTTATCATGATTTGATCGCCTGGCTGCGCGAAGGCGAACAACTGGCCACTGATTTCCCCGGTTACCTGGGCTCTGGCGTGCTCGCTCCGCCCCCCGGCGACAACGAATTCCAGATCATTTTCCGCTTTGCCGACGAACACACGCTGCATGCGTGGGAACATTCGGCGTCCCGCACCGCGTGGTTGAGCCGTGGCAGCGATCTGTTTGCCCACCCGAAAGAGCATCGGGTCAGCGGTATCGAAGGTTGGTTCGGCGCGGTCGGTCAGCGTCCACCGCGCTGGAAGCAGGCCGTCGCGATCTGGCTGGCGTTCTTTCCAGTGTCACTGCTGTTCAACTTTGTCCTCGGCCCGTTGCTTGCCGACATGAGTTTGTTGCCGCGCGTGCTGATCAGCACGGCGTGCCTGACGCCGCTGATGGTTTACTTCTTTATTCCATTGTCGACCCGCTTGCTGGCGAACTGGCTGAACAGCACGCCGGTGCGACTGCCTGTTTCGGCAGCACCTCAGAAACATTAAAGATCGCAGCCTCGTTGCACTCGACAGCTCCTACAGGACTGAACACAGACCAGGGTAGGAGCTGCCGCAGGCTGCAATCTTTTCAGGCTCGTCGCTGTTATAGTTTTTGCTCCCACCGCGATGCGAGCCGTTCATGCCTGATTCCTCAGCCCCGATCCTCATCACCGGTGCCGGCCAGCGTGTCGGCCTGCATTGCGCGCAGCGGTTACTCGAAGACGGCCATCGCGTCATCTTCACCTATCGCAGCGAACGCCCCGGCGTGCAAACGCTGCGTGATCTGGGCGCCATCGGCCTGTTCGCCGACTTTTCCAGCGAGGCCGCGATTCTCGCCTTTATCGAAGCACTGAAAACCCACACCGAGAGCCTGCGCGCCATCGTGCACAACGCTTCCGAATGGCTGGCCGAAACTCCGGGCAGCGAGGCCGAAGCCCTCACGCGCATGTTCAATCTGCACATGCTCGCACCGTATCTGATCAACCTGCACTGTGGCGAATTGCTGCAACGCTCGACGCCCGCCGACATCATCCACATCAGCGACGATGTCACCCGCAAAGGCAGCAGCAAGCACATCGGCTATTGCGCGACCAAGACCGGGCTCGACAGCCTGACCCTGTCCTTCGCCGCCCGCTATGCGCCGGCCATCAAGGTCAACGGCATCGCGCCAGCCCTGCTATTGTTCAATCCCGACGACGACGCGGCGTACCGCGCCAAGGCCCTGGCAAAATCCGCGCTGGGCATCGAGCCCGGCAGCGAAGTGATCTATCAGAGCCTGCGCTATCTGCTCGACAACCCTTATGTCACCGGTACGACCCTGACCGTCAACGGCGGAAGGCACGTCAAATAACACCTGCCTGCGAGGCTGCCCATGAGCCGCTCACTGCCCGAGAACTACCGCGAAATCCTCATCGGCCTCGGTGAAGATCCCGACCGCGAAGGACTGCTCGATACGCCAGTGCGCGCGGCCAAGGCCATGCAATACCTGTGTCACGGTTACGAACAGAGCGTCGATGAGATTGTTAACGGCGCGCTGTTTGCCTCGGACAGTGACGAAATGATCATCGTCGCCGACATCGAGTTGTACTCGTTGTGCGAACATCACCTGTTGCCCTTCATCGGCAAGGCCCATGTGGCTTATATTCCGACAGGCAAGGTGCTGGGCCTGTCGAAAATCGCGCGACTGGTGGACATGTTCGCCCGGCGCCTGCAGATTCAGGAAAACCTCACCCGGCAAATTGCCGATGCGGTGCAACAGGTCACCGATGCTGCCGGCGTCGCCGTCGTCATTGAGGCCAGACACATGTGCATGATGATGCGCGGTGTCGAAAAACAGAATTCGACCATGAACACCTCGGTCATGCTCGGCGCGTTCCGCGAGTCGAGCAACACCCGCCAGGAGTTCCTGCAATTGATTGGACGGAGCAAGTAAATGCCACAACTTCAGCCGGGAATGGCGCGCATCCGGGTCAAGGATCTGCGCTTGCGCACCTTTATCGGGATCAACGAGGACGAAATCCTCAACAAGCAGGATGTGCTGATCAACCTGACCATTCTGTATGCCGCGCAGGAAGCGGTGCGTGACAACGACATTGATCACGCACTGAATTACCGCACGATCACCAAAGCGATCATCGCCCACGTCGAGGGCAATCGCTTTGCGCTGCTTGAACGCCTGACTCAGGAATTGCTCGATCTGGTGATGAGCAACGGTTCGGTGCTGTACGCCGAAGTCGAAGTCGACAAGCCCCATGCGTTGCGATTTGCCGAGTCGGTTTCGATCACACTCGCCGCCAGCCGCTGAGTGCGTCTGGCGCATTGGCCGTCAGACTTTTATCATCCGCGCCACGATTTGACTGCACAGAGCCCATCATGACCGAGCAACAACGCCTCGAACTCGAAGCCGCCGCCTTCCGCCGGCTGGTCGCCCACCTGGACAGCCGCAAGGACGTACAGAACATCGACCTGATGAACCTCGCCGGGTTCTGCCGCAACTGCCTGTCGAAGTGGTACAAGGCCGAAGCCGACGAGCGCCAGATCGAGGTCAGCCTCGACGATGCTCGCGAAGTGGTTTACGGCATGCCATACGCCGAGTGGAAAGCCCAATATCAGCAAGAAGCCAACGCCGACCAGCAAGCGGCGTTCGCCAAAGGAAAAACCCATGAGTGACCTGAACACCCTGCGCACCAGCCTCAAAAGCGGCGAACACGCTTTCGCCGACACCCTGGCGTTCATCGCCGCCGGTTACGATTATCAGCCGCAAGCCTTCAACAACGGTGGTGTGGAAAACGCCGCCGGACAGAACGAAGGCTCGTGCAAGACTTTGGGTCTGGCGTTGCTGGAAGGTCTGAGCGATGAAGAAGCGCTGTTGGCGTTCGGCGAGCATTATCGCTCGGTAGTGGCGACGCCTGAGGGCAGTGATCACGGCAATATTCGCGCGTTGATCAAACACGGTCTGGCCGGCGTCAAATTCACCGCACAGCCCCTGACTCGCCGCTGATTCCAGCTGCAACGCCCCCCCCCTGTAGGAGTGAGCCTGCTCGCGATAGCGGTGTATCAGTCGACTCATATGTTGACCGGTACACCGCTATCGCGAGCAGGCTCACTCCTACAATGAATTGCGTTGGAGCAGGAGTAACGGGCACAAAAAAACCGGCCGAAGCCGGTTTTTTTATGCCTGCGATCTTAGAACGAAGCGTTCTGCAGACCGTCCAGGTAACGCTCGGTGTCCAGTGCCGCCATGCAGCCAGCGCCGGCCGAGGTGATCGCCTGACGGTAAACGTGGTCAGCCACGTCACCGGCGGCGAAGATGCCTTCGACGCTGGTCGCAGTCGCATTGCCTTCACGGCCGCCGTGCACCACCAGATAACCGTCTTTGAGGGTCAACTGGCCTTCGAACAGCGAAGTGTTCGGAGTGTGGCCGATGGCAATGAACACGCCATCAACGGTGATTTCATCGAAACTGCCGTCGTTGTTCTTCAGACGCGCACCGGTCACGCCCATGTTGTCGCCCAGGACTTCGTCGAGGTTGGCGTTCAACTTGAGGATAATCTTGCCTTCGGCGACGCGAGCGTTGAGCTTGTCGATCAGGATTTTCTCGGCGCGGAAGGTTTCGCGACGGTGGATCAGGGTTACGGTGCTGGCGATATTGGCCAGGTACAGTGCCTCTTCAACAGCGGTGTTGCCGCCGCCGACCACTGCAACAGGCTTGTTGCGGTAGAAGAAACCGTCGCAGGTCGCGCAGGCCGAAACGCCTTTGCCCATGAACGCTTCTTCCGAAGGCAGACCCAGGTAACGAGCGCTGGCGCCGGTGGCGATGATCAGGGCGTCGCAGGTGTAGGTCGCGCTGTCGCCGGTCAGAGTGTAAGGCTTGGCAGCGAAGTCGACGGCGTTGATGTGATCGAAAACGATCTCGGTTTCAAAACGCTCGGCGTGCTCGCGCATGCGTTCCATCAGGGCTGGACCGGTCAGACCGTGGACATCGCCCGGCCAGTTGTCGACTTCGGTGGTGGTGGTCAGTTGACCGCCAGCCTGCATGCCGGTGATCAGCAGTGGCTTGAGGTTGGCACGGGCCGCGTATACCGCAGCGCTGTAACCGGCAGGGCCGGAACCGAGAATAATCACTCGCGAATGACGGACTTCAGACATGACCTGCTCCTGTTGACCGGGCCGAAAAACGGGCACGGATCGCCGGACTGCCGGCGGGAATAAAAAAGGACCGTGGAAAACCTTGGGGAAGGCTTGAGCTCGACAGTCCTGTAAAAAGTTGGGTGCAGCGTATCGAGGGGGGCAAGATTAAGGAAATACGGTTTAACAATCCAGCTCATAGGTGGTCTCTATGCCGTCACACTGACGAGATGGACGTCTTTGTTACAGTGAATGTCGATCGCTCTGCCGCGCTTTCACAGGCGTTGCAAAGTCGGTAAGGTCGGCGCGTTTTCCCTTGCTCGGAGCACCTTATGCCCGCCCCTGTTCTGTCCGGCCCGCAATACCTGCGCGAAGGCCTGAAACTGGTCCTCAGCCCAGGCCTGCGCCTGTTCGTATTGTTGCCGCTGGTGATCAACCTGGTGCTGTTCGTCGGATTGATCTATCTGGCCGGCCACCAGTTCAGCCTGTGGGTCGATACGCTGATGCCATCGCTGCCCGAATGGCTGAGCTTTCTAAGCTACATCCTCTGGCCCTTGTTCGTGGTGCTGGTGGCGTTGATGGTGTTTTTCACCTTCACGATGCTGGCCAACGTGATCGCCGCACCGTTCAACGGCTTTCTTGCGGAAAAAGTCGAAGTGGTGGTGCGTGGCACCGATGATTTCCCGGCGTTCAGCTGGGGTGAACTGATTGCGATGGTCCCGCGCACCCTCGCCCGGGAAATGCGCAAGCTCGGCTACTTTCTGCCCCGCGCCATCGGTCTCTTCATCCTGTCGTTCATCCCGGTGGTAAACATCATCGCCGCACCGCTGTGGTTGTTGTTCGGCGTGTGGATGATGGCGATCCAGTACATCGACTACCCGGCGGACAACCACAAACTGGGTTGGAACGAGATGCTCGCCTGGCTGCGGCAGAAGCGCTGGCAGAGCATGAGTTTTGGCGGGATCGTCTACCTGGTGCTGCTGATTCCGGTGGTCAACATTTTGATGATGCCAGCGGCGGTGGCCGGCGCGACGTTGTTCTGGGTGCGTGAGCGCGGTGCCGAGAATCTGGTGACTCAGCGCTGAGCCCCCCAGCCGTAGCACGTCACAAATCCATCATCCGAACGTCACAAGCACGACATGGCCTCAGTCGACACTGAGGCCATGACGACAGCTCTACACATCACCCTGATCAGCGAAACCTTTCCACCGGAAATCAACGGGGTGGCCAATACTCTTGGGCGCTTGTGCGATGGGCTGCGCGCGCGCGGCCACCAAGTGGAACTGGTACGCCCGCGTCAGGCCGGCGATCCGCAGCGCAGTGAAGACGACGCGTTGCTGTTGTGCCGTGGCTGGCCGTTGCCGGGATATCCGGGGCTGCAATGGGGGCAATCGTCGATGCACAAACTGCTGCGCCGCTGGAAACGTCAGCGTCCCGATGTGCTGTACATCGCCACGGAAGGCCCACTCGGCTTATCGGCCCTGCGTGCGGCGCGGCGTTTGGGCATTTCGGTGGTCAGCGGGTTTCACACCAACTTTCAGCAATACACCAGTCAGTACGGCCTCGGACTGCTGACGCGAATGCTGACGCATTATTTGCGCTGGTTTCACAATCGCTCGGCCATGACTCTGGTGCCGAGCGTCAGCCAGCGACTGGAACTGGAGCGACGCCATTTCGAGCGCTTGGCGCTGTTGTCGCGCGGTGTCGACAGCCAGCTATTTCATCCAAGCAAACGGCTGAATGCCTTGCGTGAGCAATGGGGCCTGTCCGAGCAGGACATTGCGGTGATTCACGTAGGACGACTCGCGCCGGAGAAGAACCTTGGCCTGCTCAAACGCTGCTTCGAAAAACTGCGGGACACTTATCCACAGCGCAATCTGAAACTGATCGTGGTCGGCGACGGGCCGCAACGGCTAGCGCTGGAAAAGGATTTGCCCGAGGCGATTTTCTGCGGCTCACAGCGTGGTGAAGCGTTGGCGGCGCACTACGCGTCCGGCGATATATTTCTGTTTCCCAGCCTGACCGAAACCTTCGGCAATGTCGTGCTGGAGGCACTGGCCTCGGGGCTGGGTGTGGTGGCTTACGATCAAGCTGCAGCGGCGCAGCATATTCGCCATGGTTACAACGGCGTGCTGGCGATGCCCGGTGATGAACAGGCGTTCTGCGAGGCGGCGGCGTGGTTGCTTGAGGAGGATGAGGCGTTGCGCTGCGTGCGTTTGAATGCGCGGCAGCATGCGAGTCGTCAGGGATGGCCGGCGGTTATCGAGCAGTTTGAAAAGCATTTGCGCGGGGCTTGTGTGGGGGAGCAAGTGGTGCCGAATGCGCAGACATTGCCTTGAATCCAGGCGACTTGGAGACCGCCATCGCGAGCAGGCTCACTCCTACAGGGGAAATGCATTCCAATTGTAGGAGTGAGCCTGCTCGCGATGGCGTCAGTAAAGCCGCTGGTTAAACCAGCGTCATCAACGCCTCACGGCTGAACGGCAAAATATCCTGTTCACGCCCTTCGCGGACTTTTTGCGCCCAATCCGGATCGACCAACAGCGCGCGCCCAACCGCAACCAGATCGAATTCCTCTTTGTTCAAACGCTCCAGCAGGTTCTCCAGACTGGCCGGTTGCGCGACCTTGTCGGTGTTGACCATGAACTGCAGGAACTCGCCATCGAGACCGACGCTACCGACGGTGATGGTCGGCTTGCCGGTGAGCTTGCGGGTCCAGCCTGCCAGGTTCAGCTCGGAACCATCGAACTCCGGCTCCCAGAAACGCCGCGTCGAGCAGTGGAAAATATCCACACCGGCGTCGGACAACGGCTTGAGGAATTCGCCCAGTGCTTCTGGGGTTTGCACCAGACGCGCGGTGTAATCCTGCTGCTTCCACTGCGAGAAACGGAAGATGATCGGGAAACCTTCGCCAACGGCCGCACGCACCGCTTGAATCAGTTCGATGGCGAAGCGCGAACGGTTGGCCAGGCTGCCGCCGTATTCGTCGCTGCGCTGGTTGCTGCCTTCCCAGAAAAACTGGTCGATCAGGTAACCGTGCGCACCGTGGATTTCCACGCCGTCCATGCCGATGCTTTGTGCGTCTTTGGCCGCTTGAGCGAAGGCTGCGATCACGTCCTGGATGTCTTGCTTGGTCATGCCGTGCACCACGACCTGACCGTCCTTGAGTTTTTCCGACGGGCCGTAAGCCGGCACGCTAGCGTCCGGCTCGGTGCCGATGCGGCGTACGCTGCCCACATGCCACAGCTGCGGAACAATCTTGCCGCCTTCAGCGTGAACGGCGTCGACGACTTTCTTCCAGCCGGCCAATGGCGCGTCACCAAAGAACTGCGGCACGTTCGGGTAACCGTTGGAGGCGATGTGGCCGACGGTGGTGCCTTCGGTGATGATCAGGCCGACACCGGCCGCTGCGCGACGACGGTAGTACTCGATGACTTTCGAATTAGGCACGCCGCCCGGGGAGAAGGAGCGAGTCATCGGCGCCATGACCACGCGGGTCGGCAGTTCGAGGGCACCGAGGTGGAACGGTTTGAACAAGGCTTGAACGGGCATCGATGGGCTCCACTGAGAAGGCTTTATGACGGCGATAATATGGAGACGCGAACCCTTTGAACAGCACTATTGATTTGGGTGATTAAGGATTAAAAGACGCAAAGCAAAAGATCGCAGCCTTCGGCAGCTCCTACATGGGGTTTTGAGGTCACCTGCAGGAGCTGCCGAAGGCTGCGATCTTTTGATCTTGCTGTTTCAGCTCAGCGCTTTTTCAATCGCATGCACAATGGTCGGATCATCCGGCGCCGTACGCGGCGAGAACCGCGCCAACACCCGGCCGTCCTTGCCGAGCAAAAACTTTTCGAAATTCCAGGTAATGTCACCGGGAAACTCCGCGCCCTCGCCCGCCAACAGACGGTAGAGCTGATGACGCTCGTGGCCGTTGACTTCGAGCTTGCTCGACAACGGAAACGTCACGCCATAGTTAAGGCTGCAGAAGTCCTGAATTTCTTTTTCAGAACCGGGTTCCTGACCGGCAAACTGGTTGCACGGCAGGCCCAGCACACTGAAGCCTTTGCCTTTGAATTGCTGATGGAGGTTTTCCAGCGCCGCGTACTGTGGGGTCAAGCCGCACTTGGAGGCGACGTTGACCACCAGCACGACTTGGCCCTTGAACGGCGCCAGCGGTAGCTCCTGGCCATCCAGGGCTGTCAACTTAAGGTCGTGAAAAGCACTCATGACGAACTCCAGGATTCCCATGTTCTACTCGAAACAGCCACTTGGCGAGGCCACCAAGGACAGCCGCGGACTAAAAAGGCGCCCGCAGGCGCCTCTCCAGTACTCGAAGCTTAGCGCAGAAAATCAGTGGTGATGGCCACCTTCGCCATGGACGTGGCCATGAGCGATTTCTTCCTGGCTGGCATCACGAATGTCAACGATCTTCACTTTGAAGTTCAGGCGCTGACCGGCCAGTGGGTGGTTACCGTCGACAGTCACGTCGTCGCCGTCGAGGTCACGGATGGTGACGATTTGCATCTGGCCGTCCGGCGCCGAAGCGTGGAACTGCATGCCGACTTCCAGCTCGTCAACGCCTTCGAACATGCTGCGGCTCAGGGTGCTGACCAGCTCAGCAGCGTATTCACCGTAAGCGTCTTCCGGCTCAACGGAAACTTCCAGCTCGTCACCAACAGCTTTGCCTTCCAGCGCTTTTTCCAAGCCTGGAATGATGTTACCTGCGCCTTGCAGGTAGACCAGCGGAGCGCCGCCGGCGGAGCTGTCGATGACCTCACCAGCGTCGTTGGTCAGGGTATAGTCGATGGAGACAGCCTTATTGGCGGCGATCAGCATGGGGCGAGACCTTTTGCATAAGAATATAGAAAGGCCAAGTTTAGCGAAGCAAACGCGCGAAAGCGAACACAACCCGGACAAACGGGTTTCGACGATCGCAGGCTTCCATCAAGACGAAGAAGGCCATTGGGTGGCCGAGCTTTCCTGTGGCCACACCCAACACCTGCGCCATCAGCCGCCCTGGCAATCACGTGCCTGGGTGCTCGACCCGGCGCAACGTATTGAAAAAATAGGCCAACCCTTTGCCTGCGGTTGGTGCGCACAAGGCTCGGTTAGCGATAACCTTGGCGACTGAATTTCGGCAGATTGTCAGTAAAAGATGATCGCCATTGCCATGCACCCTTAGAGAATTCGCATGCAAACTTTTTTTATCGCGCCCACCGATTTTGGCGTGGGTCTGACCTCCATCAGCCTCGGGCTGGTGCGTACGCTGGAGCGAGCGGGCCTGAAAGTCGGCTTCTTCAAACCGATTGCGCAGCCGCACCCCGGCGACACCGGCCCTGAACGTTCCACCGAACTGGTGGCGCGCACACATGGCCTGAAACCACCGCAGCCGCTGGGCCTGGCCCACGTCGAGCGGATGCTTGGCGACGGTCAGCTCGATGAGTTGCTCGAAGAAATCATCACCCTGTATCAGCAAGCCGCCATCGGCAAAGACGTGCTGGTCGTCGAAGGCATGGTGCCGACCCGCAGCGCCAGCTACGCCGCGCGAGTCAACCTGCACCTGGCCAAGAGCCTCGATGCCGAGGTGATTCTGGTTTCGGCGCCGGAAAACGAAGTACTTGCCGAGCTGTCCGGTCGCGTCGAGTTGCAGGCGCAATTGTTCGGTGGGCCGAAAGACCCGAAAGTCCTCGGCGTGATCCTCAACAAGGTCAAGACCGACGAGAGCATGGACGCCTTCGCCACGCGTCTGAAAGAGCATTCGCCGTTGCTGCGCAGCGGTGATTTCCGTCTGCTTGGCTGCATTCCGTTCCAGCCTGAACTCAACGCACCACGCACCCGTGACGTCGCCGACCTGATGGGCGCGCAAGTGCTCAATGCCGGTGACTACGAAACCCGGCGCATGACCAAAATCATCATTTGCGCACGGACCATGCGCAACACAGTCGAGCTGCTCAAGCCCGGCGTGCTGGTGGTGACACCGGGTGATCGCGACGACATCATCCTCGCCGTCAGCCTGGCGGCGATCAACGGCGTGCCGCTGGCCGGTCTGCTGCTGACCAGCGACACCTTGCCTGATCCACGCATCATGGACTTGTGCCAAGGCGCGTTGCAGGCCGGTTTGCCGGTGTTGTCGGTGAGCACCGGCTCTTACGATACCGCCAACCTGCTCAACGGCCTGAACAAGGAAATCCCCATCGACGACCGCGAGCGTGCGGAAATCATCACTGATTTTGTCGCCAGCCATCTCGACGCCAAGTGGCTGCACCAGCGTTGCGGCACGCCACGGGAAATGCGCCTGTCGCCCGCCGTATTCCGCTATCAGTTGATTCAGCGCGCGCAGGCGGCGAACAAGCGCATCGTCCTGCCCGAAGGCAGCGAGCCGTTCACCGTGCAAGCGGCGGCGATCTGTCAGGAACGCGGGATTGCCCGTTGCGTGTTGCTGGCCAAACCTGCAGACGTCGAAGCGGTCGCTCGCGCCCAAGGCATCGTGCTGCCGCCGGGGCTGGAGATTCTCGATCCGGATTTGATCCGCGAGCGCTACGTCGAGCCGATGGTCGCCCTGCGCAAAACCAAAAGCCTCAATGCACCAATGGCCGAGCAGCAGCTGGAAGACACCGTGGTGATCGGCACCATGATGCTTGCACTGGATGAAGTCGACGGCCTGGTCTCGGGCGTGATCAACACCACCGCCAATACCATCCGCCCGGCCCTGCAGTTGATCAAGACTGCCCCGGGCTGCACGCTGGTGTCGTCGGTGTTCTTCATGCTCTTCCCGGAGGAAGTGCTGGTTTACGGTGACTGCGTGATGAATCCGCACCCGAGCGCCAGCGAACTGGCCGAGATCGCCCTGCAAAGCGCTGACTCGGCGGCGGCATTCGGCATCACTCCGCGTGTGGCGATGATCAGCTACTCCAGCGGCGAATCGGCCACCGGCGAAGAAGTCGAGAAAGTCCGCGAAGCCACCCTGCTCGCCCACGAACAACAGCATTCGCTGCTGATCGACGGCCCGCTGCAATACGACGCTGCTGCCAACGCCGACGTGGCCCGGCAACTGGCGCCGAACAGTCAGGTGGCCGGCCGCGCCACGGTGTTTGTGTTCCCCGATCTGAACACCGGCAACACCACGCACAAAGCCGTGCAACGCAGCGCCGATTGCGTCAGCCTCGGGCCGATGCTGCAAGGCCTGCGCAAACCAGTGAATGACTTGCCGCGCGGCGCGCAGGTCGATGACATCGTCTACACCATCGCCCTCACCGCGATTCAAGCCGCCAACCGACCTATGGATGTGTAAATGCTGGATTTTCTACCTGCACCGTTGCGCGGCGTGATTGCCTCGCTGCTGTTGGCACTTAATACGATTCTGCTGTGCTCGTTTCTGTTCTGCGTGGCGCTGATCAAAGTGTTGCCGTTCGATTTCGCCCGGCGAGCTTCGCTCTGGCTGATGAGCCATACCCATGAAGCGTGGATCAGCAACAACAAGGGCTGGATGAACCTGGTGCGCCGCACGCGCTGGCACATCAGCGGTTTGCAAGGCCTCGACTATCAACACTCATATCTGATCACCAGCAACCACCAGAGCTGGGTCGATATTCTGGTGCTGCAATACGTGCTCAACCGCCGTATTCAGCCGCTGAAATTCTTCCTCAAACAGGAACTGATCTGGGTACCGGTGATCGGTCTGGCCTGGTGGGCGCTGGGCTTTCCGTTCATGAAACGCTACTCCAAGGCGTACCTGGCCAAGCACCCGGAGAAGAAAGGCAAAGACCTGGAAACCACCCGTAAGACTTGCGCGAAGTTTCGTAATAACCCGGTGGGAATTTTCAACTTCGTCGAAGGTACGCGGTTCACTGAAGGTAAGCATGCGCAGCAGCAGTCGCCGTTCAAATACCTGCTCAAGCCCAAGGCTGGCGGAATTGCGTTTGTGCTGGATGCGATGGGTGAACAGCTGGAGTCGATCGTCAACGTGACGATCCACTACCCGGCCGGGCGTCCCGGGTTCTGGGACCTGCTGTGCGGCAATGTGCGCGATGTAGTGGTGCACTTTGAGGAGCTGAAGATTCCGCAGCAGTTCATTGGCAAGAATTACGATCAGGACGGCGAATATCGATTGCAGTTTCAGGGCTGGATCAATCAGCTGTGGCTGGACAAGGATGCGCTGCTGGAACAGATGCACCGCGAATATCCAGCGAATTAAAGATCAAAAGATCGCAGCCTTCGGCAGCTCCTACAGGGTGTACGCCGATCCAATGCAGGAGCTGCCGAAGGCTGCGATCTTTTGACACTCTCAAAGCGACAAAAAAGCCCGCCGATGATCACTCATCGGCGGGCTTTTTCTTGCAGCTTGAAGCTAGAAGCCAGTCGCTGCTTCAGTGCTTAGATCGCGCCACGCTTGCGCAGCAGATCCAGCACTTGCTTGACGCTCTCTTCCACACTCAGCGTCTGCGTGTCGATCACCAGATCGGCATTCAGCGGTACGTCGTACGGGAAGGATTCGCCCGGGATGTTGTCGCCAGCGGCGGCATACAGACCTTGCGGATCACGCTCGGCGCACACGGCCGGCGAGGCCTGTACGTAGACCGTCAGCAGACGATCCTTGCCGATCAGATCCTTGGCTTGCTCACGCCCTTCAGCGCTTGGCGCGACGAACGAGGCCAAGGTCAGCAGACCCGCTTCGTTGAACTGACGCGCGACGTGCGCGGCACGACGCCAATTCTCGGTGCGACCGGCGCGATCCTGTGGCAGGCCTTTGTTCAGGTCCTGACGCAGGTTCTGGCCATCCAGCACAAACACCGCACGGCCCATGTCGAACAGCTTGCGCTCGACCGCGTAAGCCAGCGTGCTCTTGCCCGCGCCCGACAGGCCGCTGAACAGCACAGTGGCCGGTTGCTGACCGAAGCGCTGAGCGCGTTCTTCAGTGGCAACATGCGCCAGTTTGCCGTGATGGGTGGCGGTACCGTGGGTCACTGGCTGCGCGACGATCATGCCGGCGCCAACGGTACCGTTGGTCAAACGGTCGATGATGATGAACGCGCCGGTGGTGCGGTTGCTTTCGTAACCGTCGAGGGCGATCGGCGCGTCGAGCGCGATCTTCACCTTGCCGATTTCGTTGAGCTGCAACGCGCTCGCCGGGCCTTCTTCGAGGGTGTTGACGTCGACCTTGTTGACGATGCTGGCGATCGAGCCCGGCACGTAACTGGTGGCGCGTTTGATGTCGTATTTCTTGCCTGGCAGCATCGGCTCTTCAGCCATCCACACCAGCATCGCTTCGAAGCTGTCGGTGACCGGCGGCACGTTGTCGGCATGCACCAGCAGGTCGCCACGGGAGATGTCGATTTCGTCTTCCATGGTCAACGTTACCGCCTGACCTGGACCTGCGTGTTCCAGCTCACCTTCGAAGGTAACGATGGATTTCACGCGGCTACTCTTGCCCGACGGCAGCACCACGACTTCGTCGCCCTTGTGCACGATGCCGCTGGCCAGGGTGCCGGCGAAACCACGGAAGTTCAGGTTCGGACGGTTGACGTACTGCACCGGGAAACGCAGATCGGTGAAGTTGCGGTCGCCCGCGACTTCCACGGTCTCGAGGATTTCCATCAGCGACTGGCCGGTGTACCACGGCGAGCGCTCGGACTTGTTCACCACGTTGTCGCCCTTGAGGGCAGACATCGGCACGAAGTGCATGCTGGTCGGCTTCATCTTCAAGCCTTCGGCGAACTTCAGGTAGTCAGCCTTGATCGACTCGAACACGCCTTCATCGAAGTCCTTCAAGTCCATCTTGTTGATGGCGACGACGATGTGTTTGATCCCCAGCAGGGAGGCGATGAAGCTGTGGCGACGGGTCTGGGTCTGCACGCCGTAACGCGCGTCGACCAAAATGATCGCCAGGTCACAGGTGGAGGCACCGGTGGCCATGTTGCGGGTGTACTGCTCATGGCCGGGCGTGTCGGCGATGATGAATTTGCGTTTGGCGGTGGAGAAATAGCGGTAGGCGACATCGATGGTGATGCCCTGCTCACGCTCGGCCTGCAGGCCGTCAACCAGCAACGCCAGGTCGATGTCATCACCGGTGGTGCCGACTTTCTTCGAATCGCGGGTAATCGCTTCGAGGTGATCTTCGTAGATCATCTTCGAGTCGTGCAGCAGGCGCCCGATCAGGGTGCTCTTGCCGTCATCGACGTTACCGCAGGTCAAAAAGCGCAGCAGTTCCTTACGTTCGTGCTGGCCCAGGTAGGCGAGGATGTCCTCGCTGATCAAATCAGATACGTGCGACATGACAGCCCCTTAGAAATAGCCTTGACGTTTTTTATCTTCCATCGAGCCGGCGCCATCGTGGTCGATGACTCGGCCCTGGCGCTCGGAAGTTCGCGTCAGGAGCATTTCTTGAATGATGTCCGTGAGGCTTTCGGCCTCGGACTCCACGGCGCCCGTCAACGGGTAGCAGCCAAGGGTGCGGAAACGCACTTTCTTTTTGACGATGCGCGCTTTGTCTTCATCGGACAGGTGCTCGAGGATGCGCTCGTCGTCGATCATGATCAGCGTGCCGTTCTTCTCGATCACTTCGCGTTCGGCGGCGAAGTACAACGGCACAATCGGGATGCCTTCGAGGTAGATGTACTGCCAGATGTCCAGTTCGGTCCAGTTCGACAGCGGGAATACGCGGATCGATTCGCCCTTGTTGACCTTGCCGTTGTAGACGTTCCACAGCTCGGGACGCTGATTTTTCGGGTCCCAGCGGTGCTTGCTGTCGCGGAACGAGTACACGCGCTCTTTGGCACGGGATTTCTCTTCATCGCGACGGGCGCCGCCGAAGGCTGCGTCGAAACCATGCTTGTCGAGTGCCTGTTTCAGGCCTTCGGTTTTCATGATGTCGGTGTGCTTGGCACTGCCGTGGGTGAACGGGTTGATGTTCTGCGCCACGCCATCGGGGTTGATGTGGGTGATCAGGTCCAGGCCCAGTTCTTCGACCATCTTGTCGCGGAACTTGTACATCTCCTGGAATTTCCAGCGGGTGTCGACGTGCATCACCGGAAACGGCAGTTTGCCCGGAAAGAACGCCTTGCGTGCCAGGTGCAGCATCACGGCGGAGTCTTTACCGATGGAGTACAGCATCACCGGGTTATCGAACTCGGCGGCCACCTCGCGGATGATGTGGATGCTTTCCGCCTCCAGCTGTTTCAGATGCGTCAGTTTGTCGACCATGGCTACTCACGAAAACTTTCTTATGAACGGCCAGCGGGCCGTGTTCGAGCGGGGAATCCTAGCACAGCGGCCTCTTCTAATCAGGACGCCAACTAGATCGAAAGGGTATATGAATATGCCTACCAGTTCGGCCGATGCCCCCCCTGTAGGAGTGAGCCTGCTCGCGATAGCTTTGTCACATTCGACATAACGGTGACTGACACTCCGCTATCGCGAGCAGGCTCACTCCTACAGGGGATTTGCGGTGGATTCAGATCGGATTCGGGCAATCGATGAAGATGTGTTCGACGGCAAAGCGTTTTGCCAGGTAGTCGCCCAGCGCCTGTACGCCATAGCGCTCGGTGGCGTGGTGGCCGGCGGCAATGAAGCTGATGTCGTTCTCGCGGGCACTGTGGAAGGTCTGTTCGGAAGCCTCACCGCTCAGATAGAGATCGACGCCTGCGGCGACGGCTTGATCGATATAGCCCTGACCGCCGCCGGTGCACCAGCCGACCCGGCGGATCATCGGATTACCTTCAATCAGCAACGGTTCGCGGCCCATGACTTCTTGCACCTTGCGGGCGAAATCGCGCGCGGTCATCGGCTCTTTCAAAGACCCGACCAGACCAACGATTTTAAGATTATCCGGATCCAGCGGGCCTTCAACAGTGATGTCCAATTGCCGAGCAAGCTGCACGTTATTGCCGACGTCAGGATGCAAATCCAGCGGCAAGTGGTAAGCGAGCAGACTGATGTCGTGCTTGAGCAAGGTCTTCAGTCGACGCTGCTTCATGCCAGTGATGCAAGGGTTCTCGCCCTTCCAGAAGTAACCGTGGTGCACCAGCACCAGATCGGCCCCGGCCTCGACGGCGGCATCCAGCAAGGCCTGACTGGCCGTGACGCCGCTGACGATGCGCATCACTTGCGGACGGCCCTCGACCTGCAATCCATTCGGGCAATAATCGGCAATTTTCGCACTGCCGAGGTAACGGTCGGCTTCTTCGACGAGGGTGCTGAGGGCAACGGCCATGAAAGACTCCTAAATATCCCGTTCAGAGGCGCGCGCGGCCTCGTATAATGCGCGACATTATGGGCGGTCTGACCCCGCCTGCAACTCTTCCAGGACGTGCTTAATGCTCAAGGCGCTGCGTTTTATGGGCTGGCCACTGTTGGCCGGCGTGCTTATCGCTCTGTTGATTATTCAGCGTTACCCGCAGTGGGTCGGGCTGCCGAGCCTCGACGTCAACCTGCAACAGGCCCCGCAAACCACCAGCGTGCAGCAGGGGCCGGTGTCCTATGCCGATGCGGTAACTATTGCAGCGCCCTCGGTGGTCAATCTGTACACCACCAAAGTCATCAACAAACCGGCGCATCCGCTGTTTGAAGATCCGCAGTTCCGCCGCTTCTTTGGTGATAACTCGCCAAAGCAGAAACGCATGGAATCGAGCCTCGGCTCCGGCGTGATCATGAGCCCGGAAGGCTACATCCTCACCAACAACCACGTGACCAGCGGCGCCGATCAGATTGTGGTCGCCCTGAAGGACGGCCGTGAAACTCTCGCCCGCGTGATCGGCAGTGATCCGGAAACCGACCTCGCGGTGTTGAAGATCGACCTGAAAACCCTGCCGGCGATCACGGTCGGCCGCTCAGACAACATCCGCATCGGCGACGTCGCACTGGCCATCGGTAACCCGTTTGGCGTCGGCCAGACAGTGACCATGGGCATCATCAGCGCCACCGGGCGTAATCAGTTGGGCCTGAACAACTACGAAGACTTCATCCAGACTGACGCGGCGATCAACCCGGGCAACTCCGGCGGCGCACTGGTCGATGCCAACGGCAACCTCACCGGCATCAACACGGCGATTTTCTCCAAGTCCGGCGGCTCGCAAGGCATTGGCTTTGCGATCCCGGTGAAACTGGCGATGGAAGTGATGAAGTCGATCATTGAGCACGGTCAGGTGATTCGTGGCTGGCTGGGGATTGAAGTGCAACCGCTGACGCAGGAACTGGCCGAGTCGTTCGGTTTGTCCGGGCGCCCGGGGATTGTCGTCGCGGGGATCTTCCGCGATGGCCCGGCGCAGAAGGCAGGCCTGCAGTTGGGTGACGTGATTCTGAGTATCGATGGCGAGCCGGCCGGCGATGGTCGCCGTTCGATGAACCAGGTCGCGCGGATCAAGCCGACCGACAAAGTGACGATTCAGGTGATGCGCAACGGCAAAGAGATCAAGCTCACCGCTGAAATCGGCCTGCGTCCGCCACCGGCACCGGTGAAAGAAAAAGAAGAATAAAACTTTGCTCGCGCGGAATGCGCGGATAAAAGACATTCTCAACAGGCATGTTATATTGTTTCAATTCTAAGAATTGGAACAACATAACATGTCGTCTCGAACAAAGGCTTCCCTGCTCGGCCTGAGCCTCGGCTTGCTGGTCGATCCCGCCTTCGCCGAAGAACCCGAACCGATTGAACTCGACGCCATCAGCGTCATTTCCGACTATGAATCGCCGACCGGACCGGTCAAAGGATACCGCGCTACGCGCTCGTCCAGCGCGACCAAGACCGACACGGCGATCCGCGATATCCCGCAGGCGATCAGCGTGGTGCCCGCCAGCGTGCTCAAGGATCTGGGCAGCACCAGTGTCGAGCGCGCACTGGATTTTGCCGGCGGTGTATCGAAGCAGAACAACTTCGGCGGCCTGACGCTATACGAATACAGCGTGCGCGGCTTCACCACTTCGGAGTTCTACAAGGACGGTTTCAGCGCCAATCGCGGTTATCCGAGCACACCCGACGCGGCCAGCATCGAGCGCATCGAAGTGCTCAAAGGCCCCGCCGCCAGTCTGTATGGCCGAGGCGATCCCGGCGGCACGGTAAACATCGTCACCAAGAAACCGCAGCCCGAAGCGTTCACCACCCTGCAAACCAGCGCCGGCAGTTGGGACCGTTATCGCACCGCACTGGACGTCAACACGCCGCTGGATGATCAGGGTGATGTGCTGTCGCGGATCAATCTCGCGGTCGAAGATAACAATAGCTTTCGCGATCACGTCGACAGCAAACGCGTGTTCGTTGCGCCCTCGATCAGTTGGCAATTGAACCCGGACACGTCGCTATTGGTGGAAAGCGAAATCGTCCGTCACAGCTCAACGTTCGATCGCGGCATCGTCGCGCCCAACAACAAATGGAGCGGTGTTTCGCGTTCGACTTTCCTCGGCGAACCCAATGACGGCAACATCGACAATCACAACAATCTTCTTCAAGCCACGCTGGAGCATCATCTCAACGACAGCTGGAAACTGCGCCTGGCCAGCCACTACAAGGAAGGCAAACTCTGGGGCGACGCCTCGGAACAACGTGCGCTGAACGCCGACGGCCACACAGTCAACCGTCGCTTGCGCGAACGCGATACAAGTTGGCACGACAGCATCACCCAACTGGAATTGCGCGGTCTGTTCGACCTCGGTCCTTGGCAGCATGAACTGCTGATCGGCACCGAGTATGAAAACTTCCGCAAGAACGAACGCGTCACCACCATTGCCGGCGGCCCTTACGCCATCGACATCTATAAGCCGATCTACGGCCAGCCAAAACCCAATGGCGCACGCTCGGGCACTGACTTCTTCGAACAGGTCGAAAGTCATGCGCTGAACCTGCAGGATCAGATCGTCTTCACCGACAAATTACGCGGAATGATCGGCGCACGTTTCGAACATTTCGACCAGCACATCGACGATCACAGCCGTAACGCCAAGAGCAGTCAGCGCCATGACGCCCTCACCCAGCGCGCCGGCCTGCTCTATCAACTGACGCCGAACACCGGCCTGTTCGCCAACGCCTCGACCTCGTTCAAACCGAACAATGGCCTAGATGCCTCCGGCAAATCCTTCGATCCGGAAGAAGGCGTCGGTTACGAAGTCGGGATCAAGAACGAGCTGTTTGACGAGCGCCTGAGTAGCACCCTCGCCTTCTTCCACATCGACAAGGAAAACGTCCTCGCCCTCGACTCGGCCAGCGACACCAGCCGCGCGATGGGCAAGGCGCGCAGTCGCGGCTTCGATCTGCAGATCACCGGGCAAGTGACTGACGCAGTGCGGGTGATCGGCGCGTTCGCTTACATCGACGCCGAAGTGACCCAGGGTGACGCGGCAATTCCCACCGGCAGCCGCATCCTCGGCGTGGCCAAGCGCAGCGGCAGCCTGCTCGGGGTTTACGAGTTTCAGGATGGCCATTTGCGCGGCTCGGACGTCGGCGCAGCGTTTACCTATGTCGGCGACCGCTCGGGAGAGTCCGGCAGCGACTTCGAACTTCCGGCGTATCACACCGTCGACCTGCTCGCGCATTACAAGGCCAGCGACAAGGTCACCGTCGGCCTCAATCTGAACAACCTTTTCGACGAAAAGTATTACGAGCGCTCCTACAGCAACTACTGGGTCAACCCCGGCGAGCCGCGCAACTTCACCGTCAGCCTGACACTCAATCTGTAAAAGGACGTCACCATGCAATACGGCAAAACCCTTGTGCTCATCGCCGCGCTGTTCGCAGGCGAAGTCTCGGCTCATGGCCTATGGACCGAAGAGCGTCGCGGCAATATCGAAGTGGTCTACGGTCATGGTGCCGAGGACAACGCGTTCAAAGCGCAGAAGATCAGCGGCGCCTGGGCTTACGACGTTGCCGGCAAGATGATTCCGGTGAGCGTCGAGCGCCTGGCGGATCATGCTCGCCTGGAACCTTTGAAGTCGCCGGCGGTGATGGCCGTGGCATTGAACAATGGCATGTGGTCGCAAACGGCCGACAAGAAGTGGGTCAACGAAGGCCGCAGCAAAGTGCCGGGCGCTGTCGAGGCAACGGAAACGTTCAAGTACAGCTTGGCGATTTATCAGCCGGGGGCGAAGTTGCCCAAGCTCGATCAGATCAAGTTGCTGATTTTGCCGGAAGTCGATCCGCTGACCGTTGGACCGGGCAAGTCATTGCCGGTGCGGGTATTGCTCGATGGCAAACCGGCGGCTGGGGTGAAGTTGATTGGTGATTACCGCAGCGCGCCGAACACATTGAGCACCGAGACTGACAAGGATGGTCGGGCGCAGGTGTTGGTGAGGAATGAAGGGTTGAATGTGATTGCTGCGCAGGTTGAGGTGCCGGTGAAGGACAGCGCTGATGTGGATAGTCGTGGGCTGTTTACCTCACTTACTTTCCTTGGCGAACCGCATCACGAATAAGAGCAGACCCTCACCCCAGCCCTCTCCCGGAGGGAGAGGGCGCCGACCGATGTACAGGGCGTCATGCATCGACCTGGAAGACCGAGTCGATTATGGATTCGGTAAAGCAGCATCAGGTCGGTGCAGTTCAACAGCATCCCCCATTCATTCCCCTCTCCCTCCGGGAGAGGGCTAGGGTGAGGGGCTCTTACTTTTATAGATCGCCAAGCCCATCGATCAGCGCCTGATTCTGCTCCGGCGTGCCAATCGAAATCCGCAAAAACTGCGCAATCCGCTCCTGCTTGAAGTGCCGCACAATCACACCCTGCTCGCGCAATTTAGCCGCCAGCCCCGCCGCATCATGCTGCGGGTGCCGGGCGAAGATGAAGTTGGCCGCCGACGGCAATACTTCAAAACCCTTGGCCTGCAACTGTGCAATCACCCACTCACGGCTCTCGATCACCAGACGGCAAGTCTTGCCGAAATGCTCGCGATCTTCGAACGCCGCTGCCGCACCGACAATCGCCAGACGATCCAGCGGATAAGAGTTGAAGCTGTTCTTGATCCGCTCTAACGCCTCGATCAAATCCGGATGCCCAACCGCCAGACCAACGCGCAAACCCGCCAGCGAACGCGACTTGGACAACGTCTGCGTCACCAGCAGGTTCGGATAACGGTCCACCAGACTGATCGCGGTTTCGCCGCCGAAGTCGATATAGGCCTCGTCTACGACCACCACCGAATCCGGGCTGGCCTTGAGGATTTGCTCGACCGCGTCCAGCGCCAGCAGGCATCCGGTGGGCGCGTTCGGGTTAGGGAAGATGATCCCGCCATTTGGCTTGGCATAGTCTGCCGGGTCGATCTGGAACTGCGCATCCAGCGGGACCGCATCAAACTCGATGCCGTACAAACCGCAATACACCGGATAGAAGCTGTAGCTGATGTCGGGGAACAACAGCGGCTTATCGTGTTGCAGCAAGCCGTGAAAAATGTGCGCGAGCACTTCATCCGAACCGTTGCCGAGGAACACCTGATTGCTCTGCACACCGTAATACTGGGCGACAGCGGTTTTCAGCAGGTCGCTGTTCGGGTCCGGGTACAGACGCAGGTTGTCATTCAGTTCGGTCTGCATCGCTGCCAAGGCTTTTGGCGACGGGCCGTACGGGTTTTCATTGGTGTTGAGCTTGACCAGTTTGGTCAGCTTCGGTTGTTCGCCCGGCACGTAGGGCACCAGATCCTTGACGAACGGGCTCCAGAATTTACTCATCGCTCAGTTCCCCTGCCCTTTTAGAAAGTCTTCGTCTTTGATGCGGTATTCGGCACTGCGTGCGTGGGCGCTCAGCGATTCTCCACGGGCCAATACCGATGCCGTTTTACCCAGCTCGGAAGCGCCGGCCTCGGAGCAGAAAATGATCGACGAACGCTTCTGGAAGTCATACACACCCAGCGGCGAGGAGAAGCGCGCGGTGCCGGAGGTCGGCAGCACGTGGTTCGGGCCAGCGCAGTAGTCGCCCAGCGCTTCGGAGGTGTGACGGCCCATGAAGATCGCGCCAGCATGGCGGATCTGCGGCAGCCAGGCTTGCGGGTCAGCGACCGAAAGCTCCAAGTGTTCCGGGGCAATACGGTTGGCGACTTCGATCGCTTGCGCCATGTCCTTCACGTGAATCAGCGCACCGCGGCCATTGATCGAGGTTTCGATGATGGTCGCGCGGTCCATGGTCGGCAGCAGTTTATCGATGCTCGCGGCGACCTTGTCGAGGAACTCGGCGTCCGGGCTGACCAGAATCGCTTGGGCGTCTTCGTCGTGCTCGGCTTGCGAGAACAGGTCCATGGCGATCCAGTCCGGATCGGTCTGGCCGTCGCAGACCACGAGAATTTCCGAAGGGCCGGCGATCATGTCGATGCCGACCTGACCGAATACGTGACGCTTGGCCGTGGCGACATAGATGTTGCCCGGGCCAACGACTTTGTCGACTTGCGGCACGCTTTCGGTGCCATAGGCCAGCGCCGCAACGGCTTGCGCGCCGCCGATGGTGAACACCCGGTCGACGCCGGCGATGCACGCAGCCGCCAGCACCAGCTCATTGATTTCACCGCGTGGCGTCGGCACCACCATGACCACTTCGGTCACGCCGGCGACCTTGGCCGGAATCGCGTTCATCAATACCGACGACGGATACGACGCCTTGCCCCCCGGCACGTACAGACCGGCGCGATCCAGCGGCGTGACTTTCTGGCCCAGCACGGTGCCGTCAGCTTCGGTGTAACTCCACGAATCCTGCTTCTGTTTTTCGTGGTAGCTGCGCACGCGGGCCGCGGCTTTTTCCAGTGCTTCGCGCTGTGCCACGGTGATGCGCGTGAGCGCCAGTTCCAGGCGCTCACGCGGCAGAATCAGATCGGCCATCGAAGCGACTTCGAGGCCGTCGAACTTCTGGGTGAACTCGACCAGCGCCGCGTCACCGCGTTCGCGCACAGCCTTGATGATGTCCAGCACGCGCTGATTGACCGAGTCGTCAGACACACTTTCCCAGCTCAGCAGATGATCCAGATGATGCGCGAAATCCGGGTCAGCAGCGTTGAGTCGGCGAATTGCAGTCGGTGCGGTCATAGCGAGAGCCTCATAGGAATGGCAAAAACTCAGGCGCCCGAAACTATCATTCGATCCGCTTGGGCACCTGAGAATTCTGGCTATGAGGCGGATAGACGGCGCGACTTGGGGTCGCGCAGGTAAATCAGCCGCGGTGTCGCGATTCCACTGCGTTGCGCAGGGTATCGATCAACGCCTGGATTCGGGCGTGTTGCATTTTCATCGAAGCCTTGTTGACCACCAGGCGCGAGCTGATCGTGGCGATCAGTTCCTGAGGTTCCAGGCCGTTGGCGCGCAGGGTGTTGCCGGTGTCGACCACGTCGATGATCTTGTCAGCGAGACCGATCAGCGGTGCCAGCTCCATCGAGCCGTACAGCTTGATGATGTCGACCTGACGGCCCTGCTCGGCGTAGTAGCGCTTGGCGACGTTGACGAACTTGGTCGCCACGCGCAGACGGCCCTTGGGCTCAGGCGCGCCGATCTTGCCGGCGGTCATCAGCTTGCACTGGGCGATCTGCAGATCCAGTGGCTCGTAGAGGCCCTGGCCGGTGTATTCCATCAACACGTCTTTACCGGCAACGCCGAGGTCAGCCGCGCCATGCTCGACGTAAGTCGGCACATCGGTGGCACGCACGATCAGCAGACGAACG
This sequence comes from Pseudomonas sp. IT-232MI5, assembly GCF_949767845.1. Lineage (NCBI taxonomy): Bacteria > Pseudomonadati > Pseudomonadota > Gammaproteobacteria > Pseudomonadales > Pseudomonadaceae > Pseudomonas > Pseudomonas sp. IT-232MI5. The sequence continues at coordinate 428,331 of NZ_CATKQE010000055.1, forward strand.
TCGTCTTGCGTCGTGGGGATGATCAGCTTGCGGCTCTTGTCCGGATTCTCGGTCGGCACGATGCCCGCTTCGGCGAGAAGCGGCAGGGTGTCGTCAAGGATGCGGCCCTTGGACAGTGCGATGGTCAACATGGGAAACGTCAGTCCTTATCAAGGTACTCATGTCCGGTCGCAATCGGCGGCGGACACACATCGAGCCGGAAACCGGCTCGACTCTTAAAATCAGTGGACACGTCCCTGTGTCCCAATCCAGCAATCAGCCCGGAACGCGACGGATCTTGGCGCCCAGCATCTGCAGTTTTTCTTCGATGCACTCGTAACCACGGTCGATGTGGTAGATGCGGTCGATCAGCGTGTCACCTTCGGCAACCAGTGCCGAGATCACCAGGCTGGCCGAAGCACGCAGGTCGGTGGCCATTACTGGCGCGCCCTTGAGGACTTCAGTACCGGTAACGATGGCAGTGTTGCCTTCGACCTGAATCTTGGCGCCCATGCGGTGCAACTCGTACACGTGCATGAAACGGTTTTCGAAGATCGTCTCGATTACCGCACCGGTGCCTTCGGCAATGGCGTTGAGCGAGATGAACTGCGCCTGCATGTCGGTCGGGAATGCAGGGTACGGCGCGGTGCGCACGTTGACTGCTTTCGGACGCTTGCCGTGCATGTTCAGCTCGATCCAGTCTTCACCGCAGGTGATTTCTGCGCCGGCTTCACGGAGTTTTTCCAGAACGGCTTCGAGGATGGTCGGATCGGTGTCCTTGACCTTGACGCGGCCGCCGGTCACAGCGGCAGCGACCAGGTAGGTACCGGTTTCGATACGGTCAGGCATGACTTTATAGAAAGCCGAACCCAGACGCTCGACGCCATCGATGGTGATGGTGTCGGTACCGGCGCCGGAAACCTTGGCGCCCATGGCGTTGAGGAAGTTCGCCAGGTCAACCACTTCAGGTTCACGTGCGGCGTTCTGCAACACGCTGCGGCCCTTGGCCAGAGCAGCGGCCATCATGATGTTCTCGGTACCGGTCACGCTGACGGTGTCGAAGAAGAAGTGCGCACCGCGCAGGCCACCTTCAGGGGCCTTGGCCTTGATGTAGCCGCCTTCGACGTCGATGACCGCGCCCATGGCTTCGAGGCCACGGATGTGCAGGTCGACCGGACGCGAACCGATGGCGCAACCGCCAGGCAGTGCCACTTCGGCTTCACCGAAACGGGCAACCATCGGGCCCAGTACCAGGATCGAGGCACGCATGGTTTTCACCAGTTCGTACGGCGCGATCAGGGTCTTGATGGTGCGCGGGTCGATTTCGACGCTGAGCTTCTCGTCGATCACCGGCTCAATGCCCATGCGACCGAACAGCTCGATCATGGTGGTGATGTCGTGCAGGTGCGGCAGGTTGCCAACGGTCACCGGGCCATCGCACAGCAGGGTGGCAGCCAGGATCGGCAGGGCAGAGTTTTTTGCGCCGGAAATGCGGATCTCGCCATCAAGACGAGCGCCACCGGTAATAATCAATTTATCCATAAGAATCTCGACGCCCTTAGGCTCAGGTGCGCTCGGCCCAGGCCGCGCTGCTGAAAAATTTCATAGTGACCGCATGGATGCTGCCATCGGTGATCCATGGGTTCAAATGGGCATAGATCTGCTGCTGACGCTTCACCGGGCTCAACGCCGCCAGTTCATCGCTAATCACGTTCAGCTGGAAATTGCAGCCTTCGCCCTCAACTTCTACCAACGTTCCGGGCAGCTTTCCTTCAAGGAAGCTCTTCACTTCTACGGCCTGCATGCTCAACCTCAATCGGCGCCCTGTGCGCACGGGTCGGACATCATACAAAAAAGCCCCGCGCCTGCGAACCCCGCATGGCAGGACTCTGACGGGGGGCTTCTTTATAGATGTGGGTTCAGGGGTGCGCCAACAGTTCGGTCAGTTCACTGACCTGAGCAATTTCGCGCATGTCTTCGGGCATCGCACGGATGCTGACAGCCTTGCCGGCCGCATTCGCATCGCGCATGAAGCACAGCAGCAACGACAAACCGACGCTGCTGGACTTCTTCACCGCCGAGCAATCGATCACCAGCGAAGCAGCCTTGCTGGACTTGATCAGCGCCTGGCCTTCCTTGCGCAGGTCGGCACCGGTGCGATAGTCCAGCACGCCACTGAGCAGAAGCTCGTCGACATCACTCATACGAACTGCGGCCTCATTCATTGCGCGGGGTTCTTTTCGGTGGCTTCCTTGGCCTTGGCCACTTCCCCGGCCCAACCATTGATGGTCTTGTCCAGATCGTTGCCATTGCGTTGCATTGCATCGGCGAACTGATCACGGAACAGCTTGCCGATGTTGATGCCGTTGATGATCACGTTGCGCAGTTTCCACTCGCCGTTGATCTTCTCGAGCGTGTACTGCACAGGATAGATCGCGCCGCTGCTGCCCTTGACGGTCATGTTGACGCTGGTGCGATCGCCCGATTCGTCCTTGGCAGGATCAACGGTGATGCCCTGATTGTTGTACTCAAGCAAGGCGTTACCGTAGAACTGAAACAGGCCTTTCTTGAAGTTTTCCTGGAAGGTCTGCATCTGCGCCGGCGTGGCCTTGCGCGAATACTTGACCGTCATGATGCTTTTGGAAATGCCTTCGGCATCCACTACCGGCCCGACGATGGTGTTGAGCGCCGTGTAGAAATCGGTCGGGTCCTGCTTGTATTTCTCTTTGTTGGCAGCCAGGTCGGCCAGCAACCGGGTGGTCGTGTCCTGAACCAGATCATGTGCCGAAGTCGCAGCAGCCACGGCGTTACCCATCAACGGCAAGGCCGCCAATAGCACCAACAGGCTGCGTCGCAAGATAGAGATCATTCAAAAGCTCCTCATTTGGCGTCTTTGCTAACGGTATTGAGCAGGAATTTACCGATCAGGTCTTCCAGTACCAGTGACGACTGGGTGTCGTGGATGGTTCCGCCATCCTTCAGCGGTTTGTCTTCACCGCCTACGCTGATACCGATGTACTTCTCGCCCAGCAGACCAGCGGTCAGGATAGACGCTGTGGAGTCGGTCGGCAGGTTGTCGACCTTTTTATCCACTTGTAGGGTGACCCGACCGGTGAAGCTGTCGCGATCCAGATCGATTGCCGTGACCTTGCCGATGGTCACACCGGCCATGGTCACTTTGGCTCTGACCGTCAAACCGGCGATATTGTCAAAGTAGGCATACAGTTTATAGGTGTCGGTGGTCGACGTCGGAGACAGACCACTGACCCGCAAAGCAAGCAGCAACAAAGCCAGGATCCCTGCCAGCAGGAACAGGCCGACACCGATTTCCAGGGTGCGGTTTTGCATCAGAAATCTCCAAACATCAAAGCGGTCAGAATAAAGTCCAGGCCGAGCACTGCCAGCGAGGCAAACACCACGGTCTTGGTGGTGGCACGGCTGATCCCCTCGGAAGTGGGCTCACAGTCGTAGCCTTGGAATACGGCGATCCAGGTCACTACAAAGGCGAAAACAATACTTTTGATCACGCCATTGAGCACGTCACTGGTGAAATTCACGCTGTTCTGCATGTTTGCCCAATAAGAGCCTTCATACACACCCAGCCAGTCGACAGCCACCCACGAACCGCCCCAGATGCCCACCACGCTGAAAATCATCGCCAGCACTGGCAGGGAAATGAAGCCCGCCCACAGGCGCGGGGCAATGATGTACTTGAGCGGATCGACGCCGATCATTTCCAGGCTGGAAAGCTGTTCGGTGGACTTCATGTTGCCGATCTCTGCCGTCAGCGCCGAACCGGCACGACCGGCGAACAACAGCGCTGTCACCACCGGGCCGAGCTCACGCAACAGGGTCAGCGCAACCATCTGCCCCACGGCCTGTTCCGAACCGTAGCTCGACAGAATGCTGAAGCCCTGCAGCGCCAGCACCATGCCGATGAAGATCCCGGAAACGACGATGATCACCAGCGACATCACGCCGACTGAATGCAGTTGCTTGACCAGAAGGCTGAAGCCACCGCTGATCCCGCCACGCCCCAGCAAGGCATGAAACAGAAACAGCGTCGCACGACCGAACACCGCGACGGCGTCGATCGCCGCCTCGCCGAACCGGCGCACGCGTTCTATTAATGAAATTCTGCGCATCAGCGCTTCCCCAGAAGATCTGCGCGGTAATCCGTCGCTGGAAAATGGTACGGCACCGGGCCATCGGGATCGCCGGTCATGAACTGACGGATCCGCGGCTCGTCCGAGTTCATCAACTCGTCCGGCGTACCCTGACCCAGCACCTGACCATCACCGACGACATAGATATAGTCAGCGATGCTCGCGGTTTCAGCCAGATCGTGGGACACCACGATACTGGTGATCCCCAGAGCATCATTGAGCAGACGGATCAGACGGACCAACACGCCCATGGCGATGGGATCCTGCCCGACGAACGGTTCGTCGTACATGAGGATCTGCGGATCGAGCGCAATCGCCCGCGCCAGTGCGACACGGCGCTTCATGCCACCGGACAGCTCATCCGGCATCAATTCGATGGCACCGCGCAGACCGACCGCCTGCAATTTGAGCAGGACGATGTCGCGGATCATTTCTTCCGGCAAATCGGTATGAACACGCAGTGGGAAAGCGACGTTCTCGAACACATCGAGATCGGTGAACAGCGCGCCGCTTTGAAACAGCACACCCATGTGCTTTCGCGCATCGAACAGATCGCTGCGCGAAAGCGCAGGCAGGTTCTGGCCGTTGACCCAGACTTCGCCGCTGGCAGGGCGCAATTGTGCACCCATCAATCGCAGCAGCGTGGTCTTGCCACACCCGGAAGGTCCCATGATGCCGGTGACCTTGCCGCGCGGGATGCGAATATCGACGTTATTGAAAATGCTGCGCGCACCGCGCTTGAAGGAGACTCCCTTCAGCTCGACCGCGTAGGCGTTATCGGCACTCATCTAAACTCCTTGCGATGCAGCCTCTCACTCGGACGCCTGTCTTTACTTAAAAAGCACGTACATCCCGGGCAGGCCGAACTGGCGGCGAACTATATCACTGCAAAGGCTAAGCGCCCAAGGCTTGTACCAGCCTGTGTTCGGCGATATGACAGGTGCGCAGGCTCTTTTGCCGGCTTTTGGTAACGAGGAATGACAAAGCACGACGAACTTGCGTGAGCCTTTGCAACATAACCGCTATAATCGCCGCCTTTTCATCGGGCTATACGATTTCTGACATGAGCCAATCCAGCGACCTGATTCAATCGGCACAACGCACCATCCAACTCGAAGTGGAAGCCGTACAAGGCTTGCTGCCCCATATCGACGCCGATTTCGTACGTGCTTGCGAGATGATTCTGGCCAGTAAAGGCCGTGTGGTCGTGGTTGGCATGGGCAAATCCGGGCACATCGGCAACAAGATTGCCGCGACCCTGGCCAGCACCGGCACCCCTGCATTTTTCGTGCACCCGGCCGAGGCCAGCCATGGCGACATGGGCATGATCACCCGCGACGACGTGATCCTGGCCCTGTCGAACTCCGGCTCGACCAATGAAATCGTGACTTTGCTGCCGTTGATCAAACGTCTGGGCATCCAGTTGATCAGCGTCACCGGCAACCCGCAATCGCCGCTGGCCAAGGCGGCCGAAGTCAATCTCAACGTTCACGTCGAACACGAAGCCTGCCCGCTGAACCTGGCACCGACCTCGTCGACGACCGCAGCACTGGTCATGGGCGATGCGCTGGCCGTGGCACTGCTGGAAGCACGCGGCTTCACCGCCGAAGATTTCGCTTTCTCGCACCCGGGTGGCGCCCTCGGCCGTCGCCTGCTGCTGAAAGTGGAAAACGTCATGCACGCCGGACAAGAGTTGCCGCAAGTCCAACGCGGCACGCTGCTCAAAGACGCATTGATGGAAATGACCCGTAAAGGTCTGGGCATGACCGTTATCCTTGAAACGGACGGTAAACTCGCCGGGATCTTCACCGACGGCGACTTGCGCCGCACGCTGGATCGCAGCATCGACATCCGCAGCGCCACCATCGACCAGGTAATGACGGCCCACGGCAAGACTGCCCGCCCGGAAATGCTGGCCGCCGAAGCCCTGAAAATCATGGAAGATCACCGAATCAACGCATTGGTAGTCGTAGACGAGGAAGATCGCCCGGTCGGCGCCTTCAACCTCTCCGATCTGCTGCGCGCAGGAGTCATGTAATGAGCAACGATCTGCTGCAACGCGGCAAAGCGATCAAACTGGCGGTTTTCGACGTCGACGGCGTTCTCACCGACGGTCGCCTGTACTTCCTTGAAGACGGCAGCGAGTTCAAGACCTTCAACACCCTCGACGGTCAAGGCATCAAAATGCTGATGAACGCCGGCGTGCAGACCGCTATCATCAGCGGCCGCAAGACACCCGTCGTTGAACGTCGAGCGAAAAACCTGGGGATTCCCCACCTGTTTCAGGGCCGCGAAGACAAATTGGTTGTTCTCGACGGTCTGCTTGAGCAACTGGGCCTAAGCTATGAAGAAGTCGCTTACCTCGGTGACGATCTGCCCGATCTGCCGGTGATTCGCCGTGTTGGTCTGGGCATGGCCGTAGCCAACGCCGCCGATTTCGTCCGCGAACACGCCCATGGCGTAACCCACGCCCGTGGTGGCGAAGGGGCCGCCCGCGAATTCTGCGAATTGATCCTGCGCGCCCAGGGCCGCCTCGATGCGGCCAACGCCGCGTACCTGTGAGCCAAACCATGTTTAGCAAAAAATTTCGCAACTTCCTGCTGTTCGGCTGTATCGCGGCGATATTTGCCGCGGTGGGCTACTGGAACATCAGTCCGGAACGCTTCCTCGACAAGCCACCGGTGACATCGGTCGAAACGCCTATCGACTGGTATGCAACCAACACGCACACCCTGCAATACCTGCCGGACGGCAAAGTGCAGTATGAAATGACCTCCGACAAGGCCGAGCACGTCAAGGCTACCGATGTCACCCTGGTCACAAAGCCGGACCTGAACATGTATCGCGGCACCGACTTCCCTTGGCACGTGACCAGCGAACGCGGCGAAGTGAACTCGGGCGGTACCGAAGTTGAACTGATCGATTCGGTACGCGTACAGCGCACCGATGAGAAAAAACGCGGCACTCTGATCACCAGCACCCGCATGACCGTGTTCCCGCAGCAAGAATATGCGCAGACCGAGCAACCCGTTAGAATCGAGGGTGCTGGCGGTGTATCGACTGGCGTCGGAATGAAAGCGTACCTGAAGGAAAGCAGGATACACCTGCAATCGAACGTAAGAGGACAGTATGAGGCTCGTTAAAACCCTCCCTATTTTGCTCAGTCTGGGCGCAGCACTGGGAAGCGTGAGCGCCTGGGCTCTGCCGAACGATCAGCAGCAACCTATCCGCATTCAGGCCGACGACGCCCAACTGGATGACAAGAACGGCATCGCCACCTACAAAGGTGATGTGATCATCACCCAAGGCTCGATGATCGTTAAAGGCAACACGGTGACCATCACCCGTACGCCGGCTGGCGATATCGATGTCGTGACGTCGGTGGGCAACCTCGCCTACTTCGAACAGTTGCAGACTCAAGGTGATGCCAAGCCTGTACAGGGCTGGGGCGTAACGATCCAGTACCACGCCGCGCAAAACCGCGTTGTACTGATCGACAAGGCCAAGGTTGTCGACAAGGACAACAACACGACGCAAGGCGAGAAAATCGTCTATGACACCGTGAAGAAACTGGCCAGCGCCGGTCGCGCTACCGGCAGCAAGGTTACCGAGGCGCGTCCGCGCATCGACATGGTGATCCAGCCGAAGAAGAAAACCGACGAGAAAACCCAGTAATGGCAACTCTGAAAGCTCAGCACCTGGCCAAGGCCTATAAAAGCCGCCAGGTCGTGCGTGATGTCAGCCTGTCGATCGACAGCGGCCAGATCGTCGGCCTGCTCGGCCCGAACGGCGCCGGCAAGACGACCTGCTTCTACATGATCGTCGGCCTGGTACAGGCCGATCAGGGTCGCGTGCTGATCGATGATCTGGACGTCAGCCACCAGCCGATGCACGGTCGTGCCAAGGCCGGTATCGGCTATCTGCCGCAAGAAGCGTCGATCTTCCGCAAACTGTCGGTGGCCGACAACATCATGGCCATCCTCGAGACCCGCCAGGAGCTCGACAAGGCCGGCCGTCGCAAAGAGCTGGAAAACCTGCTGCAGGAATTCCACATCAGTCACATCCGCGACAACCTCGGCATGAGCCTGTCCGGTGGTGAACGCCGCCGTGTGGAAATCGCTCGCGCGCTGGCAACGGCACCGAAATTCATCCTGCTCGACGAACCGTTCGCCGGTGTCGACCCGATTTCGGTCGGCGACATCAAGCAGATCATCCACCACCTCAAGGCCAAGGGCATTGGTGTACTGATCACCGACCACAACGTCCGTGAGACGCTGGACATCTGCGAAACCGCTTACATCGTCAACGACGGTCAGTTGATTGCCGAGGGCGATGCAGAAACCATCCTGGCCAACGATCTGGTCAAGGAAGTGTATCTGGGCCACGAGTTCCGCCTGTAAGCGCAACAGTGCCCGGTGCGCCGCCCGGGCGCTGTATCGATTCAAGCAGGATTTAATACGCTTTAATTGTTACAGCGCTCTAGGCAAACACTTCAGTTTCAGGCATATAATTTGCTTAAGTTTGGCGCTTCGGCGCCCTGTAGTGGATGGCGCATAGCGCCGGCGAATAAGGTGTTAAGCCCCTGCCATGAAACCATCGCTAGTCTTGAGAATGGGCCAGCAGCTGACGATGACACCGCAGCTGCAACAGGCCATCCGTCTGCTCCAATTGTCGACCCTGGATCTGCAACAGGAAATCCAGGAGGCTCTGGAATCCAATCCGATGCTCGAACGCCAGGAAGAAGGCGACGACTTCGACAATTCCGACCCCATGGCCGACAACGCCGAACAGAAGCCCGCCACCGAAATCCAGGAACCGTCCTATCAGGAAACTGCCCCGACGGTGGACAACCTCGAGGAGGGCGAATGGAACGAGCGCATCCCCAACGAGCTTCCGGTCGACACCGCCTGGGAAGACGTCTACCAGACCAGTGCCAGCAGCCTGCCGAGCAGCGACGATGACGAGTGGGACTTCACCACACGCACCTCCGTCGGCGAGAGCCTGCAAAGCCATCTGCTGTGGCAACTGAACCTTGCACCGATGTCCGACACCGATCGCCTGATCGCCGTCACCCTGATCGATTGCATCAACAATCAGGGCTACCTGGATGAAACCCTCGAAGAGATCCTCGAGGCGTTCGATCCGGAACTGGACATCGAACTGGACGAAATCGAAGCCGTCCTGCACCGCATTCAACAATTTGAACCAGCCGGCATCGGCGCCCGCAACCTCGGCGAATGCCTGCTGCTGCAATTGCGCCAGCTGCCAGCCAAGACGCCTTGGCTGGCTGAAGCCAAGCGTCTGGTCAGCGATTACATCGACCTGCTCGGCGGCCGCGACTACAGCCAGTTGATGCGTCGCATGAAGCTCAAGGAAGACGAACTGCGTCAGGTCATCGAACTGGTGCAGAGCCTGAATCCGCGCCCAGGCTCGCAAATCGAGTCGACTGAAGCCGAATATGTTGTCCCTGACGTTATCGTGCGCAAGGACAACGAGCGCTGGCTGGTCGAGCTCAATCAGGAGTCGGTGCCACGCCTGCGCGTCAATGCCCAGTACGCCGGTTTCGTGCGTCGCGCCGACACCAGCGCCGACAACACCTTCATGCGCAATCAGTTGCAGGAAGCCCGCTGGTTCATCAAGAGCCTGCAGAGCCGCAACGAAACCCTGATGAAAGTTGCCACCCAGATCGTCGAGCATCAGCGCGGTTTTCTGGAGTACGGCGACGAAGCCATGAAGCCGCTGGTCCTGCATGACATCGCCGAAGCGGTCGGCATGCACGAATCAACGATTTCACGGGTGACCACACAGAAATTCATGCATACCCCGCGCGGTATTTATGAGTTGAAATACTTTTTCTCCAGCCACGTCAGCACCTCCGAAGGCGGCGAATGCTCGTCCACAGCGATCCGCGCGATCATCAAAAAACTGGTTGCAGCGGAAAATCAGAAAAAGCCGTTGAGTGACAGCAAGATCGCTGGTTTACTGGAGGCACAAGGCATTCAGGTGGCTCGCCGCACCGTCGCCAAGTACCGCGAATCCCTCGGGATCGCGCCTTCGAGCGAACGCAAGCGGTTGATGTAAGCCACGTTACAGCGTTCCAGTGGCAGGCTTTTCGGCCTGCCGCTTTATGCACTGGCAACGAAGGAGAAGCTGTATGCAAGTCAACATCAGTGGACACCAACTGGAAGTGACCCAACCTCTGCGTTCCTACATCGAGGAAAAACTCCAACGACTGGAGCGACATTTCGACAAGATCACCAACGTGCAAGTCACGATGTGCGTCGAAAAGCTGAAGCAGAAAATTGAAGCCACCTTGCATATACCCGGCAGCGAAGTGGTCGCTAACGCAGAAGATACTGATATGTATGCTGCGATCGACTCACTGACCGACAAGCTGGATCGCCAACTCAAAAAGCATAAGGAAAAGACCCAGAGCCTCCTTCAGGGCGCTACCGGTCGTTAACATCCCTAATCCATGATCCGACTTGAAACCATCCTGACCCCCGGCCGTTCCCTCGTGAACGTGCCGGGCGGCAGTAAAAAGAAAGCCCTCGAACAAATTGCCAACCTGATCGCCCGCGAAGTGCCGGATCTGGAGATGCAAGATGTCTTCGAGGCGTTGATTGCCCGTGAAAAACTCGGCTCCACCGGTTTTGGTAACGGCATCGCCATTCCTCACTGCCGTCTCAAGGGTTGCCAGTCGCCTATCAGCGCCTTGATGCACCTTGATACGCCAATCGATTTCGACGCCATTGATGGCGCTCCGGTTGACCTGCTGTTCGTACTGCTGGTCCCGGAAGCCGCCACCGATGCGCACCTGGAGTTGCTGCGTCAGATCGCCAGCATGCTCGACCGCAAGGACGTGCGCGATAAACTGCGCAGCGCCGCGAGCAACGAAGCCTTGTATCAGGTTGTCCTGGACGAGCAGAACGGGCATTAATCATGCGCTTGATCATCGTCAGCGGCCGTTCCGGCTCGGGTAAAAGTACGGCTCTGGATGTCCTTGAGGACAACGGCTATTACTGCATCGACAACCTTCCTGCAGGCTTGCTGCCGGAACTGGCCGAACGCGCGCTGATTCACACTGAGCTGGCGCAACCGCTGGTGGCCGTGTCCATCGATGCGCGCAACCTGCCGAGCCACCTGACGCGCTTTCCGGAGCTGCTTGAAGATGTCCGGGGAAAGCACATCCAGTGCGACGTTCTGTATCTGGACGCCGACGAAGAAACCCTGCTCAAGCGTTTCTCCGAGACTCGCCGTCGCCATCCACTGAGCAACGCCAACCGCTCGCTGGCCGAGGCGATCCAGGATGAAACCGCCCTGCTCGGCCCGATTGCCGACCTCGCGGACCTGAAGATCAACACCACCAATCTGAACCTGTATCAGCTGCGCGACAGCATCAAGCTGCGCCTGCTGAACCAGCCGGAGCCGGGGACCGCATTTCTGGTCGAGTCCTTCGGCTTCAAGCGCGGCATGCCGGTCGACGCGGATCTGGTATTCGATGTGCGCTGCCTGCCCAATCCGTACTGGAAGCCGGAACTGCGCGCGCAATCAGGTCTCGATGCGCCGGTGGCTGAGTACCTTGCGGCGCAGCCAGAGGTCGAAGAAATGTTCCAGGACATTTTCACTTACCTGCACAAGTGGCTGCCGCGCTTCGCTGCGAGCAACCGCGCCTACGTCACCATTGCCATTGGCTGCACCGGCGGGCATCACCGCTCCGTCTACCTGACCGAACGCCTGGGTCAGGCCCTGCAGAAAACCCTGAAGAACGTCCAGGTTCGCCACCGCGACCTCACTTAAAGGATTCACACCGCGATGCCTGCTCTGGAAATCGAAATCATCAACAAGCTGGGCCTGCATGCCCGCGCATCGGCCAAGTTTGTTGGAGTGGCCGGGCAGTATCCGGATTGCACGATCAGAGTGGGTCGTACACCAGAGACCACGATTGATGGCAAAAGCATCATGGCGATGATGATGCTGGCGGCTGGCAAGGGCACCAAAATCTATCTGAGTACTGAAGGGCATCAGGAACAGGAAGCCCTGGATGCGCTGGTGGCGTTGATCAACAACTACTTCGACGAAGGCGGCTGACAGCCAAAGTCAAAAGATCGCAGCCTGCGGCAGCTCCTACACTGGAATGCGTTCCCTGCAGGAACTGCCGCAGGCTGCGATCTTTCGTTCTGCTTCAACCCAAAGCCGTATCCATCACCATCATCAGACAAAACCCGATCAGCAAACCAAGACTGGCCAGCTTGTCATGACCATTGCGTCGCGACTCGGGAATCACTTCGTGGGTCACTACCAGCAACATCGCCCCTGCCGCGAGCGCCAGACCTAACGGCAACAACACCTGCGCCAGACTGACCAGCCAGGCACACAACAGTGCAAACACCGGTTCAACCAGACCAGACGCCGCGCCGATCAGGAACGCCTTGATCCGCGACATCCCCGCCCCGGCCAGCACCAAGGCAATCACCAGACCTTCCGGTACATCCTGCAAAGCGATGCCCATGGCCAGACTGTCCGCATCCGGCATGCCGCCGCCGGCGGAAACGCCGACGGCCATACCTTCCGGGATGTTATGGGCAATGATGGCGAACACGAACAGCCAGATACGCGGCGCAATTACCGGATGCTCAGGTGTGCCGACCAACATTTCCGGCGAAGCTCCGGATAACTGACGATCAACCAAATACAGACCGAATGCACCGAGCATGATGCCGAAGCAAATCAGGCCGCTGGATGACCAAGGTGTCAGACCCAGATTTTCGGCGGCGGCAATGCCCGGCACGATCAGCGAAAACGCCGTCGCCGCCAGCATCACCCCCGCGCCAAATCCCAGCAAGGTGTCACTGAGTGCCTGCGGCATGCGCCGAATCACCAGCACCGGAACAGCGCCAAGCGCCGTGCCGAGGGCGCAGATCGCGCCGCCCTGAAGCGCCCGTGACAGTCTCGGTTCCAGATTCAGCCATTCCAGTCCGTGGGCAACCAGCAAGGTCATGCCCGCCAACAGCAATAGCGAGCCCACTGCGTAGCGAAACATACGCCCACTTCCGATCGCCAGTGTTTCAGTGCCCATAGTCAGCCTTGGATTGTTTTTATAAAAGACTTAAACCAGTGCGGCGTGATAGCGCGCAGCAACTTCAGGCCAATTGATCACGTTGTAGAACGCGCTGATGTATTCCGGACGACGGTTCTGATAACGCAGGTAATAGGCGTGCTCCCACACGTCGAGACCGAGGATCGGCGTGTTGCCGTTCATCAGCGGACTGTCCTGATTGCCGCTGCTCTCCACGATCAGCTTTTTCTCGGGCGTCACACTGAGCCAGGCCCAGCCGCTGCCGAATCGGGTCAGTGCGGCTTTGGTGAAGGCTTCCTTGAAGCTGTCGAGACCACCCAGTTGCTCATCAATCGCCTTGGCCAGCGCGCCATCCGGTTTACCGCCGCCGCTCGGCACCATCACTTCCCAGAACAGCGAGTGGTTGGCGTGACCGCCGCCCTGATTGATCACGGCCGCACGGAGTTTTTCCGGCAGATCCTTAACGCTGGCGACCAGTTTTTCTACCGGCCACTCCGCATATTCAGTGCCTTCTACGGCGGCGTTGAGGTTGTTGATGTAGGTCTGGTGATGTTTGGTGTAGTGAATCTCCATGGTCTGCGCATCGATATGCGGCTCGAGGGCGTCGTAGGCGTAAGGCAAGGCAGGCAAGGTAAAAGCCATTTCAATGGACTCCATGGTGATGTGGGACAGGCGCGCGGCGCGCATTGCCGGTATCCGGGTGCAGCAGGCGCTGGGTGCGCGGGTATTCGCCGTGTTCACTGATGAAATTCAGCAGCTCGACGTAGGTCTTGCTGCTCTGGCGCAGCGCCGCTTCACGTAATGCAAGGCGCTGACGTTCGTCCTGCATGGTCTGCAACAGCCGTTGGTGGATGGCGCAGAGGTATTCGGCACTCTCCTCCGGCTGGTTCAGGCGCAAGTGCAGATCCGCCAGGTTGTGATGGGAGATGACGCAGGCCGCCACCGCTTCGTCGGCATCGGCCCAGCGTTCGAACAACACTTGCGCCAGGGCCAGGGCTTGCAGATAAGCCTCACGGGCGTCGATCAATTCGCCCAGCATGAAGCAGCGATTGGCCCGTTCGATCGTGCGTTTCCAGTGCTCCATGGTGAGCCTCCAAAGCGGTTGCAGGGTTTACACGCCGCCGGCGGTGAGTTTCTCGGGGTTGAGCAACTCTTCCAGTTGGCTGCGCGACAGGTCGGTGTGTTCCAGTGCGACGTCGATCACCGCGCGGCCTTCCTTGTAGGCCTGCTTGGCGATCTCGGCGGCTTTCTGGTAACCGATAATCGGGTTGAGCGCGGTGACCAGAATCGGGTTGCGTGATAGCGCCTCTTTCAGGCGCGACTCGTTGACCTTGAAGCTGGCGATGGCTTTATCGCCGAGCAGACGGCTGGAGTTGGCCAGCAGTTCGATGCTGCTCAACAGGTTTTGCGCGATGATCGGCAGCATCACGTTGAGTTCGAAATTGCCCGACTGGCCGGCGACAGTGATCACCGAATCGTTACCGATGACTTGCGCGGCGACCATGGCGGTGGCCTCCGGGATCACCGGATTGACCTTGCCCGGCATGATCGACGAGCCCGGTTGCAGGGCTTCCAGTTCGATTTCGCCGAGGCCGGCGAGCGGGCCGGAATTCATCCAGCGCAGGTCGTTGGCGATTTTCATCAACGACACAGCGGTGGCTTTTAGCTGACCGGAGACGGCGACGGCGGTGTCCTGCGAGCCAATCAGCGCGAACAGATCCTTGCCCGGGGTGAATTGCACGTCGGTCAGTTGGCTGAGCTGGCGACTGAAACGCGCGGCGAACTCAGGATGTGCGTTGATCCCAGTGCCGACCGCCGTGCCACCCTGCGCCAGGGATTGCAGGCTTGGCAGCAAATCCTGCAGGTGAGCGATGTTGGCTTTGATTTGCTGCGCCCAGCCGTTGAGCACCTGGCTCATGCGCACCGGCATGGCGTCCATCAAATGCGTGCGGCCGGTTTTGACGTGATGATGCACTTGCCCGGCTTTGCGCTCGATCACTTGCACCAGGTGCAGCAGCGCCGGCAGCAATTGTTCGTGCAGGGCCAGCGCGGCGCTGACGTGGATGGTGGTCGGGATGATGTCGTTGCTGCTCTGGCCGCAGTTGACGTGATCATTGGCATTCACTGGCTCATCGAGCAGGCGACTGGCGAGAGTGGCAATCACTTCATTGGCGTTCATGTTGGAACTGGTGCCGGAACCGGTCTGGAAGATATCCACCGGGAAATGCTGCATGAAATCGCCTTCGAGCAAGCCTTGCGCGGCGTCGCTGATGGCTTTGCCCTGCGCGGCTGTGATCTGGTTGAGTTCAACGTTGGCGCGCGCGGCGGCGGCTTTGGCGAGGATCAGTGCGCGAATGAATTGCGTCGGCATCGGTTTGCCGCTGATCGGGAAGTTATCCACTGCGCGCTGGGTTTGCGCACCGTAGAGAGCGTCCACCGGCACCTGCAGTTCGCCCATGCTGTCGCGCTCAATACGTGTCTTGGTCATCTGAAAATCCTTGCACCAGTTCAATAAGAGGAATCGAGGGAAGCAGTTCGCAAGTGGCGAGCTGCCAGGTATAGCGTTGCCAACGTTTGAGCCGGCATTTGCACAGGGACAGGCGTTCCATTTCACGCAATGGGCGCCAGGCTTGATCGAGACAGAGGCTACGCCAGTGCCACGGCAAGGCGATGTCGGTGGCCGTGTCGAGCAGAAGGCGGAAGGAGGTTTCAGCGATGGTCCAGGGAGAAGTGGCCGTACAACAGGCCAGATACCGGCCTTCGGCCAAGTAATGTTCGATCACGCGCGGCTCGTCAGGATCCATCGCGCAACGGATCTGGCGACTCATCCAGCGCCAACTTTCGAGATACGGCTGCTCGTGCAAGGCAGAACTCATGATCCGGGCTCATCCGATAATGAGATTTATTATTAGATGATAATGAGAACCAAAACAAGAGCTCCGATTTACGCAGAGTTTATTGTGGGAGCGAGCCTGCTCGCGAAGGCGTCCTGTTGGTCACCGCTGCGGTCGGCTGTTAAATCGCTTTCGCGAGCAGGCTCGCTCCCACAGGGTTTTGTGTGGAGACAATAAAAAAGGCGCGCCACCCGATGGGGTGGCGCGCCTTTTTAGTTCTGACGAATGGGGTTTAGCTGCCCGCCACCGTCATCCGCTCGATCAACACAGAGCCGGTGCGGATGTTGCTACGCAGTTCCAGGTCATTACCCACCGCAACGATCTGCTTGAACATGTCGCGCATGTTGCCGGCGATCGTCACTTCCTGCACGGCGAACTGGATTTCGCCGTTTTCAACCCAGAAGCCTGCCGCCCCGCGCGAATAGTCGCCGGTGACCATGTTCAGGCCATGGCCCATCAATTCAGTAACCAACAAGCCACGCCCCATACGCTTCAGCAGCGCCGCCTGGTCTTCATCACCATGGGTAACGAACAGGTTATGCACCCCACCAGCGTTCGCCGTGCTTGGCATGCCGAGTTTGCGCCCGGAGTACGTGCCGAGGATGTACGACACCAACTCGCCCTTTTCGACGAACGGTTTGGCATACGTCGCCAGACCATCACCGTCGTACGAAGCACTGCCCATTGCGCGCATCAGGTGCGGACGCTCATCAATGGTCAGCCACTCCGGAAACAACTTCTGCCCCAGGGTGCCTTCAAGGAACGACGACTTGCGATACAGACTGCCGCCCGAAACCGCCGAGAGGAAACTGCCGAACAAACCGCCCGCCAGCTCTGCGGAAAACAGCACCGGCACCTCGCAAGTCGGTACCGGGCGCGCGCCCAAGCGGCTCGCCGCCCGTTGCGCGGCACGCTGGCCGATGCTCACCGGATCGGCCAGAAGACTGCCCTGACGGTTCACGTCGTACCAGTAATCACGCTGCATCTGGCCGTCGGCCTCAGCGATCATCACGCAGCTCAGGCTGTGTCGGGTCGACGCATAACCGCCGATAAAGCCGTGGCTGTTGCCGTAAACGCGGCAGCCCTGATGGGTGCTCAGGGTAGTGCCGTCTGCGTTCTTGATCCGCGCATCGGCGTCGAAGGCCGCTGCTTCACAGAGCAGGGCCTTCTCGATGGCCTGCTCCGGGGTGATGTCCCATTCGTGGAACAAATCGAAATCGTGCTGCTCCTTGGCCATCAACGCCGCATCGGCGAGACCCGAGGCTTCGTCTTCGGAGGTGTGTTTGGCGATGGCCAGTGCCGCTGCGACGGTCTCGCGAATCGCATCCGGGCCGGTTGCCGAGGTGCTGGCCGAGCCTTTGCGCTGGCCCACGTACAGCGTGATGCCAAAGCCCTGATCGCGGTTGAATTCAACGGTTTCGACTTCGCGCTGGCGCACCGACGTCGACAGGCCCTGCTCCAGCGACACCGCTACTTCACAGGCACTGGCGCCCTGACGCTTGGCTTCGGCGATGATCTGCTCGACTTGTTCTTGCAGTGCCGGCAATGCCTGCGGGCCGACGCTTTCAACTGCACTCATGCTCATCTCCACTCAAATTCTGCTTTCGGCTGGGGTCATCGAGCGACCGGGCCGGACAAGCGGCCCCCGACTGGTTATCATGGCGGCGTTTCTTTGCGGACTGCCACCATGGTTGATTCTTACGACGACTCCCTCGATACGGGAGAAAAAAGCAAATCTCAGGTCAAACGCGAGCTGCATGCTCTGGTTGACCTCGGCGAGCGCCTGACAACACTCAAGCCAGACTTGATCGCAAAACTGCCGCTGACCGACGCTATGCGCCGGGCTCTGGCCGATGCGCCCAAGCACACCGCGAACATCGCGCGTAAACGGCACTTGCAGTTCATCGGCAAACTGATGCGCGATCAGGACACTGACGCGATTCTGACCTTGCTCGATCAACTCGATGCCTCGACTCGTCAGTACAACGAGCGTTTCCATAACCTGGAACGCTGGCGTGATCGCCTGATTGCAGGCGACGATGCCGTGCTGGAGAAATTCGTCGTCGAGTACCCGGACGCCGATCGCCAGCAACTGCGTTCCCTGATCCGTCAGGCTCAGCATGAGGTTGCGCAAAACAAACCTCCTGCTTCCAGCCGCAAGATCTTCAAGTACATCCGTGAGCTGGACGAGACTCAACGCGGCCTGCGTTGATATTCGCCACCGGGTGGCCGCCCTGCGCGCCACCCGAAGCTCCACCTCTTCTTATGCGCCCGTGCCACCCACGGTGATCGCATCGATTTTCAGCGTCGGCTGACCCACACCTACCGGCACCGATTGCCCATCCTTGCCGCACGTGCCCACACCGCTGTCCAGCGCCAGATCGTTACCGACCATCGACACCCGGCTCATCGCCTCGGGGCCGTTGCCGATCAACGTCGCGCCTTTGACTGGCGCGGTGATCTTGCCGTCTTCGATCAGGTACGCCTCGCTGGTGGAGAACACGAACTTGCCGCTGGTGATGTCGACCTGACCACCGCCAAGGTTGGCGCAGTAGATGCCCTTCTTCACAGAGGCGATGATTTCTGCCGGATCGCTTTCGCCGCCGAGCATGTACGTGTTGGTCATGCGCGGCATCGGCAGATGCGCATAGGACTCCCGACGACCGTTACCGGTGCGAGCAACGCCCATCAAGCGCGCATTGAGTTTGTCCTGCATGTAGCCTTTCAGTACGCCATTTTCGATCAGCGTGGTGCACTCGGTCGGCGTGCCTTCGTCGTCGACGCTCAGCGAACCGCGACGGCCGCTCAAGGTGCCGTCATCGACGATGGTGCAAAGCTTCGAGGCAACCATTTCACCCATGCGACCGCTGTACGCCGAGCTGCCCTTGCGGTTGAAGTCACCCTCCAGACCGTGGCCGACCGCTTCGTGCAGCAGCACGCCAGACCAGCCCGAACCCAACACAACCGGCAACGTACCGGCCGGCGCCGGAATCGCTTCCAGATTTACCAGCGCCTGGCGCAGCGCTTCACGGGCATAGCCCATGGCGCGGTCTTCGGCGAGGAAATAACGATAGTCGGTACGCCCGCCGCCGCCATGCCCGCCGCGCTCGCGACGACCATTCTGCTCAACGATGACGCTGACGTTGAAACGCACCAGTGGCCGCACATCCGCCGCCAGGCCGCCGTCGGTGGATGCCACCAGAATGCGTTCCCAGACACCGGCCATGCTGACGCTGACTTGCTGGATACGCGGGTCGAGGGCACGGGTAGCCACATCGATGCGCTTGAGCAGCTCGACTTTCTCGGCACGAGTCAGCACTTCCAACGGGTTATCCGGCGCGTATAACTGTGCGACATCCTGCGTGGTGAACGCCTGCACCGTGCCGTTCTGCCCGGCCCGGGAGATCGAACGCGCGGCACGGGCCGCTGCGCCGAGCGCTTCGAGGGTGATCGCGTTGCTGTAGGCAAAACCGGTTTTCTCACCGGACTGCGCACGCACGCCCACACCCTGGTCCAGGTTGAAGCTGCCTTCCTTGACGATGCCGTCTTCCAGCGCCCACGACTCGGAGATCTGGCCCTGGAAATACAGGTCGGCCGCATCGATACCAGGACCGGCCAGATCACCGAGCACGCCTTGCAGGCTCTCGATCGTCACGCCACCGGGCGCCAACAGGTGATCACTGACTGAGGACAACAACTCGCTCATAGGTTTACGCCTTAAATTCGTGTTCTGAAGCAGGCCGCTGTGCGCCCTGCGAGAAAAACCGCCGATGGCTCACCACCGGCATTCGCGCCCTGATGGACGCTTGTTCAATACTGTCGCGTTCGGCCAACAACACCGCTTCGCCTTGATCCTGACTCGCCAGCACGCGCCCCCACGGATCGATAATCGCCGCATGACCGAAGGTTTCTCGCGGTCCTGGATGGCTCCCGCCCTGCGCTGCGGCCAGCACATAACACTGGGTCTCGATGGCCCGGGCGCGAATCAGCACATCCCAATGCGCTGCTCCGGTTACCGCAGTAAAGGCCGACGGTGCGGTAATCAACTCGGCACCGGCGGCGCGCAACTCGCTGTAAAGCTCGGGAAAGCGCAAGTCGTAACACACGGTCAGACCAAGTCGGCCCACCGGCGTATCGGCAACCACCACGCCACTGCCATAAGCATAGTCATCGGATTCGCGGTAACGGCCGCGATTGTCCGCCACATCGACGTCGAACAGATGCAACTTGTCATAGCGTGCAACGATTTCACCCTGATCATCGACCAGCAGCGAGCAGGCATTGGCCTTGGCCGTCGGTTGATCCACCGGCGGCAACGGCAAGGTGCCGGCCACTATCCATAACTTGAGGTCGCGGGCGGTCTGTTTCAACCATGGCAGGATCGGTCCTTCGCCCAATGCTTCGGCGCGGCCGATGTCAGCGATGTCGCGACGGCCCATGGCGGCGAAGTTTTCCGGCAGCACCGCCAGCTTCGCGCCGCCAGCAGCAGCCTGTTCGAGCAGGCGTCGGGCCTGAGCCAGATTGGCCAGCACGTCGCTTTGGCTGACCATTTGAATTACCGCTAAAGACATGGCCGCTCCTCGGAATCTGCACATAAATCTGTAGGAGCTGCCGCAGGCTGCGATCTTTTGATCTGACTCTTAAAACAAAAGATCGCAGCCTTCGGCAGCTCCTACCAAGGCGTAGTGTCTGCTAGTTAAAAAGGCTTGTCGAAGGTGATTTTCGGCTCTTTCCAAGGGCCTTTGACGGTGTACTTCACACTGGCGAAGCGCGCCACGCGGTCACCGATCAACTTGTCGATAAGGAACAACGCACCGCCAACCGCTGGTGCGCCAACGATCAGCGCAGCAATCGGCAGGTTGTTGGTCACCGGCAACGTTACCAGCAACTTGGCATCGACCTTGTCGCCGACCAGATCCAGCGTACCGTCCAGCTCAAGGTTGCTGGAAGGACCGGTCAGGCGAATCGGCTCGCGGGTGACATACACACCGTTGTTTGCCACCAGCAAACCTTTGACCCGGTCGTAGCTCAAGCCTTTGCCGAACAGATCAGAGAAGTCCAGACGCAAACGCCGGCCGATAGAGTTGAAGTTGAGCAGGCCGAACACCCGCAACGCCTGCGCGCCGCCCTCCACTTCAACGAACTGGCCTTTGTTCAGCGACGCATCAAGCGTGCCGGAGAAACGCTTGGTCGCCAGCCACGCCGGCGAGCCCGGCCAACGGCCATCGACGTCCATGTGGAATTCTTCGCTGGTTACGCTCGGGGCAAAACCCCAGCCCTTGAGGACGTCGGCGAGGTTCTTGCCACCAATGCGACCTTTGAACCAACTGTTGGTCGCACCCGGCGCACCTTCCCAGCCACCATTGCCCTGCAACAGGATGCCTTTTAGACCCATGTCGAGGTTGTTCAGGGCGATGCCTTTGGCGGTCGGACGCACCTTGAGCGACCAGCCGCCGACCAGATCCGGGCCGAGGAACAGTTGATTGATGGTGATATCCAGTGCCGGAATCTTCGTCGGATCGACAGAGACCAAAGGGTCCGGCGAATTCTCGTCAGCCTGCACCGTCGGGTCCGGCGCCGGCAGTTTCACGTATTGCAGATTGACCGCGATCGGCACGCCCTTGGCGTCCGGCAGACTGGCCGAGCCTTTCGCCTGCTGGCTGTCGAGCGCCAGATTCCACGCGCCCGGCTTGCGGTTGAGCTGTACCGACGCCTGATCCAGCGTGGTCCCGAATGCGGTGAGCTTGCCGACCTTGAAATCAGCACTGTTGAGTAATTGCTTGGCGCTGCCGCCCGGATCCTGCCCGGCATATTTGTTGACCAGGTCCTGCCACGGTGCGACGTCCAGTTCCGAGAGCACACCGCGAATCCGCAAACCCTTGGCGCCCGGCAGCACTGCTTCGCCGGCACCGAGGAACAGCTCGCCACGGCCCTCGGCGAAATTGGTCGGCGGTGCCGCAAAGGTGAAGTTGGCCAATTGGTCGTAATTGACCCAATAACGCCGTTCCTGCCCCTGCAATGTCATGCGGAACACGGTATCGCGCCCGACATCCGCCGTCATGCCGAACGGTGCCGGCAGATCCACGGCAACGCCTTTGAGATTGGAGCTGACCATCAACTGACTGTCGGCGCCATCCAGATTCAACTGCAGTTGATACGGAATCACCCCCGACACTGGCAATGGCTGCGTGACACCCAACCAGTCGGTGAGTTTCTTCACTTCGACCTGCCCGGATGCCGCCACCCGAGTCTTGAGCTTGCCGGGACTGCCATCGGCGAAGATCTGCGCAGTCACCGGTTTGTCGAATGCGCGCGCGGCGATGTTCTGCCCGCTCAGCCCTTTGGCGCTGTCAAAGCGGAAATCGCCCTTGAGCTGAGTCAGCTCCAGCTTCGGCTCAGCCAGCTTCAGGCGCCCATTGGCGGTTTTGAAGTCGACGAGGATTTTCGGCTGGTCGCCACCCTTGTCCAGCGGGATATCGAGCTTGAGCTTGCCTTGCAGATCCCCGGCCCCTTCCCAACCGGCAAAGGTTTCACCTGTGCCGATCGGTGCGTCCTGAAGAATTTTCAGTCCATCACCGAGGCCGCCGGCAAAGCCGCCATCGAGATACATGTGCGTGTGTTGTCCAGCCGGCACATGCGGGATATTGACGAACACATCGCTGACCTGAGTGTCGAGCAACTGCCCCTTGTCAGCCCAGATCCGCACGCCACTGTCTTCGATGAACACGTCACCACTGACCTTGCTGACGTGCGGCCAGCCCGGCTGGAAGGCCAGTTCAGCGTCATGCACTTTGAAGAACAGACTGATGCTGCGGTCGGCCTCACCGGCATTCTTGCTCAGCGAGCCCTGATACTGGAAGAAACCCTGGTCGACTGCACCTTTGAGGATTGCTGTACGCAGCCACTCGTCGAGCGCCGGGCTCAAGACTTCGGGCAGGTATTTGGCCGTGTAGCGACCATCGCCCTCGACCAGACCGACCCGCAGGTCCATGTAGTCTTCCTGGCTATGGTCGAAATGCAGGCGAATCAGGAAGTCGCCGGCAATCTTGCCCTCTTCGCCGAGCACCTTCAGGTACGGAGCGATCAGGGTGAAACCGTCTTTATCGAGTTTCCAGGTCAGACGGGCGTTGGCCTGAAGGTACTGCCATGGCTTGGCGAAAATCGGGTCGAGGTGCAGGACAAAATCCTTGCTGTCCATGCGCAGTTCGCCACCGTCGAGGTTGCCGCTGAGGCTGCCGCTGACGTTTCGTGCTGCCGGAGCGCCGTGATAGGCGTCGAAACCGACGTTATCCAGGTTGGTGGCGAAACTGAATTTGTTGCCGTCGGTAGCGTTGGGGCGAAAATCCAGCAGCACATTGCGCAGACCACCGGTGACTTTCAAATGATCAACGGCCGTAGCGAAACCTTGCGGTAACGGCCCCAACGCATTCAGCAGTGGCGTGATCGGGGTCAGATCGAGACGATCCGCCTGCAAGTGCCAGAGCTCGTCCACCTTGTCGGTCGCGCGCGTCTGCTTGAGCTGTACATGCGACTCCCAACGTTTTTCAGCGAAATTCATCGCCAGCGAATCGAGGGTGAGAGTCGCGCCCTCGACACTGTTCTCGTAGTAGGCATTCAGCGCCAGATTATTGATCTGGATCGGCTTGCGATCGGCATAGGCGCCGGTCAGTTGCGGCGCGTTCAAACGGAGCGCTGCACTTTGCAGCGTGCCCTTGGCCCAATTGACCCAGAGCTCACCGCCGGCCTTGATCTCGGAAAAATTCCATTGTTGGGTCAGACGCTCCGGCAGCCACTTCGACCAATCGCTCTGCGGCAGGCTGGCGTAACCCTCCACCACACTGTCCTGCCATTGATCAGGACGAATTCGCGTACGCAGGCTCAGCGCAACGGGCTGGCCGTCCGGCAGGGTCAGACGGGCATCGAGCCGCTGGCGGCTGGCGCCGGTTTTCAGATTGAGGCCGACATAGGTGAGCGTCAGCGGCGCGTGATCCTGCGGCTGCAAAGTCACCTGACTGTCGAGCACCGACAGTTGTTGAATCATCTGCGAGCGATTGAACAACTGCTGCGGATCGAGCGGCTGATCGTTCTGCACCGGCAAGCCTTCCAGTGCCCAACTGCCGTCTTCGGCCTCTTTCAGGCTGATCTTCAGACCATTGAGTTCCAGGTGGGCAATGCGCACCTCGCGAGCCAACAGACTGGCCCACAAATCCGGCACTACCCGCACGTGATCAAGACGCAATGCATTGGTACCGGCCCCGACCATCACGTCATGAGCCAGCAGGATCGGCGCAAAACCGCTCCAGTTCCCTTCCAGTTCACCAATCTGCAACGGCATGCCAAGGGCGGCGCTGGCCTTGTCCTCGATGTCGGCGCGATATTCGGCCACCAGCGGGGTCAGCTCACGGCCAAGACTGACGTACAACGCCATCAACACCAGAACCAACGCGCACAGGCCCAGCCCCCAGCGGGTGAGTGCGGCCAGAATGCGTGTCAGACGCTCCATGTCAGATGGCTCCCATGGCAAAAATACTGCGAAAAGCTGAGGCCAGCCGCGGTGGAATAAACGTGACGCAGGGGATCAGAGCAACACCACGTCATATTGTTCCTGGGAATACATGGTTTCCACCTGGAAGCGTATGGTGCGCCCGATAAACCCTTCAAGTTCAGCGACGTTACCGGATTCTTCGT
Source organism: Pseudomonas sp. IT-232MI5 (assembly GCF_949767845.1). NCBI lineage: Bacteria > Pseudomonadati > Pseudomonadota > Gammaproteobacteria > Pseudomonadales > Pseudomonadaceae > Pseudomonas > Pseudomonas sp. IT-232MI5. Next base: position 453,137 of record NZ_CATKQE010000055.1, read on the forward strand.
CAAGCAGGCGATCGACCACTTTCTGGTTCGCCAGCACCCGATAACCCTCGGCCTGATAGGCCCGCGCTTCACGGAGGATCTCGCGGAAAATCTCGTAACAGATGGTTTCCGCGGTTTTCAGTTTGCCGCGCCCCTGACAACTGCTGCACGGCTCGCATAGCACTTGCTCGAGACTTTCGCGGGTGCGCTTGCGGGTCATCTGCACCAGACCCAACTCGGTGATGCCGATGATGTTGGTCTTGGCGTGGTCACGCTCCAGCTGTTTTTCCAACGTGCGCAGCACCTGGCGCTGGTGTTCTTCATCTTCCATGTCGATGAAGTCGATGATGATGATCCCGCCCAGATTGCGCAGGCGCATTTGCCGGGCAATGGCGGTGGCCGCTTCGAGATTGGTCTTGAAGATGGTTTCTTCGAGGTTGCGATGACCGACGAAAGCGCCAGTGTTTACATCGATGGTGGTCATGGCTTCTGCCGGATCCACCACCAGATAGCCGCCGGATTTCAGCGGCACCTTGCGTTCGAGGGCTTTCTGGATTTCGTCTTCGACGCCGTACAGGTCGAAAATCGGCCGTTCACCCGGGTAATGTTCCAGACGATCGGCGATTTCCGGCATCAATTCGGCAACGAACTGCGTGGTTTTCTGGAACGTTTCCCGGGAATCGATGCGAATCTTCTCGATTTTCGGGTTGACCAGATCACGCAGGGTACGCAACGCCAGACCGAGGTCTTCGTAAATTACGCTCGGTGCGGCGATGGTTTTGATCTGCTCGTTGATCTGATCCCACAGGCGACGCAGATATCGGATGTCCATGAGTATTTCGTCGGCGCCAGCACCTTCTGCGGCGGTGCGCAGAATGAAACCGCCCGCCTCTTTGATGCCTTCTTTGGCCACGCAATCGCTGACCACCTGTTTGAGGCGCTCACGCTCGGCTTCGTCTTCGATTTTCAGGGAAATGCCGACGTGGGCAGTACGCGGCATGTACACCAGATAGCGCGACGGGATCGACAGTTGTGTGGTCAAGCGCGCGCCTTTGGAGCCAATCGGGTCCTTGGTGACCTGCACCACAAGACTTTGGCCCTCGTGCACCAGCGCGCTGATGCTTTCCACCGCAGGGCCTTCGCGCAGGGAGATTTCGGCAGCGTGAATGAACGCCGCGCGATCCAGACCGATGTCGACGAATGCGGCCTGCATGCCCGGCAATACCCGAACAATCTTGCCTTTATAGATGTTGCCGACGATCCCGCGTTTTTGCGTGCGCTCAACGTGGACTTCTTGCAGCACACCGTTTTCGACCACCGCCACGCGCGATTCCATCGGCGTGATGTTGATCAGAATCTCTTCACTCATGGCAGGATCTCGTTCAGGCATGTTCACGATAATGGCCGCATCTGGATTCGTACGACGCTCATTGCGCGTTCAGGTTTTGCCAACAGGGTATGCCGAAATGGCCTAACAGTTCTGCGGTTTCGCAAACAGGCAACCCGACCACAGCCGAGTAACTGCCATTGAGGCCGGCGACAAACACCGCGCCGAGCCCCTGAATGCCATAACCGCCGGCCTTGTCCCGTGGCTCGCCACTGGCCCAATAGGCGGCGGCTTCTTCACTGCTGATCGGGCGAAACCGCACCAGACTGCGCACCACCCGCGACTCGCAGCGCTCGTCTTCGAGCACAGCGATGGCGGTCAGCACTTCATGCTCCTTGCCGGACAACATCATCAGCATGGCGCATGCGTCGGCTTCGTCCACCGGTTTGCTAAGAATTTTGCCGTTCAGCACCACGGCGGTGTCGGCACCCAGCACGCAGAATGGCTGAGCAGACACGACGCTACGGCGCCCGGCCTCGGCCTTGCCGCGCGCCAAGCGCTCGACATAGGCCGACGGCGATTCTTCGGGTAATGGGGTTTCGTCGATATCCGCACTGATGGCGGAAAACGGAACGCCGATCTGCGTGAGCAATTCACGGCGACGCGGCGATCCGGAGGCGAGGTAAAGCGGCTTCATCAAAACATCTCCCTGTTCAGTGCCCTGCTTCACCGGCTCAATTGATTTTGTAGCGTCGGCGCAATCCGCGTAGGGCAAAGCTGACCCAAGGCCAGAGCAAGGCACTGACCAGCGCCGGAAGTACCAGCGCCAGGGTCGGCTGACGATTACCGGTCAACGCGCTGAGCCACAATTGCACCAGCTGCGCGAGGCCGAAAATCACCAGAATTACCAGGCATTGCTGCCACATCGGGAACATTCGCAGGCGTTGTTGCAATGAGAGCACGAGGAAGGTGATCAGTGTCAGGATCAATGCGTTCTGCCCAAGCAGCGTGCCGTAGAGCACATCTTCAGCCAGTCCGAGGCAAAACGCTGTGACCATGCCGACCGTTTGCGGCATGTACAGTGCCCAGAATGTCAGGAGCAGCGCCAGCCACAGCGGACGCAGAATTTCCATGAATTGCGGCAACGGCGAGACGCTGAGCAACATGCCGATGAGAAACGTCAGCCAGACAATCCAGCCGTTTCGCGATGCGGTAGCCCCGACCATTATTCTTGTCTCCCGGTTGTCGCCGGTGCACTGACAGGCGGTTTGACCGCAGGTCGCGCAGCAGGCTGGGCAGCTGGAGGTTTGGTTGCCGCCGGCGTAGCTGCCGGTGGTTTAGCAGGCGCAGGCGGTTTACTGGCAGCGGGTTTGGCCGGTGTGGCGCTGGCTGCAGCGGTCGGTGCGGCAGGTGTTGCGGGCGTCGGAGCAGCCGCCGCAGGCACAGTCACGGACTTCGGCACAGTGGCCGGAATAATCGGACCACCGCCAAAGGCATCAAGATTTTCCTGCGCTTGCGCGGCATCGTTGGCGCGCTCTTCGGCGGTGCGGTTGTCGCTGAATACCAACAACAGGTAACGGCTGCGGTTGAGTGCGGCAGTCGGCACGGCGCGGACAATCGCGAACGGCTGGCCGGAATCGTGGATCACTTCCTTCACCGTGGCGACCGGGTAACCGGCCGGGAAGCGCTGGCCAAGGCCGGAGCTGACCAGCAGATCGCCCTCTTTGATATCGGCCGTGTCAGCGACGTGACGCAACTCCAGACGCTCCGGGTTGCCGGTGCCACTGGCAATCGCCCGCAGACCGTTGCGGTTCACCTGCACAGGAATGCTGTGAGTGGTGTCGGTCAACAACAATACACGGGAGGTGTAAGGCATCAACTCGACCACTTGCCCCATCAGACCGCGTGCATCGAGCACCGGCTGCCCCAGCACCACGCCATCACGCTCACCTTTATTGATGATGATGCGATGAGTGAAAGGGTTGGGGTCCATGCCGATCAACTCGGCCACTTCGACCTTTTCATTGACCAGCGCAGAGGAATTGAGCAACTCGCGCAGCCGAACGTTCTGCTCGGTAAGGGCGGCAAGCTTCTGCATGCGACCCTGATACAGCAGGTTTTCGGTCTTGAGTTTTTCGTTTTCGGCGACCAGTTCGGTGCGACTGCCGAATTGACTGGCAATCCCTTCCCAGAGCCGTCCGGGCAGGTCGGTAATCCAGTAGGCGTCCATCAACACCAGCGACGCTTGTTTGCGCGCGGGCTTGAGCAAGTCGAAGCGGGCATCGACCACCATCAGCGCGACCGACAGCACGGCCAGCACCAACAGGCGCACACCCAACGAAGGGCCTTTGGCGAAAAGCGGTTTAATAAGCCGCTCCTCCCAGGCAAATGTTCTGTTTATTCATACGGCATCAAACCGGCCTGGATGAAGACTGACAGAAGATAAACGCCAACAGGCAGCACTGCAAAGTGCTGCCTGCGCGCTCACCCACGTATTGCACTCGGCGACTTATTCGCTCGAGAGCAGATCCATGGTGTGCTTATCCATCATTTCCAATGCACGGCCACCGCCGCGAGCAACACAGGTCAGCGGATCTTCGGCAACGATGACTGGCAGACCGGTTTCCTGGGCCAGCAACTTGTCGAGATCACGCAGCAGCGCGCCACCACCGGTCAGCACCAGGCCACGCTCGGCGATGTCGGAAGCCAGTTCCGGCGGCGATTGCTCCAGCGCGCTTTTCACGGCCTGAACGATGGTAGCCAGAGACTCTTGCAGAGCTTCCAGCACTTCGTTGGAGTTCAGGGTGAATGCGCGTGGAACGCCTTCGGCCAGGTTGCGACCGCGAACGTCGACTTCGCGAACTTCGCCGCCCGGGTAGGCCGTGCCGATTTCCTGCTTGATGCGCTCAGCGGTGGATTCACCGATCAGGCTGCCGTAGTTACGACGCACGTAGGTGATGATCGCTTCGTCGAAGCGGTCGCCGCCAACGCGCACGGATTCGGCATAGACCACACCGTTCAGGGAGATCAGCGCGATTTCAGTGGTACCACCACCGATATCCACGACCATCGAACCGCGTGCTTCTTCGACCGGCAGGCCGGCACCGATCGCAGCAGCCATCGGCTCTTCGATCAGGAACACTTCACGGGCACCGGCACCGAGGGCCGATTCACGGATGGCACGACGCTCAACCTGAGTGGATTTGCATGGAACGCAGATCAGCACACGAGGGCTAGGCTGCAGAAAGCTGTTTTCGTGAACCTTGTTAATAAAGTATTGCAGCATCTTTTCGCAGACGCTGAAGTCGGCGATCACGCCGTCCTTCATCGGACGAATGGCAGCAATGTTGCCCGGCGTACGGCCGAGCATGCGCTTGGCCTCGGTGCCGACAGCAACGACACTTTTCTGGTTACCGTGTGTCCGAATGGCCACAACCGATGGCTCATTCAGGACGATACCGCGCTCGCGCACGTAAATAAGGGTGTTGGCAGTGCCCAGGTCAATGGAAAGATCGCTGGAAAACATGCCACGCAGTTTCTTGAACATGGGAAAGGGACCCTAGGCAACGCGTGGGTAAAAAAGTGCGGCAAACTCTAACAACGACAGGGATTTTGGGCAAGGCGCCAATATGTTAAATTGGCCGCTTTTCTGTGCACCAAGCCCCACAATCGCGGCCTTATGACCGTAGAAGTGCGGTAGTGTTCCGACAATCTAACACACGGACGCCGTCCGTTCTGTTTTCCACAGGAGAATCCCGATGGCGCTAGAACGCTCCGACGTGGAAAAAATCGCTCATCTGGCCTGCCTTGGCCTCAATGATGCCGATCTTCCACACATTACTTCCGCTCTCAACAGCATTCTCGGTCTGGTCGACGAAATGCAGGCTGTTAATACCGACGGAATCGAGCCTCTGGCCCACCCGCTGGAAGCCAGTCAGCGCCTGCGCGCCGACGTCGTGACCGAGAGCAATCACCGCGAGGCCTACCAGTCCATCGCACCAGCGGTCGAAAACGGCCTGTATCTGGTTCCGAAAGTCATCGACTAAAGGGAAAGAGCCTGCAATGCATCAAATGACTCTGGCCGAGATCGCCCGCGGTCTCGCCGATAAAAAGTTTTCCTCCGAAGAGCTGACCAAAGTCCTGCTGGCGCGCATTACCCAGCTTGATCCGCAGCTCAACAGTTTCATCAGCCTCACCGAAGAGCTGGCCATCGAGCAGGCGAAAGCCGCCGATGCCCGCCGCGCCAACGGTGAGAGCGGCGCCCTGCTCGGTGCGCCGATCGCTCACAAAGACTTGTTCTGCACCCAGGGCATTCGCACCAGCTGCGGCTCGAAGATGCTCGACAATTTCAAAGCCCCGTACGACGCTACTGTCGTCGCGAAGCTGGCCACTGCCGGTGCCGTGACCCTGGGCAAGACCAACATGGACGAATTCGCCATGGGTTCGGCCAACGAGTCGAGCTGGTACGGCGCGGTGAAAAACCCGTGGAACCTGGAACACGTACCGGGCGGTTCGTCCGGCGGTTCGGCGGCGGCGGTTGCTGCTCGTCTGTTGCCAGCGGCGACGGCCACCGACACTGGCGGTTCGATTCGTCAGCCGGCGGCATTCACCAACCTCACCGGTCTGAAGCCGACCTACGGTCGTGTTTCGCGCTGGGGCATGATCGCTTATGCATCCAGCCTCGATCAGGGTGGCCCGTTGGCGCGCACGGCCGAAGACTGCGCAATTTTGTTGCAAGGTATGGCCGGCTTCGATCAGAACGACTCCACCAGCATCGATGAGCCGGTGCCGGATTACTCCGCCAGCCTCAACGAATCGCTGCAAGGCCTGCGCATCGGCGTACCGAAGGAATACTTCAGCGCTGGTCTCGACCCGCGCATCGCCGAGCTAATTCAGAACAGCATCAAAGAGCTGCAGAAGCTCGGTGCGGTGATCAAGGAAATCAGCCTGCCGAACATGCAGCACGCGATTCCTGCCTACTACGTGATCGCGCCGGCAGAAGCCTCCTCGAACCTGTCGCGTTTTGACGGCGTGCGTTTCGGTCATCGCTGCGAGCACCCGAAAGACCTGATCGACCTGTACAAGCGCTCCCGTGGCGAAGGCTTCGGCGCGGAAGTCCAGCGCCGGATCATGGTCGGTGCCTACGCGCTGTCCGCCGGTTACTACGACGCCTACTACCTGAAAGCGCAGAAGATCCGTCGCCTGGTGAAGAACGACTTCATGGCTGCCTTTAATGAAGTCGACATCATCCTCGGCCCGACCACGCCGAACCCGGCCTGGAAGCTTGGCGCCAAGAACAGCGACCCGGTCGCTGCTTATCTGGAAGACGTCTACACCATCACCGCCAACCTCGCGGGCCTGCCGGGTCTGTCGATGCCGGCCGGTTTTGTCGACGGTCTGCCGGTTGGCGTGCAGCTGCTCGCGCCGTATTTCCAGGAAGGCCGTTTGCTCAATGTTGCGCACCAGTATCAGTTGAACACTGACTGGCACACCCGCACCCCAACCGGCTTCTGAGGAGACACACATGCAATGGGAAGTCGTGATCGGGCTGGAGATTCACACTCAGCTCACTACCCGGTCGAAAATCTTTTCCGGTAGTTCCACCACATTCGGTTCCGAGCCGAATACCCAGGCCAGCCTGATCGACCTGGGCATGCCCGGCGTTCTGCCGGTGCTGAACCAGGAAGCGGTGCGTATGGCGGTGATGTTCGGTCTGGCGATTGACGCCGAGATCGGTCAGCACAACGTGTTCGCGCGTAAAAACTATTTCTACCCGGATCTGCCGAAGGGCTACCAGATCAGCCAGATGGAATTGCCGATTGTCGGCAAGGGTCACCTGGACATCGCCCTCGAAGACGGCACGGTCAAACGTGTCGGCATCACCCGCGCGCATCTGGAAGAAGACGCCGGCAAGAGCCTGCACGAAGAGTTCAACGGTGCCACCGGCATCGACCTGAACCGTGCTGGCACGCCGCTGCTGGAAATCGTTTCCGAGCCGGACATGCGCAGTGCCAAGGAAGCCGTGGCTTACGTCAAGGCGATCCACGCGCTGGTACGTTATCTGGGTATTTGCGACGGCAACATGGCCGAAGGCTCGCTGCGTTGCGACTGCAACGTGTCGATCCGTCCGAAGGGTCAGGTTGAATTCGGTACGCGCTGCGAGATCAAGAACGTCAACTCGTTCCGCTTCATCGAGAAGGCGATCAACTCCGAGATCCAGCGTCAGATCGAGCTGATCGAAGACGGCGGCAAAGTGATCCAGCAGACCCGTCTGTACGATCCGAACAAGGACGAGACCCGTCCGATGCGTTCGAAAGAGGAAGCCAACGACTACCGTTACTTCCCCGATCCGGACCTGCTGCCGGTGGTCATCGAAGAGTCGTTCCTCGGCGAGGTGCGCGCCACCCTGCCGGAACTGCCTCCGCAGAAACGCGAGCGCTTCCAGAGCCAGTTCGGTCTGTCGGCGTACGACGCCAACGTGCTGGCCACCAGCCGTGAGCAAGCGGACTACTTCGAGAAAGTCGCAGCCATCGGCGGCGACGCCAAACTGGCGGCGAACTGGGTGATGGTCGAGTTGGGCAGCCTGCTCAACAAGCAAGGCCTGGACATCGACGAGTCGCCGGTTTCCGCTGAACTGTTGGGCGGCATGCTGCAGCGCATCAAGGACAACACCATCTCCGGCAAGATCGCCAAAGTGGTGTTCGAAGCGATGGCCAACGGCGAAGGCAGCGCGGACGAGATCATCGAAAAACGCGGCCTGAAGCAAGTGACCGACAGCGGCGCGATTTCGGCGGTGCTGGACGAAATGCTCGCGGCTAACGCCGAGCAGGTTGAACAGTACCGTGCGGCTGATGAAGCCAAACGCGGCAAGATGTTCGGCTTCTTCGTCGGTCAGGCGATGAAAGCGTCGAAAGGCAAGGCCAACCCGCAGCAAGTGAACGAACTGCTTAAAAGCAAGCTCGAAGGCTGATTCCGGCCCCGCGCTCGGGGATCGTTCCCACGCTCTGCGTGGGAATGCCGCCCCGGACGCTCCGCGTCCATTGCGGTGTGACGCAGAGCGTCACGGGATGCATTCCCACGCTGGAGCGTGGGAACGATCACTTTGGAGTATCTGAATGAAACGTCTGCTCGGCGCCTGCGCCCTGCTCTCCTTGCTGGCCGGTTGCGCCAGCACCGACACCATCGACCCGCACGGTTACGACCAGACCGGCGTCGCCTCCTATTACGGTGCCAAGCACCACGGTAAACGCACCGCCAGTGGCGAGCCGTTCAACCAGAATTCCCTGACCGCCGCCCATCGCCAGTTACCCTTCGGCACACGGGTGAAGGTCACCAACCTGAAAAACGATGAATCCGTCGTGGTCCGCATCAATGACCGTGGCCCGCATACCCGTGGACGCCTGATCGACGTGTCCCGCGAGGCTGCCGAACAACTCGGCATGCTGCGCAGCGGCACCGCACGGGTTCGCGTGCAGGCCCTCGACGACTGATGGAGCGCTGACCATTTTCGGATTAGCCGACTTACCCCTGATCAGCGTGATCGAACTGCTCGCCGGCCTGTGCCTGCTGATCTTCGGCGCAGAGCTGATGGTGCGTGCGGCGGTGCGTCTGGCGGCGCGTCTGCATGTGCGGCCGCTGATCATCGGTCTGACCATCGTCGCCCTCGGCAGCAGTGCGCCGCAAATGGCCGTCAGTCTTCAAGCGGCACTGGCGCATAACCCGGACATTGCCGTTGGCAGCGTAGTCGGCAGCAGCATCTTCAACATCCTTGTCACCCTCGGCCTTTCCGCGCTGATCATTCCTCTGCGCGTTTCGCGGCAATTGGTGCGCCTCGATATTCCGCTGATGATCGGCGCCAGCCTGCTGGTGTTCGTATTGGCCTGGAACGAAGAGATCGGTCGCTTCGACGGCATCCTGCTGCTCGGCGCATTGGCGCTGTATCTCGGCTTGCTGCTGCGCCAGTCACGACACTCGACGCGGCCGCACACGGAGCGCATTGAAACAAGCCAAGCGTCGTGGATCGGCAGTTCGCTGATGATCATCGTCGGTTTGGCGATGCTGGTATTTGCCGGGCACCTTTTGCTCGGAGCTGCCGTGGTGGTGGCAACTGATCTTGGATTTTCCGAGCGTGTCATTGGCCTGACCGTTGTCGCTGTCGGCACCTCGCTGCCGGAACTGGCGACCTCGCTGATCGCCGCACTGCGCGGGCAACGGGATATTGCCGTCGGCAACGTGATCGGTGCCAACCTGTTTAATCTGCTCGGGGTACTCGGCCTGACCGCATTGATCGCGCCGACGCCGCTGTCGGTGTCGCCGAACGCACTGGATTTCGATCTGCCGGTGATGCTCGGCGTCGCCGCGCTGTGCCTGCCGGTGTTTTATTCCGGTTACCGCGTGACGCGAGCCGAAGGTCTGTTGCTGCTCGGTTTGTATCTGGCGTACGGGCTGCACGTGGTGTCGTTCACCACCGGCATGCCCCTGGCCGGCAAGCTTGAGCGAATGATGTTGTTTTATGTCCTGCCAACGCTGCTGACGTTCTTGTTGTTCACGTCGATACGCGCCTGGCGCCGCCAGCACCACAAGAGGGATATGCCATGACCGAATCGAAGAAGTCCGGGGTTGAAGTCCGCCGTCAGGTAATGGGCGATGCGTTTGTTGATCGCGCCTTGGGCAACGCCACCGAGTTCACTCAACCGTTGCAGGATTTCGTCAATGAACACGCTTGGGGCGGTGTGTGGAATCGCGAAGGTCTGCCGCTGAAAACCCGCAGCCTGATTACTCTTGCAGCGCTGACCGCATTGAAGTGCCCGCAAGAACTGAAAGGCCATGTGCGCGGTGCGCTGAACAATGGCTGCACGGTGGACGAGATTCGTGAGGCGTTGCTGCATTGCGCGGTGTATGCCGGCGTGCCGGCGGCGATTGATGCGTTTCGCGCGGCGCAGGAAGTGATCGACAGTTACGAGAAAAGCTAAAAGATCGCAGCCTGCGGCAGCTCCTACATGGAAATGCGGTCTCCTGTAGGAGCTGCCGCAGCTGCGATCTTTTGATCTTGCCTCTATATCCACCCACCCCACTGCAAAACAAAGATCCCGACATTGGTGGTGATCGCCGCCATCAACGTGGTCATCACGATAATCGCCGCCGCCAGTTCATGATTGCCCTGCGCCGCCCGGGCCATGACAAAACTTGCCGCCGCCGTCGGGCTGCCGAAGTACAAAAACAGAATCCCCAATTCCGCGCCGCGAAAACCCCACAACCACGCTCCCAGCGTTGCCAGCACCGGCAACCCGATCATCTTCACCAGGCTGGAACTGAGCGCCATGCTGCCGCTCTTGCGCAACGCCGCCAGCGACAGCGTGCCGCCAATGCAGATCAACGCCAGCGGCAAGGTGGTCTGCGCCAGATACTGACCGGAGGTCTCCAGCCATCCCGGCAAACCGATCTTGAAATAGGCAAACGGCGCCGCCGCAATCACGCTGATGATCAGCGGATTGCTGAACACGCTTTTGCAGATGCTCCACGGATCGGACTTGATCACCGGGCTGTACACCGCCAGCACGATGGTCGACAGCGTGTTGTAAAACAGGATCACCAGCGCCGCGAGAATCGCCCCGAGGGAAATCCCGTAATCGCCATACATGCTCGCCGCCAGTGCCAAACCAATGACGCCGTTGTTGCCGCGAAACGCGCCTTGGGTATAGATGCCGCGATCTTCGCGCGGGCAACGGAAAATCGCCCAGCCCCAGGCCAGGGCAAAGCTCACCAGCGTGGCGAGGGAGAAGTAGATCAGCAAGGACGGTTGCAACGCGGCGTGCAGATCGGCATGCAGAATGCCGAGGAACAGCAGCGCCGGCATGGTGACGTTGAACACCAGCGACGAAGCGGTGTGAATGAAGTTGTCGTTGATCCAGTCGATGCGCTTGAGCAGCACACCGAGAAACAGCATGGCAAACACCGGCGCGGTGATGTTCAGGGTTTCGAGGAAGATTGCCAGCATGCCGGGGAGCCTTGGGTGAGCGTCGTTAGGGGGCTAATGATAAGCCAAAAGCTTGAAAAGCCCCTCACCCTAACCCTCTCCCCGAGGGAGAGGGGACTGACCGAGGTGTTTTGCGGCATACATCGACCTGCAAGACCGAGTCGATTATGGATTCGGCAAAGCACTTTCAAGTCGATGTACTTCTAAAATATCTCCGGATCGGCCCCCTCTCCCCCCGGGAGAGGGCTGGGGTGAGGGCCGAGCCGGTCACGCATTAAGTAATCGGCGCCGGGTTAAACAACGTAATGTCGTTATGCAGCTTGTGCTTCTCCGCCCACGTCTGCTGTTTGCCGCTGGCAACATCCAAGTAGTAGTGGAACAACTCCCAACCCAGTTCCTCGATCGTCGCGCGCCCGGTCGCAATCCTTCCGGCGTCGATATCAATCAGATCAGGCCAGCGCTGCGCCAATTCCGTCCGCGTCGATACCTTCACCACCGGCGCCATCGCCAAACCATACGGCGTACCCCGCCCGGTGGTGAACACATGCAAGTTCATCCCCGCCGCCAACTGCAACGTGCCGCAAACAAAATCACTCGCCGGCGTTGCACAGAAAATCAAACCCTTCTGCTTGAACCGCTCGCCCGGGCCGAGCACGCCGTTGATTGCGCTGCTGCCGGATTTGACGATCGAACCCAGCGACTTCTCGACAATGTTCGACAGCCCGCCCTTCTTGTTGCCCGGCGTGGTGTTGGCGCTGCGATCCGCTTCACCCTTGGCCAGGTAACGGTCGTACCAGTCCATCTCGCGCACCAGTTCCTCGGCGACGGTTTTGCTTTCGGCGCGTGAAGTCAGCAGGTAAATCGCATCGCGCACTTCGGTGACTTCGGAAAACATCACCGTCGCCCCTGCACGCAACAACAAGTCCGAGGCATAACCCAGCGCCGGGTTGGCGGTGATCCCGGAGAACGCATCGCTGCCGCCGCACTGCATGCCGAGGATCAGCTCGGACGCCGGCACGGTTTCGCGGCGGCGCTGGTCGAGCTTCTTCAAACGGACCTCAGCCAATTCCATGATCTGCTCGATCATCTCGGTGAAGCCGTGACTGGAATCCTGCAAGCGATACAGCCACGGATCGCTGAGATCCACCGAAGCATCGTCTTCGTGCATCACCTGCCCGGCCTGCAATTTCTCGCAACCGAGGCTGATCACCAACGCCTCGCCACCGAGGTTCGGATTACGCGCCAGATTGCGCACGGTGCGAATCGGGATGTAAGCGTCGGTGGCAGTAATCGCCACGCCGCAGCCATAACTGTGGGTCAGCGCCACGACGTCATCGACATGCGGGTACTTCGGCAGCAGCTCTTCCTTGATGCGTTTTACCGCGTGATCAAGCACGCCGGTGACGCACTGCACGGTCGTAGTGATCCCGAGAATATTGCGCGTGCCGACGGTGCCGTCAGCGTTGCGATAGCCCTCGAAGGTGAAGCCTTCCAGCGGTGCCTGCGCGTCCGGCACCTCGGTGGACAGCGGCAAGCTGTCCAGCGGCGGCGCGGTCGGCATGCGCAGTTGATCTTCCTTGACCCAACTGCCACGGCGAATCGGCTGCAATGCGTAGCCGATCACCTGACCGTAGCGAATCACCTGGCCGCCCTCGGGAATGTCTTCAAGGGTGACCTTGTGGCTCTGCGGCACAAATTCCAGCGTCACCAGGCCATCGGCAAACTCAGTGCCGGCCGGTGCGCCCTGGTCGTTGACCACGACCACCACATTGTCCCGCTCGTGCAGGCGGATGTGGCGCGGCGAGTCGGAATGTTCAATCAACTGCATGACGCCGCTCCTCAGGAATGCGCTTGGGACAATTTACCGCTGGCTTCAACACCGCCGTTGGTTGGCGGCTCTTTGAGTACCACACGTTTGATCGGGCCAACGATGACCAGATAGCTGAACACCGCGACCAGTGCGTTGGCACCGACGAACACCAGCGCCCATTTGAACGAACCGGTGGAGCTGATGATGTAGCCAATCACGATCGGCGTGGTGATCGAAGCAATGTTGCCGAAAGTGTTGAACAGGCCACCGCTCAGACCGGCGATCTGTTTTGGCGAAGTGTCGGAAACCACCGCCCAACCGAGTGCGCCAACGCCTTTGCCGAAGAAGGCCAGGGCCATGAAGCCAACGACCATCCATTCCACTTCAACATAGTTGCAGGCAACGATACTGCTGGAAACGAGCAGGCCGGCAATGATCGGCGCTTTGCGCGCGAAGGTCAGCGAGTGGCCCTTGCGCAGCAGGTAATCGGAAATCACCCCGCCGAGTACGCCGCCGATAAAGCCGCAGATTGCCGGCAACGAGGCGATGAAACCAGCCTTGAGAATGGTCATGCCACGCTCTTGCACCAGATACACCGGGAACCAGGTCAGGAAGAAATAGGTGATGCCGTTGATGCAGTACTGGCCCAGATACACGCCGAGCATCATGCGATTGGTCAGCAGTTGACGGATGTAATCCCACTTCGGACCGTCGGACTTTTTGCCCTTCTGATCCATGTCGACCATGCCGCCGTTTTCAGCGATGTGTTTGAACTCGGCTTCGTTGATACGCGGGTGTTCACGCGGGCTGTAGATCACTTTCAGCCAGACCAGCGAGAAGATGATCCCGAGAATCCCCATAACGATAAACACGTGCTCCCAACCGAAGGAATACACGATCCAGCCCATCAGCGGTGCGAACAACACGGTGGCAAAGTATTGCGCCGAGTTGAAGATCGCCGAAGCAGTGCCGCGCTCAGCGGTCGGGAACCATGCGGCGACGATACGCGCATTGCCGGGGAACGAAGGCGCTTCAGCCAGACCGACGAGGAAGCGCAGCATGAACAGCGCAACGATGGCGGTGGACATGCCGAACTCACCGACAAAGCCTTGCAGCACGGTGAACAGCGACCAGGTGAAAATGCTCAGGGCATAGACTTTTTTCGAGCCGAAGCGATCGAGCAGCCAGCCACCGGGAATTTGCCCGGCCACGTAGGCCCAACCGAATGCGGAGAAGATGTAGCCGAGGGTGACTGCGTCAATGCCCAGATCTTTTTGCAGGCTGGAGCCGGCAATGGCGATCGTGGCACGGTCGGCGTAGTTGATCGTGGTCACCAGAAACAGCATGAGCAGGATCAAATAGCGGACGTGAGTCGGCTTGGACGATTGCATGTAGAGGTACTCCCACTGATTATTTTTATGCGCGGGTGAATCTTCTTTGGTCTTGCATCTATTCCCTGTAGGAGCTGCCGAAGGCTCGGGCCGCGATCGGACGATCTTTTGATCTTAAAAGATCGCAGCCTTCGGCAGCTCCTACAGGGTTATTGCGTTTATCAGGAACCGATGTAACTGGTCTTCACGACCGTGTAGAACTCTTGCGCATAACGGCCTTGCTCACGTGATCCATAGGATGAACCTTTACGGCCACCGAACGGAACGTGGTAATCGACGCCAGCGGTCGGCAGATTGACCATCACCATCCCGGCTTGCGAATGACGTTTGAAGTGGTTGGCGTACTTCAGCGAAGTGGTCGCAATACCCGCCGACAGACCGAACTCGGTGTCGTTGGCCATCGCCAGCGCCGCGTCGTAATCGGCCACGCGAACAATGTTGGCCACCGGGCCAAAGATCTCTTCGCGGCTGATGCGCATCGACGCTTCACTGTCGGCAAACAGCGTTGGCGCGAGGAAGTAGCCTTCGGTATCGCAGGTCACCAGACCACCACCGCTGACCAGACGTGCACCTTCGGACTGGCCGATGTCGATGTACTTCATGTCCTGTTCAAGCTGTGCTTGCGAAACCACTGGACCGATGTCGGTGCCGGATTTCAGGGCGTGGCCGACCTTGATCGACTTCATGCGCTCGGCCATGGCCTCAACGAATTTGTCGTGAATCCCGGCAGTAACAATCAAGCGGCTCGACGCTGTGCAACGCTGACCGGTTGAGTAGAACGCGCTCTGCACCGACAGCTCGACCGCTTGCTTGAGGTCGGCGTCATCGAGAATGATCTGCGGGTTCTTGCCGCCCATTTCCAGCTGAACCTTGGCCTGGCGCGAGACGCAGTTGACCGCGATCTGACGACCCACGCCCACCGAACCGGTGAAGCTGATGCCGTCGACTTTCGGGCTCTGCACCAAGGCATCACCGACCACACGGCCGCTGCCCATCACCAGATTGAACACGCCGGCCGGGAAGCCTGCGCGGGAGATGATTTCCGCCAGTGCCCAGGCGCAACCCGGCACCAGATCGGCGGGCTTCAACACCACGCAGTTGCCGTAGGCCAACGCCGGAGCAATCTTCCACGCCGGAATCGCAATCGGGAAATTCCACGGGGTGATCAGACCGACCACGCCCAGTGCTTCGCGGGTCACTTCGACGTTGACGCCCGGACGCACCGACGGCACGTAGTCGCCGGACAGACGCAGGCATTCACCAGCGAAGAACTTAAAGATGTTACCGGCGCGGGTCACTTCGCCGATGGCTTCGGGCAGAGTCTTGCCCTCTTCGCGGGCCAGCAAGGTGCCGAGTTCTTCGCGACGGGCGAGAATTTCCGTGCCGACTTTATCCAGCGAATCGTGACGGGCTTGAATGCCCGAAGTCGAGTACGCCGGGAATGCCGCGCGAGCAGCGTCGATGGCGGCGTGAACCTGAGTCAGGTCAGCCTTGGCATAGTCGCCGATGGTGTCGCTCAGTTCCGATGGGTTGATGTTGGCCGAGTAGTCGGCACCGGCAACCCATTCGCCGTTGATGTAGTTGTCGTAGCGTTTTGCAGTTGTCACAGGGGCAGCCCTCAAATCTCAAAGCCTTCACGCAAAAAGCCGCTGATTGCTCAGCGGCCTCGCTTTTATCGGGTGTTACTGCGCACCTTGCTTGTCGATCAGCGCGGCGAGCATTTCGTACTCTTCGCCAGTCAGGTCGGTCAGCGGTGCCCGCACCGGGCCTGCGTCATAGCCAGCGATTTTCGCGCCTGCCTTAACGATGCTCACGGCATAACCGGCCTTGCGGTTGCGGATGTCGAGGTACGGCAGGAAGAAGTCGTCGATGATCTTGCCGACGGTGGCGTGATCTTCACGAGCGATCGCGTGGTAGAAGTCCATCGCGGTTTTCGGGATGAAGTTGAACACCGCCGAGGAGTAAACCGGCACGCCCAACGCCTTGTAGGCTGCGGCGTAGACTTCGGCGGTCGGCAGACCACCCAGGTAGCTGAAGCGATCACCGAGGCGGCGACGGATCGACACCATCAACTCGATATCGCCCAGACCATCCTTGTAGCCGATCAGGTTCGGGCAGCGCTCGGCCAGACGTTCCAGCAGCGGTGCGTTGAGGCGGCAAACGTTGCGGTTGTAGACGACCACGCCGATGTTGACCGATTTACACACGGCTTCAACGTGAGCGGCAACACCATCCTGGCTCGCTTCGGTCAGGTAGTGCGGCAGCAGCAACAGACCTTTGGCGCCCAGACGCTCGGCTTCTTGAGCGTATTCGATGGCCTGACGAGTCGAACCACCGACACCGGCTAGGATCGGCACACTCGTTGCGCAAGTGTCGACGGCAGTCTTGATGATTTCCGAGTATTCGCTGGCGGCGAGGGAGAAGAACTCACCAGTGCCACCGGCGGCGAACAAGGCTGAAGCGCCATACGGAGCCAGCCATTCCAGGCGTTTGATATAGCCCGCGCGGTTGAAATCGCCCTGCGCGTTGAAATCGGTCACCGGGAAAGACAGCAGGCCGGCAGAGAGGATGGACTTCAGTTCTTGTGGATTCATTATTCGAACACCCTGGTAGCAACGTTTTTTGTGAGTTGATCGTTCAGCCTTCGCTGAAGTTGTAGGTCATCGTACAACTAAAAAGATAACCGTCAACTGCATTTCATCGTTGTGGGTGGTTTTTTGTCGGACAAAAGTGTTTAAGCCCTAGCGCGAATTCTCGCAAAGGCCCGTGATTACTGGGTTCGATTGCAGAAACGTCTGGTCAAGATTCGTTTACTGAGCGCCGTTGCTACGCCGCGTAATGTGTGACGACCGCCACGAAGGATCGTGGCGGATCACTCGAAGGAACCCGAAATGTCCACGAATTACGCTGCTCCGACTCTCTCGAAAATGGCTGCTCAGTCCTCCTGCACCCTCACGCTTCAGCTATCGACGCTGCCTGATGTCTTGATCGTACAAGTCCCGGATTCCAGCGATTTTCCGGCGAACTGGAGCGTCTACCCGATTCTCGGCGACGACCCTGAGGAACCGGAATGGGCAGGTGAGGAAGTGAACACTGGCACTTGGGACGATGCCGAGGACGAGATGGAAAAGCTCACAGGGATCGAGTTGCAGATACCTAAAGAGGCGCTGCGGCCGTACCTGAACAGGGTGGTTGAACTGCGCTACAAGTTTTGCGACGAGTCGAGCATGGAGCCGTTTTCGGAAGTGTTGAGGTTGCGGATCGAAACTTGATCATGATTTTCGATTGACTAGCTCACAACGCTTTGGCACAGGCGCTTCGCGTGATAACCGTTCGTCGAGACTGGTATTTCTTACAGGTGCGTAAGAATGGGTATTCCTGAGCTAATGACGTCAGGAGATAACAAACCGACTCCGATCGTAGTGTGTCATCACTACGCGATTGCAAAGGTTTGATTGGTTATAAAAGGAATTTCGATCATGAATGTTCAAGTAAAAGCCCTCGCTACCCCCCGCCTCCGCGAAGCCATCGAGCACAATGGAGAGTTCACACTCTACGTTCACAACCTGGTTGATCCTGCCCACGGCGAAGTCCAGTCATATCCAAATGTTAGCAAGGGAGACAAGATCACATTCAAGGTCAGCACTTCCACAGGGAATGAATACAACTGGGAACTTGCCGTAGGGTCACCCGCCGATGCTCCATTTGTATTCGAGATCCCGAAAAAGATATTTGCAGAAAAGCTCGTACCAGGTGCCACCGCTAAATTGAGTTATAGCGTGCAGACCTCGTCAGGTAATACGGCTGAGTCTCCGGAGCTGCGGGTTTACCTCAAACACTAATAAATATTAACCCTGCGCCTGCGCCTCTTCATGGGCCTGGCGCAGTCTTTCACGGCTGTTGGTCAGGTGCAGACGCATCGCCGCACGCGCTGCATCGGAATCCTGACGGGCAATCGCGTCGTAGATTTCTTCGTGCTCACGGCTCAGGCGACTCATGTAGTGCTGTTGATCATCATGGGCCAATCGCGCCGAATTCAGCCGCGTACGCGGAATGATGCTGGTGCCCAGGTGGGTCATGATGTCGGTGAAGTAGCGGTTGCCGGTGGACAGGGCGATTTCCAGGTGGAAAGCAAAGTCCGACGCCACAGCATCACTGGCATGGGCAGCGCTTTCATTAAGCGCATCGAGCGCGGCGCGCATGGTCGCCAGTTGCTCGGCGCTGCGACGTTGCGCGGCAAGGCCGGCAGATTCGACTTCGAGGCTGATGCGCAATTCGAGGATGGCCAGAACATCACGCAGGGTGACGACGGTGGCCGGATCGATACGGAAACCGCTCGGACTTGGCGTGTCGAGTACGAAGGTGCCGATGCCGTGGCGAGTTTCCACTTGGCCGGCTGCCTGCAAACGGGAAATCGCCTCGCGCACCACGGTGCGGCTGACGCCATGGGCTTCCATGATCGCCGACTCGGTAGGCAATTTGTCACCGCGTTTAAGCAGGCCATCGCGGATCTGCTCGCTCAGCACCGTCACTAGTTCCTGGGCCAGACTGCGGCGCTTGCGCGGGAGACGCGGGGTGTCGATCAGGTTTTCCATGGTGTGCATCTAGTCTCGAAAATTCGGCTTGTGGGCATGATAGCTCAAGCGGGTTGTACGATCACTTTCCATTTCCATACAAAACCTGTGGGAGCTGGCTTGCCAGCGATGAGGCCATACCTGTCGATGAAGATGTCGACTAAACCGACGCCATCGCTGGCAAGCCAGCTCCCACATGGGATGTGTGTTGATCAGGCAGTCACGGTCTGTTCAACCAAATGGCCGCTGTCGATCCGCACATGCCGTGGATGGAAGCGTTTCAAACTGCTGCGATGGCCGACGCTGACAATGCTCAGCCCCGGTATCTGATCAATCAACGCCTGATACAGCGTCGCTTCATCTTCCTCGTCCATCGCCGAAGTCGCTTCGTCCATGTACAACCACTGCGGTGTGTAAAGCAGCGCACGGGCGAAGGCCAAGCGTTGCTGTTCACCCGGCGAGAGCATGCGTTGCCAGTGATTGGCCTCGTCCAGCCGCGCGACCAGATGCGGCAAACGGCAGGTTTCCAGCACTTGTGCATAACGTTCAGACGCGTAGGTGTCACCCGGTTGTGGATAACTCAGTGCCTCGCGCAGGGTGCCGATCGGCAGATACGGCTTTTGCGGCAGGAACAGATACCGCGCCGCCGGCAAGCGGATGTTGCCGTGCCCCGCCGGCCACAAATGCCCCATCGCCCGCAACAGCGTCGACTTGCCGCTGCCGGAACGGCCGCTGAGCATGACCCGATCACCCGGCTCCACGGTCATGTCGGCATTGGTCAACAGATGACGACCATCGGCCAGGTCCAGACCAAGGTTATGCACCTGCAGTTCGCTGCCCTGATTCTGCACGTCGATCGCCGGGGTGCGCTCTTCGTTGTCGGTCATGGCCTGGCGGAAACTCAGCAAACGATCACAGGTTGCGCGCCACGCGGCCAGATCCGAATACGCACTGATGAACCAGCTGAAATTCTCCTGCACGTTGCCGAATGCCGAGTTGATTTGCATCAGCTCACCCAGTTCGATCTTGCCCGCCAGATAACGTGGGGCCGCGACGATGAACGGGAAGATGATTGCGATCTGGCCGTAGCCGGAAGTGAAGAACGTCAGGCGCTTGGATACGCGCATGATGTCCCAGAAGTTGTGCCAGACCAGCCCGAAACGGCTGCTCAAACGACGATTTTCGTTCGGTTCACCGTTATACAAGGCGATGCTTTCAGCGTTCTCGCGCACGCGCACCATGGAGAAACGCAGGTCTGCTTCGAAACGTTGTTGCTGGTTGTTCAGGCCGATCAAGCGTCGACCGATCAGGTGCGTCAGCCAACTGCCGACGGCGGCATAAATCAGCGCACACCAGAACATGTAGCCGGGAATCTCGATGCCGAACACTTCGATGCTGCCGGAAACGCCCCACAAAATGATCGAGAACGACACCAGACTGACCACCGTGCGAATCAGCCCGAGGCCAAGGCTCAGGGTGTTGGCGGTAAAGGTGTTGAGGTCTTCGGAAATCCGCTGGTCGGGGTTATCGGTGTAACCGCCCTGCTCCAGCTGATAGTAGTTCTTGTGGCCGAGCCAGCGCTTGAAGTGGTTCTCGGTCAGCCACGCCCGCCAGCGAATCGTCAGCATCTGCGTCAGGTACAGGCGATACACCGCGCCGAGAATCGCCACCGTGGCGATGCCGCAGAAATACAGGATCAACTGCCAGAACGCCGCTTCGTCCTTCTTTTGCAGAGCGTTGTAAAAATCCTTGTACCAACTGTTGATCCAAACCGAGATCGCCACGCTGAACAGCGACAACGCGATCACGGCAATCAGCAATGTCCAGGCCTTGCCCTTCTCTTCGCTGCGCCAGTAAGGCGTGGTCATCGCCCACACTTTACGAAAAAACTGCCCGCGCACAGCATCGTTGACCGCGGAATATTCAGCGTTCTGATTCATGGATAAGGCTCGATATAGAAAAGAACAGACACGCACCGATCATAGATGATCGGTGCGTTTTATCGCGAGGGCTGGCGATAGTCGTTCAGCGCAGGTTCAGCGACGAACCGGGCGCTTCTGCAGTTTGCGCTGCAGGGTGCGGCGGTGCATGCCCAGGGCACGGGCAGTGGCGGAGATGTTGCCTTCGTGTTCGGTGAGCACACGCTGGATGTGTTCCCATTGCAGGCGGTCAACCGACATCGGGTTTTCCGGCACCAGACTGTCGAGATCAGCATGCTCGGAGAGCAACGCGGCCAGCACGTCGTCGGCGTCGGCCGGTTTGCACAGGTAGTTGCAGGCGCCGCGCTTGATCGCTTCGACTGCGGTGGCAATGCTCGAATATCCGGTGAGAATCACCACGCGCATTTCCGGGTCCAGCTCCAGCAACTTGGGCAGCAGTACCAGACCGGAATCGCCGTCCATTTTCAGATCGAGCGCAGCGTAATCAGGCAGATCGGTCTGGGCGATGGTCAGGCCTTCTTCGGCGGAACCGGCGGTGCTTACGCGAAAGCCACGGCGAGCCATGGCACGGGCCATGACGCGGGTGAAGGTTGCGTCGTCGTCGACCAGCAGCAAATGCGGCAGTTCGTCGCCTTCGACTTGGATTTCGTCACTCATGTTGGTCTCCTCGGGCGCCGTGGGGCAGGCGCAGCTCGGTGAGCGTGCCGCCTTCCTCATGACTATAGAGTTTCACTGAGCCGCCGGCGCGTGTCACGCTGGCCTTGCTCAAAAACAGGCCCAGGCCGAAACCTTTGCCCTTGGTGGTAAAAAACGGTTTGCCGATCTGCTCGGCGATGGCCAGCGGCACACCGGCGCCGTGGTCACGAATGCTGATGGTCACCGTTTCCGCGTCCCAGTCCAGGGTCACCTTGAGGTTTTCCGGGCAGGCGTCGGCGGCGTTGTTGAGCAGATTCAACAGCGCCTGAGTCAGATCCGGCGGCGGCGCCATGCGCGGAACGGTGCCTTGGCCGAGCCGGTGGAAGCGGTAACTGGCTTCCGGACGCATCAGGTGCCAGCGGTTCAGCGCTTCGTCGAGCCAGTCGGTGACGTCCTGCATCTCGACGGCCAGACGCCGGTTGGCCTCGGCGGCCCGCACCAGTTGCTGCAAGGTTTCTTTGCAGAGTTTGACCTGATCCTGCAGCACCTTCAGGTCGTCCTGCAGCATCGGGTCAGGATGGTCCTGCTGCATTTCCTTGAGCAACACGCTCATGGTCGCCAGCGGTGTGCCCAGTTCATGGGCGGCGCCAGCAGCCTGGGTGGCGACGGCGAGCAATTGCTGATCGCGCAGGCCTTCTTCGCGGCGGATCGCGCGTAATTCTTCCTGACGGCGCAGCTCCTCAGCCATACGCGCGGCGAAGAAGGTGATCACCGCCGCGGCGAGCGCGAAGCTCAGCCACATGCCGTAGATCTGCAGATTCTCGCGGGCGACCGGCAGGGTTTCCAGCGGATAGAAACGCGTCAGCATCACCGTGTACAGCGCCAGCGCGATGCCAGACAGGATCACCGAATAGCGCCACGGCAGTGTCACCGCAGCGATGGTCAGCGGTACCAGATAATAGGAAACAAACGGGTTGGTCGAACCGCCGGAGAAGTACAGCAGCGCACTGTGGATCACCAGATCGCAGGCCAGTTGCAGCGCATATTCGAGTTCGGTCACTGGCCACGAGGTACGCAAACGCACCGCGGTAAACACGCAGAGCAGCGTCGAGCAGCCAAGGGTCATTGCCAGTTGCACCCAGGGCAACGGCAGCAGTTGCAGCCAGTAGGCCAGGCCTACAGAACCGGCCTGCGCGGCGAGCACCAGGGTGCGAATAAAAGTCAGCCGCCAGAGGTTCTGGCGAGTGGCGGAAGTCAATTGTACGGGGGCGAGCATGAGCTCTCCTGATGAGCGCTCCAGGCGGATCGCACGGAGTATAACCAAGCCACGGCCTTGAGAGGCGAAAGTGCGGCAAACGACCACATGGCGGAAACATCTTCGGCGGCTATGAGGACGCCTTCGCGAGCAGGCTCGCTCCCACCTTTGAAATGCATTCCCCTGTGGGAGCGAGCCTGCTCGCGAAGAGCTACGCAGCAACCCCGGTCATCTGTATAGAAGTTGTAACTGGGCGAACCGGATCATAAAAGCTAGAGTCTGATGGTTTCGCGCAGGCCCCCGAACCATCACCTGCGCCCTCATCAAGGAGCTTTCATGCACACATTCCGCCGCAGCGCCGCCCTTCTCGCCCTGACCGTCGGCAGCATCGCCAGCCTTCCAGCCCTGGCCGCCGATGAGCTGCACTACAACCAGATTTCCCTGCGCGCCGAAGTCAGCACGGAAGTGGCCCGCGACCTGATGATCGTCACCCTCTACACCGAAGAGCAAAACACCGACCCGGCGAAACTCGCCGCCGACGTCAGCACCACCATGAACAAGGCATTGGCCCAGGCCAAGCAAGTCAAAGACATCACCTTGCGCCAAGGCAGCCGCAACAGTTACCCGATCTACGACACCAAAGGCCAGAAGATCACCGGCTGGCGTGAACGCGCCGAACTGCGCCTGGAAAGCGCCGACTTCGCCGCCCTGTCCAAACTCACCGGCGAACTGTTGGGCGACCTGAAAATGGGCGGCATGGACTTCGCCATCGCCGACCCGACCCGCAAGGCCAGCGAAGACCAGTTGCTTAAAGAAGCCGTGACCGCCTTCAAAAACCGCGCGCAACTGGCCACCGATGCACTGGGCGGCAAGGGTTACAAAATCGTCAACCTGAACCTCAACAGCAACGGTTATCCACAACCGTACCTGCGCGCACCGATGATGATGAAAGCGGCGGCGATGGACTCGGCGCCAGTGACGCCGGAAGTTGAAGCGGGCACCAGTCAGGTAAGCATGACCGCCGATGGCTCGATCGAAGTGTTGATGCAGTGATTTGATCTGGGCTGAATGAAAAACCGGCGATCAGAGCATGGTCGCCGGTTCCACCCTACAACCCCCGCAAAGCAGGCGACAACGTTGATAGGTCAGACAAGACTTCTACTGTTCTAGAGGTTTAAGTCCCAATCTCATCGACGATGCGCTGTGCATCTTCCCTCGTAGCGCATAACTGTGAATAAGGGGTTCCGTCCTTATAACAAACTTGAAAGCGGGAGAAGCCCCATTCATATTCGTAAATCCTGAAGGCTTTGTAGTCAGTAATAATCGGATAACTCATGGTCAAGTCCTTATGTGTTTTCGTTCAAGCCTCTAAGTCGCTCCTTGCAGTAGCGAAACGTACTCGGCTTGAAGAAATACTCAGGCGCATTGGAAAGATTATCTACTGTCATAAATTACAGGTTTGCGGTGAGCTTCATATCGAATTGAAATAAGCCATTGAGTCAAGCATTCATCTGCTTATGAAACCAAAAAACCGGGCCGTTACTGGTGATAATCACCATTCTTGTACCTGGATTTTTGGTGAATGAACCGGCTCCATAGCGAGCACGCTCGCGCCTACAAAGGGAACGCGTCCCAAATGTGGGAGCGAGCCTGCTCGCGAAGAACGATAACGCGGTCTCAGGTCTGCGGATCAACCCGATCCAGCGCCCGATTCACCGCCAACTCGGCCAGCATAATGATCTGCTGAATCGCCAACGCCGTATTACGCTCGGGCCGGCCCAGTTGATCGGCAAAGTTACCGGTTAACGTGTTCGCCGACGCCAGTGATTCACAGGCATGCGCCAGCAGGCTTTCGGTGTCGATGTTTGGCTGGATCAGGAACATCGTGCTGGGTTGCCGGGGCTTGACCGGGTCGGGGCTGAGATAGAAATCCAGGGCGCGTTTGATGGCTTCGCGGGTTTTGATCTGGTCGTCGGCGCGGATGGCGTCTTCGAGTGGGGTATCGAGGGGTGGGTCAGGTATCAATTTATCCATGGAAAATTTCCTTATTAACTGACGCCATTCATTTCCGATCTCACTCGAGAAATGAGGTGGCAACTATGTACGGAGTGAGATTACCGGTAAGGAAACCAACCCGGCCGGACAAAGTCCGCCCGTACATAGCCGCCATAAAAACTGCTGACAGCATGAGCTGGCGGCGATTATGGGGTGGCTTGTGCAGGTTTCCAAATTCAATAACCGGGAATCTCACCTCCCGATCGCCGAGTCTTCAGCGACGCCCAAAGACTAGAGAGCCCACGTCCGACGGACAACCTGAAAACCTTGTGGGAAGGTTCTGGTTATCTGACACAGATTTAAACAGCCAAAAGCCAACCCTCACCCTAGCCCTCTCCCAGAGGGAGAGGGGACTGACCGTGGTGTTTGGGAGAGTTACGCCGACGTGCGATTGCCGTGTTGAACTCAGATTCTGTAACAGATCAAAAACCCCTCACCCTAGCCCTCCCGAAACGTCGGACCGCCCGTAGGGAGAGGGGACTGACCGAGTGGTTTGGGAGATGTACGCCGACGTGAAATACCGAGTCGAACTCAGATTCTGAAAAGCTCACAAATCGGCTCCCTCTCCCTCGGGAGAGGGCTGGGGTGAGGGGAAAATCCACCACAAATCCAAAGCCGACCACGCCCCGCTCTTCACCACTCAATAGGCCGAGTGTCAGCTCGCCTGCTCTTGATCTTGAC
>NZ_CATKQE010000056.1:0-209 GCF_949767845.1 Pseudomonas sp. IT-232MI5
ATTCCGACGGTGATACCAGCACGGCGAATCTGGTACTGCAGATCCACAACAACGACGATCCGGTGATTATCAATGGCCTGAACGTCGAAGGCGGGGAGCTGACGGTCTACGAGAAAAACCTCACTGACGGCAGCACACCGGATGCCACCGCGCTGACCCAGAGCGGCACGTTCACCATCACTGCGCTGGACGGCGTGACCACGCTGACT
>NZ_CATKQE010000057.1:0-24081 GCF_949767845.1 Pseudomonas sp. IT-232MI5
TTTTGACCGGTGTTCAGGTTCAGAGCGCAGAGCGAATCAGATCGCCGAGCCAATCCATAAACACCCTGACCCGCAATGGCAAATGCCGTTGCCGCGCATACAACAATGAAATCCCCATCGCCGGCGCGGTGAATTGCGGCAACACAGTCACCAGTTCGCCGTTATCCAGATGCGGCTGCATGCCGGTACGCGGCACCTGCGTCAGACCAAATCCACCGAGGCACGCCGACTCGTAAGCGTCGGTGCTGTTGACCGTAATGCTGCCTGCCATCGGCAAGCGTTTAACCTGACCGCCCTCCTCGTACACAAAACCTTCCGAACGCGAGCCGAGCACGCCGACGTAATGCACCAGCCGATGCTGCGCGAGATCTTCCAGGGTCTGCGGCACACCGTAGCGCTCAAGGTAGGCCGGGCTGGCGCAGTTAACCATGGGAAAGTCACCGAGGTGCCGCGCCACCACCGATTGATCCGGCTGCGCGCCAATCCTCACCACACAATCGAAGCCTTCGCTGAGCAGATCAACACGGCGATCGGTGCTGCTGATTTCCAGCTCCAGATTCGGGTGACGCTCCATGAACTGCGGCAAGCGCGGCATGATCAGGCGCCGCGCGAGAATGTTCGGCATGTCGACCCGAATGCGCCCGGTCAGCGACGCTTCGTCCTGGCGAAACAGGCCTTCGATCTCGTCCATGTGCGAGAGCAGGTCCTTGCTGCGTTCGTATAACACCAAACCGTCCTGCGTCGCCTGAACCTTGCGCGTGGTGCGTTGCAGCAGGCGTGTACCGAGCAGTGCTTCGAGCGCTTGCACGTGTTCGGACACGGTCGAGCGCGGTAAGCCCAAGCTCTCGCCAGCGAGGGTGAAACTCGACAGCTCGCTGACCCTGACGAAGGTGCGCAGCAGTTCCAGTTTGTTCATGGGCCGCTCGTAGATTGTTCGGCTGAGCCGATCAGTGATTCCGGATTCACTCTGTTTATCACCTCAGGACGGATAAATAAACTGAGCCCATCACCAATCACTGCAATCGAGGAAGTCCCTATGAACCGTAAAATCGCATTGATCACCGGCGCCAGCCGTGGCCTCGGTAAAAACGCCGCACTGCATCTTGCCGCTCAAGGCATCGACATCATCGGCACCTACAACAGCCGCGCCGATGAAGCCCAGGCACTGGTAACCGAACTGCAGGCACTCGGCGCGAAAGCCGTGATGCTGCAACTGGACGTCGGCCGCAGCGAAACCTTTGCCGATTTTGGTATACGTGTTGAGCAGGCATTGCAGCAGACGTTCGACCGTCAGCGTTTTGATTTCCTGATCAACAACGCCGGGATCGGCGTGCATGCCCTGTTTGCCGAAACCACGCCGGAGCAGTTCGATCTGCTGATGAACATCCAGTTGAAAGGGCCGTTCTTCCTGACCCAGCAATTGCTGCCACTGATTAACGACGGCGGCCGGATCATCAATATTTCCAGCGGCCTGACCCGTTTCAGCCTGCCGGGTTACGGCGCTTATGCGGCGATGAAAGGCGCGATGGAAGTGCTGACCCGTTATCAGGCCAAAGAGCTGGGTGCGCGGCAGATTGGCGTGAACATTCTTGCGCCGGGGGCCATCGAAACTGACTTCGGTGGTGGCGCAGTACGCGACAACTCAGCAGTGAATGCGATGGTCGCCAGCAATACCGCGCTGGGCCGTGCCGGGCAACCGGATGATATTGGCGGGGCATTGGCGTTGCTGCTGTCGCCGGGTGGACAGTGGATCAATGGCCAGCGGGTTGAGGCATCCGGCGGCATGTTCCTCTAACTCTTACTGAAAACACTTACCCCCTGTAGGAGCTGCCGAAGGCTGCGATCTTTTGATCTTGCTGTTAAAAATCAAGATCAAAAGATCGCAGCCTTCGGCAGCTCCTACAAAGGTAGGCGTCAGTTCTGGCAAGCGTTGCGCGTCATGAAGCGCTCGCGCAAAACGTCATAGCTCCAGTGATAAACGTAGGTGTACGGCAGAAAGAACAGCAACACGCCGATGTCGAGCAAAAACGCCTGCCACAGGCTGACCGACAACCACCAGGCAATCAGTGGCACGCCCATTACGATCAAACCACCCTCGAACAGCAGCGCGTGTACCACTCGCACCCAAGCATTGTGCGCAACGTTCATGCGCGCAAG
The DNA here is from genome assembly GCF_949767845.1 of Pseudomonas sp. IT-232MI5. Classification (NCBI taxonomy): domain Bacteria; kingdom Pseudomonadati; phylum Pseudomonadota; class Gammaproteobacteria; order Pseudomonadales; family Pseudomonadaceae; genus Pseudomonas; species Pseudomonas sp. IT-232MI5. The sequence continues at coordinate 2,158 of NZ_CATKQE010000057.1, forward strand.
CATACGATCGAAGAAGCGGTTGAACACCACGTTCCAACCCAGCGCCAACAGGGCGATCAACACCGTCACCGCGCCCATTTCCAGCATCGGTTTTTGCATGATCCACGCCAGCAACGGTGTGCAGATCAGGATGGCCAGCAGTTCGAAACCAACGGCTTGGAAAATACGTTCAGAGATGGATTTGTGGGCAGTCATGGCCTGAGTCCTTGAGTGAATATGATTGCCATGATCTATGCTCGCATCGATACTTCATAACCAATAACCATCGATCAAGGCGATAGTTGATGATTTCGCAAGAAGTGCTGTTGGCATTTGTTCAGGCAGCCACCCAAGGCTCGTTTTCCGCAGCGGCACGCAAACTCGGGCGCAGTCAGTCGACCATCAGCGCGGCAGTGGCCAGTCTTGAGATCGATCTGGACCTGCAGTTGTTCGATCGCAGCAGTCGTAAACCGACGCTGACCCCGGCCGGGCATGTGATGCTGCAACGCGCCGAGGCGATTCTGGCGGCCAGCAGTCGCCTGGAAATGACCGCACGACAGTTGTCCCAAGGCGTCGAACCGAAGCTGACGGTGGCGATTTCCGACACTTATCAGTCGTACCGTTTTGAAGCGGCGTTGGTCGGGTTTGAGCAGCGTTATCCGGATCTGGAACTGGAATGTCTGATTGCCGAATGCGATGACTTGATTGAGCTGGTGCAACGCGGTCGCGCGCACTTGGCCTTCGCTGAGATGCAAGAGAACTACCCGCCGGATCTGGTGACGTCGACAGTGGCCGAGCGCACGGAAATCGCCTTGTTCGTCAATCGCGACCATGCGCTGGCCAGGCTTGGTCACATTGACCAGCAGATCCTGGAACAGCACCGTGAATTGCGCCTGGCGACCATCGTCAATCCGTATGACAGCCGTGGCAAAGGTCGCGTGTGGTCGGCGCCAAGTTATCTGATGCTGCTGGAAATGGCCGAAAAGGGGTTTGGCTGGGCGCCGCTGCCGCGTTGGCTGGCGCAGCGTTATGGCAATGATTTGCTGGTGGAGTTGAAAGTGCGCGGCTGGCCGAAACCGGTGTTTGTCGATGCCTTGTGGTCGCGGCTGTATCCGCCGGGGCCGGCGGGGAGTTGGTTACTGAGCAAGATGCTGGAATAACGGCGCTGCTGATCGCTGGCAAGCCTGAAGTCAAAAGCCCCTCACCCCAGCCCTCTCCCGGAGGGAGAGGGAGCCGACCGAGGTGTCTTGCGTCAGACATCGACCTGAAAGACCGAGTCGATTATGGAATCATTGCGACCTTAATCCTCGACCACACTGGATCGATTCTGGATTCACTGCGACCTTAAAGCTCAACCAGATTGGGTCGATTCTGGATTCATTGCGGCCTTAACCTCGACCAGACTGGATCGATTCTGGATTCAAAGCCGATCGTTCAAGTCGGTGAAATTCTCCAATATTCCCCAATCTGTCCCCTCTCCCCTTGGGAGAGGGCTAGGGTGAGGGCAATTCCAGCGCCGAAAGCCGCCCTTCAATAAACCGCCGCTCCGGCTCTTGCCGGGTCAGCTCCAAGGCGCGCAAATACGCCGCCCGCGCCTCCTCCACCCGGCCCAACTGCCGACAAAACTCCGCCCGCGCAGAATGCGCCAAGTGGTAATCCTGCAATTCGCCGCGCGCCAAAATCCCTTCAATCAGACTCAACCCGGATAGCGCCCCGTCGCGCTTGGCCACCGCGACCGCTCGATTCAATTCAATCACTGGCGAGGGCACCGCGCGCAGTAGTACGTCATACAGCCCGACGATCTGCGCCCAATCCGTCTCCGCCGCTGACGGCGCCTCGGCATGCACCGCCGCGATCGCTGCCTGCAAACAATACGGCCCAAACCGCCGCGTGGTCAGCGCACGCTCGACCAGCGCACACCCTTCGGCAATCAACCCGGCATCCCACAAGGCACGATCCTGATCATCCAGCAGCACCAGTTCACCACTCGGCGAAGTCCGCGCCGGTCGCCGTGATTCGTGCAACAGCATCATCGCCAACAACCCCATGACCTCCGGCTCCGGCAGCAACTCCATCAACAACCGCCCCAGCCTGATCGCCTCACGCGTCAGATCCTCACGGATCAACTCCGCGCCAATCGACGCCGAATACCCCTCGTTGAACACCAGATAAATCACCCGCAACACGCTGTCGAGGCGTTCGGGCAATTCGCTCAGGCTCGGTACTTGATAAGGGATTTTCGCATCACGGATCTTGGCTTTCGCCCGCACGATGCGCTGGGCAATCGCCGCTGGCGCGCAGAGAAAGGCGCGAGCGATTTCCTCGGTGGTCAGGTCGCAGACTTCGCGCAAGGTCAGCGGCACTTGCGCATCCGCCGCCAGCGCCGGGTGACAACAGGTGAAGATCAGCCGCAGACGATCGTCTTCCACGTCCTCGCCACTCCAGTCGGCCTGCTCGAGTTCTTCCAACTGCGCCAACAGCAAGGGCTGTGAAGCTTTGAAGCGTGCACGTCGACGCAACACATCAATCGCCTTGAAGCGCCCGGTCGACACCAGCCAGGTGCGCGGATTGTCCGGTACGCCGTCGCGCTGCCAGCGTTCGACCGCGACGAAGAACGCCTCGTGCAAGGCTTCTTCGGCGAGGTCGAAATCGCCGAGCAGGCGAATCAGTGTCGCCAGAATCCGCCGCGAGTCTTCGCGATAGACCTGTTCGACCCGCGCCCGAACCTCAGACATTCAACTGTCGAACCGGGCGTACTTCAACGCTGCCGACCCGCGCCGCCGGAATGTTGCCGGCGACCTGGAGCGCTTCGTTGAGGTCCTTGGCGTCGATCAGGTAGAAGCCGGCCAGTTGCTCCTTGGTTTCGGCGAACGGGCCGTCGGTGATCGACATTTTGCCGTTACGCATGCGCACCGTGGTGGCGGTCTGCACCGACTCCAGCGCCTCGGCAGCAACCATCCGCCCGCTGCCCTGAATCGACTCGGCGTACGCCCAGCACTCAGCGTCTTTCGGGCTGTCGGGCGACGAATGCAGCAGGTGCTCATCGCTATAGACCAGGCATAAATACTTCATGGCGTTCTCCTGAAGCGGACGGTTCAACTATGGCTGAAGATCAGGGCTGCACATCAAACAGGGTCGCGCCGCTCATCGGATCGAACGGCGCCGACCAGTGTTCGTGGACGATTTTCCAGGCTCCGCCGACCTGCCGATAGCAGGCGGTGACGCGCATCCAGCAGCTTTGGGTTTCGCCCTTGTCGTTGGTGCCGCCGCAGTTGGCCACCCAGTGCGCAAAGGCGATGTTGTCGGCGCTTTCGATGGCGATTTCGTGGAACTCGAAAATGTGCGGGCCGGGGCACATTTCCATGCAGTCGACCCAGTGCGCGCGGTAGGCGGCTTTGCCTTTGAATTGCAGGGCCTTGATCGCGTCGAAGGAGACGATGTCGTCGGCATACAACGCCATGACTTTCTCCACGTCCTTGGTCATGACGGCTTCGCGGTAGGTGTTGATCAGGGTCTGGATTTCAGATTGTGCGCTCATGGTGTTCTCCGTGGTTTTTGTTGTGAAGACACTCTTAGTCGCTTGGTGAACCGGCAGATCGACAGAGCAAACAAAAAAATTCTACAGAAGACAAAATCGCTAGAATCCGAGGCTTATCTTTGTAGGAAAAAGGAAATTCCCGTGTCAGCCCAACTCGTGCCGTACGACAGCCTCAACGCCTTGCAGCGTGAGCAAGTAGAGGCGATTGAAATCCATGCCGAGCAGATCAAGTTCTCTGGCGATATTCATGGTGCGTTGCACACGCTGCTGTCGAAGCCCGGCCCCGGCGTGAAGGGTTTTGCCCTGTTGGCGGATGAAGTGCCGGTGGCGTTTCTGCTGCTCAAACGCCCGCCGGTGTTGCCGGCCTGGGCCAATGAACACAGCGCCACCTTGCATGCGTTGCAGGTTGATCGCAGGGCGCAGGGCAAGGGTTTCGGCAAGGCGTGTCTGCAAGCACTGCCCGAGGTTGCGCGTCAGGCGTGGCCGGAGATCAAAGGGTTAGAGTTGTCAGTGGATGCCGATAACGACGCGGCGATCGCGCTGTACGCCAAACACGGTTACGTCGACAGCGGCGAAGCGTACAAGGGCCGAATCGGTTATGAGCGGCGCATGGGGCTGTTTTTCTAAGTCATCGAGGGAAGCACGATGATCGATTCAATCGAAGCACTGGAAGCTATTTACGGATTGCCCCACGAGCGGGCGGTGCGCAAGCAGATCGGTTTTCTCAACGAGGATTACCAGGCGATGGTGCGGGTTTCGCCGCTGGTGATCGTCAGCTCGGTGGGCGCCGATGGCCTGGATAATTCGCCGCGCGGTGACAAAGCCGGGTTTGTGCGGATCATTGATGAGCGCACCCTGGCCCTGCCGGATCGCCCGGGCAATAACCGCATCGATACCTTGCGCAATGTGCTGCAGGATTCGCGGGTGTCGTTGCTGTTCATCATTCCGGGGATTGGTGAAACGTTGCGGGTCAATGGCACAGCGACGATCAGTGCAGATTCACAGTTGCTGGAAAGCTTTGCGGTGAATGGAAAACCGGCGAAAACGGTGTTGCTGGTGACAGTGGAGGCGGCGTTCTTTCATTGCTCGAAAGCCTTCGTCCGCTCCGATGCGTGGAACCCGGAAACGCACTTGCCGCGCTCAGCCCTGCCCTCTGCTGGCACCTTCCACAAGCGCCTGAATGATGGCCAGTTCGATGCCGAAACCTACGACCGTGAAGCGCCGAAACGAGTAAGCGACACCCTTTACTGACCCTCCCGTGAATGATCGTTCCCACGCTCTGCGTGGAAATGCAGCCGGGGACGCTCTGCGTCCCAAAGTCGTGACGCAGAGCGTCACAGGAGGCATTCCCACGCGGAGCGTGGGAACGATCAGTATCGGGATTGAATCAGAGCGTGAGGATCATCTCGTGCCACGCCATGCCGCCGTGATCCGACTCCGACGGTTTGATGTAGGCAAAGCCAAACCCGGCATACAACGGAATGTGCTGTTCCTTGCACATCAAATGAATGGTCGCCTTATCCATCCCGCGCATACGCTCGATAAACTCGCCCATCAAGCGCTTGGCCAAACCCTGCCCCTGATAATCCGGGTGCACCACCACCGACATGATCACCACGTTCGGCCCTTTCGGGTCGTGGCCGATCAGTTCCTTGAACGCCTCGTCCGACATCTGCACATCAAACGCCGCGCCGGAATTGATGAAGCCTGCGACGACGCCATCCACTTCGGCCACCACGAAGCCTTCCGGCCAGGTGGCGATGCGCGTGGCGATCTTCTCGCGGGTCGCCGCTTCGTCGCCTTCATAGGCAACGGTTTCGATGGCGTAGCAGCGGTCCAGGTCGGCGGCGGTGACGTTGCGGATGAGGGTGTTCATGGCGGCTCGGAAATCAGCAGAAGAAAGTGCCGAAAGCATAAAGGAATAAGGCCTGCATATCGATGCGCACGGGCGGCGTAAAGCTTGCGTATAAGCGCTTTTCTTCGCGGTCGGAGCGGGCTATTTCTGCGGTGTGTCTCTGATCACCCTTGGGGGAAACCGCTTATGAGCAGCGTTGAAATCGGCCTGTTGATGGTGTTGGGCATCAGTACTTTCGGCTTTATCACCTTGGGCATCGACCTGTTGCGGGCGCGACGTAAACAGCGTTGAAAGCATGAGGCGGACATGGATCCGCCTCATGCTTGTCCGCTCAAACCTTGGTATCGACAGGCACGCAGATTTCCAGTTTGCCGGTGTGCTCCTTCGGGTTGAAGTCGGCGCTGTAACGCTCGAGTTCCGGGGCGTTGAGCTCCACGTAGTGAGAGCTCGGCAACCAGGTTTTGTAGATGTATTGCAGGGTTTGCGGCAATTGATCGAGCGGTCCCTTGTGCTCGAACACCGCGTATTGCCGGGGCAGCACTTCCACCCACTGATAGACCTTCTGATCGAGGTCATCAAGCTTGCTGATTTCCACCCCGGCGATGTAATCGAAGCCACCCTTGCCGTCGAAATTGCAGCAAACACCGTAGGTCACTTCGTTCTTTTGCCCTTGGATCTTTCCCAGGTGCGGCAAGAACTTTTCCCACAGCGCCGGAATGTCTTTGGCTGTGTCTTGGGTAAATCGACCGCGAAAACCTGCAATCAGCAGGAAGTGTCCATGTTCGAAGCGAGGTTCAGCCACTTCGACGCGTTTTTGCTCATCCATGACTCGACTCCTGGAACAAAAGAGGGGTTCGGCTGGGAGTATAGAAAGCCAAAGCCGATTCGCACGTTTACAGCGCGTGCAACTGCTCGACGGCGCCGGAACCGACAAATTCGTTATAGCCAGATACGATCACGTACACCGCGAAATAGCAGAAGATCGCTGCAGATGCCAGGTAGGAATAGCGCAACAGCTTATCGCCCAACAGCTTGCCACCATGGCTCGCGGCAAAGCATAAACCCGCCGACCACAGCAGCCCGGCGCAAAGGAAACCGCCAAGGAACAGCGCCGAACTCACCGGCCCACCGCCACCGGAACGGGCGATCAACGTACCGCCAACAGCAGCGAACCAGAGAATCGCGCTCGGCGACGACATCGCGAGAAAAATGCCCCGGAAGAACTCCTTGCGATGGGAGTTCTGCCCCACTTCCGCCGTGGCCGCCAACTGCGCCTCGTGGTGAATCGCCGAGTAAATCATCTTCGCTGCAAAGTAGATCAGCAGCGCCGAACCACCAATCCACAGCACCCAGCGCACTGTTTCGTATTGCAGCAAAACCGTCATGCCGGCCAGCGCCAGCACCGCGTAAATCAGGTCGCCGACACAGGTACCGAGGCCCAGCGCGAAGCCCTGAAAGTAACCGCGCTGCATCGCCAGGGTGATCATCGCGATGTTGGCCACGCCGATATCCAGGCACAGCGAAAGGCTCAGCAAGAAGCCGCTGGTGAATTCCATCTACCGATTTCCTTGGGACAAAATTGTTTACAAACGGGCTGGACAGTATGCCATCACTGACCTTATCTTCCGCCACAGGTCACCGCAGTGACCAGCGTCGCTCGGACGGTTCCGGGCGCTTACGTTATCCGAGGCAACAATGGCTGAACAAGGTTCGCCGCGCCGCTTTGCGCGCATAGATCGACTCCCCCCTTACGTTTTCAACATCACCGCCGAGCTGAAGATGGCCGCGCGTCGTCGTGGTGAAGACATCATCGACTTGAGCATGGGCAACCCCGACGGCGCCACGCCGCCGCACATTGTCGAAAAACTCGTGCAAGTTGCGCAACGCGAAGACACCCACGGTTACTCGACGTCAAAGGGCATTCCACGCCTGCGCCGGGCGATTTCTAATTGGTACAAGCAGCGCTACGAGGTCGATATCGACCCGGAAAGCGAAGCCATTGTCACCATCGGTTCCAAGGAAGGCCTGGCGCATTTGATGCTGGCGACCCTCGATCAAGGCGACACTGTGCTGGTGCCGAACCCGAGCTACCCGATTCACATCTACGGTGCGGTGATTGCCGGCGCCCAGGTGCGTTCGGTGCCGCTGGTGCCGGGCGTGGACTTCTTCGATGAACTGGAACGAGCGATTCGTGGCTCGATTCCGAAGCCGAAAATGATGATCCTCGGCTTCCCGTCGAACCCGACCGCGCAGTGCGTGGAGCTGGATTTCTTCGAACGGGTGATCGCCCTCGCCAAGCAGTACGACGTACTGGTGATTCACGATCTGGCTTACGCCGACATCGTCTACGACGGCTGGAAAGCCCCCTCGATCATGCAAGTACCGGGCGCCAAGGACATCGCGGTGGAGTTTTTCACCCTGTCCAAGAGCTACAACATGGCCGGCTGGCGCATCGGTTTCATGGTCGGCAACCCGGAACTGGTCAACGCGCTGGCGCGGATCAAGAGCTACCACGACTACGGCACTTTCACTCCGCTGCAGGTGGCGGCGATTGCTGCGCTGGAAGGCGATCAGCAATGCGTGCGCGACATCGCCGAGCAGTATCGCCAGCGTCGCAACGTACTGGTCAAAGGTCTGCATGAACTGGGCTGGATGGTCGAGAACCCGAAGGCGTCGATGTATGTCTGGGCGAAGATTCCCGAGCAGTACGCGCATCTGGGTTCGCTGGAATTCGCCAAGAAATTGCTGGCCGAGGCTAAAGTTTGCGTCTCGCCGGGGGTTGGTTTTGGTGAGTATGGCGATGATCACGTGCGCTTTGCGCTGATCGAAAACCAGGACCGGATTCGTCAGGCGGTGCGCGGGATTCGCGGGATGTTCCGGGCGGATGGCTTAGTCGCAAAAACTGGCGGCTAACACAAAACCTGTAGGAGTGAGCCTGCTCGCGATAGCGGTGTGTCAGTCACCGTAAATGGCACTGATACACCGCTATCGCGAGCAGGCTCACTCCTACAAGGGAATGTGTCCGGCCTCGAAATTTCACCCACAAAAAAACCGCATCGCTGCGGTTTTTTTGTGTCTGCGAGAAGCCGCTTAAACGAACAGCGACAACAGCAGGATAAAGCCCAACGCGACGATGGAGAGGATGGTTTCCATCGCCGTCCAGGTCTTGAACGTCTCGGCCACGGTCATGTTGAAGTACTGCTTAACCAGCCAGAAACCGGCGTCGTTCACGTGCGACAGAATCAACGAACCGGCACCGGTAGCGAGTACCAGCAGCTCACGGTTCACACCCGGAATCATCCCCACCACCGGCACCACAATGCCCGCGCCGGTAATGGTCGCCACCGTGGCCGAACCGGTCGCGATACGAATCACCGCTGCCACCAGCCACGCCAGCAGAATCGGCGAGATCTGCGCACTAACGGCCATGTGGCCGATCACGTCGCCGACACCGCTGGTGACCAGCATCTGTTTGAAGCCGCCACCAGCACCGATAATCAGGATGATCGCCGCGGTTGGCGCCAGGCTTGCGTCGAGCCACTTGAGCATTTGCTGGGAACCGATGCCCTGCTTGTGCCCGAAGGTGTACAGCGACAACAGCAACGCCAGCAGCAGTGCCGAGATCGGGTGACCGATCATGTCCATCCAGGTGCGGAAGAAGTGACCGTCCGGCAACGCCACGTCAGCAAAGGTTTTCAGCAGCATCAGGAACACCGGCAACAGCACGGTGATCAGGGTGATGCTGAAGCTTGGCAGCTTGGTCGAGTCGTCGCTTTCACGGGCCAGTTGATCGACCAGTTCCTGATTCGGGTGACCCGGAATGTGCTTGGCGATGAACGTACCGAAGATCGGACCGGCAATGATTGCCGTCGGCAGCGCAACGATCAGACCGTAAAGAATGGTCTTGCCGATGTCAGCACCGAACACGCCGATGGCCAGCAGCGGGCCCGGGTGCGGCGGCACCAGACCGTGCACGGCGGACAGGCCGGCGAGCAGCGGAATACCGATCTTGATGATCGACACGCCGGTGCGACGGGCAACGATGAACACCAACGGAATCAGGAGCACGAAGCCGATTTCGAAGAACAGCGGGATGCCCACCAGGAACGCGGCGAACATCATCGCCCACTGGACTTTGTCTTTGCCGAACGCACGGATCAGGGTCTGGGCGATTTGATCCGCCCCGCCCGACTCGGCCATCATTTTGCCGAGCATGGTGCCCAGCGCAAGGATGATACCGACGAAACCGAGGACGCCACCGAAGCCGTCCTGGAACGCCTTGATGATGGTGCCGATCGGCATGCCGGAGGTCAGACCGAGGAACGCAGCAGCGATGGTCAGGGAGATAAATGGGTGAATCTTGAATTTGGTGATCAGGATAATCAGGCCGATTACCGTGACCACTGCATCGAGCAGCAGGTAGGCGTCGTGGGACATGCCAAACATTGGGGGTGTCTCCTGGATTGTTGTTGTTATTAAAGCGGGTTAAACAGAAGTCGGGAGGACAGCGCTATCTCTTTCAACACACTCATACCGCCTGTTTCAGACCGTGGGCCTGCCACCAGACGTGAGCCTGGGACGCCAGTTCTTCAACGCTGTGGATCGAGGCATTCAGGGCCAACGTCAACGGTTCGCCCTTGGGCGACTCGAGGGTGGCGAACTGGCTTTCGATCAGCGTGGCCGGCATGAAGTGGCCCGGACGATGGGACACACGCTCAGCGGCAACTTCAGGGGTCAATTCGAGAAACACGAAGCCCAGGCCCGGCAAGGCACTGCGCAACACTTCGCGATAACTGTGTTTAAGGGCCGAGCAGGTCAGCACCGGACGTTTGCCCGATGCATCGACGCGACGCAGTTCATCGCACAGGCTGTCGAGCCAGCCGGCACGGTCGTCGTCGTTCAGGGGGATCCCCGCGCTCATCTTTTCGATGTTCGCGGCCGGATGGAAAGTATCGCCTTCAATGGCAGTGGCGCCGCTCAATTGGCACAGGGCCTCGCTGACGCACGTCTTGCCGCAACCGGCAACGCCCATGATGACCAGGGCGGTGATGGGATGACTCATATAACACCTCAGCGCGCAGACAGCGCTACCTTTGCTAGCTATGACTCTAGTGCACAGGCAGAAGTTGCCGACGCCTTCTTGTCGTTTTTTTGGGTTGCAGCAGGTTTGTTCCCAACACCAAAAAGCGAAGATCAGGCAGGACCTCGCTTACGCATTTACAGCTGCATCAGGACAGCGCTACCTTAGTGCCTTGATTTTTGTTTGGCAAGCCGTCGATGACCACCCCTAAAAACGATAAAAATACCCGCACCACCGGCCGTCCCACCCTGAATGAAGTTGCCCGCCTCGCCGGTGTCAGCCCGATTACCGCTTCTCGCGCCTTGCGCGGGGTCAGCACCGTGGCCACAGAACTAGTGGAAAAAGTGCAGAAAGCCGCCCTCGAACTCAACTATGTGGTCAACCCGGCCGCCCGCGCTTTAGCCTCGGCGCAGAGCCATTCGGTCGTTGTCTTAGTGCCTTCGCTGTCCAACCTTTTGTTTATCGATACGCTGGAAGCCATTCATCGGGTGCTCACGCCCAAAGGCTTCGAAGTGCTGATCGGCAACTTCCACTATTCACGCGATGAAGAAGAAAACCTGCTGCGCAACTACATGGCCTATCAGCCGCGCGGTTTCTTGTTGACCGGGTTTGACCGCACCGAAAGTTCGCGACGGATGATCGAGGCGAGCAACATTCCCTGCGTGTACATGATGGAACTGGACAGTGCGGCCGGGGTGAATTGCGTGGGATTCTCGCAACTCAGTGCTGGCGAGACGGCGGCCGAACATTTGCTCTCCCGTGGGCGCAAGCGTCTGGCTTACATTGGCGCGCAACTCGATCAGCGCACGTTGTTGCGTGGCGAAGGCTTTCGCAAAGCGTTGCAGAAGGCCGGGCGTTATGACCCGGATCTGGAAGTGCTGACGCCTCGCTCTTCATCGGTGGGCTTGGGCGGGGAACTGTTTTTGCAGTTGCTCGCGGCGCACCCGGATGTCGATGCGATCTTCTTTGGTAACGACGATTTGGCCCAGGGCGCTTTGCTGGAAGCGCTGCGCAATGGCATCAAGATTCCTGAGCAAGTGGCGATTCTTGGTTTCAACGACTTGCCGATGTCCGAACACATGGTGCCGCGCTTGAGCAGCATCAATACCCCGCGTGAAGCGATTGGCCGGCGCGCGGCGGAGCAGATGCTGACGTTGATGGCCGGTAACAGCGTCGCGCGCCCGGTTGAAGACATGGGCTTTGAACTGAAGATCCGCGAGAGCACCTGACCCTTCACAAACGCTGAGTTGAAACACAACCCTTCACCGATCGTTCCCACGCTCTGCGTGGGAATGCCTCAACGGACGCTCCGCGTTCGGCTTTTGATGGGACGCAGAGCGTCCCGGGCTGCATTCCCACGCATAGCGTGGGAACGATCAACCGCCCAACAATTCGACGAGGGCATGCGCGCCCTTCTGCAATGGCTGGCTCTTGAGCCACACCGCGTGCACCGGCATCACCAGACCGTTTTCGATGTTGCGAAAATTCAGCCGTTTCAGTCGCCCGGAGTCGATCCGCGGCTGCACCACCGACAGCGGAAAGTTACCCCAACCCAATCCCGCCTCGACCATTTCCATCGCCGTCTCAAGGCTGTCCGTGCGCCAATACGACTCCGCCACCAACGGTCGCGTCTCACTGATCGGCAAGTCGCGACTGGCGACGATGATCTGCCGCACGTGCACCAGATCTTCAAGAAACACATCCTGCCCCTGCAACAACGGGCTGTCCGCCGCCAGCGTGGCGATCATCCGCTCGCTGCCGACAAACTGAAAACGCTCCAGCACATTCATGCTCAGCCCGGCGAACGCCAGGCACACGCTGACCCGGCCGCTGTGCAGCATCGCCAGCACGTCATCTTGCGGCGCGGTCAGCACTTCGATATCCAGCAGCGGATGTCGTTCGGCGATCTCCTTGATTGCCGCCAGCAAACGACGGCGGTCGATGTCCGCGACCACGCCGATCGACAATTTGCTCTCCAGCCCCAACGACAATTCCACCGCGTGCACTTGCAGTTGCTTGAGCTGCTCAGCGATCAGCCGCGCATGGGGCACCAGCGACAGCGCCATCGCCGTGGGTTGCGGTTCGCGATGGCTGCGGTCGAACAGCAGATAACCCAGTTCGGCTTCAAGGTTGCCAATGCTCATGCTGACGGCGGAAGGCACCCGACCCAATGCGCGAGCCGCCGCTGAAAACGAGCCGCGCTCAATCACCGCAAGAAACAGCTCGATACTGTCGCTGTTGAAATTCACCCTGAACACCTATCAATAGAACTGAAAGTAGCTGACTTTTTCTGTCAGCCCTATTGAAGCTATCTTTCGCCGCCTTCGCCAGTCCCGCTGGCCAACAAACGGCAAGAAAGAGGCAAATCCCCATGCAAGGCGTCAAACGCAAACTGGTCTACGTGTCGCTCTACGAAGTGATCGGCATGACCTTCTCCGCCCTCGGTCTGGCGCTGTTATCCGGCACGTCGCCGGGCAGCACCGGGCCGCTGGCGGTGATCATCACCACCATCGCCGTGACTTGGAACTTCATTTACACCTCGATGTTCGAGCACTGGGAAAGCCGCCAGCAATCGCGCACCCGCACGGTGAAACGACGCATTGCTCATGCCGTCGGCTTTCAACTGACGCTGATCGTGTTCCTGATTCCGTTGATCGCCTGGTGGATGAACATCAGTCTGGTGCAGGCGTTTCTATTGGATCTGGCGCTGATCATTTTCATTCCGTGCTACACGTTTGCCTTCAACTGGCTGTTCGACCGGATCTTCGGCTTGCCAGCGTCGGCACTACCGGATTCGGCGGCTGCGGCATAAATCGTTAATTCGTAAACAGATATTGCAAGGAATCAGCGGTTTACCCGGTTAAACCGCCGATATTCACAATCCGTTAACTCCGATAGCAGGCTAAGCTTTTCCATCAATAAAAAATGGATCAGCCCATGACTGCACACGCCCCCGCCGCCGCGCAAAGCGACGGCATCGACCCGATCCGCGCCGCTCAGGTGTCCGCCCGCATCGATCGCCTTCCGGCGGTCGCGACGATTTGGCGCTTGGTGGCGCTGCTGTCAATCGGTGGTTTCTTCGAACTCTACGATCTGTTTCAGACCGCCTACATCAGCCCCGGTCTGATCCGCGACGGCATCTTCGCCACTGGTAATCAGGGCGTGTTCGGCTTCTCCGATCAGGCGGCGTTCGCCTCGGCGACGTTCCTCGGTCTGTTCCTTGGCGCCAGCCTGCTCAGCCCTTTGGCTGATCGTTTTGGTCGTCGCGCGATCTTCACCTTCGCGCTGGTCTGGTACACGGTGGCGACGGTGTTGATGGGCATTCAGAGCTCGGCGCTGGGCATCATTTGCATGCGCTTTCTGGTTGGCATCGGTTTGGGTATCGAGCTGGTGACCATCGACGCTTACCTCTCGGAACTGGTGCCCAAACGCATGCGCAGTTCGGCATTTGCTTTTGCGTTTTTCGTACAGTTTCTGTCGGTGCCCGCGGTGGCGTTGATGTCATGGTGGCTGGTGCCGCAGGCGCCATTCGGCGTGTCCGGCTGGCGTTGGGTGGTGTTGGCGAGCGCGGTGTTTGCGCTGTTTATCTGGTGGCTGCGCAAGCGTCTGCCGGAATCGCCGCGCTGGCTCGCGCAACATGGCCGCTTTGATGAAGCCAAGCGGATTCTCGATGGCATCGAAGCACGATGCGAGAAGGATCACGGTAAACCGCTGGATACGCCGGAAACCGTTCCGGTCGACGTCGAAGGCAAGGGTCGCTTCGCCGACATCTGGCAGCCGCCGTATCGCCGCCGCGCGTTGATGCTGATTGTCTTCCACATCTTCCAGGCCATTGGGTTCTTCGGTTTCGGCAACTGGCTGCCGGCGCTGCTGTCCGGTCAGGGTGTCAGTGTCACCCACAGTTTGATGTATGCGTTCATCATCACCCTCGCCTACCCGCTCGGGCCGCTGCTGTTCGTGAAGTTCGCCAATCGTTTCGAAAACAAATGGCAGATCGTCGGCTCGGCCCTCGGCGCGATGACCTTTGGTACCCTGTTCGCCCTGCAGACCAGCGCGTTCGGGCTGATCTTCTGCGGGGTGATGATCACCTTCTGCAATGCCTGGTTGAGCTTCAGTTATCACTCGTACCAGAGCGAACTGTTCCCGACCAACATCCGCGCCCGCGCTGTGGGTTTCTGCTATTCGTTCAGTCGGTTGTCGACGGTGTTCAGCAGTCTGTTGATCGGCCTGTTTCTCGACAACTTCGGTACGCCGGGGGTATTGGCATTCATCGTCAGCAGCATGCTGATCGTGATGGTAACCATCGGCTGGTTCGGCCCGCGTACACGCAATCTGGCGCTGGAGAACATTGCCCATCGCTGAGGGTGGCAACGGTCATCCTCTGCCGCTTATCGGCAAGGGATGACCGCCACGCACACTTGGCCAATGGTCAACTTGTTGAAATAAAAGGACTTACTTAGAAGGCACGGTAATTGCTCCGATACGCCAGTCAGCAATTACCCTCAGGTCCACACATCATGTTGATCAGTGCCAAACAACAGCAAATCATTCATCTGCCCAAAGCGCTGAATGACGATGCGACGTCCACTGCTGCCGCCGGTCTGCAGGGTGGTCTGCACGGCGCCATGCTGCAAACCCTGCAAAACCAGACCCAAGCGCAAACCGCCGAAGCCACCGCCAAGGTGCAGGACTCGGCCACGCAGATTGCCACTCAGCAAGTCAGCGAAGCCACGCGCATCAGCGACAACGTCGACGAAGCGTTCGCCAAGACCCGCGTCAACCTGCAAGCCACCGATGCCACCACAACCTCGGCAAAGTCCGCCACCGACGAGTTCAAGGATTACATGAGCAAGACGCCGGAACAGCGTCTGCGCGACAGTATCCTGCAGTCGATGGGGCTGACCGAAGACGACATCAAAGCCATGCCGCCGGAGAAACAACTGGCCATCGGCAAAGAGATCGCCGAGCGCTTGCAGGACAAGATGAAGTTGGCGCAGGCGCAGGCGGAGAAAGACAACGATGTGAAGGACAGCGACAAGCAGGCGGGCAAGTTTCTCGCTGCGCTCTGAGACCACGGATTCCAGGCTACCGCACGGTACCCCTGTAGGAGCTGCCGAAGGCTGCGATCTTTTGATCTTGCTTCCAACAACGAATCAAAAGATCGCAGCCTCGTTCCACTCGACAGCTCCTACAGGCCACTTTGTGGAATCAGTTCAGTTGCAGGGTTTCATTGAACTGGCTGATCGCATCCACCACATGCCGGGAGCCCTGCTGAATTTCCAGAATCACCTCCCCCGCCTCATTCGCCAGCTCAACCCCGAGCCCGGTGCGGCTCAGACTTGATTGCATGCTCGACACCGCACTCAGCGACAGGTCATGGTTTTTGCGCACTACCTCGACAATCTCCAGCGTCGCCTGACTGGTGCGCGCCGCGAGGCTACGCACCTCATCCGCCACTACCGCAAATCCGCGCCCATGCTCCCCGGCCCGCGCCGCTTCAATTGCCGCGTTGAGCGCCAGCAAGTTGGTCTGATCGGCAATGCCGCGAATGGTCTGAACGATGGTGCCGATGATGTCCGACTGTTTGCTCACCGCATCGATACTCGCCGCTGCTTCGTTGAGGTCGCGGGAAATGTCCTGAATGATCTGCACGGTTTGCTGTACGACCTGTGAGCCTTTTTGCGCGCAGGCGTCGTTTTGTACCGAGGTGCTGTGGGCCGATTCGGCGGCGTTCTGCAAGGTGGTCATTTGATGGGTGATGTCGCTGGCGAACTTCACCACTTTGTACAGGCGGCCTTTGGCATCGAATAACGGGTTGTACGAGGCTTCGAGATAAACCATTTGCCCCGACTTGTTCTTGCGCTCGAAACGGTGCGAGTGATATTCGCCACGGTTGAGCGAGGCCCAGAATGCCTTGTACTGCGCAGACTCGGCTTCGGCACGATGGCAGAACAGGCTGTGGTGATGACCGACGATTTCGTTGAGCGAGTACTGCATGGTCTTGAGGAAGTTGTCGTTGGCGGCAATGACATTGCCTTCCGGGGTGAACTCGATCACCGCCATGGAACGGCTGATCGCCGCCAGCATGCTTTCTTCTTCGTGCTCTTTATTCACCCGAGCGGTGATGTCGGCAGCCACTTTGATCACGCTGTGGACTTGCTTGTCCGGGCCATACACCGGCATGTAACTGGCTTCGAGCCAGACTTCCCTGCCGGCCTTGTTCAAACGCAGAAAAGTCCCGCTGATCGGCTCACCGCGAGCCAGGTCACGCCATAATTTGGCGTACTCCTCGCTGCGATAGAAAGCCTCTTCACAAAACACCCGATGATGTTTGCCACGCACTTCATCGGCGCTGTAGCCCATGGTCTTGCAGAAGTTTTCATTGGCATCCAGAACGATGCCGTCAGGGCTGAACTCGATCATTGCCATCGAGCGGCTGATCGCCGCCAACTTGGCGTTGGCCTCGGTCAGGGCGCAGCTGAAGCGCTCGATTTCCTGCAGGTCAGCCTTGTGATGTAGGTTGAACATGGTTGTATCACCTTCCGCGCGGACTTTTGATTTGATGAAAGTTCAGTTCTTTCACGATCCACCACTACGTTCCACAGAACAGGCACACGCATTCCTCCACGGGAGGAAGTTGTCAGGTGATAAATGATGATCAATCGGAGCGTCCATGCAGCGACGCTCTAATCAAGACATCCTTCTCTTGATAGCCCGCACGCGGGCCAGCCCTAACGCGTTGAAGAACTTCCATGTAAGCGACGCTCCTTGTTGGTTCAGTGTCGGTGCCTTGGGTTGCGCACTCTGGCAGCATGAATTCACGGACTAAGCTGTGCGTCCGGCAAGTTTTGACATGACGGTCGACATAGTTAGTTACGGGAAGCATAGCCAGTGCAAAGACCTGCGCAAGGCCACTAGTCGGCCAGTATCTGGCACTTTTTGCACAAGAAACGGTTCAGCGCGGGGAGAATTGCTGGCGGGGCAGACGCTTTCGCTGGCAAGCCAGCTCCCACAGGATTCTGCGCTTCTGCAAATCAGCGCAATTCCTGTGGGAGCTGGCTTGCCAGCGATGAGGCCATTACAAACACTACAAAAACGACAGAAACGACTTACAGACTTCCAGTCACCTTGGTCGCCACCTCTGCAGGCACCCAAGGCTTCCAGACCTGCGGCTGATCACGCAAAAACGCCTGCGCTACCACCCTCGGCTGCAAACGTTTTTCACTCATCCCGGCCAGGGTCTGGTTCAGCAGTTCAATCGGCAGATCGACCTTTTCAAAAAACGTCACCAACTCCGGATACTGCGCCTTGAACGGCGCCGATACGCCAATCGCCAGGCTCGCCGGCATTGAGCGGGTGCCCTTGGGGTTGGGATTGTTGGCATCGGCCAGGGTCTTCCAGGCCTCGGCATCGAATGGCGGTTCCTCCAATTTGACCAGTTTAAATCGGCCAAGCAGCGGCGTCGGTGACCAGTAGTAGAACAACACCGGTTTGCCCCGTTTGATCGACGATGCCACCTCGGCATCCAGCGCCGCGCCGGAACCGGTGCGGAAGTTGACGAAGCTGTCATTTAGCGCATAAGCCTTGAGCTTCTGGCTGTTGACGATCTCCGAGGTCCAGCCGGTCGGGCTGTTGAGGAAGCGCCCACGCGACGGATCTTCCGGGTCGCGGAACACGTCTTTGTAGCGCGGCAGATCCGCCACCGACTTCAACTCCGGCGCCAACGCTTTGATCCCGCGCTCAGGGTCGCCCTTGATCACATACTCAGGTACCCACCAGCCTTCGGTGGCGCCTTTGACCGTATCGCCCAAACCGAACACCTTGCCTTCGGCGGCCGCCTTGACCCACGCCGGACTACGCCCGGCCCATTCTTCGCCAATCACCTGGATATCGTTTTTCGCCAATGCGGCCTCAAGGCTGACCGTACTGCCGGGCAACGTGTCGGTCGGGTAGCCATAGCCTTTTTCAACGATCAGGCGCAGCACTTCGGTGATGAAACTGCCGCTCTCCCAGGTGATGTCGCCGAAGTGGATCGGCGTGGTTTTTTCCGTAGCCGAAACAGCACCAACGCTGAGGCTCAGAGCCAGCAACGACGTGCCGAGCAGGGTTTTGATCGATCTCATGCGGACCTCTTGTCTTGCAGGAATTGGTTGGCGCTGTGGCGATCGCACAACGCTTGGGAACGGTTCATGTAAACGCTGACCGAGCGCTGGGAGATGCCCAGTTCGGTGGCGATTTGCGGGTAGGTCAGGCCGTCGATGCGGGCGAGCAGAAACGTCGCGCGGACTTTGCCGGGCAAGCGCTGCAAGCTGTGGTCGAGTCGAGTGAGCGTTTGCGATTGCTGGACGAATTCTTCAGGCGAGGCGGCGTAATCAATGTCGATTGACTGGCGATGACGACGCTCCAGATCAGCACGTCGCCAGCGCTGATACAGCAGACGCTGGGCGATGGTCGTCAGCAAGGCGCGAGGTTCACGAATGGCCGTCAGTGCCGGGGCATCGAGCAATTGGGCGAAGGTTTCGGCGGCGATGTCTTCGCTGCTGGCCGCGTCATGCAGATGACGGTGCAGATAAGCACAGAGCCAGCGATAGTGGGCGCGAAACAGGCCGTCCACGGTGTGACGATGGGAAAGGTCGGCGCCGGACATAGGGGCTCCTTGATGAGGGGTCGCTGAATGTCCGGTGTTCCGGTGGCGCGATCGTAGCAAGGCGCCTTATTCTTTAATAATATTTAAATTTCATTTTTATATTCTATTAGAGAATATAAAAACTAAAGATCGCAGCCTTTGGCAGCTCCTACAGGTGTACGCATTCGATGTAGGAGCTGCCGAAGGCTGCGATCTTTTAGCGTAAGTGGCTATAGCCCCATTCTTCAGCCTCACGTTGGTAGTCGAGCAAGATCTGATAATCGCTTTCGCTGGCAGCAAGCACCTCAGGCAACCCCAAGGTCTGCGCGACCTCGGGCAGTTCGCGCAAAGTCAGATTCATCATCCGCCGCAACGTCTCAACCTGCTCGTCCGTGGCGCTGGCGACGGTAATGAACGGCAGGGTCGGGCTCAGGGCGCTGCGCGCAATCACCTGCAAGGCACGGACTTCTTCCGGTGCATATTGCGCCAGATAGGCGTAGGTGACGCTGTCGATGGCGGCCAGATCGGCGCGGTTTTCGCGCAGCCAGCGCAGGCTCCCGCGATGGCCGCCGCTGATGCCGACCGAGGCGAAGAACTGCCCGTTTTGCTGCAACGACGCCAGACGCTGACGCAGCAGGTTCATGCCACTGTTGGAATCTTCGCTGTTGATCACCCCTCGACTGTTTTGAAAGTCCGCTAGCGTTTTGCGTGAGTCATCAGCGCGGCCGAGGATCAGGCTGCAATGATTGCCGGCGCTGGCGTCAGGCAGTTCGTAGCAAGGACGTCCGACGATGCGCACTTGTCCGCGCAAAGCGGTCATCAGCGGATAGCCGCAGGTTTGCGTGAGCAGCAGATCGGGTGATAACCAGAGTTCGGGCAACGACAGGCCTTCAGCGCTCAAGCGAGTGTGGCCAAGCAGCTCAAGAATGCGCGCAATCCAGCGCTCATTCGCCACGCGGATTGACTCGGGGGCGATGTACATCAGGAGTTCGGTGTGGTGTTGAGCCATACACATATTTTCCGAGTTACAAATAGCCAATGGGGGAGCGAGCCTGCTCGCGATAGCGGTGCATCAGTGACATCTTCGGCGCCTGACACACCGCTATCGCGAGCAGGCTCACTCCTACAGGGTTTTGTGGTGTTCTTGGGTTAGTGGTAAGGATGCTCGGGGCTGTCGATTGGCTTCAAAACATGGCGTCGCCAGAACTCGCCATACCCGCGCACGAGAAACCCGCCACTGCGCGCGATCCATTGCTCGCGATGCATCCGGTAAACCTTGGGCAAGTCGTACCACGCAAGCTTGGGCAAGTCGTGATGCACCAGATGAAAATTCAGATTCAGAAATAACCAGCGCCACGGCCAAGCCGCTTCGTTCAACACCGTGCGCTGTTCGGGTTGTGCGTGGGGACGGTGTTCATAGTAGGAGCGGATCATCGCGATCGACAGCGCCGGTACGCTGATCAGCAGCAGGTAATGCCAGACCGGCAGCGCGCTGACACGGGCGACAAACCACAGCATCAATAATGTAAACGCACCATGAGTCAACCACATCAGCCAGGCCTGGCGCTCGCCGTTTTTCAGCGGCTGCAACTGTTCTTTGGCCAACGCTAGCAGCGCTAGCGGGGCGCCAACCAGGAAGCGTCCGAGCACGGTTTTGTTCAACCAATGCAAGCTGCGCTCGAACAGCGAACTGCGCTGCCAGCCAACGCGGGTCAGATAGCGGCTTTCCGGATCGACGCCGGGCACAGTCAGATCCTCATCGCGGTGATGCAACAAATGGCTGTCGCGATACAGCGTGTACGGATACCACACGGCAAACGGCGCGTAGCCAAGGATCTTGTTGAAGCGCACCCAGCGCGTCGGATGCCCGTGCAGCAACTCGTGCTGCAACGACAGCCACAGCACCAGCAACGGGATCAGCAACAGCGTGCTCAAGCCACGACCGAGCCAGTGACTATTGAGAACAATGGCAAACCAGCCGCCATAGACGCCGATCAGCAACAGCCAGGTCGGCCATTCGGTGCGGGCGGTAAAGCGTTGGCGCAGGGTTTCGATCTGCTGACGATGGGCGGCGTCGAAGTAATGGGGCATGGCATTGCTCGGAACGGGATTCTTGCCCTTCTGTGCAACGACGATGCGCAATCTTGCAGATTATTTTCGGGTTCAGGCAGGAGCCCGAGAACCGGGCTCCGGAAAGGCGTGATCAGTGACCGAAGATGTCGACCTTTTTGGCTTTCTTCTCTGCGCGTTTTTCAATCGCGGTCTTGGCCGGTTTCTTCTTCGCGGCTTTCTTTGAATCCATACCTTTGGACATGATGCGTACTCCACTCACAGGGGATGTAGGCTCAGGTATACACCTATCCTGTTGCGTGCGTTCTTTTATAATCGCCGCTTTCAGCGCCGACAGTCCGATCCCATGCCCGACACCCAATACAGCCTGCTCGACGAGTCGTTATGGCCGTTGATGAACAAGTTTTACCGCAGCCATCAATCGTCGATGAAAGCTGTTCGCGATGCGCAGCTGTGGGTCGCGCGACGGGGAGAAATTGTTGCCGCGTTGTGTTTGCGACCGGTGGCGGGAGGGCACTGGTTGACCGGGCTTTTTGTTGATCCGGGATGTCGTGAGCAGGGGATTGCCGCGCAGTTGATCGCTGCGGCGGTGCAGAATGTGAGCGAGCCGGTGTGGCTGTTCTGCCATCCGGATCTGCGTGAGTTTTATGAGCGGCGCGGGTTCACCTTCGACCCGGCGCTGCCCCAGGCGATGGCGGAGCGGTTGAGCCGGTATGCGCGGAGCAAGCCGATGATTGCGATGGAGCTGAGACCGTCAATCTGATGCAAAACCCTGT
>NZ_CATKQE010000058.1:0-365573 GCF_949767845.1 Pseudomonas sp. IT-232MI5
TAACCAAAATACCTACCGATTGAGCGTGGAAATCGAGCGCCTGAACTTCACCGGGACTGGCAATTTCACTGCATACGGCAATGCTTCCGACAACATCATCACGGGCGGGGCTGGCGATGACACGCTGTTCGGTGGTGCAGGGGCGGACCAACTCATTGGTGGAGATGGTTTTGATACGGTCAGTTATGCCGATGCCGACAAGGGCGTGAGCATCAATACTAAAACGGGGATCCACACCGGAATTGCTGCCGGCGATGTTTACACCAATATTGAAGCGATCATTGGTTCGAACTTTGGTGATGCGTTTGTCGGGGATGCGGGAGTCAATCGCTTCAACGGTGGTAGTGGTATGGATTTGGTGAGTTTTGCCAGCGAAACTGCGGGTATCACCCTGGATTTGGGGGCGCCTGTTTTCACCGGGGCTGCCGCTGGCGATATTTACACGTCGATCGAAATATTCCAGGGCACGGCGCAGGCCGACAGCTTTACCGGCAGCGCGGCAGGGGCGGAGAATTTCGTCGGTGGCGCTGGTGCGGATCTATTGACGGGGGTTGGTCGAGGTGATGGCGCTTGGTACTTGACCAGTACTGGTGGCGTTCAGATCAACTTGTTGGATGGCACAGTCGCAGGAGGCGACGCTCAAGGTGACGTGTTGATCAACATCGATAACCTGATGGGATCGGCATTCAATGACACGCTGACTGGCAACGCCTATTCGAACAAGCTTGAGGGTGGTGCGGGTAACGACATTATCTACGGCGGCGAGGGTGATGATTTTATTTACGGCTATACGGTCACTGATATCGGCGCTTTCGGGCCAACAGCTATCAGTGGTGTCCAGGCTGATACGCTCTACGGCGGTAACGGCAATGACACCATGCGTAGTGCCGATAACGATACTGGCAGTGTTCTTTATGGTGAGGCAGGCAACGACAACATCACCGTGTCGGCCGGGATTGCCTATGGTGGTGACGGCAACGATACCTTGACGGGTACCGGTTACGGCTATGAACTCCAGGGTGGTGCAGGTTTTGATACGTTGAACTTGCGCGGCTCGGGTGATGCCTTGGGCGGTGAGGGTGGTGATGCCTATGTCGTGTACTCGAAAACCATGGTAGGCATTCAGGACACAGGCACATCGGGGGTTGATACCGTCACCCTCAAGAACATTCAGAGTGTCAGTGATGTGCGGATCGTCCAGAACGATCTTGGCGCCTACGTCTTCAATGCCGCCGATCTGCAAAGCGGCAACTTGGACTCCGGCGTGTTCCTGAAGGACTGGTACAAGGGCGGTAATACCATTGAAACCTTTTTCACCAACAACGGTGAGTCCTTCACCATTCCTGTCGTAGGACAGGCGATGTCCGAGTCATTCGCAGTCTGACAAAGGCGTTGCATGCATAAAAACGGCGAAGCCTGCATTCAGGTTTCGCCGTTTTTTTTGCTTCAATATTTACTCCAGACAAAAGAAAACCCCCGACACACCAGAAGTCTGTCGGGGGTTTCTTTTGCCCGGAGAGTATCAGGCGTCTCGCAACGCCTGATTCAGCTCAGCTTATTGGCAAGCTTCGCAATCCGGCTCGTCGATCGCGCAAGCCTTTGGCACTGGAGCAGGACCGGCAGGTGCTGCCAGAACCGAATCGTCGCCGTGGTTGCCGCCGCTGGAAACAGCGTTCAGCTTGCCGGTGTTGATGGTCGACTTCTCGGTGCTGGTCGCGGCCAGGGCACGGAGGTAGTAAGTGGTTTTCAGACCACGGTACCAGGCCATGCGGTAGGTCACGTCGAGCTTCTTGCCCGATGCGCCGGCGATGTACAGGTTCAGCGACTGGGCCTGGTCGATCCACTTCTGACGACGGCTGGCCGCGTCAACGATCCACTTGGTGTCCACTTCGAACGCGGTCGCGTAGAGCTCTTTGAGTTCTTGCGGGATGCGCTCGATCTGCTGAACCGAACCGTCGTAGTACTTCAGGTCGTTGATCATGACCGAGTCCCACAGACCGCGAGCCTTGAGGTCGCGAACCAGGTACGGGTTGATCACGGTGAATTCGCCCGACAGGTTCGATTTCACATACAGGTTCTGGTAGGTCGGTTCGATCGACTGCGAGACGCCAGTGATGTTGGCGATGGTCGCGGTCGGTGCGATGGCCATGATGTTCGAGTTACGAATGCCTTTTTGTACACGGGCGCGAACCGGTGCCCAGTCGAGGGTTTCGTTCAGGTCGACATCGATGTACTTCTGGCCACGGGCTTCGATCAGGATCTGTTGCGAATCCAGCGGCAGGATGCCTTTGGACCACAGCGAACCCTGGAACGTCTCGTATGCGCCGCGCTCGTCAGCCAGGTCGCAGGAAGCCTGGATCGCGTAGTAGCTGACCGCTTCCATCGACTTGTCGGCGAACTCGACGGCAGCGTCGGAACCGTAAGGAATGTGCTGCAGGTACAAAGCGTCCTGGAAGCCCATGATGCCCAGACCGACCGGACGGTGCTTGAAGTTGGAGTTCTTCGCTTGTGGCACCGAGTAGTAGTTGATGTCGATAACGTTATCGAGCATGCGTACAGCGGTGTTCACGGTGCGTTCCAGCTTGGCGGTGTCCAGCTTGCCGTTGACGATGTGGTTCGGCAGGTTGATCGAGCCCAGGTTGCAAACGGCGATCTCGTCCTTGTTGGTGTTCAAGGTGATCTCGGTGCACAGGTTCGAGCTGTGAACCACGCCGACGTGCTGCTGCGGGCTACGCAGGTTGCACGGGTCTTTGAAAGTCAGCCATGGGTGGCCGGTTTCAAACAGCATGGAGAGCATTTTGCGCCACAGGTCTTTGGCCTGGATGGTCTTGAACAGTTTGACCTTGCCTGGGTATTCGGTCAGCGCTTCGTAGTACTCGTAGCGCTCTTCGAAGGCTTTACCGGTCAGGTCGTGCAGGTCCGGCACTTCGGATGGCGAGAACAGGGTCCACTTGCCGTCATCGAAGACACGCTTCATGAACAGGTCAGGGATCCAGTTGGCAGTGTTCATGTCGTGGGTACGACGACGATCATCACCGGTGTTCTTGCGCAGTTCGATGAACTCTTCGATGTCCATGTGCCAGGTTTCCAGGTAGGCACACACAGCGCCTTTGCGCTTGCCACCCTGGTTAACGGCAACGGCGGTGTCGTTCACCACTTTCAGGAACGGAACCACGCCTTGCGACTTGCCGTTGGTGCCCTTGATGTACGAACCCAGAGCACGCACCGGCGTCCAGTCGTTGCCCAGGCCGCCAGCGAATTTCGACAACATGGCGTTGTCGTGGATCGCGTGGTAGATGCCCGACAGGTCATCCGGCACGGTGGTCAGGTAGCAGCTCGACAGCTGTGGACGCAGGGTACCGGCGTTGAACAGGGTCGGGGTCGACGACATGTAGTCGAAGGACGACAGCAGGTTGTAGAACTCGATCGCACGGTCTTCTTTCTGCTTCTCTTCGATCGCCAGGCCCATGGCCACGCGCATGAAGAAGATCTGCGGCAGTTCGAAACGCACGCCATCCTTGTGGATGAAGTAACGGTCGTACAGGGTTTGCAGACCCAGGTAGGTGAATTGCTGATCACGCTCGTGGTTGATCGCCTTGCCCAGTTTTTCCAGGTCGAAGGAGGCCAGCACAGGGTTCAGCAGTTCGAACTCGATACCTTTGGCGATGTAAGCCGGCAGCGCCTTGGCGTACAGGTCGACCATTTCGTGGTGAGTGGCGCT
This sequence comes from Pseudomonas sp. IT-232MI5, assembly GCF_949767845.1. NCBI lineage: Bacteria > Pseudomonadati > Pseudomonadota > Gammaproteobacteria > Pseudomonadales > Pseudomonadaceae > Pseudomonas > Pseudomonas sp. IT-232MI5. Next base: position 3,722 of record NZ_CATKQE010000058.1, read on the forward strand.
TTCGGCCACACCGAGGAAGCCCAGGCCTTCGGCACGCAGGGTGTCCATCAGCAGGCGGGCGGTGACGAACGAGTAGTTCGGCTCACGCTCGACCAGGGTACGGGCGGTCATCACCAGCGCGGTGTTGACGTCGGTCAGGGCCACGCCGTCGTAGAGGTTTTTCAGGGTTTCGCGCTGGATCAGGTCGCCGTCGACTTCTTCCAGACCTTCGCAGGCTTCGGTGACGATGGTGTTCAGACGACCCATGTCCAGCGGCGCCAGGCTACCGTCGGCACGGGTGATGCGGATCGACGGGTGAGCGTTGACCGCTTCTTCGGCCGGTGCGTGGGCAGCGCGCTCTTTCGAACGACCGTCACGGTAGATCACGTAGTCGCGAGCGACTTTCTGCTCGCCGGCACGCATCAGGGCCAGTTCGACCTGGTCCTGGATTTCTTCGATGTGGATGGTGCCGCCCGATGGCATGCGACGCTTGAAGGTTGCAGTGACCTGTTCGGTCAGGCGCGCAACAGTGTCGTGGATTCGCGACGAAGCGGCAGCGGTGCCGCCTTCAACTGCGAGGAACGCTTTGGTGATAGCGACGGTGATCTTGTCATCGGTGTAAGGAACGACAGTGCCATTGCGCTTGATCACGCGCAGTTGACCAGGCGCGGTGGCTGCCAGATCCGAATTCGAATCGGCGGCCTGCGGCAAGGTGCCCTGCGGGTTCTCGCGAGTTGTGTCGGTTTGCATGGGTGTCTCCACGTTCTCTATGTTTGTTTGGGCACCATCACGGTGCCCACCGTTCCGTCCTGAAGCACTACAACCGGCACGCGCCGGGCATAACGACTTCGGGACAGTTCAGGAAGAGGGCCTTGTGAGCGCCGCTTCCATGCCGAAGTCTTCGGTTCACGCGATACGCGTATCACCGCATTCCTTTCGGGGAGCAGTTTCGCCACTGCAACACCCGTACCGTAAACACCGTGATCGGCGCAAAAACGGTAGCCATCCGCAGGCGCGGTTTGGGCTTTCGAAAATACGTTTGGTTCAACCAGACAATGGCAATAAAAAGCCTTGAATTCACTGCCGGGTTTGTGTTTGGTTTTTTAGCGTCAAACCCTACATGTAGGGTTTTTTTGCGCTCGGGCTACAAGATAATGCGTTTCAGGGGGGGATTGCAACGTACTACCTGTGGATAAGCCTGTGCGTAAATTGTGTAAGAAACTTCGAAAATGCGTGTAGGCCGCGAACCTGCTGAGCTAGACCGTCTGTCACTGTTTTTTCACCGGGAAAAACGCTTCAGCGGATTTTTAAGGGCGCGAACCCTATCACAAAAAACCGCCTTGTCCGAACGCATTTACCGACTTGTGTTCTGGCTGTACGCCGTTTATACAATCGGCTCATGCGCAGGCATTGTTATCCTCCAGAAACATGACAAAAGGACGGGAGGATCACGCTAAATATCGCGTACCTCTGTAGGAGCTGCCGAAGGCTGCGATCTTTTGATCCTGATCTTGAAAAGCAAGATCAAAAGATCGCAGCCTCGTTTCACTCGACAGCTCCTACAGGGATTGTGTGTCTGGGCAATCGCCTTCCTTTTATCAATAACAATAGAAAGTAGAGGTCACCGGTGGAGCAACAAGCCTTTCAGGTATTGATCGTCGAGGATGACCAGCGATTGGCCGAACTGACGCGCGACTACCTGCAAGCCAATGGACTGCGCGTGGACATCGAAGGTAACGGTGCGTTGGCGGCGGCGCGGATCATCAAGGAGCAGCCGGATCTGGTGATCCTCGACCTGATGCTGCCCGGCGAAGATGGCCTGAGCATTTGCCGCAAGGTGCGTAATCAGTATGACGGGCCGATTCTGATGCTCACTGCGCGCACCGACGATGCCGATCAGATCCAGGGGCTTGACCTCGGTGCCGACGATTACGTGTGCAAACCGGTGCGCCCACGGCTGTTGCTGGCGCGAATCCAGGCGTTGCTGCGCCGCAGCGACACACCCGAACCGGTCACCGAGAAATCCCGTCGTCTGCAATTTGGTCCGTTGGTGGTCGACGACGCCTTGCGCGAGGCGTGGCTGAGCGACAATGGCATCGAACTGACCAGCGCCGAATTCGATCTGCTCTGGCTGCTGGTGTCCAACGCCGGGCGCATTCTGTCGCGCGAAGAAATTTTCACCGCACTGCGCGGCATCGGCTATGACGGTCAGGACCGTTCGATCGATGTGCGCATTTCGCGCATTCGCCCGAAAATCGGTGACGACCCCGACCATCCGCGCCTGATCAAGACCATCCGCAGCAAAGGTTATCTGTTCGTGCCTGAAGCCTGCGTAGATCTGCCGCTGTGAACTCGATCTTCCTGCGCATCTACGGCGGCATGTGCGCAGCGATCATTCTGGTGGCGGTGCTCGGCGTGCTGGCGCTCAACCTGCTCAATCAGGTGCGCAGCGAGCAATATCGCGAGCGGCTGGCCCACGGCACATTCTCGCTGATGGCCGGCAATCTGCAACCGATGAACGAAACCGAGCGCCATCGCGCGTTGCTGGTGTGGGAGCGGTTGCTGGGGATTCCGCTGGCGCTGAAGAAGTTTGCCGAGACCGATCTCGATCTGTCCCAGCGCACCCGCGTACAGCGTGGTCAGGCGCTGGTCGAGCAGACCGGGCCGCACGCGGCGAAAGTCTATCGAATGGTCAGCGACAAAGAGCAACTGGTGCTGGTGGGGGAAGTGCAGCAGATCAGCGAACAACTGGCCCGCGCGACCATTTACCTGCTGGCCGATGAACTGGTGCGCGTACCGGTCGGCGAACAGCCCAAGCGCCTCGCGCAGATAAAGGAAGAAAAGGGTTTCGGTTTCGATCTGCGCCTGGTCACGGTGAATGATGCCGACATGGACGAAGACCAGAGCCGCCGCGTGGCCGAAGGCGACACCGTCATGGCGCTGGGCAAGGGCGGCGATTCGATCCGCGTCTTTGCCGGCATGGTCGGCACGCCGTGGGTGCTGGAGATCGGCCCGCTGTATCAGATGAACCCGTATCCGCCGGAATGGCTGGTGCTGATTGCTGCACTCGGCCTGACCCTGATCGGCCTTATCGTTTATTTGTTGGTGCGTCAGCTCGAACGCCGTTTGCGTGGCCTCGAAGCGGCGGCCACGCGGATTGCCAAGGGCAGCCTGGAAACCCGTGTGCCAGCGCGCGGTGCTGACTCGGTCGGGCGTCTGGCGTCGGCGTTTAATGGCATGGCTGAGCACTTGCAACAGCTGCTGGCGATTCAGCGCGAACTGGTGCGCGCGGTGTCCCATGAATTGCGCACACCGGTGGCACGCCTGCGTTTCGGCCTGGAGATGATCGGTTCGGCAACCACGCCGCAAGCGCTGGAAAAGTACCGTGAAGGCATGGATCACGACATCGAAGACCTCGATAAGCTGGTCGATGAAATGCTCACCTATGCGCGGCTGGAACAGGGTTCGCCGGCGCTGACCTTCCAGCGCATCGATCTCGATGCACTGGTCAATCAGGTGATCGAGGAACTGGCGCCGTTACGCGCCGAGGTCACCGTGCAGCGTGGTTTGTGCCTGTCTGCTGCGGATAACGATGATGCCTGGGTCGAAGCCGAGCCGCGCTATCTGCACCGGGCGCTGCAGAATCTGGTGAGCAACGCGATGCGCCACGCCCGTTCGAACGTGACGGTGAGTTATCAGGTCGGGCAATTGCGCTGTCGCGTCGACGTCGAGGACGACGGTCCGGGTGTGCCGGAGGTCGCGTGGGAGCGGATTTTTACCCCGTTTCTGCGTCTGGACGACAGCCGTACGCGGGCGTCGGGCGGGCATGGTCTGGGCTTGTCGATTGTGCGGCGGATCATTCACTGGCATGACGGCCGGGCGATCATTGGCAAGAGCAAGAGTCTGGGTGGGGCGTGTTTCAGCCTGAGTTGGCCGAGGAATCAGGAGCGCCGCTAGGTATTTGCGGTGATTGTGCTGGCCCCATCGCTGGCTTGCCAGCGATGAGGCCCGGACAGGCGCTAAAGATTTCAGGCGTGGATACTGACCAGACTCAACAACTGCCCATCCTGCACCCCGAACTGCGCCTCCAGTTCAGTGCCGTTGCGCCACTCGGCAGACAAGTCCGTCAACAACCGCAACCGGACTTCACCGGCCTCAGTCCATTCCAGCACTTCAGCATGCTCGAAATAAAAGCGCTGCTGCACGATCGGATACAGCGCCTTGAACAGACTTTCTTTCACCGAAAACGTCAGTGTCACCAGCAACGCCAACTGATCTCGCGAGGCGGCCGTCATGCGCTGCATTTCAGGTGGCGTCAGAATCTCCCCGGCCAGACGCTCGGCACGTTCGGTACTCAGCAGATTTTCCAGATCCATTCCCAGCCCGCGCCAGTGTCGTTTGTTGGCAACAATTGCCGCCGCACGACCGGTGCTGTGGGTGATCGAGCCGCAGATATGTGCCGGCCATATCGGCGCGCGGTCTTCACCAATCGCTGGGACAACGCTGCTGCCTTCCAATTGCCGCAACGCCGCGCGGGCGCAAATACGCCCGGCGAGGAATTCCGCCTGCCGCTTGGCCACCGAACGCTGAATGCTCGGCGGTGCTACCACGGCACTGCGCTGAAAGTCATCGCCGAGCAGTCGGGCCGGATCGAAGTGGGTGCTGAGCAGCACGGTGTCGGCCAATACCGTCGGCAACGGCCAGTGGCTGTCGAGTGCGGTGCAGCAGGCGGGCAGGGCGGGGGTGAGATTCATGGCGGGCATTTTGCCGGTTAGTCGCGGCAAGGTCGAGATCGGTGGTGCGGCTTTCGCGAGCAGGCTCGCTCCCACACTGGATCTATGCCGCCCAGAAGATCCTCTGTGGCAGCGAGCCTGCTCGCGAAGGCCGCGCCTCGGTGTTCCTGTTCAGCTAAAGATTTTCTGCAAGAACGCTTTCATGTCCGCCCAGGATTTTTCATCCGCTGCCTTGTTGTACCCGATGTCCGGGCCACCGTGCTCGCCATGGCTGAGGCGATCGGCATCCGGATTGGTGAAGCCATGCTTGGCACCGTCAAGGCTGACAAATTTATAGTCAGCACCGGCCTTGTCCATTTCCGCTTTGAACGCCGTGACATTGTCGGCAGTGACCATGCTGTCTAGCGCACCGTGCTCGACCAGAATCTTCGCTTTCACACTGCCGGGCGTCGCCGGGGTTTTGGTCGCCAGCGCGCCGTGGAAACTCACCACGCCCGCCAACGGTTCACCTTGCCGCGCGGCGTTGAGCACCACGCCACCGCCGAAGCAGTAACCGATAGCGGCGATTTTGTTGGCGTCGGTCTGCGGCTGCTGCTTCAGCAAATTCAGCCCGGCCTCAAAGCGCTTGCTGGAAGCCGCCGCATCCTGAGTCGCTGCCTGCATGAACGCCATCGCGTCTTTGGGGTGTTCGGTGTTCTTGCCTTCGCCGTACATATCGATCGCCAACGCGCTGTAGCCGAGTGCGGCGAGATCGCGTGCGCGGCGTTTGGCGTAATCGTTCAGGCCCCACCATTCGTGCACTACGACGACACCCGGACGTTTGCCTTTGATGGCGTCGTCATAGGCGTAGTAGCCGATCAGCTTTGTGCCATCGGCGCTTTGATAGGGGATTTCCTCGGTCTTGATCGCTGCCTGAGTGAGGCTGCTGACGGCCAGCAAAATGAGGGCAAGGAACAGGCGCATGGTCGGATCTCCTGACAATAAACGGTCAAATCAGCCTAGTTCATTTGGTTCAGGTCGGGTTCAGAGACGGTTCAGGGGCGGTACAGGGGAAGGTCAGTAACCTTGCGCCATACCCAAACAGCACTGTGAAAGAGGAAATACCCATGACTTTTAACAAACTGTTGCTGGCATTGACCGTAATGAGCGCCAGTATCGCGGCCCAGGCCGACACCACTTCGAACTTCGCCGGCCTGTCCTTCGGCCAGACCAGTGACAAGATCAACAAATCCAACTCGCTGAACAACAACCTCGACCACCCGAACGCCACTGGCGCCATCGACGGCAACAACACCTACGGCGTCCGCCTCGGTCAGCAAAACAGCCAGGGTCGCTACTACGCCACCTACGACAACGTGTCCGGTTCGCACAATGGCATTAAACTGCGTCAGGAAAACCTGTTGGGCAGCTACGATCTGTTCTACCCGGTGGGTGGCAGCACCAAGCTGTTCGGTGGCGCGACGGCGGGTTTGACCAAGCTGACTCAGGACTCGCCGAGCTACAGCCGCGACAGTGACATCGGTTATGCGGTTGGCGGCCAGTTCGGTGTGTTGCAGCAAGTCTCGCAGAACACCTCGGTCGAACTTGGTTACCGTTACCTGCGCAGCAACGCCAGCACTGAAATGAAAGAGAGCGGCGGCAGCAAGCAAGGCTCGCTGGATTTGACCAGCAGCGCCCAGACTTACCTGTCGGCCAACTACAATTTCTAAGGAGTTGCCAGCAGGTTCAATGTGGGAGCGAGCCTGCTCGCGAAAGCGCCGGTTCAGTCGATGAGAGGTCGACTGAGCCATCGCCTTCGCGAGCAGGCTCGCTCCCACAGGTGTGTGACTGGAGATTCTGATTTGCCCGGGAGAGTGTTATGAAACTGTTGGTCGTCGAAGATGAAGCGCTCTTGCGCCATCACCTGCAAACCCGCCTGACGGAAAGTGGCCACGTGGTCGAGTCCGTGGCCAATGCCGAGGAGGCGCTGTACCAGACCGGACAGTTCAACTTTGACCTGGCGGTGATCGATCTCGGCCTGCCGGGCATGGGCGGTCTCGACCTGATTCGCCAGTTGCGCGCGGGCGGCAAGACCTTCCCGATCCTCATCCTCACCGCGCGCGGCAACTGGCAGGACAAGGTCGAAGGCCTCGCCGCCGGCGCCGACGATTACGTGGTCAAGCCGTTCCAGTTCGAAGAACTCGACGCGCGTCTGAATGCCTTGCTGCGCCGTTCCAGCGGGTTCACTCAGTCGACCATCGTTGCCGGCCCGCTGCTGCTCGACCTCAATCGCAAACAGGCGAGCCTCGACGAACAACCGCTGGCGCTGACCGCCTACGAGTACCGCATCCTCGAATACCTAATGCGTCATCACCAGCAAGTGGTGCCCAAGGATCGCTTGATGGAGCAGCTCTATCCGGACGACGACGAGCGCGATCCGAATGTCATCGAAGTGCTGGTCGGCCGTCTGCGGCGCAAACTCGAAGGGCCGGCCGGGTTCAAGCCGATCGACACCGTGCGCGGCCTCGGCTACCTGTTCAATGAGCGCTGCACTTGATTCGTTCTCTTCGCGTTCGCTTGATGCTCGCCGCCACGACGTTGGCGGTGTTGTTCATGCTCGCTTTGCTGCCGGCGATGCAAGGCGCGTTCAGCCTGGCGCTGCAAGACTCGATCGAGCAGCGGCTGGCCTCGGACGTCACTACGCTGATTTCTGCCGCGCGCATTGAAAACGGTCGGTTGGTGATGCCGACGCAACTGCCGGATGAGCGTTTCAACCTCACCGATTTCCGTTTGCTCGGCTATATCTACGATCGCGAGGGGCATCTGGTCTGGCGCTCGAAAGCCACCCAGGAAGAGCAGATCAACTACAAACCGCGCTACGACGGGCTCGGTAATGAGTTCGCGCGGATCCGCGAAAGCAATGGCCAGGAATTCTTCGTCTATGACGTCGAAGTCAAACTGCTCGGCGGCAAAAGCGCGGCGTTCAGCATCGTCGCCCTGCAACCGGTGCGCGAGTACGAAACCACCCTCGAAGGCCTGCGCGAAAATCTCTATCTAGGCTTCGGCGCGGCATTACTGGTATTGCTGGCGCTGTTGTGGATCGGCCTGACCTGGGGCCTCAAAGCGCTGCGCCGGCTCAGTCAGGAACTCGACGAAATCGAAGGCGGCACCCGTGAAAGCCTCACCGAACAACATCCACGTGAACTGCTGCGCCTGACCGGCTCGCTCAACCGTTTGCTGCACAGCGAGCGCCAGCAGCGCAGTCGTTATCGCGATTCCCTCGATGATCTGGCGCACAGCCTGAAAACGCCGTTGGCGGTGTTGCAAGGGGTTAGCGAGGACATGGCCCAGCGTCCCGAAGAACGCGATCAAGCGTGGGTGCTGCAGAGTCAGATCGAACGCATGAGCCAGCAGATCAGCTATCAACTGCAACGGGCCAGTTTGCGCAAAAGCGGACTGGTGCGACATCAGGTGCGCTTGCAACCGGTGCTGAAAAGCCTGTGCGACACCCTCGACAAGGTGTACCGCGACAAGCATGTCCGTGTGGCATTCGATCTGCCTGAACACTGTTATGTGCCGATCGAGCAGGGCGCGTTGCTGGAGATGATGGGCAACTTGCTGGAAAACGCTTATCGCCTGTGTCTGGGCGAAGTGCGTATCAGCGTGCGTGAGACTCTGGCCGGGATTGAACTGTGCGTCGAAGATGACGGCCCCGGTGTGCCGCCGGATCAGCGTGCGCGGATCCTCGAGCGTGGTGAACGCCTGGATGCCCAGCATCCGGGGCAAGGGATCGGGTTGGCGGTGGTCAAGGATATTATCGAAAGCTACAACGCCAAACTCGCGCTGGGGGATTCGCCGATGGGTGGGGCGGCGTTCAGGATTCATTTTCCGGCGGTGTGATTGGGAGTTGCCCTCTCCCAGAAGGAGAGGGGACTGACCGAAGTGTCTTTGGAAAATTATCGACCTGAGCGATTTGCAGCGAATATGGATTCAATAGAGAGCTTGCAGGTCGGCGTATTTACCGAGTATCCCCCAATCAGTCCCCTCTCCCCCCGAGAGAGGATTAGGGTGAGGGGCTTTTGATTTGGCGTCTCACTGCTCCTGCGCCCGATACGCCCCCGGCGTCAAACCCGTCCACTTCTTGAACGCCCGATGAAACGCCGACGGTTCGGAAAACCCCAACTGCTCGGCAATCTGTTGCAACGACAGATCCGCCCGCCCCAAATGATAAATGGCGATATCCCGCCGCAACTGATCCTTCAGCTCCTGAAAACTCGTGCCTTCCTCACGCAAATGCCGGCGCAGGGTCTGCGGGCTGATGTGCAAGTGCGCCGCCACCGCTTCCAGATCCGGCCAGTTCGCACTGTCACGGCTGAGCAAACGACGCAGGCGACTGCTCAGGCTGTCGCCATCATCGGGACGTGAGAGCAGGTCGGCGGGGGAGCGTTCGAGGAAGTGTTTGAGCGTGCGTTCGTCCTGCAACAGCGGCATAGACAGATAGCGGCTGTGGAATAAAAGGCTGCTTTGCTCGGTGCCGAAGGTTAGCGGGCAGGGGAACAACAGGTCATATTCGGCCCCATGCTCGGGGCGCGGATAGCTGAAGCTCGCCTGTTCGAGGCGAATCCGCTGGCCGATCAGCCAACTGCCGAGGCGATGCCAGATCACCAGCAGACTCTCGGTGAGAAAGTGATCCGGGTCCCACATCTGCGAATCATCGAGGCTCAAACGCACCCATTCGTCTTCGCGCGTCAGGCTCAGGCGCGGGGCTTCGGGGAATAGGCTATAAAACAATAAGCCGCGTTGCAGGGCTTTTTCCAGATTGCGGCAGTGAATCGAGGCGTGGCACATCATGGCGAAACTGCCGGGCTTGCTCGCGGCGTTGCCGAAACCCAGGTATTCGTCATCCAGCGCTAGCCACAGGCCCTGAATCAAGCGGGTGAATTGTTCCGGAGCAATGCGCGCGCGAGGTTCGTCGAGCAATTCCGGGCTGATGCCCAGTTGCAGCAGCAGGCCCGAGTAATCGAAACCCACGCGGCGTGTGCCACCGAGAGCGGCACGGGCAAAATGACTGGCGATGGTGCGTTCGCGCATAAGCGGCAGATCCTTCCTCAGGCGCCGGATGGTAGCGGCGGGCTGGACGCATCGACAAGGCGGATTTCCGCCAAATTGTAGGACGAGAAGCGGTGAGTTGGCGGAAATCCGCCACGCCTGAGTCACAGGATGGTGACATCCGTAGACCCGTTACCCCTGATATCAAAAGGCTTGCTGGCAATCGCACCAAAGTGGCACGAGGTTTGCGATACAAGCCACAGAAGCGTGCGTTTGGCCCAGATGGAAAATGCTGCTCCAACAACAAATCCCTCCAGTGCAGGAGGGTTCGCAATTAAGGTTTCGCGGCCAACAGATGGATGTTGCCACGCGGGACGCTTGAGGAAACCTGCAATGACGACTCGTCAGCCACTGTACAAATCCCTGTATTTCCAGGTGATCGTTGCCATCGCCATCGGCATCCTGCTTGGTCACTTCTACCCTCAGACCGGTGTGGCCCTCAAGCCGCTGGGTGACGGGTTCATCAAACTGATCAAAATGGTCATCGCCCCGATCATTTTCTGTACCGTTGTCAGCGGCATCGCCGGCATGCAGAACATGAAATCCGTGGGCAAGACCGGCGGCTACGCGCTGCTGTACTTCGAAATCGTTTCCACCATTGCCCTGCTGATCGGTCTGATCGTGGTCAACGTTGTGCAACCGGGCGCCGGCATGCACATCGACGTCACCACCCTGGACGCCTCGAAAATCGCCACTTATGTGACGGCCAGTAAAGACCAGAGCATTGTCGGTTTCCTCCTCAATGTAATCCCGAACACCATCGTCGGCGCGTTCGCCACCGGTGACATCCTGCAAGTGCTGATGTTCTCGGTGATCTTCGGCTACGCCCTGCATCGCCTGGGTTCGTACGGTCGTCCGCTGCTGGACATGATCGATCGCTTCGCCCACGTGATGTTCAACATCATCAACATGATCATGAAACTGGCGCCGCTGGGTGCTTTCGGCGCGATGGCCTTCACCATCGGTGCTTACGGCGTCGGCTCGCTGGTGCAACTGGGCCAGTTGATGATCTGCTTCTACATCACCTGCATCCTGTTCGTGGTGGTGGTGCTGGGTGCGATCTGCCGTGCTCACGGTTTCAGCGTGTTTAAACTGGTGCGTTACATCCGTGAAGAGCTGTTGATCGTACTGGGCACGTCTTCGTCGGAATCGGCACTGCCACGCATGCTGATCAAGATGGAGCGTCTGGGCGCGAAGAAATCCGTAGTAGGTCTGGTGATCCCGACCGGTTACTCGTTCAACCTCGACGGTACTTCGATCTACCTGACCATGGCGGCCGTGTTCATCGCTCAGGCGACTGATACCCACATGGACATCACCCACCAGATCACCCTGCTGCTGGTATTGCTGCTGTCCTCCAAAGGCGCAGCCGGTGTGACCGGCTCGGGCTTCATCGTACTGGCAGCGACCCTGTCGGCGGTCGGTCACCTGCCGGTGGCCGGTCTGGCGCTGATCCTCGGTATCGACCGCTTCATGTCCGAAGCGCGCGCACTGACCAACCTGGTTGGTAACGCTGTAGCGACCATCGTGGTTGCCAAGTGGGTCAAGGAGCTGGATACCGATCAGTTGCAAACCGAGCTGGCCTCGGGCGGTCGCGGTATCTCCGACGAGCGTGAAGAAGATGACCTGGGTGTGGCTGAAGGCCCAACCCCAAGCAATGTGAAGTAAGCACTGCTTGAATTGAAGAAACCCGCTTCGGCGGGTTTTTTCTTGCCTGCGATTTGAGCGTAACGGTCATACCCGCTGACATTTCCGGTGATTGCCGTACACGGCATCGCTGCCTAGGCTGAGTGCATCGCCCAAGGAGTTCGCCCATGTCCGCACCGCTGGCCTCACTGAAAATCCTCGATTTCTCGACGCTGCTGCCGGGGCCGTTCGCCTCGTTGTTGCTGGCGGACATGGGCGCTGAAGTGCTGCGCATCGAATCACCAACGCGCATGGACCTGCTGCGGGTATTGCCGCCACATGATGGCGGAGTCTCGGCCAGTCACGCCTACCTCAATCGCAACAAGCGCAGCCTGGCGCTGGATCTGAAACAGCCTGAAGCCGTGGAAGTGATCAAGCAGTTGCTGGCCGATTACGACATCGTCCTCGAGCAGTTTCGTCCCGGTGTAATGGAGCGTCTGGGCCTGGGCTATGAAGCGCTGAAGGCGATCAACCCGAAGCTTATTTACGTGTCGATTACCGGTTACGGCCAGACCGGGCCATACAAGGACCGCGCCGGGCATGACATCAACTATCTGGCGCTGGCGGGGCTGGCCAGCTACACCGGTCGCGCCGACAGCGGGCCGTTGCCGTTGGGCATGCAGGTGGCGGATGTCGCCGGTGGTTCGCTGCACGGGGTGATCGGGTTGTTGGCCGCTGTGATTGCGCGTCAGCAGAGCGGGCAGGGCACGCATCTGGATGTGAGCATGACCGATTGCGCGTTCAGCCTGAATGCCATGGCCGGTGCCGGCTATCTGGCTTGCGGCGAAGAACCTGCGTGGGAAGACCAGATGCTCAACGGCGGCAGCTTTTACGATTATTACCGTTCCCGCGATGGCCGCTGGATGTCGGTGGGCAGTCTGGAACCGGGGTTCATGCAGCAACTGTGTACGGCGTTGGGGCGGCCGGAGTTGGCGGCGCAGGGCTTGTCCTCAAAGCCCGAGCAGCAGCGGGCATTGAAGTACGCGCTGACGGTCGAGTTCGAAAAACACGACTTTGCTGAGTTGTGCGAGATGTTTGCCGGGATCGATGCGTGTGTCGAGCCGGTATTGAGTCTGGGTGAGGCGGTGCGCCATCCGCAGTTGCAGGCGCGGGAACTGGTGACGCAGGTGCCGCGCGGGGATGGTTCGACGCAGGCGCAGATGGCCTGTCCGTTGAAGTTTTCCCAAGCGTTGCCGGCGCCGCGGCATGTTGGCGCGGTGTTGGGGCAGCATACGGATCAGGTGTTGGCGGAGTTGGGGTTGAGTCCTTCGAAAATTGAAGAGCTGCGCCGGGCCAAAGTCATTCTTTAGTGCCTGTTCTGGCCTCATCGCTGGCAAGCCAGCTCCCACAGTTTTCGAGGTGTCCACAGATTCTGTGTAAGACACCTAAACCTGTGGGAGCTGGCTTGCCAGCGATGGGGCCAGTCAGGGCGACACAAACTGACTATTCGACGCGCATCTCACCACTGAACACCAACGTGTTGCGGCAGCGGCGACACAGGTAACGCCGCCCCTGCCGCACCAGGCTATGGCGCTGCGCCGAAAACGGGAAATCACTGTCGGCGCACGGGCATTTGTAGATATAGCGGGTCACGCTGCGGCGCTTGATTGCATAGGTGTGGCAGCGATCCGGCGGCAGTTCGTAAACGCCGCGCATGATCAGTTGCCATTCCTCGCCGTGGGGCTGAATGCGCTCGCCAAACAACTGATGGGCGATCAGGTGCGCAACCTCGTGGGCCACGGTCTGCTTGAGGAAGTGCTCGGTGTTTTCCCGGTATAACTGCGGGTTGAAGCGCAGCAGGTTCTCGTGCAGATGCGCGACACCGGCCTTTTGCCCGCGCAGCTTGAGGCTGACGACAGGGCGTGGGAAGGAACGTTTGAAAAAGGATTCTGCGAGTTGGTAACAGTCTTCGACGCGGGTATTGAGTTGCTCGGGCATGCTTGATGGATCTCCATAGACGTCGAGTATGCCGTAACGCCCCGGACTTGCGAATCGCCGAGCTGCCGAATGGTCATCCGGCAAACGACAAGGCCGCCTTGCGGCGGCCTCTGATTGGTTTGGCGAGTCAGTTCGTATAGACGGGACCAACGCCCAGCCCCCAGACGATCACGGTGAACGCCATGATGGCTACCAGCACCACCAGACCCACCGCCAGCACCGAGCTGGAAAACAGGAAGCCTTCATCCGACGGAATATTCATGAACGTCGGCAGCCCCACGTACAACAGATACACCGTGTAGCAGATGGCCGCCGTGCCGACGATCATCCCCAGCCACATGTGCGGATACAACGCCGCCAGCCCGCCGACAAACAACGGTGTCGCGGTGTAGGTGGCGAAGGCCACACAACGGGCCAGACTTGGATTGGCGTCGTAGGTGCGAGCCATCCAGTGCACAAAGGCGCCCATGACCGCGACCCCGCCGAGCATGGCCAGGTACGACATGACGGTCATCCAGATCGCGCTTTCGACGGTGAGCATGACCGGCGCGCGATTGCCGATTACCCAGCCGACCTGTGTGGTGCCGATAAAGGCCGAGACAGCGGGGATAGCCGCCAGAATCAGCGTGTGTGTCAGGTACATGTGGCTGATGCTTTCCTCTTGGTCGCCACGGATTTCCTTCCATTCCTGATCGGGGTGGGTAAAAAGTCCCACTACGTGATGGATCATGCCAGTCACTCCTCTTGTTATTGCCATCGCCCCCCAGCGGAGCGCCTACGGGCCAAGGTGGCCGAGCAAATACAGGTCTTCAGATTGTGTGCGACCTTATGTCGCAGTATAGAAAGGTCTTAACCGCACAGGTATTAGGGGCTTAGAGCAAATCGCGCTGTAAAAACAGGGCGTAATCGCCTCGGGGTCTGTAAATGTTCCATCTCCGGGCTACGACAACCTGTGCCCACAACCCCGGGGTTTTTGCGTAAAATGCCGGCCTTTCGTCACACCTCACGGATTTCGCGTCATGGGCACTCTTACGGTCAACCAGAACAAACTGCAAAAGCGCCTGCGCCGCCTGGCCGGCGAAGCGGTCGCCGATTTCAACATGATTGAAGATGGCGACAAGGTCATGGTCTGCCTGTCCGGGGGCAAAGACAGCTACACCATGCTCGACGTGCTGCTGCACCTGCAGAAGGTTGCCCCGATCAAGTTCGAGATCGTCGCGGTGAACATGGACCAGAAACAGCCGGGCTTCCCCGAGCATGTGCTGCCGGCCTATTTGAAAGAGCTGGGCGTTGAGTACCACATCGTCGAGAAAGACACCTACTCGGTGGTCAAGGAGCTGATCCCGGAGGGCAAGACCACCTGCTCGCTGTGCTCGCGTCTGCGTCGCGGCACGCTGTACACCTTCGCCGACGAAATCGGCGCGACCAAGATGGCCCTCGGTCACCACCGTGACGACATCGTCGAGACGTTTTTCCTCAACATGTTCTTCAACGGCAGCCTCAAGGCGATGCCGCCGAAGCTGCGCGCCGATGACGGTCGCAACGTAGTGATCCGTCCACTGGCGTACTGCAACGAGAAAGACATTCAGGCGTATTCGGACCTCAAGGAATTCCCGATCATCCCGTGCAACCTCTGCGGTTCGCAGGAAAACTTGCAGCGTCAGGTGGTCAAGGAAATGCTGCAGGACTGGGAACGCAAGACCCCGGGCCGAACCGAAAGCATCTTCCGCAGTCTGCAGAACGTGATCCCGTCGCAACTGGCCGACCGCAACCTGTTCGACTTCACCAGCCTGAAGATCGACGAGACCGCCGCTTCGCGCTTCGTCAACGTCGTCAACTTGTAAACACATTTCAAATGTGGGAGCGAGCCTGCTCGCGAAAGCGGTGCGTCATTCAACTGATTTGTTGACTGAGACTCCCACTTCGCGAGCAGGCTCGCTCCCACATTGGTTTCTTCGCTTTATTCAATAGGAGAGGGCATGCGCGATTACAAGTGGCTGCACGAATACTGTCTGAACCGCTTCGGTTCGGCGGCTGAACTGGAAGCCCATCTGCCCGTTCCCAAGACCCCGGCGCAACTGCGCAAGATCAGCGACGACCGCTACCTCTCGACCATGGCCCTGCGTGTGTTCCGCGCCGGCCTCAAGCACAGTCTGGTCGACGCCAAGTGGCCAGCCTTCGAAGAAGTGTTCTTCAAGTTCGACCCGGAAAAAGTCGTGCTGATGAGCGCCGAACACCTTGAGCGTTTAATGCAGGATGCGCGGATCATCCGTCACCTGGGCAAGCTCAAGAGCGTGCCGCGCAATGCGCAGTTCATTCTTGATGTAGAGAAAGACAAGGGCAGTTTCGGTGCGTTGATCGCCGACTGGCCGGTGACCGATATCGTCGGTCTGTGGACTTACCTGAAAAAGCACGGTCATCAACTGGGTGGGCTGTCGGCGCCACGGTTTTTGCGCATGGTCGGCAAGGACACGTTTGTACCGAGCTACGACGTGGTCGCCGCGCTGAATGCACAGAGGATCGTCGACAAGGTGCCGACCAGCCAGCGCGATCTGGCGATTGTGCAGGATGCGTTCAATCAATGGCACGAGCAGAGCGGCGGGCGGGCGATGAGCCAGATTTCGATGATGCTCGCGTACACAGTGAATCATTGATACCGAGTTGCCCCAATCGCTGGCAAGCCAGCTCCCACAGTTTTTTGTATTGATCACAATATTGTGTTTCAACACAGACCCTGTGGGAGCTGGCTTGCCAGCGATGGCGATCTGTCAGGCGACGGAGATCTCGCCCTCGCCAGCCAGCTTGCGATTCAACTGATACCGCCAGCGCACATACAGCAGCGCCGAGCAGAACACCGCCAGACTCGCGACCATCTCCAGCACACCAAACAACTGCCGGTTCGGGTCATACGCCGCCAGTGCGCCCTTGATGAAATACAGATTCACCACAAAACACATCCACGAATGCCCGCGGGCGCTGCCCATGATCATTGCCGGGGCGAGCACGATCCATGGGATCAACTCGACCAGCAGAATCACCCACGGCCGCGCGCCGTGCAGATCGGCGAACAGCAGATAGTAGGCCGCCAGCAGGCCGGCGAGGGCGAAGAAGCTCAGCAGGCTAATCACCCGCATCGCCTTCACTCGTGGCTCCAGCCACTCGACACTCGGCAGAATCTTCGGCTTCTTCGCCATATCAGCCCACCAGTTTCTGAGCGGTTTTCGCCAGCCGCAGACCCAGCGCGCGACACAGCGCCACTTCATGCTGATCGAGAGCACTTTTGCCGTCAGCCCCAGCGTGATGACTGGCACCGTAAGGCGTACCGCCGCCCTGGGTTTCGAGCAACGCCGATTCGCTGTACGGCAGGCCGGTGATGAGCATGCCGTGGTGCAGCAGTGGCAGCATCATCGACAGCAAGGTGGTTTCCTGACCGCCGTGCAGGCTGGCGGTGGAGGTGAATACACCCGCCGGTTTGCCGACGAGGGCGCCGGTCAGCCAGAGGTTGCTGGTGCCATCGAGGAAGTATTTCAGCGGCGCGGCCATGTTGCCAAAGCGTGTCGGACTGCCGAGGGCCAAACCCGCGCAGTTCTTCAGGTCATCGAGCGTGGCATACAACGCGCCTTCGTCCGGGATGTCCGACGACACCGCTTCGCACTCGGTGGAAATGGCTGGCACCGTACGCAAGCGTGCTTCGAGACCCGCCTGCTCGACACCTCGGGCAATCTGCCGGGCCATTTCATTGGTCGAGCCGTTGCGGCTGTAATACAGCACCAGAATGTACGGCGCGCTCACGGCAACAACTCCAGCACATTTTCCGGCGGACGACCGATCACGGCTTTGTCGCCGACTTCGAGAATCGGCCGCTCCATCAGTTTCGGGTGCTGAGCGATGGCGTCGATCAATTGCGCTTCGCTGAGGCTTTCGTCAGCCAGCTGAAGCATTTTGTATTCATCTTCCCCGGTGCGCAGCAACTGACGCGCGCTGATCCCGAGCTTGCCGAGCAGGGCCTTGATTTGCGCGGCATTCAGCGGGGTTTCGAGGTAACGCACGACGTTCGGGGTCAGGCCGCGGGCTTCAAGAAGCTCCAGCGCGCCGCGGGATTTCGAGCAGCGCGGATTGTGATAAAGCGTCAGATCGGTCATGGCGGGTCGCTTCTGGCGTAAAGTGGCGGCTATTCTAACTGTGCAGCGCGCAATCCAGAACCTTCGGAGGCAATGGGTCGCAGGCGCCTTCAAATTTTCACAAGGAACACGACATGACACGGCGATTGGCAGCGGCATTGACGATAATCGGGGCGTTGATGCTGGGGGGCTGCGGCAATGATTACGGTATCGACCAGAACGGCCAGAAGGTTGCGTCGGAGCGTCTGGACAAACAATGGGTAGTGCTGAACTACTGGGCCGAATGGTGTGGTCCGTGCCGGACCGAAATCCCGGAACTCAATCATTTGGCGGATGAGCTGAAGAGCAAGAACGTCGGCGTGTTCGGGGTGAACTTCGACAATGTGCAGGGCGTGGAGCTGAAAGACGCCAGCGAAAAGCTGGGCATCAAGTTCACCGTGCTGGCGCAGGATCCGGCGGAACTGTTCGAGTTGCCGCGCAGTGAAGCGCTGCCGGTGACGTACATCATCGACAACAAGGGTAAGGTGCGGGAACAGTTGATGGGCGAGCAGACGGCGGCGGGGGTGATGGCCAAGCTTGAGGCGTTGCAGGCGACCAAGTGAGTTGCCGCTAAAGAGCAACCCTCACCCCAGCCCTCTCCCAGAGGGAGAGGGGGCCGACCGAGGTGTCCGGCGAGGTACATCGACCTGAGAGATCGAGTCGATTGTAGATTCGCCAAAGCAAGACCCAGTCGATTATGGATTCAGTTGCACTCGTTCAAGTCGGCGTACCTCTCCAATATCCCCCAATCAGTCCCCTTTCCCTCTGGGAGAGGGCTAGGTGAGGGTATCGGCGGTCTAGCCAATCAACCCTCTTCCAGCCACCAACGCAACGGCTTGCCTTCCGCCGGCCAGAAGCGCATCTGCTCGATCGGCGAGATGTCCCAGCGCTCGACATGCTCCAGCGCCTGCAGGAAGCGTTGTTCCTGCTCCATCAGCGCTGGTGCACAAAGCTTGCGGGTCTTGCCGATCTTGCCGAAAGTCAGCTTGTCACCGTCCAGCGTGTACGGCGCGAACCAATGGTTGCAGCCACCGTTGCCGTAGGCGCGGCCATCATCGCCAAGGGTCACGGTCAGATGGCTGTAATCCATCAACGGCCGCTCACCGATCCACTCCAGAATGTAGCTGCGGTTCTGTTGCAGTTGCACAGGTTCTGCGGCACAGCCCACCAGGCCGGCACCGACCAGCGCGGTCAGGGCAAGGCGTTTGATCATGCCGACACCTGGCATTTCGGGCACAAATGCTTGTCGCCAACGGCTTTCCAGCCCAGCTCGGCGATGCGCGCGGTGGCTGCCGGTTTTTCGGCGGTTTTACCGAGTTTGGCGTCCACGGCGAATTCGAAGCTCAGCTCTTTGGCACAGCTGTCGCAGTTGACCTGCCAGGTGTGGATCGCCAGTTCACCGAACACCGGGCCTGTGGTCATCGCGGTCCATTGGCCCGGCGGATTGATCAGGTGGCGGACGGTTTCAACGGTCAGGCGCATGGACAAGTCCTTGCTGCCTTTGAGGGTGACCAACAGCGCGTCACCGATGCGAATCGAGCCACCATTGCCGGTGACCTGATAGCGGCCCGGGACGAGGGCGCGGCATTCGGTGAGGGTGTGTTGCGGGTTCATCAGGGTGTAGCGGAAATCGTGTTCGACCATGGGTCCTCCAAATATGCGCGACATGCTAGCACGGGCTTGATTGCAGAATGATGCGCGCGTGCGACCTTCGATCCGGTTCAAATGCAACGACGCTCATGGCAAACTGCCGGCCTCGAATCTGAAGGAACGGAACATGGCGCTGATCGAATGTTATGAATGCAAGAAGAGCATCAGCTCCGAAGCCAACGCGTGCATTCATTGCGGGGCTCCAATGGCGGAGCAAGCAGTACACGCGCAAACCGTAGCCGCGCCTGTTCAGGCTGCGACAATCTCGTTCGGCAGTCTGCCGCGTAACAAGGCTGTGCCCGAAGTCAGTGCTCCAGCGCCTGAGCCGCAACCTTTGCCGAAAGTGATGCCGGCCGCAGCGCGGCGTCGGCGCCAGCAGCCCACCGAGCAACCGGCCACTGAGCAGACCAATGCCGACGGCAGTCGCCCGGTGGAAGGCTGGCTGAAGATCATGATCTTCCTGCTGCCGATGTTTTTCGTCTGGTTCCTGCTGCGCTACGGCCACTCGATGAAACAGCGCTTTTTTGGCTTCGGCTGGCTGGCGATGCTGATTCTGGCGACTTCGCTTTCACCCAAGTAAGCGGAAAAAATTTCAACCCTCGACCTGGTTCTGTGGCGTTCCCGCCACCCAGGTCGCGATGTTGTGCAGGGTGGTTGCAGCAATCGCACCCAGTGCTTCGCGGGTCAGAAACGCCTGATGCGCGGTGATGATCACGTTGGGAAAGGTCAGCAGGCGCGCCAGCACATCGTCCTGCAGGGGCAGGTCGGAGCGATCCTCGAAAAACAGTTGTGCCTCTTCCTCATAAACATCCAGCCCCAGATAGCCGAGCTGGCCGTCCTTCAATGCATCGATCAGTGCCGGTGTGTCGACCAGGCCACCACGGCCGGTATTGATCAGCATGGCGCCGGCCTGCATGTGCGCCAGCGAGTCGCGGTTGATCAGGTGTTTGCTCTGCTCGTTGAGCGGGCAGTGCAGGCTGATGATCCGCGACTGCGCGAGCAGTTCCGGCAGGCTCAGATAACGCGCACCCAACGCCAGCACCTCCGGGTTGGGGAAAGGATCGTAAGCCAGCAGCTCACAGCCGAAGCCGTGCATGATTTTGGCGAACGTGGCGCCGATCTGGCCGGTGCCGACAATTCCCACGGTTTTGCCGACCAGGTCGAAACCGGTCAGGCCATGCAGGCTGAAATCGCCTTCACGGGTGCGGTTATAGGCACGGTGCAGACGACGGTTGAGGGCCAGGATCAGCGCCACGGCGTGTTCGGCCACCGCATGCGGCGAGTAGGCCGGCACGCGCACCACGGCCAGTCCGAGACGTTTCGCCGCGGCCAGATCGACATGGTTGTAACCCGCCGAGCGTAGGGCAATCAGGCGCGTGCCGCCCGCGGCCAGACGTTCCAGCACCGCAGCGCTGAGATCATCATTGATAAACGCACAGACCACTTGGTGTTTGTCGGCCAGTGCTGCCGTATCGAGGCTGAGCCGGGCCGGTTGAAAGTGCAGCTCGATACCCGCCGGGCAATCGGCGGCGAGGAAGCTGTCGCGGTCGTAGGTCTGGCTACTGAAAACGAGCGTGCGCATGAAATCCTCCTGGAACATCGACACGGATTGAATCACCCGATCCCACTTTAGCGCTGCCGGTGTTGGCCGGCATTGCTGTGGATCAGGCGCTGATCTTCGCTTGCGCCGCGAGCCGGTTGATCGCGCGCTCCAGTTCTTCCAGCGCTGCCACAGCCTTGGGGTCGTCCTGCTTGAGCAGGGTTTCGCTGCGCTGGCAGGCCGCGCGCAATTGCGGTACGCCGCAATAACGGGTGGCACCGTGCAGGCGATGGACGCGCTCGATCAATGCGTTCTGGTCGCGGTTTTCGCACGCCGCGCGGATGGCTTCGCGGTCGGCTTCCAGTGAGGCGAGCAACATGGCCAGCATGTCCGCCGCCAAGTCAGCCTTGCCGGCAGCCAGGCGCAAGCCTTCCTCGTGATCAAGCACCGGCAGTTCGTTATTGCCCGCCGCGCTGTCGCTGATCCGTTCCGGCCCTTGATTGCGCAAGGCCAGGCCGGTCCACTTCAGCACCACCTGCGCCAGTTGCCGCTCGCTGATCGGCTTGGTCAGGTAGTCATCCATGCCGCTTTGCAGCAGCGCGCGTTTTTCGTTGGCCATGGCGTGGGCGGTGAGGGCGACGATCGGCAGCGGCGTGCAGTGTCGCTCGCTTTCCCACTGGCGAATGGTTTCGGTGCTCTGGCGGCCGTCCATGCCTGGCATCTGCACGTCCATCAACACCAGATCGAACGATTCGCTCTGCACCGCTTTGACCGCCGCGTAGCCGCTTTCCACCGCAAGTACCTTGGCGCCCATGTCTTCGAGCAGGGTTTGCACCAGCAGCAGGTTGGCCGGGTTGTCGTCGACACAGAGCACTTTCGGCGCGCGGCTCGACAGCGGTTCGCCTGGCTCATTGCGCGGCTGGCGCGGGTTGACCAGATCGGCCAGGGCTCGGCGCAATTTACGTGTGCAGGCCGGTTTCGCTTGCAGTTGGCTGTGCGGGTTCGGCACCGACAGATGGAACAGCGTCTGTTCGGTGGTCGGGCACAGCACCAGCACTTTGCAGCCGAGGTGTTCGAGGTCCCAGATGTGCTGATTCAAACGCTCGGGCAGCATGTCGTTGCTGGTGATGCCGATGACCGCCAGATCGATCGCCTGATCGGTCTGGTGCGCGCCGGTGACGCCGTTGGTCAAACTTTCGAGGGTGTTGAACGGCGTGACATCGAGGCCACAGTCTTCCAGTTGGTGCTGCAAGGCCTGACGTGCCAGTTCGTGATTTTCCAGCACCGCCACGCGGCGCCCGAGCAACGGCGCGGCCGGCAAATCTTCGGCGTCGTCACGGGTTTTCGGCAGGCTCAGGCTGATCCAGAATTCCGAGCCTTCGCCCGGCGTGCTGTCGACGCCGATTTCGCCGCCCATCTGTTCGATCAGGCGTTTGGAAATCACCAGCCCCAGACCGGTGCCACCCGGTTGCCGCGACAGCGAGTTGTCGGCCTGACTGAACGCCTGGAACAACGCGCGCACATCCTGATTCGACAGGCCGATGCCAGTGTCCTGAATGCTGATGCGCAGTTGCACGCTGTCTTCGTGTTCCTCTTCAAGCATCGCCCTGGCGACGATGGTGCCTTCGCGGGTGAACTTGATGGCGTTGCTGACCAGGTTGGTGAGGATCTGCTTCAGACGCAGCGGGTCACCGACCAGCGACAGCGGCGTGTCGCGATAGACCAGACTGACCAGCTCCAACTGCTTGGCGTGTGCGGCCGGGGCGAGGATGGTCAGGGTGTCCTGTAGCAGGTCGCGCAGGTTGAACGGAATGTGGTCGAGTACCAGTTTGCCGGCCTCGATTTTCGAGAAGTCGAGGATCTCGTTGATGATCCCCAGCAGGCTGTCGGCAGACTTTTCGATGGTGCCCAGATAATCGAGCTGGCGCGGGGTCAGTTCACTTTTCTGCAACAGGTGGGTGAAGCCGAGAATGCCATTGAGCGGCGTGCGGATCTCGTGGCTCATGTTGGCGAGGAATTCGGATTTGATCCGGCTGGCTTCCAGCGCTTCTTTGCGCGCCAAGTCCAGTTCGATGTTCTGGATCTCGATGGTTTCCAGATTCTGCCGGACGTCTTCGGTGGCCTGATCGACACTGTGCTGCAGTTCTTCGCGGGCGTTTTGCAGGGTGCCGGCCATGCGGTTGATGCCCGACGCCAGTTCGTCCAGCTCCTGACTGCCGAGCGGCGGCAAACGCGTTTCCAGATGGCCGTCCTTGAGTTGCGCGACGGCTTGCTTGATCTGGCTCAGCGGACGGTTGATGGTGCGGCCCATGCGTAACGCCAGCAATGCCGCGCCCGCCAGACCGGCGGCAATCAGCAACAGGCTGGCGAACAGGCTGCGATAACCGCGCAGCAGCATGCCGTTGTGCGACAGCTCCAATTCGACCCAGCCGAGCAGTCGGTCGGATTCGTCCGGGATCAGTTCACCGGCGAGGTTGCGGTGTTTGCCGAACACCGGCATCAGGTAACGCGTCGCGTCATTGCCGCTGCGCCGTTGCAAATGCGCGCTGTCGCCGCTCGGCGCCTGATTGAGCATGGTCGGCCCGGCATGGGCCAGCGGCGAGCGGTCCGGGGCGAGGAAGGTCACCGCGCGCACGTCCGGTTGTTCAAGAGACTGGGTGGCGATGCGTTCAAGCAGATCGCTATTGCCGTGCCCCATGGCGGGTGCCACCAGCGGCGCCAGTTGCTCGGCGATCATTTCGCCGCGTTGCATCAATTGGCTCTGCAAGTCGGACTGCTGCGTCCAGGTGAAATAACCACCCAGCACCAGCGCCATCAGGCTGGTCGGCAACAAGGTCAGCAACAACACGCGACCTTTGATTCCCAGTTTCTTGAGCACGCCTATCTCCTGCATCCCGCTGATCTGTTGACTCATGCGTGCATCCGGCACGCGGCATGGGCGCAGTGTAGCGATTTGCTCGCAGGCAATCTCCGGAAAAATACACTCGTGGTGGGGCAGGGCGCCGCTGTTCGTTTGTCGGCTGGACCAACCTTGAGTTGCCCGATCCCCGGCAATCTTGAATAATCAGTCTCAACTGAGAATTACTTGCAGATACTCATGACTCCTGTTTCCGCTGGCCAGCCACGCATTCTCTCCATCGAAGACGATCCGGTGCTCGGCGCCTATGTTCACGAACATCTGGGCCGCAGCGGCTTTCAGGTGACCTGGTGCCAGAACGGCCAGGAAGGCCTGAGCATCGCCAAACGCCAGCCGTTCGACGTGGTGCTGATGGATATCCTGTTGCCAGGCATGGACGGTTTGAATGTGTTGACGCAATTGCGCCAGAGCCATTCGACGCCGGTGCTGCTGATGTCGGCCCTCGGCGCCGAGGCGGATCGTATCAGTGGTTTCCGTCTGGGGGCCGACGACTATTTGCCCAAACCGTTCAGCATGGCCGAGTTGCATGTGCGCATCGAAGCGATCCTGCGCCGGGTTGCCCTGGATCGGCGCCCGGCCGCCCCCGCGGTGCCCGTGGCGGCCGGTACGCTGCGGTTCGACGACGAACAGTGCGATGTGTTTTTCCGCGAGCAAGCCGCCGGGCTGACCCGTAGCGAATACCGTTTGCTGGAAACCCTCAATCGCAATGACGAGGAAGTGCTGAGCAAAGCCTTCCTTTATCAGCACGTTTTGCAGCGCGGCTACGCGGCCCACGACCGCAGTCTTGATATGCACATCAGCCAGATCCGCCGCAAACTGAAAGCCATCGGTTACACCGAGCGTGAAGTGCGGACTGTCTGGGGCAAGGGCTACGTATTGAGCGCCGCCGATGAAACGCTCTGAACTGCCGGGGCGGCATTCGCTGTTCTGGAAACTGGCGTTTCTGCTGGTGGCCTTCTGTCTGCTGATGATCTGGCTGAGCTGGTCGTGGGGGCGTTACATGGAGGAGCGCAACCAGTTCCTCTCCGACGAAGCGCGCGGCACGCTCACTCGTTATGCCGCGCAAGCGGAACAGGCGTGGCAGCATGGTGGACGCAGCGGTGTTGATGACTGGTTGCAGAGCATGGAATTGCGCGAAGCCAGTTGGGTCGGTGTGATCGGCGGCAATTTGCAGTCGCTGGGCAATGATCCGCTCAATGATCAGGAATTGCAGCGCCTGACCTTCCTGCGCGGTCTCGACTGGCCGATTCACAAACAGGGGCGGCCGTGGTTGCGCATTCCTTTCCCCAAAGAGCCGTCTGCCGGCAGCCTGGTGATCGAATTGCCCGAACGATTTGTTCCGGGCAAGTACCGGGTGTTCTGGCGCGTCATCACCAACGGCGTGATTCCCGGGTTGTTCACGTTATTGCTGTGTGTCGGTCTGTACCGCTTGCTGGTCGTGCCGCTGAACAACCTGCGCGAACAGGCCAACGCCTGGCGCGCCGACCAGTTGAATGTACGGCTGTCGAGCGGCATCACCCAACGGCCGGATGAACTCGGTGAGCTTGCGCGGGCATTCGACTCGATGTCCGAACGCTTGCAATCGACCGTCGCCCTGCAACAGCAATTGCTGCGCGACCTGTCCCACGAATTGCGCACACCGCTGAGCCGCTTGCGGGTCGCCAGTGAAAGCGAACAAGGTCTGCTGCAACTGCGTGAGCGCATAGGTCGTGAAGTCGACGGTATGCAACGCTTGGTCGAAGACACCCTGCAACTGGCCTGGCTCGATACCGAGCGCTCGCCATTGCCCGACGAGGCGATTCAGATCCAGGCGCTGTGGGAAATGCTCACCGACAATGCCTGTTATGAAAGCGGCTGGCCGAGTCTGCAATTGCAGTGCGCGGTCGAGGCCTCATGCTGGGTGCGTGGCAACCTGAATACGCTGGCGCAGGCGCTGGAGAACATTCTGCGTAACGCGATTCGGCATTCGCCGCCGAGCGGGATCGTGCGTCTTGATGGACGGCGCGATGGTGATTACTGGCATCTGTGGCTGGAAGATCAGGGCGGCGGCGTAGCGGAAGGGGATCTGCAACGGATCTTTTCACCGTTCACCCGCCTCGACGGCTCGCGGCCCGGGGACGGTGGATTTGGCTTGGGGCTGAGCATCGCGCGCAATGCCGTGCAGCGTCAGGGCGGAAGTATTTGGGCGGAGAACAGCGGGGCGGGGTTGCGGTTGAATTTGCGGTTGGTCGCTGAGGGTGATTTCGCGCCGCCTGACGCCTTCGCGAGCAGGCTCGCTCCCACATTGGAACTCGGTTCGCCGCAGATCGTGTGATCAACAGTTAATAGTGTCATCACTGCTGACACTATTCTGCGAATGACACTACTCCCTGTGGGAGCGAGCCTGCTCGCGAAGAGGCCACACGCATCACCGCCAATTAAGATGACCCACCGCAAAAGTCGCACCACTGGTGCGACTTTCAATCCCTTATTCCCATAAACCATAAGCACCGCACTTTGCGTGATATGGCCTGCGCGGGTTTGCCGGTATGATAGGCGCCCCCGCACGTCTGGATTGCGAATACGCCATGACCCTGCAGTACCCAACCATCGCCGATTGCGTCGGCAACACGCCGCTGGTGCGTTTGCAGCGCCTGCCCGGTGCTACCAGCAACACCCTATTGCTCAAGCTCGAAGGGAATAACCCGGCGGGTTCGGTCAAGGACCGTCCGGCGTTGTCGATGATCACTCGCGCCGAGTTGCGCGGGCAGATTCATGCCGGTGATACGCTGATCGAAGCGACCTCGGGTAACACCGGGATCGCGCTGGCCATGGCGGCCGCGATCAAGGGTTACAAAATGATCCTGATCATGCCGGACAACTCCAGCGCCGAACGTAAAGCGGCAATGACCGCGTACGGTGCCGAGCTGATTCTGGTCAGCCAGGAAGAAGGCATGGAAGGCGCCCGCGACCTCGCCCAGCGTATGGAAGCCGAAGGCCGTGGCAAGGTGCTCGATCAGTTCGCCAATGGCGACAATCCTGAAGCGCATTACACCACCACAGGTCCGGAAATCTGGCGTCAGACCCAGGGCACCATCACTCATTTCGTCAGCTCGATGGGCACCACCGGCACCATCATGGGCGTGTCGCGCTACTTGAAAGAGCAGAGCGACAAGGTGCAGATCGTCGGACTGCAGCCGATGGAAGGCTCGGCCATTCCGGGCATCCGTCGCTGGCCGCAGGAATACCTGCCGAAGATCTATCAGGCCGATCGCGTTGACCGTATCGTCGACATGGCGCAAAGCGAAGCCGAGGACGTCACCCGGCGTCTGGCCCGCGAAGAAGGCATCTTCTGCGGCGTGTCCTCGGGCGGTGCGGTGGCAGCGATGCTGCGCCTGTCCAAAGAAGTTGAAAACGCGGTGATCGTCGCGATCATCTGCGACCGTGGCGACCGTTACCTGTCGACCGGCATTTTCGACGCGCCCAACTGATGGCCAAGCACGAGAGAGGCCTGCGCTTCCAGCCCACGGGCGGCAGCAAGGCCGCGCAAATCCCGACCGGCAAAAAGCAGCGCTTGAGCATCGAGCGCCTGGCCAATGACGGTCGCGGCATCGCGTTTTTCGAAGGCAAGACCTGGTTCGTCCTCGGCGCCCTTGCCGGTGAAGAGGTCGAAGCGCGGGTGCTCGGCGCCCACGGCAAAGTGGTCGAAGCGCGCACCGAACGCGTGTTCAAGGCCAGCGAGCTGCGCCGCCCGGCACCCTGCCAGCACGCCGGCCGTTGCGGCGGTTGCAGCGTCCAGCATTTGCCTCACAACGAACAGCTTGCCCTGAAACAGCGCATGCTCGCCGAGCAATTGTCGCGTGTCGCCGGTGTCGAACCTGAAGAATGGGCAGCACCGCTGACCGGACCTGAATTCGGCTATCGCCGTCGCGCCCGCATCGCCGTGCGCTGGGACATGAAGGCGAAGAAACTCGAAGTCGGTTTCCGCGCCGCCGGCAGTCAGGACATCGTCGCGATCAGCGAATGTCCGGTGCTGGTACAGCCCTTGCAACCGATCATGACCCGTTTGCCGGAGATGCTTCGTCGTTTGAGCAAACCGCAGGCGCTGGGGCATGTCGAGTTGTTCAGTGGCTCGTCACTGGCGGTGTTGCTGCGGCACATGGCGCCGTTGTCCGAAGCGGATCTGACGATCCTCAAGGATTTCTGCCAATTCCATGAAGCGCAGTTGTGGCTGCATGGCGAAGGCGAGCCGCAACCGGTCGATGCGACCCAGTCGCTGGGCTATCGCCTGGAACAGTGGGATCTGGATCTGGCTTACCGGCCGGGCGACTTCGTCCAGGTCAACGCTGGCGTCAACGAAGCGATGGTGGCGCAGGCGCTGGACTGGCTGAAACCGGGTAGCGATGAACGTGTGCTGGATCTGTTCTGCGGCTTGGGCAACTTTGCTTTGCCGCTGGCCAAAGCCGTGCGCGAAGTGGTGGCAGTCGAAGGTGTGCAGACCATGGTCGATCGCGCCGAAGCCAACGCCGCTAGTAACAATTTGCATAACACAAAGTTTTTTCAAGCCGATTTATCCCAGCCTTTGACCGATGCCCAGTGGATCGGAAACGGCTTTTCTGCGGTACTCTTGGACCCACCGCGTGACGGTGCTTTCGAGGTGGTTCGCAAGCTGGCGACCCTGGGTGCCAAACGGTTGGTGTATGTGTCGTGCAACCCTGCAACTCTGGCGCGCGACACGGTCGAATTGATCAAGCAGGGCTACCGGTTAAAACGTGCCGGGATTCTCGATATGTTTCCTCAGACGGCACATGTCGAGGCCATGGCGTTATTTGAAGCGAGCCAGGATGGCTCGTCTGAATCCGTCTGACCTGTCCGCGCAGCGCTCGCTTTAGCCCCGCGAGCGCGAATGGGCACTGAAGGTCAGCGATTTGACGCATTGAATCTGCGTCGTAGGGAAGGTAAAGCAACATGGTACAGGTGAGAGCACACCAGCCGATCAACACTGACGGCAGTATCAATCTCGAGGCTTGGCTCGATCACGCGGTCAGTGTCGATCTGGCACTGGATCGCGAAGCCTTGAAAGAAGCCTGCGAGTTCGCTCGCGAGGCCGAACAACAGTCCAATGCCAAGAAGAATCTGTGGGCCGAAGGCTCCGGTAGTTTCAGTACCGGCCTGGAAATCGCCGAGATTCTCGCCGACCTCAAGCTCGATCAGGATTCTCTGGTCGCGGCGGTCCTGTATCGCGGTGTACGCGAAGGCCAGATCGAACTGGCGGCCGTCGGTCAGCGCTTCGGCCCGGTGGTGGCCAAACTGATCGACGGCGTGCAGCGCATGGCCGCTATCAGCGCCAGCCTCAGTCCGCGTCAGTCGATGGTCATGGGCACGCAGGGGCAGGTGGAAAACCTGCGCAAGATGCTCGTGGCGATGGTCGACGATGTCCGTGTTGCGCTGATCAAACTGGCCGAACGAACCTGCGCCATTCGCGCGGTGAAAACCGCCGACGATGAAAAACGTAACCGTGTCGCCCGCGAAGTGTTCGATATCTATGCGCCGCTCGCGCACCGCCTCGGCATCGGTCATATCAAATGGGAACTGGAGGACTTGTCCTTCCGCTATCTCGAACCTGATCAATACAAACAGATTGCCAAGTTGCTCCACGAGCGACGGCTTGATCGCGAGCGTTTCATCGCCGACGTGATGACCCAGCTCAAGGATGAATTGCAGGCCACCGGCGTCGATGCCGACATCAGCGGCCGGGCCAAACACATCTATTCGATCTGGCGCAAAATGCAGCGCAAGGGTCTGGAATTCAGCCAGATCTACGACGTGCGCGCGGTGCGCGTGCTGGTCCCGGAAATGCGCGACTGCTACACCGCGCTGGGTATCGTCCACACCTTGTGGCGGCACATCCCGAAAGAGTTCGACGACTATATCGCCAACCCGAAAGAGAACGGCTACCGCTCGTTGCACACGGCGGTGATCGGCCCTGAGGGTAAAGTGCTTGAGGTGCAGATCCGTACGCATTCGATGCACGAAGAAGCCGAACTCGGCGTCTGCGCGCATTGGCGTTACAAAGGCACCGACGTCAAATCCGGCTCGAACCATTACGAAGAGAAAATCTCCTGGCTGCGTCAGGTCCTCGAGTGGCATGAAGAACTGGGTGACATCGGTGGCCTGGCCGAACAGCTGCGCGTCGACATCGAGCCGGACCGAGTCTACATCTTCACCCCCGACGGTCACGCCATCGACTTGCCAAAAGGCGCGACGCCGCTGGACTTCGCTTACCGCGTGCACACCGAAATAGGCCACAACTGCCGTGGCGCGAAGATCAACGGGCGCATCGTGCCGCTCAACTACAGCCTGCAGACCGGTGAGCAGGTCGAGATCATCACCAGCAAGCACGGTACGCCGAGCCGCGACTGGCTGAACTCCAACCTCGGGTACGTCACCACCTCGCGGGCGCGGGCGAAGATCGTTCACTGGTTCAAGCTACAGGCGCGCGACCAGAACGTTGCCGCCGGTAAAACCCTGATCGAACGCGAACTGACGCGCCTCGGTCTGCCTGCGGTGGACTTCGACAAGCTGGCCGACAAGGCCAACATGAAAACCGCCGAAGACATGTTCGCCGCCCTCGGTGCCGGCGACCTGCGTCTGGCGCAACTGGTCAACCTGGCGCAGCAACTGGTCGAGCCGGAACGCGGTAACGAACAGCTGGAACTGATTCCGCGCAAAGCCACCGGCTACAAACCGGGCAAACGCGGCGACATTCAGATCCAGGGCGTCGGCAACCTGATGACGCAGATGGCCGGCTGCTGCCAGCCACTGCCGGGCGACGCGATCGTCGGTTACATCACCCAGGGCCGTGGCGTGAGCATTCACCGTCAGGACTGCGCCTCGGTGCTGCAACTGGGCGGGCGCGAGCCGGAGCGGATCATTCAGGTCAGCTGGGGCCCGGTGCCGGTGCTCACCTACCCGGTGGACATCGTCATCCGCGCCTACGACCGCTCCGGTCTGCTGCGTGACGTCTCGCAGGTGCTGCTCAACGAGCGCATCAACGTGCTGGCGGTCAATACCCGCTCGAACAAGGAAGACAACACCGCGCTGATGTCCCTGACCATCGAGATCCCGGGGCTGGATGCGCTGGGGCGCTTGCTCGGGCGCATATCGCAGTTGCCGAACATCATCGAAACGCGGCGTAACCGTACGCCCTGAAGATGACCAATGTAGGAGTGAGCCTGCTCGCGATGAGGGAGTGTCAGTCAACATTAATGGTGGCTGATACACCGCGATCGCGAGCAGGCTCACTCCCACAGGGTTTTGTGGTGAGACAGCTAAATGATGTACAGCCTTGAAGACCTGCTCCACCTCATGAACCGTCTGCGCGATCCTCAGTACGGTTGCCCGTGGGACATCAAGCAAACCTACGCGACCATCGTTCCGCACACCCTCGAAGAAGCCTACGAAGTGGCCGATGCCATCGAACGTGGCGACTTCGATCATTTGCAGGGGGAGTTGGGCGATCTGTTGTTTCAAGTGGTGTATTACAGCCAGTTGGCCAAGGAAGAAGGGCGCTTCGAATTTGCCGGGGTGATCGACAGCATCACCCGTAAACTGATTCGTCGTCATCCTCATGTCTTTCCAACGGGCGATCTGTATGCACCGCTCGACGTGCCGCGCTTGAGCGAGGAACAGGTCAAACAGCGCTGGGAAGAGATCAAGGCAGAGGAGCGTGCGGAGAAATCTGCCGCGCCCGAGCAACTGTCATTGCTTGATGATGTGCCGGCCACGTTGCCGGCGCTGTCGCGTTCGGCCAAATTGCAGAAGCGCGCCGGCCAGGTCGGTTTCGACTGGCCGGATGCCTTGCCGGTGCTCGATAAGGTGCGCGAAGAACTCGACGAAGTCCTCGAAGCCATGTCCGAAAACGATCCCGTCGCCGTGGCTGACGAGATCGGCGACTTGCTGTTTTCCGTGGTCAACCTGGCCCGGCACTTGAAGGTTGACCCGGAAACCGCGCTGCGTGGCGCCAACGGCAAGTTCGAAAGACGTTTCCGATTTATCGAACAGGCATTGCGCGACACCCACCGTCCCATAGAAGATTGCACCCTCGAAGAGTTGGACGCCCTGTGGGGTGAAGCCAAACGTCAGGAAAAGAATTTGCCCGGCTGCGGCTGAGCCACTGCCCAAGTGAGTAAGCACCATGAGTATTTCCCTTCGCGACCAGTTGCTCAAAGCAGGACTGGTCAATCAAAAGCAGGCCAAGCAGGTCAGCAAGGACAAGCAGAAGCAGCAACGTCTGGCGCACAAAGGCCAGATCGAACTGGATGACTCGCAGCAGCGCGCGGCTCAGGAAGCCATGGCCGAGAAGGTCAAGCGTGACCAGGAGTTGAACCGCCAGCAGAAAGAGAAAGCCGAGGCCAAGGCGCGTGCAGCGCAGGTCAAGCAACTGATCGAAGTCTCGCGTTTGCCGAAGCTGACCACCGAGGATTACTACAACTTCGTCGACGACAAGAAGGTCAAGCGCATCTCGGTCAACACGCTGATGCGCAACAAGCTCAGCAGCGGTTCGCTGGCGATCGTGCACCATGCCGGCGGCTACGAAGTCATCCCGCGTGAAGCGGCCCTGAAGATCCAGGAGCGCGATCCGCAGCGTATCGTCCAGCTCAACGTGCAGACTGAAGAGGTCAGCACCGAGGACGATCCTTACGCGGCGTATCAGATCCCTGATGATCTGATGTGGTAAATCGATAAAGCTGTAACAACGACAAACCCCGCTCATGGCGGGGTTTGTCGTTTTCAATGCTGTGGTTGAATCAGGCGGATTTCAGATCCCGCTGCTGTTCTTGCACTTCCAGTTCGGCCTTGTAGTTGTGGGCATCGATCTCGTTGTGGAACATGCCGACCAGCAAGTCTTGTTGATGCACATCCCAGATGCGGATACCGGCGGCTACGCCTTCGTGGGACATGTGTGAATCGTCGCGTTCAGTTACTTTTACAGTCATCTGCTAGCTCCAAATCTCAAGTTATCTGCAGCAAGGCGTGTGCAGGACTCTGTTATAGAATTTGTTAGCCTGCTAAGTAAACGGCTGATTTGTGCAAGGTGTTGTTGCGTTTTTTGCAACAGTGCTGCAGCCCGCGTAATCCGCGACATTCGGTCGCAGGGCGGTAAGTTTCATGACAGAAGTTTCATCTCCAGAACGCTCTGGATCCCTGTGGGAGCTGGCTTGCCAGCGATGACGTCGGCACAGCAAGCATCTTCGTTGCCTGACACTCCGCTATCGCTGGCAAGCCAGCTCCCACAGGGATCAGCGGTGTTCCGGCTATTTTCTGCAGGCGAAAAAAAACGCCCCGAACCAGTCGGGGCGTTTTTGTGTGTGGCTCAAGCGGGGGGAATTACTTGCCTTCCCAGCGCTTCAGTACCAGCGTGGCGTTGGTGCCGCCGAAGCCGAAGCTGTTGCTCATCACGGTGTTGATGGTGGCGTTCTCGCGGGTCTTGGTCAGCACCGGCAGATCGGCCACTTCAGGGTCCAGCTCGTCGATGTTGGCGGAACCGGCAATGAAGTTGCCTTCCATCATCAGCATGCAGTAGATCGCTTCGTGAACGCCGGCAGCGCCCAGGGAGTGACCGGACAGGCTCTTGGTCGAGCTGATCGCAGGTGCCTTGTCGCCGAACACTTCACGCACACCTTTCATTTCCGCGACGTCGCCGACCGGAGTCGAAGTGCCGTGGGTGTTCAGGTAGTCGATCGGGGTATCAACGGTGGACATCGCCATCTGCATGCAGCGGATCGCGCCTTCGCCACTTGGGGCAACCATGTCGTAGCCGTCGGACGTGGCGCCGTAGCCAACGATTTCCGCGTAGATCTTGGCGCCACGGGCCAGAGCGTGTTCCAGCTCTTCAACCACGACCATGCCGCCACCGCCAGCGATGACGAAACCGTCACGATCAGCGTCGTAGGCACGTGAAGCCTGTTCCGGGGTGTCGTTACGCTTGCTGGACAGCGCGCCCATGGCGTCGAACAGGAACGATTGGCTCCAGTGCTCTTCTTCACCGCCACCGGCGAAGACGATGTCCTGCTTGCCCATCTGGATCTGTTCCATGGCCGTACCGATGCAGTGAGCACTGGTGGCGCAGGCAGAAGCGATGGAGTAGTTCAGGCCCTTGATCTTGAATGGCGTGGCCAGGCAAGCGGAAACGGTGCTGCTCATGGTCCGCGTTACACGGTATGGGCCAACGCGTTTCACGCCTTTCTCGCGCAGGATGTCCAGCGCTTCCATCTGGTTCAGCGTGGAAGCACCACCGGAACCAGCGATCAGGCCGGTACGCGGGTTGGACACTTGCTCTTCGGTCAGGCCGGAGTCAGCGATAGCGTCTTTCATGGCCAGGTAAGCGTAAGCCGCTGCGTGGCCGACGAAGCGATAGATCTTGCGATCGATCAGCTCTTCAAGGTTGAGGTCGATGGAGCCGGAAACCTGGCTACGCAGACCCATTTCGGCATATTCCGGGTTGAACCGGATGCCAGGGCGGCTTGCACGCAGGTTAGCGGAGACGGTCTCTTTGTCATTGCCCAGGCACGAAACAATGCCCAGACCAGTGATAACGACGCGGCGCATGCGAATAACCCTTAGAAGTTGTCAGTGGAGGTGAACACGCCGACGCGAAGGCCTTCGGCGGTGTAGATTTCGCGACCGTCGACAGTCACCGAACCATCGGCGATGGCCAGGTTCAGCTTGCCCTTAAGGACGCGTTTGATATGAATGTTGTAGGTGACTTTCTTGGCGGTCGGCAGCACTTGACCGAAGAATTTCACTTCGCCCGAACCCAGCGCACGGCCACGGCCCGGCAGACCTTGCCAGCCCAGGAAGAAACCGACCAGTTGCCACATGGCGTCCAGACCCAGGCAGCCCGGCATCACCGGATCACCTTCGAAATGGCACGCGAAGAACCACAGGTCAGGGTTGATATCCAGCTCGGCGACCAATTCACCTTTGCCGTACTTGCCACCTTCTTCGCTGATCAGGGTGATGCGATCGACCATCAGCATGTTCGGGGCGGGCAGTTGCGCGTTACCTGGGCCGAACAGCTCACCGCGACTGCAGCGCAGCAGATCTTCCCGAGTAAAGGCGTTTTGTTTGGTCATGCGAGCTCCTCAATAATCCCATGCGGCAGGTGGGGCAAATCTTCCCGACCGTTCGAAGCGTTCATGCCTCGAACCGGCAGCCTACTCATAGACTATTGCGTTGTGGTGAAAGTCACAGCACCAAGGACATGAATGTACACTTGTGCACTGAAATTTTTATTCAAGCCCCTTTTGAGGCTCGTTCGGGTGCCTAAGACTGCCGCACTTTCGCTTTTCATGCCAGTCGCAGATGGTCGAAAGGCCCACACTACGACACCCAGCGCTGCAGAATCTGCTGCAGATCATTACGTTTGAACGGCTTCGCCAAATAATCGTTCATGCCCGCCGACAGACAGGTTTCGCGGTCACCCTGCAAGGCGTTGGCCGTCAGGGCGATGATCGGCACTTCGCTGCGACCCGGCAGAAGACGGATCTGCCGTGTCGCTTCGTAGCCATCGATAATCGGCAAGCGGCAATCCATCAGAATCACTTCGAAGTCGCTGCCCTCGGCGCTGCGCACGGCTTGTGCGCCATCGCTGGCAACACTGACAGTAAAGCCCAGACTGCGCAGCATCGCTTCAATCACGGTCTGATTCACCGGGTTGTCTTCGACCAGCAAGACATTGCGCCCTTCGCCATGGCCCTTGCCGTTCAGTGCTCGAGGCGCGGTCAGTGCCGGCAGCGCCTGCTTATACAGGGCCAGCGGAATTTCCAGGGTGAACACCGAGCCACGACCTTCTTCGCTCTGCGCGCGCAAGGTGCCACCCATGCGTTCGGCCAGTGTACGGGCGATCGGCAAACCGAGACCGGTGCCGCCGTAACGCCGCGAAATCGAGCTGTCGGCCTGCTGGAAGGCGTTGAACATCAGCTCCAGGCTTTCTGACGAAATACCGATGCCGCTGTCGCGCACCGAGCAGGTGAACCACAACAATTCGTGATCCAGCGACTGCCACTGCGCCTCGATGCTGACGCGACCCTGCTCGGTAAACTTCAGCGCATTGCCGACGAGGTTGACCAGAATCTGCCGGATCCGCGTCGGATCGCCCTGCACCTGCAAACCGCGCATGTCGTCCGGGATGCGCAGATTCAAAGCCAGGCCGCGTTGCACTGCGCTGTGCTGGAACGACTGCGCGCAGGCGCCGATCAGTTCAGCGAGGTTGAACGGGATGTGCTCCAGTTCCAGCTCGGAACGTTCGATGCGCGAGAAGTCGAGAATATCGTTGATGACTTTCAGCAGGTGTTCGGTGGACTCCGAGGCGAGGGCGGCGTACTCGACCTGCTCCTCGGTCATCTCGGTGGTTTCCAGCAATTGCAGCATGCCCAGCACACCGTTCATGGGGGTGCGCAGTTCATGGCTCATCATCGCCAGAAAGTCGGACTTGGCGTTGTTGGCCTTTTCCGCTTCCTCGCGGGTCTGGATCAGTTGCGCCATGGCTTGATGTTGCTCACGGCTGGCTTGTTCCAGCGCCTGGGCGAGGTTGTTGATGTGCTGCGACAGCGCGCCGAGTTCGGTGTCATCGACGATCGGTAGCGGCGTTTTGTAGTCGCCGTCCTGAATGGCCTTCACCGCGTCACCGATATCGCGGATCGGCTGCGACAAGCTGCCGGCCAGGCGCCGCGCCAACACAAACGTGAAGAGCAGGGCGAACAGCGCGAGGATTGCGGCCTTGAACAGGATTTCCTGCTGGCGCTGACTGAAGGCATCGTTGGACAGACCGACGATCACCCGGCCCAGATAATCTTCGCTGGCCCCGCTATTGCTGACCTTGCCGTCCTGGAAGAAATCATTGTGCAGGGCGATGCGTTGCAGGCGCACCGGTGCCTGGAATACTTCGACCTGATGCGGTCGACCGTGCGCCGCCGCGGGTTGTTCGACGTAGACCAGAATCCGGTTGGCGCTGTCCTGCACTTCAAGAAAACGCACATTGGGCGTGGCCAGTGTGGCCTTGAGCAGGCTCTCCAACACTTCGTTGTTGCCGGAAATCACCCCGTATTCGGTGGCGGGCGCCAGTTGGTTGGCGATCAGTTGGCCGGTGTGGTTCAACTCCTGACGCAAATCCTGAATGCGCACGAAGGTGAAAAAACTGATCAACAGCAGGGTCAGCAACAACGCCGGGCCCAGGCTGATCAGCTGGGTGCGGGTATTGATGTCCCAACGGCGACGGAAACTCATGGGCGGTGTTCTCCTTCAGCCAGCGCGCTGGCGACAGACGCTTCATTCAACGGTTCGATACCCAGTGAACGAGCGACCTGCGCATTACTTGAGACTTTGAAACGTGCGGGGTAGAGGGTTCGCGGCCAAGTGGCCGGCGGTTGGTCGAGCAATTGATCGAGCATCGCCAGCCAGTCGTTCTGATCGCTGTACGTACTGGCCAGGCTGCCGGCGCGAACGAACGCGACGTTGGGGCCGACCAGTGCGACTTGCCGTGAGTAACTGCTGAGCAGCAGGTTTTTCGCGGTTTTCGGGTTGTACAGATCGGGGTCGTCGAGCCCGAGCAGCACGTCGCTGTTTTTCAGCACGGTTTGCAGCGGGCGGCTGTCGTGGGTGTTGTCCCAGCGCTGGCTGACGACTTGCAGGTTCAGCGGCGCGGCGGCGAGATTCAGTTCCTTGAGGAGGAATTCACTGTGCTGATCGAACAGCACGCCGATCCGCCGGGCCTGGGGCAAAATGCGCCGGATCAACTGCAACTGTCGGCTCAGCGGCGGATCACTCCAGAGCAAACTCAGATGCGCCGGTTGCGCGTTGCCCAGGCGCTGGCGAGCTTGCAGGCGACTGATGCGCAGCACCAGTGTCGCCGGGCCTTGTGGTTCTTGCAGACGCCAGTCGAGACTCGGCAGGTCGAGCAGAATCAGGCGCAGGCTGGCGGGCAGTTTGCCCGGTGCCGGCAGACTGGCCAGTGGCTGGAAACGCACGTTGTCGGTCGGGCGCAATTCGCTGAGTGCCTGCACGAACGCTTGCACGCCAGGACTTTCCTCGGCGCCGGTCAACAGAATATCGGCCGCCTGCACCGCCACGCCATGCAGCCATGCGGTCAGAAACAGACACACCCCGGCCAGCCAGTGGCCAAAGGTTGGCAGCTTCCGTGACGGCCCGTAGTGCATCCTAGAACTCCAGCTCGGCGCTGAAATACATCACCCGGCGTTCGTCGTAATTGTTGTCGACGAAAGTGGTCGGCTCATGATCGAGGCGCTGTTGCAGCACGCCGGCCAGTTGCAGTTGGGCTTTGCCCAGCGCAATGCGTTTGGCGATGCGCGTGTCGACGCGTTCGAAACGGTAGCCGTTGAGCGCGTTGTCGCCGTAATAGAAGAGGGCGCTGTTCCAGCCGTGGCCCCAATCGCGCAGCCAGCCGGCCGAACCGCTGTTGCGCGAGGTGAATTGCTGATCCAGTGGGTTACTCGCCTCGGCATCGACAAAGGCGTAGGTGAAGCGCAGGCGATCGGCGAGGCTCACGCGCCAGTCGAGCTGGGTTTCCGTACCGCGAAACCGTGAGCTGTTGGCGTTGCTCGCGATGTATTGGTTGTTGCGCAGCGGCTCACTGATCATTCCGGTGATCTCGTCGTAGAACAGCTTCACATCCAGGGCCAGGCCCAACTCGGCGAAATAGCCGTTGTAACCCAGTTCGCGCGAGCGCATGTGTTCCTGATCGAGATCGCCCGGGCCACGCGTTTTGACAAAGTAGCGCGCCGACGACTGGCCGTAGGCCGAGGGCCGCAGGTTGCTGACCTGATAGCTCCAGTTGACGTTGTTCTCGAACATGTCCGGCGAGCGGATAGCCTCCGAGTACACCGCACGCAGGCCGTGGCGCGGGTTGATCAGGTAATTGACGGCAAATCGCGGGGTCAGCG
Source organism: Pseudomonas sp. IT-232MI5 (assembly GCF_949767845.1). Taxonomy (NCBI): domain Bacteria; kingdom Pseudomonadati; phylum Pseudomonadota; class Gammaproteobacteria; order Pseudomonadales; family Pseudomonadaceae; genus Pseudomonas; species Pseudomonas sp. IT-232MI5. Next base: position 42,355 of record NZ_CATKQE010000058.1, read on the forward strand.
AACTGCCAGTCAGTTGCGTGTTTTCAAACATCGCGCCGCCCTGCAACAGCCAGTGTTCCGTGGCGCGCCATTCCAGTTGGCCGAACGCGCGCCAGGTGGTGTCGTCCAGCGTGCCATTGAAGTAAGTCTCGGAGTCGGCGCGGTCGTAACGGTAGTTCATGCCGCTGACCAGTCGCAGGCTGTCGGACAGGCTGAGGGTGTCCTGCAGTTCGAGGTCGTAGCGCGATTCGCGGGCACTCTGGTCGATGTCGCCGCACAGGGTTCGACTCGCGCCGTTGCGCCATTGCTCGAGCACCTGATTGGCCAGGGCCATTTCCTGCGGTGTGCCGGGCGCCGCGCCGGGGCCGGTGAACTGCGTGATATTGCGCGCCAGACGCTCGGTGTAATTCGGGTTGAGCTGCCACAGTTGCGTCAGCTCGGGGCTGAATGACACCTCGGCATCGCAGGCGCGCCAGGTTTGCTGACGATCCCAGTGTTGCGCCGAGCCTTGTATATAAAGGCTGTGTTCAGGGTTGATGTCGAGGTTCCAGCGCACCGAGCCGGCGTAATCCTTGGCCACCACGTCGGAATTGTTCCCAGCGTCGGTAATCCCTGAGAACACCGGGCGGTAGGTGTACGGCCGCTGGTTGGTCCCGTCCTTGGCGTTGACCTGCCAGTCGAGGCTCTGGTTGTCGCTGAGCGTGTGGCTGACCGCGAGACTGAAGCGATTCAAGCGGCGACTGTCGCGGTAATCGGCGCCGCTGCGATCGCTGTCGAAGCCATCATCTTCCTGGCCAGACAACGACAGGCGCAAATCACCGCCATTCCAGCCAGTGCCCTGGCTGGCATAGAAATCATTGATGCCGCGCTGGCCTCGGGTGTACTTCATCCGCGTGCCGTGGCTGTCCGCCGGGTGGCGGGTGATGATGTTGACCACTGCCATCAACGCGTTGGCGCCATAACTGACGGTGTTCGGGCCGCGAAAGACTTCGATGCGATCGATGTCTTCCATGGCCACCGGAATATCGCTCCAGTCCACCGTGGACAAGCCTGCGCGATAGACCGAACGGCCGTCGATCAGCACTTGCATGCGCCGTGCTTCGCTGGCGTTGGTGCCGTGGTAATTGACCGCCGCCTGATTGCCGCTGATGTTGCCGACCATCATCCCTGGCACCAGCCGCAGCAGTTCACTGATGTCGCGCGCGCCGCTGGCGTTGATCAATTCGCTGTCGATGACGGTCATGCTCCCCGGCACTTCTGCCGGCGTCTGTTTCAGGCGCGTGGCCGTCAGCACCTGCGGCAGTGCTTCGTTGTCCAGGAACAGGTCGTCCGCCAGCACTACCGGGCTGAACAACAGCGCCAGTAAAACGGACGAACGCGGGGACGCAGAGCCAAAAGACACGACACAACCTTGATAGCGAAGAATTGGCGCGCATGTTAACCGAGGACAGCGACTTTTCCAGTCACGTTGCAGGCATTTTCCTAGGTTTTGTTGGTCTTCTTCCTACAAGTGTCGGTAATTGATGCAGGGGCTGGCCGCGCGTGGGCTGCCCCGTATAATGCCGGCATCGCCACTGGTATGGATTAACGGATTGCATATGACTGAACAGCGCCCGATTGCGGTCCTGGGAGGCGGAAGTTTTGGTACCGCCGTGGCCAACCTTTTGGCCGAGAACGGCCATCAAGTCCGGCAGTGGATGCGTGACCCCGAGCAGGCCGAGGCCATCCGGGTCAATCGCGAAAACCCGCGTTACCTCAAAGGCATCAAGATTCTGCCGGGGGTGACCGCCGTCACCGACCTGCAGGCAACCCTCGACGCCTGCGATTTGTGTTTTGTCGCGCTGCCATCCAGCGCACTGCGCACGGTGCTCGCCGCTCACGCCGAGCGGTTGAGCGGCAAGATGCTGGTCAGCCTGACCAAAGGCATCGAAGCGCAGACTTTCAAACTGATGAGCCAGATTCTCGAAGAGATCGCCCCGCAGGCGCGCATCGGCGTGTTGTCCGGGCCGAACCTGGCGCGCGAGATTGCCGAGCACGCGCTGACCGCCACCGTCGTCGCCAGCGAAGACGAAGAACTCTGTAAAGCCGTGCAAGCCGCGCTGCACGGTCGCACCTTCCGCGTGTATGCCAGCGCCGACCGTTTCGGCGTCGAGTTGGGCGGGGCGTTGAAAAACGTTTACGCGATCATCGCCGGCATGGCGGTGGCGCTGGAGATGGGCGAGAACACCAAGAGCATGCTGATCACCCGCGCGCTGGCCGAGATGACCCGCTTTGCCGTGAATCAGGGCGCCAACCCGATGACCTTTCTCGGTCTGGCCGGTGTTGGTGATCTGATCGTGACCTGCTCATCGCCAAAAAGTCGCAACTATCAAGTCGGTTTCGCGCTGGGTCAGGGCTTGAGCCTCGACGAAGCCGTGTCGCGCCTCGGTGAAGTTGCTGAAGGCGTCAACACGCTGAAAGTGCTCAAGGCCAAATCCCAGGAAGTCGGCGTGTACATGCCGCTGGTCGCCGGGCTGCACGCGATCCTGTTCGAAGGACGCACGCTGGAGCAGGTGATCGGTCTACTGATGCGAGCCGAACCGAAAACCGACGTCGATTTTATTTCCACCAGCGGTTTCAACTGATTGAGCCGGGAGTAGCAAGCCATGAACGATCCGAAAACCGAAGCCAAGTACGAATCCATCCTCCTGCGCGTGTTGTGGATGATCGTCTACGTGCTGGTCTGGCAAGTGGCGCAGTTCATCCTCGGCGCGGTGGTGCTGGTGCAACTGATCTATCGTTTGATCTATGGCGCGCCGAGCGCCAGCCTGATGAATTTCGGCGACAGCCTGAGCCAGTTTCTGGCGCAGATCGGGCGTTTCGGCAGTTTCCACAGCGACCAGAAACCCTGGCCGTTCGCCGACTGGCCAACGCCGCGTACCCCGGAAGGTGAAGCGCCACACGCCGTTGCCCCGGCGCCACATCCGGTGCGAGATGAGGAACCCAAGCTATGAAACTCTGGGTATTGCGTCACGGCGAGGCCGTGCCTTACGGCTCGTGCCCCGACTCCGAGCGTGAACTGACCGAGCACGGTCGCAAAGAGGCCTTGAGCAGCGCCGCCCGTTTGATCGGCCAGCCGCTGACCGCGATTTACGCCAGCCCTTATTTACGCGCGCAACAGACTGCGCAGATTGTTCGTGAAACGCTGGGTTTCGAGCCGGAAATTCGCACGGTCGAGTGGCTGACGCCGGAGGTTGATCCGGACAAGGTCACCGATCAACTGGTGTCGGTGAGCAACGTGCTGCTGGTCAGCCACAACCCGTTGGTGGGCAACTTGCTGAGCTATTTGCAGCATGGCGCCGGGTATCCGCCGGAGAAGGTCAGCACCGCCGGCCTGGCAGAGCTGGAAAGCCCAGAGTTGCTCATCGGCTCGATGACCCTCAACAGCCTCAAGCACCCGTAACGCTGATCCCTTGTGGGAGCGAGCCTGCTCGCGAAAGCGGCGTGTCATTCACCCTTTATGTGTCTGACAGACTGCATTCGCGAGCAGGCTCGCTCCCACATTGGTTTCTGCGTACACCATGAAATTATTTGTTTGAATTTTCCAACCAAGCACTTGCTTGGTTGACTACGCTTGCTCCAGACCCAAAAAACAGGAGCGAGTCGCATGTCTGCCGCCTTCCGTTTGCCGCTGGACGTGTTCTACGAGCGTGAAGCCCGCCATCCGCGCCAGCGCTTCCTCGTGCAGCCCATCGGCGGCGGCCAGGTCGAGACGCTGAGTTGGGCCGACGTCGGCCATCAGGCCCGCTGCGCCGCACATTGGTTGCGCGCCCGCGAGTTGCCACAAGGCAGCCACATCGCCCTGATCTCGAAAAACTGTGCACACTGGATCATCGCCGACCTGGCGATCTGGATGGCCGGGCACGTCTCCGTCCCGTTGTACCCCAACCTGACCGCCGACTCCGTCGCGCAAGTACTCAATCACTCGGAAAGTGTCCTCGCCTTCATCGGCAAACTCGACGATTGGCCGGGCATGGCCAAAGGCGTGCCGGCCGATTTGCCGACCATCAGCCTGCCGCTGCATCCGCCCGGGGAGTTCGATTTCAGTTGGGCAGACTTGCAGCGCAGCTCACCGATTCAGGACGATCCTCGCCCGGCTGCCGAGCAACTGGCGACGATCATCTATACCTCCGGCACCACTGGCCTGCCCAAAGGGGTGATGCACAGTTTCGCCAATCTCGGCTTCGCCACCACGCGCGGCACGCAACTGTTTGGTCTCAACGAGAACGACCGGCTGCTGTCGTACCTGCCGCTGTGCCACGTTGCCGAGCGGATGTTCGTTGAGCTGGCCTCGATCTATACCGGGCAAACGGTGTTCTTTGCCGAAAGCCTTGAGACCTTTATCACCGATCTGCAGCGAGCTCGGCCAACCGCGATGTTCGGCGTGCCGCGCATCTGGACCAAATTCCAGATGGGCGTGTACAGCAAGATCCCGGCGAAGCGTCTGGATTTTCTCCTCGGCCTGCCGTTCATTGGCAAACGTGTCGGGCACAAAGTGCTGGCGGGACTGGGGCTGGATGCCTTGCGTGTGGCGCTGTCCGGCGCCGCGCCTGTGCCGCAGACGTTGCTCGCCTGGTATCGCAAACTTGGCCTTGATGTGCTGGAGGTCTATGGCATGACCGAGGGCTGCGGTTACTCGCACATCTGCCTGCCGGGGCAATACAAACAGGGCTGGATCGGCAAACCGTGCCCGGAAGTCGAGGTGCGCATTGATGAGTCGGGCGAGGTGCAGGTGCGCAGTCAGGCGAACATGCTCGGCTACTTCAAGGAACCGCAGAAGACCGCCGAGACCCTGACCGAGGATGGCTTTCTGCGCACCGGCGACAAGGGCGAGCAGGATGCCGAAGGGCGCCTGCGCCTGACTGGCCGCCTCAAGGAAATTTTCAAGACAAGCAAAGGCAAATACGTCGCCCCGGCGCCGATCGAAAACCGCTTGGCCGTGCATTCACGGATTGAACAGGTGTGCGTGGTGGGAGACGGCTTGAGCGCGCCGTTGGGTTTGTGTGTGCTGTCGAGCGTCAATCAGGAGGAGGGCCGGGCGAGCCTGCATTCGAGTCTGGAAAAACTCTTGGAAGAGGTCAACGCCGTGCTCGACAAGCACGAACGCCTGCGCCGCCTGGTGGTGGTCAAGGACAGTTGGGCGGTGGAAAACGGCTTCCTCACGCCGACTCTGAAGATCAAACGCAACGTCATCGAAGACACCTATGGCGCGCGTTTCGAAGAATGGAGCGAGCGCAGCGAGGCGGTGCTGTGGCAGGATTGAGCGACCACTAAAACAACAAAGGAAGTCTGCGATGAGCTTGTGGCGTACCACCCCCAACATCGAGCAGTTGAACGCGATCCAGAAAAACACCATCGGCGAAGTGCTGGACATCCGCTTCGAAGCGTTCGACGAGGAATCGCTGACCGCGAGCATGGTCATCGACCATCGCACCCATCAGCCCTACGGCTTACTGCACGGTGGCGCATCGGTGGTGCTGGCGGAAACCGTCGGTTCGATGGCCAGCTATCTGTGCATCGACGCCAGCAAGTTTTATTGCGTCGGCCTCGAGATCAACGCCAACCATTTGCGCGGCTTGCGCAGTGGCCGGGTGACGGCGGTGGCCAAACCGATTCACATTGGTCGCACCACCCATGTATGGGATATCCGTTTGACCAGCGATGAAGGCAAGGCCAGTTGTGTGTCGCGGCTGACCATGGCCGTGGTGCCGCTGGGTGAGCAGCCGCCGGCACGTTGAGTGAGTTTCTTCAGTGATCAGCCCCTCACCCCAGCCCTCTCCCAGAGGGAGAGGGGGTCGACCTCGTTGTTTTCACGTGCTTCATCGACCTGAGATACCGAGTCGAATACAGATTCGGAAAAGCATGGAGATCGGCTCCCTTTCCCCCTCGCCCCCCTGGGGGAGAGGGCTGGGGTGAGGGGGTAGCGATCCGACTGACTCACCATAGCCCTGACCGGACTGTCATCATTCCTGGCAGTTACGGTCATTGCTCCTGGACGCGGTCTTACGGACAATCAACGCCACGTTTCCCGCTCATGGATTTACCCAGCATGTCGCAACCGATCTTTTTCGCCCACGCCAACGGATTTCCCTCGGGCACCTATGGCAAGTTGTTCGCGGCGCTGGCGCCTGAGTACCGGGTTGCGCATCTGGAGCAGCATGCCCATGACCCGCGTTTCCCGGCGGACGACAACTGGTACAACCTTGTCGATGAGTTGATCCACCATTTGCAGCAACAGGATCAACCAGTGTGGGGCGTTGGCCACTCCTTTGGCGGGGTGTTGCACCTGCACGCGGCGCTACGTTGCCCTGAGCTGTATCGCGGTGTGGTGATGCTTGATTCACCCGTGTTGACTCGCACTGATCAGTGGGTGATCCGTGCCGCCAAGCGTTTTGGCTTCATCGACAGACTGACCCCGGCGGGCCGCACCCTGGGCCGGCGGGAAGAGTTCGCCGACCTCGACAGTGCGCGCAGCTATTTTGCTGGCAAGACACTGTTCCGTGGTTTCGATCCGGAATGCTTCGATGCCTACCTGCAACACGGTTTGCATCAGGTCGGCGACAAACTGCGCCTGCGTTTCGACCCGGCCACCGAGATCAGCATCTATCGCGGCGTGCCGCACACCAGTCCTGGCCGCACCCGGCAATTGCAGGTGCCGCTGGCGGTGGTGCGCGGGCACAAGAGTCGTGTGGTCATGCGTCATCACACCCGTTTCGTTTCGCGTCTGGCCCAAGGCGAGGCGTTGAGCATGCCCGGCGGGCACATGTTCCCGCTTGAGCGCCCGCAGGACACCGCACGGTTGTTGAAGAACCTGTTTACCCGTTGGGAAAAACGCCAGGACAAGGATTGCGCATGAGCCCGCCCTTCGAAGAAGTCCGCCTGAGCCTGCCGCATATCGAACTGGCCGCGCATTTGTTCGGGCCCGAGGACGGTGTGCCGGTGATCGCGCTGCATGGCTGGCTCGACAACGCCAACAGCTTTGCCCGTCTGGCGCCGAAGCTCAAAGGCTTGCGCATCATCGCGCTGGACATGGCCGGGCACGGGCATTCCGGGCATCGACCCAACGGCGCCGGCTATGCCCTGTGGGATTACGCCCATGACGTGCTGCAGGTCGCCGAGCAACTTGGTTGGAAGCGATTCGGCCTGCTCGGGCATTCGATGGGCGCCATTGTCTCGATGGTGTTGGCGGGTTCGTTACCGGAACGCATCAGTCATCTGGCACTGATTGACGGCGTGATTCCTCCTACAGACAAAGGCGAAAACGCCGCCGAACGCATGGGCATGGCCCTGCAAGCGCAACTGGATCTGCGCGACAAACGCAAACCGGTCTACAACACCCTCGACCGTGCCATCGAAGCGCGGATGAAGGGGCTGGTCGCGGTCAGTCGAGAAGCCGCCGAGTTGTTGGCTCAGCGCGGATTGATGCCGGTACCGGGTGGCTACACCTGGCGCACCGACAATCGACTGACCTTGCCATCACCGCTGCGCCTGACCGAGGAACAGGCAATGGCTTTCGCGCTGCGGGTCAGTTGCCCGGCGCATCTGGTGGTCGCGGCTGACGGCATGCTGGCTAAACATCCCGAGTTGCTGGAGCGTCTACCCTTCAGTCGGGAACAGTTGGCGGGCGGGCACCATTTGCACCTTAACGATGAGGCCGGGGCCGACCTTGTCGCAGACTGTTTCAATCGGTTCTTCGCCATTCCTTGACTTGCTGCGGGCAACTGTCGAGGCTGGGCGGGTTGAAATGGGAGACAACCACGATGGATTTCTACACCGCTGCGACCTCGAATCATCCAGCATTACCGATCCGATGAGCCTGACTATACGGTCACTCAGTCTGTTGGCACTGTGCTGTTTCAGTACCGTTTCGTTCGCCGCCGATGTGCCGGGCAGCCAGGATCTGCAGATCGTGCCGCGTCTGGCCGATGCGCAGATCGTCGACTATCGCCCTCCGGTTGAACTGGAGCGCATCTACCCGCTGGGCTCGATCCGCAAGATCAGCGGGCAACTGCGCTTCGACGGCCAGGTCACTGCTCGTGGCCAGATCACGTCGGTGACTTACGAGTTGCCCCCCGAACACTCCGCCACCGAAGCCTTCACCGCCGCCCGCGAGGCCCTGCAAAAGCAGGACGCAGAATTGCTGTTCTGGTGTCAGGCGCGTGATTGCGGCGAAAGCAGCCTCTGGGCCAACGAGGTGTTCGGTAACTCCAAGTTGTACGGCGCTGACGAACAACAGGCGTATCTGTTGTTGAGGCTGGCCGCACCGCGCGACAACACGCTGGTGGCGCTTTACAGCATCACCCGTGGCAATCGCAAAGCCTATCTGCATGTCGAACAGTTCGAGGCGGTTGCACCGCTGGGTGAGTTGCTGCCGACTTCGGCAACCTTGTTGCGTCAGCTCAAAAGCACCGGTGAGCTGGACTTTCCTGATCGCGTGAATGAGCCGGATGACACTTGGCTGCGGTTGATTTCCCGTGGACTTAATCTCGACACGACGTTGCGTGTAACGGTGTCAGGGCCAAAGGCCGAAGCCTGGCGCCAGGCGCTGATCAATCAGGGGGTGCGGGCGGCACGCATGGAAACCGGCAGTGTCGAAGGCTCTGGCCTGCGCATCGATCTGTTGCGGTAAGCTGTTTTTGGCGAGCACGAGCCGTGTGTTCGCCTACTCTTTGCCTGACTGACTTTTTCGAGACCTTACATGCTCAATAATGATCGCCTGCTGGTGCAGATCCTGCTGCTGGTGTTGTTTGGTGCCAGCCTCTGGGTGATGGCGCCATTCTGGTCGGCGCTGTTCTGGGGCGCGGTGCTGGCGTTTGCCAGTTGGCCGTTGATGCGCCTGCTGACCCGTTGGCTCAATGGCCGTGAATCCTTGGCTGCGGCGATTCTGACGTTGGGCTGGATGTTGCTCGTGGCCGCGCCGCTGGTGTGGCTGGGGTTCAACCTGGCGGATCATGTGCGCGATGCCACGGCGTTTATCAAGGATGTGCAGGTCGACGGTCTGCCGGAAGCGCCGGTGTGGCTGGGGACTCTGCCGTTTGTGGGCGAGCGTCTGGTCGGGCTGTGGAACAGCATCGATCAGCAGGGCGCCGCTCTGATGGTGTCGATCAAACCTTATCTGGGGCAGGTCGGTAACTGGCTGCTGGCGCGCAGTGCGCAGATCGGCGGCGGGATTCTCGAGCTGACCCTGAGCATTGTCTTTGTGTTCTTTTTCTATCGTGACGGGCCGCGACTGGCGGCGTTTGTACACAGTCTGCTGCAGCGGCTGATCGGTGATCGGGCGGGGTATTACATCGACTTGGTGGCCGGCACGGTGCAGCGGGTGGTCAACGGGGTGATCGGCACGGCGGCGGCGCAGGCAGTTCTGGCGTTGATCGGCTTTTTGATTGCCGGGGTGCCGGGGGCGCTGGTGCTGGGGATTGTCACCTTCCTGCTGAGTCTGATTCCGATGGGGCCGCCGTTGGTGTGGGTGCCGGCGACGGCCTGGCTGGCGTGGAAAGGTGAGTATGGGATGGCGGTGTTTCTCGGGATCTGGGGGACGTTCATCATCAGTGGCGTGGACAACGTGCTCAAGCCGTATCTGATCAGTCGCGGGGGGAATTTGCCGTTGGTGATTGTGTTGCTTGGGGTGTTTGGCGGGTTGATTGCGTTTGGGTTTATCGGGTTGTTTATCGGGCCTACGTTGTTGGCGGTGGCTTATAGTTTGTTGACGGATTGGAGTAAGAGTCAGTCTCGGGTTGAGGAGCGGCGCTAGCGGTTTTGGGTTTTGGGTGAATATCCGTTGCTGCGGTAACGGCGGCTTAGGGTTCCGCCCTTACGGCGGGTCACCTTTTCCAAACGCCGAAAAGGTAACCCAAAAGGCTTGCTCCTACGTGCGGCCCGCTCGCTGGGGCTCGGGGTTCCTTCGCTGCGGGATCGATCCGGGCGCAGCGTCTCCGGTTTGCTTCGCTGCACCTACTCCCGCTGTGTTTGGCTGCGCCAAACGGTCGCTGCGCTCCCACGCCCGGATCAATCCCTCCACTCAGCCTTCCGACGTCGCCCGTGGATCAAGATCAAGATCAAAAGCAGGCGAGCTGACACTCGGCCTATTGAGTGGTGAAGAGCGTGGGGTGTTCGGCGTTTGATTTGCGTTCAACGCGGTATCGCACGTCGGTGTAGCTCTCCCAAACAACTCGGTCAGTCCCCTCTCCCTATGGGCGGTCCGACGTTTCGGGAGGGCTAGGGTGAGGGGCTTTTGATTGTCCGTGGCAAATAATGGCGTCGACTCAAGTCGCCACATTCAAATACTTGCCCACCGACGCCGTTTTTTCCAGCGAGTACTGTTTGCTCAGATTGGCAATCATGCGGTTCAGCGCTTCAGTGGTGCTCTGGGTCGAAGCGGTCTGTTCTTCCTCCGGTCGTTCTCTCCCAGCCTGTAACGCCGCTTTCAGTTCATCACTGCTCACGCCGCCGCTGCTGTCGCTATCGAGCACCTTGAGCAGCGCGGCGCTGGTGTCGGTGCTGGTCGTTGCGGTGCTGTTGTTGCTGGTTTGCAGTGCGCTGCTGAGTTCTGTCGCGGTCACGCTGTCGTCGCCATCGGCGTCGAGTTGGCTGAACAGTTCGTCGCTGTTGATTTGTGGTGGCGGAGGCGGCGGAGGGGTCAGGCTGGCGGTGAGTTCGTCCTGGCTGACGGTGCCGTCCTTGTTCTTGTCCAGGGCGGAGAAGATTTCGTTGCTGTCGGCGCTGCTGCCGGCGCTGGTCAGGCCGCTGCTCAGTTCGTCGCTGCTGATGGCGCCGTCGCCATCGGTGTCGAGGGCGCTGATCAGGGCGTCGGCGAGATCGGTGTCCGGAGCTTGATCGTGTGGCGGTGGCGGAGGCGGCGCCATGGCGGTCATTTCTTCGGCGCTGAGGCTGCCGCTGGCGTCGCTGTCCAGATCACCGAACTGTTTGCTCAGGTTGACCAGCAGGCCGTCGTTGGACTTCTGCGACAGGGCGCTTTTCAGTTCGTTCTGATCCACTGCGCCGTCGCTGTTGCTGTCGAGTTTGGCGAACAGTTCTTTTTGCAGTTGCTGGCTGCGCGCGTTTTGCGTGGAGGTGCTGCTGGTGCTGGTATAGCTTGTGTAGTTGCTGACGCTACCGATCATTGGACTCACTCCCTGGAATGGCAAACCGGTGGGTGTACCGGCTTATGCAGCCTCAGGGCACAAGTTGTCGGGGGTATGTGGGGTTTGTACCGGTGGGTACACACGGCAGAATGAACACCGCCGAACTCTGTGGGAGCGAGCTTGCTCGGGAAGAGGCCGGTACATTCAAAAGAGATGTTGGATCAGTTGACGCCTTCGCGAGCAGGCTCGCTCCCACATTGGACGGTGGTGTTTTCAGGGGCGCGGCAGGCGAATGATGGCGGTAAGGCCGCCGCCCGGGGTTTCTTCGAGATTGAGCTGCCCACCCAAACGCTGCGCCGCCTCGCGGGCAATGGTCATGCCCAGCCCCACACCGCCGGAGTTACGATTGCGCGAACCTTCCAGCCGATAAAACGGCTCGAACACCGCTTCACGTTTGTCCTCGGCAATCCCCGGGCCATGGTCGATCACGTGGATCAGCAGTTGCTCGCGTTGATCTTGTAACTCGATGCGCGCCTGGCCGGCATAACGCAGGGCGTTGTCCATGAGGTTGTTGATGCACGAACGCAGCGCCATCGGCTGCACCGGCAACGGCGCGCAGTGGCCGCTGACCTGCACGTCGGCGCCCTGGTCCTGAGCGTTTTCGCACAGCGATTCGACCAGCGCCTGCACATCCATCAACTGCAAGGCTTCGCTGGTGCGCTGTTCGTGCAGGTAGGTGAGGGTGGCGTCGAGCATGCCGATCATGTCGTCCAGGTCCTGACGCATCTGGCCTTGCAGCTTTTCATCGCTGATGTTTTCCAAGCGCAGTTTCAGGCGTGACAGCGGTGTGCGCAGGTCGTGGGACACGGCGCCGAGCATTCGTGCGCGCTGCTGCACCTGTTCGCGAATGCGCCGCTGCATCAGGTTGAAGGTGTAGGCGGCTTGTCGTGCTTCCCGTGGGCCGGACTCGTCGAGTGGCGGGCTGTCGAGGTCTTCGCTGAGGCGTTCGGCGGCGTCGCTCAGGCGCTGGATCGGGCGACTGAGCAGTTTGGCGCCGTACCAGGCCGCGATCATCAGCGTGATGAACTGAAAGGTCAGTGGCACCACCGGGCCACCGAACCACGGACGCGGTGGCCGTGGCGGGTAGCGCGGGTCTTGCGCCATTGCTTGGCCATTGGCGCCCTGGGAGAACTCCGGAGGCGGCGGAGGCGGGGGCGGGCCGTAGAGACGGAACCAGGTGAAAGCCAGCAGGTGCGCGAGGACGATCGCCACGAACAGCACGCCAAACAGGCGCCCGAACAGCGTGTCGAAGCGCGCCCGCATCAGCCGATGTCTCGCGCGTCGAACAGGTAACCCTCACCGCGCACGGTTTTGATCAACTGTGGGGCTTTCGGGTCATCGCCGAGTTTCTGCCGCAGGCGCGAGACCAGCAAATCAATGCTGCGGTCGAAGGCTTCGATCGAGCGACCCCGGGCTGCGTCGAGCAATTGCTCGCGGCTGAGCACCCGGCGCGGACGTTCGATAAACACCCACAGCAGGCGGAATTCGGCGTTGGACAGCGGCACCACCAGACCATCGTCGGCGATCAATTGGCGCAGGACGCTGTTCAGGCGCCAGTTGTCGAAACGAATGTTGGCGCGTTGTTCGGTGCGGTCGTCACGCACCCGGCGCAGAATGGTCTGGATGCGCGCGACGAGTTCGCGCGGTTCGAACGGTTTGGCCATGTAGTCGTCGGCGCCCAGTTCCAGGCCGATGATGCGGTCGGTCGGTTCGCAGCGAGCGGTGAGCATCAGGATCGGGATGTCCGATTCAGCGCGCAGCCAGCGGCACAGCGACAAGCCGTCTTCGCCGGGCAGCATCAGGTCCAGCACGACGACATCGAAATGCTCGGCCAGCAGCGCCTGACGCATCGCCGCACCGTCGGTGACGCCGCTGGCGTGGATGTTGAAGCGGGCGAGGTAATCGATCATCAGCTCGCGAATCGGCACGTCATCGTCGACGATCAGCGCGCGAATGCTCCAGCGCTTGTCGTCTTTAGGCTCATCCGTCGCGGTCATTTGGGTGTTGTGCATGAGGCTGTTCATCTGCCAGTAGGCCGCCAACCACAAAAGATGGGCTGCGAGGTGGTGGTTTCAGCATAGGCGTCCAGCCGCGAGGCGGGAAGTGCTGATGTAAGGACGTGTTGCGGCTGGCGAGGCTAGCGCGGATGCTTGTTGCTGGCGTGTCGGCTGTGTATCGGAGTCGACACAATAGCAGCGAGCGCTATGCTGATCACGGTTGGTGCGACGATTTACCGATCATCGGGTGCCGCGCCGCTGCCGGTTCCGCTACAATGCGCGCCGATTTCGACCTGCCTGAGAGCCCATTCATGTCCGCCTGCCAGACTCCTATCATCGTCGCCCTGGATTTCCCTACCCGTGACGCCGCACTGAAGCTGGCCGACCAGTTGGACCCGAAACTGTGCCGGGTCAAAGTGGGCAAGGAACTGTTCACCAGTTGCGCCGCCGAAATTGTCGGCACCCTGCGTGACAAGGGTTTTGAAGTATTCCTCGACCTGAAATTCCATGACATTCCCAACACCACCGCGATGGCCGTGAAAGCCGCCGCCGAGATGGGCGTGTGGATGGTCAACGTGCATTGCTCCGGTGGTATGCGCATGATGGCCGCTTGCCGTGAAGAGCTGGACAAGCGCAGCGGCCCGCAGCCGTTGCTGATCGGCGTGACCGTGCTGACCAGCATGGAGCGTGAAGACCTGGCCGGTATCGGTCTGGATATCGAACCGCAGGAACAAGTGCTGCGTCTGGCTGCACTGGCCGAGAAGGCTGGCATGGACGGTCTGGTGTGCTCGGCGCTGGAAGCCACGGCACTGAAAACCGCGCATCCGTCGCTGCAACTGGTGACCCCGGGGATTCGTCCGGCGGGCAGCGCGCAGGACGATCAGCGCCGCATTCTGACCCCGCGTCAGGCGCTGGATGCCGGTTCCGATTATCTGGTGATTGGCCGTCCGATCAGCCAGGCGGCGGATCCGGCCAAGGCGTTGGCTTCGGTTGTAGCCGAAATCGCCTGATCAGACACCGCGAAACCCTGTAGGAGTGAGCCTGCTCGCGATAGCGGTGTGTCAAACAACGTTAATGTTGACTGACACACCGCTATCGCGAGCAGGCTCACTCCTACCTTTGTTTTGTGGTGGGCTTAAACCTTCAACACCAACTTGCCGAAGTTCTCGCCGCTGAACAATTTCATCAGCGTCTCCGGGAACGTCTCCAGGCCTTCGACGATATCTTCCTTGCTCTTGAGCTGCCCCTTGGCGATCCAGCCGGCCATTTCCTGCGCGGCGCTGGCGTATTGCGCGGCATAGTCCATCACCACAAAACCTTCCATCCGCGCGCGATTGACCAGCAGCGACAGGTAGTTGGCCGGGCCTTTGACCGCTTCCTTGTTGTTGTACTGGCTGATCGCGCCGCAGATCACCACGCGCGCTTTCATGTTAAGCCGACTCAACACCGCATCGAGGATGTCGCCGCCAACGTTGTCGAAATAGACGTCGACGCCTTTCGGGCATTCGCGTTTAAGCCCGGCTACAACGTCTTCGGACTTGTAGTCGATGGCGCCGTCGAAGCCCAGTTCATCAATGAGGAATTTGCACTTGTCGGCACCGCCGGCAATGCCAACCACACGGCAACCTTTGATCTTGGCGATCTGCCCGGCAATGCTGCCCACTGCGCCCGCCGCACCGGACAGCACAACGGTGTCGCCGGCCTTCGGTGCACCGACATCCAGCAGGGCGAAATAGGCGGTCATGCCAGTCATGCCCAGTGCCGACAGATACACCGGCAGCGCTGCCAGTTTCGGATCGACTTTGTAGAAACCTCTTGGCTCACCGAGGAAATAATCCTGCACGCCAATGGCGCCGTTGACGTAGTCCCCGACGGTAAAGCCCGGATTGTTCGAAGCAACGACTTTGCCTACACCCAACGCGCGCATGACTTCGCCGATACCGACCGGCGGGATGTAGGACTTGCCTTCGTTCATCCAGCCACGCATGGCCGGGTCGAGGGACAGGTATTCGTTCTTGACCAGAATCTGCCCCGCCGCCGGTTCACCCACCGGGACTTCCTGATAGGTGAAGGTCTCGCGGGTTGCCGCGCCCACCGGGCGTTTGGCGAGCAGGAACTGGCGATTGGTCTGGTTGGTCATGACAGGCACTCGAACGGAATGAAGCTTTGTTGATAGACCTTCGCCGGCATTGGCGCAAGGTTGGCTGATGCGGCGAATGCACGCCGATCCAGTGCAGTGATGATCACCGGGTTGGTTTTATCACTGCAACGCATGGGCACATAAACAGCCATTGGATAGTGCTGACGCTCGGCAGACCTCAATGGCTATGCTGCCATTCCACACATCCCCTGCATCCATCCCTTCGAGGACATAACAATGAGCATGACGTTTTCCGGTCAGGTTGCCGTAGTCACCGGCGCCGCCAACGGCATCGGCCGTGCAACCGCGCAGGCGTTCGCTGCCGAAGGCCTGAAAGTGGTGGTCGCCGACCTGGACGCGGCAGGGGGCGAGGGCACCGTTGCGCTGATTCGTACCGCTGGCGGCGAAGCGACCTTCGTGCGTTGCAACGTGACCGTCGAAAGCGAAGTGAAGAATCTGATGGACGAGGTGATCAATACCTACGGTCGTCTGGACTACGCCTTCAATAATGCCGGTATCGAAATCGAAAAAGGCAAACTCGCTGAAGGCTCGATGGATGAGTTCGACGCAATCATGGGCGTCAACGTCAAAGGCGTCTGGCTGTGCATGAAGTATCAACTGCCATTGTTGCTGGCGCAGGGCGGCGGGGCGATCGTCAATACTGCCTCGGTGGCGGGACTGGGCGCGGCGCCGAAGATGAGCATCTACGCGGCGTCCAAGCATGCGGTGATTGGCTTGACCAAATCGGCAGCCATTGAGTACGCGAAAAAGAAAATCCGCGTCAACGCTGTGTGTCCGGCGGTGATCGATACCGACATGTTTCGCCGCGCTTATGAGGCTGATCCGAAGAAGGGCGAATTCGCCAACGCGATGCACCCGGTCGGTCGCATCGGCAAGGTCGAGGAAATTGCCAGCGCTGTGTTGTACCTGTGCAGCGACGGTGCCGCCTTCACCACGGGCCACTCTCTGGCAGTGGATGGCGGCGTCACCGCTTTCTGAATAAAGCGCCAGAAAAAACAGCCCGCATTCATTGCGGGCTTTTTTGTGGGTCACGGTCAGTTCCGTGAAGTCCCTTAAACAATGTGTATCAAACGGTTAGAACGGTCGCTTTTGGCGGCGTTGTCGCACAGCCTGTCCGGCGCGGCTGTGATTTACTGCCGCCAGCAAAACGGACAGGAGTTTGCTTGCTCATGGAATTGAGAATTGATCGACAGGCAATGGTGCCGGTCGTGCAGCAGATTGTTGACGGACTGACCGAGTGGATCCTGCAAAATGGCGTACCGCCGGCCACTCGTTTGCCCTCCGTGAGGCAAATCGCCCGGGGTAATCTGCTCAGCCAGTCGTGTGTGGTCGAGGCCTGTGAGCGTCTGGTATCGCAGGGCGTTCTAAGCACCTGCCAAGGCACCGGATTCATCGTCGCCGCCTCGCCGTCGACACTGGGCGCAGAGGATGAACTGGCGCTGTTCGGGGGGCGGTATGCCTGGTGCGATGCAGTGTGCGAGACGGCCGGTGGCTTGAAGCTGGGTGCTGGTGGTCTGCCGCAAAGCTGGCGCGAGCCTGACGACCTCAGCTATGCGCTGCGCGAGGTGGCGCGCACCGATATGGCCAGTCTGTTCAACTACAGCACACCCTTTGGGCTTCCAGCGTTGCGCGAGCAGATCGTCAAGCGCCTGAAGCTGCTCAATATCGAGGCCCGCAGTGCGCAGTTGCTGAGTACCTGCGGTGCCAGCCATGCGCTGGATCTGATCGTGCGTACCTTGTTCAAGTCAGGAGACTGCGTGGTGGTCGAAACGCCCGGTTACGCGCCGCTGTTTGATCTGCTGCGTCTGCATGGCGTGCACATGCTTGAGGTGCGTCGTACCCCGAACGGGCCGGATATCGAAGCGCTCGAGGCTGTGCTGCAACAGTTTCGCCCCGGCGCATTGTTCATCAACAGCCATCATCACAACCCTACCGGTACTTGCCTGTCGCCGAGCGTTGCGCAACGCATCCTGCAACTGAGCAAGACCTACGATCTGCGCGTGATTGAAGACGACGTCTATGCGGACTTGCACACGGACAACGGCACACGACTGGCGGCGCAGGACCATGAGGGGCGCGTCATTTACGTGGGCAGCTTTTCCAAGACACTGAGCAGCTCGTTGCGGGTCGGGTTCGTCTTCGCCGACAGCGAAATCGTCAGGCGGCTGGCGCAGGTCAAGATGATCAGTGGTTTGGGGGGGTCGAGGTTTTCCGAAGCGGTGCTGGCCAGTCTGATGGTCAGTGGCGCTTACCGCAAACTGGTGCAGCGTCAGCGTCAACGTTTGAATGCCGATCGCGCCGCCGCGCTGCAGGCGCTGGAGGACGCTGATTGGGAGGTGTTCGGCAAACCTGCGGGTGGGCTTTTCATTTGGGCGCGCTCGCGCATGACCGATCAGGTTCGAGTGCGTCGTCATGCTCAACGCTGCGGCGTGCTGCTGTCAGCGCCTGACGCGTTCAGTCCCAGTGGTGAGTCGGGCGACTGGCTGCGCATCAACGTTACCTATGCATGCGATCCACGCGCTCGGCAGTTTTTCCGCCACACCGGTTCGGATCGACCTCAAGTGTTCTGAAAACGACGCGGGCGTAGCTTTTTGCCATTATTCCGACGCCAGAGACTTGTGTCGGTGGATGGCCGTTGCGACTCTTCGCTCTACTGACAATGGCAGGGGACTACGCGCAATGATTTCGGCCATGCAAGGACGTTTTGCCAACCTCGGTATGGCGAAAAAACTGGGTATCGGGTTTGTGCTGGTTTTGCTCCTGACTGCGCTGGTGGCGGCCATTGGCGTCTGGTCCCTGCAAACCATCAGTCAGCGTTTCGACGGGCTGAAACAGATGTCCTCGCTCAACAGTGGCCTGCTCAACGTGCGCCTGCTCGAGCAGGAATACGCTTTGCGAGGCAATCCGAAGACCGCCGATGCGCTGCGTAAGGGCGTCGACGAACTGGTCGTTCTGGCTGATCAGCTCAAGACGCAGTCGGCGGCGAATGTGCCGGTCATGAATGATGTGCAGCAGTCGCTGGGAGCCTATCGAAAGGCGTTCGATGAATTTGTGTCGTTGACTCAGGCCAAGGATCTGGCACTGGAAATGGCCAGTTGGTCGGTGTCCAGTGTGGCCAACAACCTCGACGTATTGCAGGCCGGGCTTGCCGACGACGGTGCATATACCTTGAAGGACACCGAGGGCAAGGACGGCGCGCAATTCATCGAGCAGGCCAGTCAGGTCAGTCAGGTCTCCCGGCTTATGCTGCAAGCGATGAACGAAGCGCGGATTCGTCTGGATCAAAGCCGCAAGGGTGATGCCGACGGTGCCGGCAAGGGCAATATCGAACAGGCCGCACAGGCCCAGGCCCAGGCCGAAGAACTGAAAACCACGGTCAAGGACGAAGGCTATCTGACCGTGCTCAACGAAGTCTCCGGACATATCGCCGGTTTCAACGACAAGCTTGCCGAATACACCGGCTTGCTCGCGCAGGAAAAAACCGTCTACGAGCAATTGCACCAACGTGCCGACCAAGTGGTCGAGCGGGTCAATCAGGCGTATGTCGCTGAAGACGGCGCGATGCAGGTGGAATTGAAGAAAAATTCGCTGCTGATCATTGGTTCATCGGCGCTGGCGTTGTTGGTCGGCTTGTTCGCGGCGTGGCTGATCACCCGACTGATTGTCGCGCCATTGCGCAGCGTGATCCAGGTCGCGCAACAGATTGCCGCCGGCGACTTGAGTGCGACCGTGGAAGTGACCCGCCGTGACGAGATCGGCCAGTTGATGCTGGCGATGCAACAGATGGGGGCGGGGTTGAGTACGATTGTCAGCGGCTTGCAGGCTGGGATCGAACAATTGGCCAGTTCGGCGCAATCGTTGTCGGCGGTCACCGAGCAGACCAACCTTGAGGTCAGCAGCCAGAAGGAAGAAACCGAGCAGGTCGCCACGGCGATGAACCAGATGACCGCCACCGTGCATGACGTTGCACGCAATGCCGAAGAGGCGGCGGTGGCCGCGCAAACGGCGGATGACAAGGTCGAGAGTGGTCAGCAAGTGGTGCGCCAGAGCATGGCGCGCATCGAGCAATTGGCTGATTCGGCGACGTCGGCCAGTTCCAGCATCGAAAGCCTGAGTGCGGAAATCCAGAATATCGGCACGGTGCTGGAGGTGATCAAGAGTGTCGCCGAACAGACCAATCTATTGGCGTTGAATGCCGCGATCGAGGCGGCGCGGGCCGGGGAGCAGGGCAGGGGCTTTGCGGTGGTGGCCGATGAGGTGCGTGCTTTGGCTCGGCGCACGCAGCAATCGACCGAGGAAATTGAGCGACTGGTGAGTGCATTGCGCTCGGCGGCGCATTCGTCGGTGCAGCAGATTCAGAGCAGCGGCGAGTTGGTGAAGCTGGCGGTGAGTGATGCTTTGCAGACCGAGAGTGCGCTGGGGAGTATTGCGGCGGCGGTGTCGTTGATTCAGCAGATGAATCAGCAGATTGCGGCGGCGGCCGAGGAGCAGAGTTCGGTGGCGGAGGAGATCAATCGCAGTGTGACGAGTATTCGTGCGAGTGCGGATCAGTCGTCGATCGCGATGCGCGGGAATGCGGCTTCGAGTGTTGAGCTGGCGCAGTTGGGGAGTGAGTTGCGCGGGATGGTTGGGCATTTTCGGCTTTGACGCTTTGGGCTTGGCGGCCTTTGGGCCGACCAGGCTCTTGGGGTTTTGGGGGGATATCCGTTGCTGCGGGTGTTGCTGATTAGGGTTCCGCCCTTACGGCGGGTCACTTTTGGCAAACGCCCCAAAAGTAACCAAAAGGTCTGCGCCCTGACGTTCGGCCCGCTCGCTGGGGCTCGGGGTTCCTTCGTTCCGGGATCGATCCGGGGGCATCGCCTACGGTTTGCTTCGCTGCACCTCCTCTCGATGTGTTCGACTTCGTCGAACGGTCGCTGCGCTCCCACCCCCGGATCAATCCCTCCACTCAGCCTGCCGACGGGCTTTAAGATCAAGAGCTGCAGCCGAGCTAACGCTCATCCTGTTGAGTGGTGAGAAGCGACGCGGTGCGAGGTGGGCGCTGTTTTGCTTTTCTGTAGGAGTGAGCCTGCTCGCGATCGCGGTCTGGCAGCCAAGCCATTTCTGCCGGATGTACTTAAACCCTGTGGGAGCTGGCTTGCCAGCGATGGCGGCCTGACAGCCGGCCAATCTCTGTCAGATGTACTCAATCCCATTGTAGGAGTGAGCCTGCTCGCGATCGCGGTCTGGCAGCCAACCCATTTCTGCCGGATGTACTCAAACCCTGTGGGAGCTGGCTTGCCGGCGATGGCGGCCTGACAGCCGGCCAATCTCTGTCTGAATGCACGCAGTTCAAACTGTAGGAGTGAGCCTGCTCGCGATCGCGGTCTGGCAGCCAACCCATTTCTGCCGGATGTACTCAAACCCTCTGGGAGCTGGCTTGCCAGCGATGGCGGCCTGACAGCCGACCAATCTCTGTCAGATGAACTCAATCCCATTGTAGGAGTGAGCCTGCTCGCGATCGCGGTCTGGCAGCCAACCCATTTCTGCCGGATGTACTTAAACCCTGTGGGAGCTGGCTTGCCAGCGATGGCGGCCTGACAGCCGGCCAATCTCTGTCAGATGTACTCAATCCCTTGTAGGAGTGAGCCTGCTCGCGATCGCGGTCTGGCAGCCAACCCATTTCTGCCGGATGTACTCAAACCCTGTGGGAGCTGGCTTGCCGGCGATGGCGGCCTGACAGCCGACCAATCTCTGTCTGAATGCACGCAGTTCAAACTGTGGGAGCGAGCCTGCTCGCGAAAGTGTTCTCACATTCACCGGTTTTCTTTCGGATTCACACCCGCGAGCCCACAAAAAAAGCCACCTCTCGGTGGCTTCTCTTTCAACCTCTGCAATCAGTCGTAAATCACTTTCTTTTTCCAGTCGGCATCGGCCTCTACATCTTTTAGGCCGGCGGTCAGTTGGTTCTCCTCACCTTCAACCGGTGCAATTTTGTCCATGACCTGGGCGTTGGCGCGGGCCAGCAGTTTTTCCAGATATTGCAGTTGTTCTGCATACACCTGCGGATCCTGCTGTTTGCGCAAGTATTGCACGCCGCGTTCGAAGGCGAGGCGGGCCTGGCCGGGCTGGTTTTGTTGCAGGGACTGTTGGCCGAGGTTGTTGAAGAATTCGATGTGCAGCAGCACCAGTATGTGGCGGACCTCGCGGATCCAGTGTTTGGCTTCGTTCGGTGGCAGGAAGCCGTCGTGGGCGGCGCGGGTGATCTGGCCGTGGAGGGCTTCGAGCAGGAAGCGCACGTCTTTGGCTTTGGCTTCGGTCAGGATCGGCGCCGGAGGGTTGTTGACCGGGATCGATTCGCCTTGGGCGACCAATGCGCTCAGTTCGGTGATGCGCGCTTTGGTGGTGGCGCTGGTTTTTTCCAGGTTCAGCAGGCGCTGGCAGACATTCAGCTCCAGGCGGGTCAGCAGCAGCTTGAGGGCCGGGGTCATGAACTGGCCCGGAAAGGTCTCGGTCAGTTCGCCGCAGCGGCGCAGGCGGTCGTTCAGTTCGACCTTGGTACGGGCCTTCTCCAGTTTGTTGTTTTCCACCACATGGTTCATGTAGCCAATGGCGATCAGAATTGCGATCCCGGCTATGACTAGCAGGGTGATCATGAGTGGTGTCACCGGTAAGACCTCTTTATAGGGTTCGCATGCGAGTGTAGTGGCTGGGCATTTAGCCGCCTAGCGCCGCTCGACGAGTTGGATCGGCAGGTTCAATCTGTATCGGCCGCACGCTGCTTATATGAATGCTGGCGATGCATGTGCAGATTGCCATCACTGTGCGGTGGACTATAACGTCTTGGCGAGTGGCGGAATATAGGCGTCAATCGTCGGGCGACGGAAAAGCCCGGTTGCCGCCGTAAAGCAGGTCGAAGTCATTGATTTAAATAAATTTATATCAAGGGGTTGACGACCTCTCAATCCATCCATAGAATGCGCGCCACTTGCAGCGTAAAGCACACAGCGAAGCGCGGCAGGGAGTGAATGTTGTAGCGTGTCCCCTTCGTCTAGTGGCCTAGGACACCGCCCTTTCACGGCGGTAACAGGGGTTCGAGTCCCCTAGGGGACGCCAATGCGGGAATAGCTCAGTTGGTAGAGCACGACCTTGCCAAGGTCGGGGTCGCGAGTTCGAGTCTCGTTTCCCGCTCCAATTTTAAACAGCAGTGCTTTCGGGCGGTGCTGAGTGAAACCAGAACCAAGTCTTCGGACAAGGATCTGGACACCGAAACACACACCATGTGTTCCGGGTAGCGTGTCCCCTTCGTCTAGTGGCCTAGGACACCGCCCTTTCACGGCGGTAACAGGGGTTCGAGTCCCCTAGGGGACGCCATTTGCGGGAATAGCTCAGTTGGTAGAGCACGACCTTGCCAAGGTCGGGGTCGCGAGTTCGAGTCTCGTTTCCCGCTCCAAATTCTAAAGACGCCGCTCAGTGAGCGGCGTTTTTATTAGTGAAAGTTGTAGCCTGTGTCCCCTTCGTCTAGTGGCCTAGGACACCGCCCTTTCACGGCGGTAACAGGGGTTCGAGTCCCCTAGGGGACGCCATTGCGGGAATAGCTCAGTTGGTAGAGCACGACCTTGCCAAGGTCGGGGTCGCGAGTTCGAGTCTCGTTTCCCGCTCCATATTCACAAAAACGCCGCTCAACTGAGCGGCGTTTTTGTATGCGCACGATTTGTAGTTGAGTCATCAGTCATGAAAAAGGCCCGCCGAAGCGATTCGGCGGGCCTTTTGCGTTATGCGTCGGCTTACCAGGACAGCATCAGGCGACCGGCAAACAGAATCAGCACCACGCCCATCGTGCGTTCAAACCAATGGCCCATGCGCATGAACAGCAAGCGAACCCGATTGCTTGAGAAAAACAGCGCGACCACAACAAACCACAGCGCATTCACAAAGCACATCCACAGCCCGTAAAAGGCCTGGATCTGCAGGGGCGTGCTGGCGCTGATGATCGTGGTGAAGATGGCCAGGAAAAACAGCGTGGCCTTGGGGTTGGTCGCATTGGTCAGAAAACCGGTGCTGAAGGCCTTGAATAACGTCTGTTCAACCACCGGCTCCTCGCTGGTCTTTTCACCTTCAAGGGACGATTTCGGCTTGCTGCGCAACAGGCTGACACCCAGATACAGGATATAAGCCCCGCCAATCACTTTGGCCACGGTCAGCAACCACGGTGTGGTGTGCATCAGCGCCCCGACTCCCAGCAGCGTGTACAGCACGTGCACGGAAATCCCCGCGCCGATCCCCAGCGCCGTACAGATTCCCACCAGTCGGCCGAAGCGTACGCTCTGGCGAATAGTGACTGCGAAGTCCGGGCCGGGAGCAACCACGGCCAGAAAGTGAATGGTAGCCAGCGCCAAAAACTCGCCCAGATAATTCGAATACATCTCAGCTCCAGTAGGTCAGGGGTGAAGCATTGCCGCGATAGCCGACAAAAAAGGAAAGACTCAAGCGCGGGTCTGCCACGCCCGGGGTCACCGAGTGCATGCGACGCGAATTGAACATGATGAAATCGCCGGGTTGCGGTCTCACTTCGAGGGCCGGCGGGCCGAGCAGCGCCGGTTCGATGCCATAGCTGTCACCCCGCATTTCGTCGAATTGATCGGGGCTGATGTCGTCGTCCCACATCTGCAACGCGCCGCCTTCGGTCGGCATGTTCAGGTAGACGTTGCAGGCAAACTGCGCCTCAAGGCTGCGGGCCTGGAAGCTGTCCGGGGCGTCCTTGGCGAAGATGTCGTGGTGGGCGAGGAAGCACACCCCCGGTTTCACCACTCGCGAAAGGCCAACATACATTTTCCGGCCGTAGAGGTTTTCCAGGTGTGCGCCGGCGGGCCAGGATTCGTCGAGCATGCAGCGCAAGGTGTCGATCGGTGAAGAGTAGGGCGCGCAGCGATTGCGCAGTTCGGCGATGTTGCTGGTGGCGCGTTCGAAGTAGTCCTCAATCAGCAACGGTTGATTTTCCGCCTCATAAAAGGCCATGCCGATGCGGCCGATACTCGGTGCGTTGATGTAACCCTCAAAGCCTGGAGCGAGAATCTTGTCGCCAATCTGAATGGCCAGCGGCTCAGGCAAAAAGCCTTTGACGCGGATGGCGAGGACTTCTTCGTTGGCCAGTTTTTTTATGCACGTCTCATCGAGACGCTCGACGTCTAGCATCATTTTTTTAGGTCCATCTATCGATAGTCAACGGAACCTGCGAATGCGGTTCCCCGGCGTCGGACGTTGCGTGAGGCCGCGTCCGAAATGCTCAATCCACGCTGTAGTGGACGGACAACGTGCCTTTCTTCTGCGAAAGGGACGCGATCGTGACAGTGCCCAGATCCTTCAGGCTACGTACATGGGTGCCGCCACAGCCATAGGCGGGCAGTTCACCGAAACCGATTTCTCGCGCACCTTCGCGCAGCGAGGTCAGGCGCGGCAGATCGTGCTCGATCCACTGGGCGATTCCGTGTTGAACGGTCTCTGCATCGACTTCCTGCGCACCATCGCCGGGTTTGAATTGCACTCGACCTTCGTCCGGCCAGTGGTGTGCCTTGATCGGCATCCAGCCCAACGCCTGAACGAAATGCCCGATCAAGTGGCCGGCTGAATGCATGCGTGTATTGAAGTTTCGGCGCTGTTCGTCGATGCGGATACAGGTCATGCCGAGCGCCACCGGGCGATCGACAAAATGGATGATCCGGTCCGGCTCCTGTACCACGCGCAGCACCTGGCTTTCACCGATCCAGCCGGTATCACAGGGCTGGCCGCCGCCCTGCGGGTGAAACAGCGTGGCGCGTAATACCACGGCGAATTCGTGCTCTTGGGGCGTGCAGTCGAGGACTTCCACATTGGCCTTGAGGTCATCACTATGGAAAAAGAGGCGAAGCGTCATATTCCATGCCCTTATTAAAGTTTCTTTTTTTATTATATGAATCGTGCAATAACGTGATAATCCGTTCAAACATCAAAGGACTTGTGCGCTGTGAGCATCAATCTGCCGCTACCGCTGCTCGGTGAAATGGCGATTTTCGTCAAGGTCGTGGAGACCGGCAGCTTCTCTGAGGCCGCTCGGCAGCTGGGGTCATCGCCGTCAGCGGTGAGCCGCAGTATCTCGCGCCTGGAAAAAGCCTTGGCCACGCGGCTGCTGCAGCGCACCACGCGCAAGCTGCGTTTGAGTGATGGCGGCGAGGAGGTATTCAAGCGCTGTCAGGAAATGGTCAGCGCAGCCAAATCGGTCATGGAGATCAGTGGCCAGTTCACCCATGAAGCCGAAGGACTGGTGCGGGTCAGCGTACCGAAAGCGGTAGGGCGCTTTGTGATTCATCCGCACATGCCCGAGTTTCTGCGACGCTATCCCAAGGTCGATGTCGAGTTGTTGCTGGAGGATCGTCAGGTCGATTTGATCGACGACCATGTCGATCTGGCGATTCGCATCACCGATCGACCACCGGCCGGGCTGGTCGGGCGGCAATTGCTGACCATTGACCACTTGCTCTGTGCCACGCCGCAATACCTGGCCGAACACGGCACACCGACTCACCCGCATGATTTGCTCAATCACAGTTGTATCTATCTGGGCGAAACCCCGAGCGATGCGCGCTGGAAATTCAAGAAAGGCAGCAAAGCGGTAACGGTGGGTGTCCGCGGTCGCTATGCCGCCAATCACACCGGTGTGCGATTGGGCGCAGTGTTGCAGCACATCGGCATCGGCAGTCTGCCGTATTTCACTGCCCGCTATGCGCTGGAGCAAAAGTTGGTGGTCCAGGTGCTGCCGGATTGGACCTTCCTTGCGTCCTATCACGGTGGACTGTGGTTGCTGCACTCGCCGACGCGTTATCTACCACCCAAATTGCGGGTGTTTATCGACTATCTGGTGGAATGCCTGGAGAAAGAACCGACCTTGAGCAAGCCGGGTAAGTCAGGTGGTGCGAGTAACGCAGCCATGGCGTATGAATTACCGGAAAGCGAGGGATTGCTGTAACGCAGAAGCAAAAGATCGCAGCCTTCGGCAGCTCCTACAGGGGATTGCGTGAGTCCACTGTAGGAGCTGCCGAAGGCGGCGATCTTTTGACCTTCAACCAAACAGTTAAATCAGTGCTTGCTGTCCTGAGCGGACATCGCCAGCAGCTGTTTTTCCTGGTTCCAGTCGAACGGTTCATCGTTCTGTTCGGCTTCGTAACGGCGTTCTTCCAGTGCCTGATACATGTCGATCTCTTCATCGGCCAGGTAGTGCAGGCAATCACCGGCGAAGAACCACAGCAGATCGCGCGGGATCAGGTGGGCGATTTGCGGGTAACGGGTAATCACTTGAGTCAGGATGTCCTGTCCCAGGTACTGGCTTTCGATCGGATCGATCGGCAGCGATGCCAGCAGTTCGTCGAAACGCTCCACGAACAGGGCATGGCTTTCTTCGGGAACCTGTTCGGCCTCACCTACGGCGACCAGGATACTGCGCAGGTGGTCGAGCAAAACAAGATGATCGGCAACGACGTTGGACACGAGATAAGTCCTCAAGAGCAAAACGGGCGCGGGAGTATAAAGCTCCTGCGCCCTGTTGGACATGTTTGTCAGGATCAGCGGACTTTGCCCTCTGCCAGCGCCAGCTCCTCTTTGTCGAAATCATCGACGTCGATCACCTTGCGTCGCGCCGCTTCGGCATCGCGCAGACTCTGCGCTTCCACTGGTTGCAATACTCCAGCTTCAAGCGCGGCATCGATGGCGTGTTCACCCGCGACCGGTTTGACCTGACCGCTTTTCAGCGAGGTGTGCAGTTTTTTGTGCAACGGCTGCGCAGCATTCAGCAGATCGCTGGCGTGTTGCAGCGCGCCGACGGCATCGTCTGCCGACTGTGGGCGATAGCAACCGGCAAGCAGTTCTTCCAGCGCCGGATCGCCCTTGGCGCGACCAATCACGCCAGCCACTTCGGCACCGAGTTTGTCCGACGGGCCTTTGTGACGACGACCGAACGGGAAAACGATGACTCGCAACAGACAACCGAACACTTTGTTCGGGAAGTTGCGCAGCAACTCATCCAGCGCCCGTTCCGATTGGCCGAGGCTTTCTTCCATCGCCCAACGGAACAGCGGTTCCATATAGGGCGGCGAATCCAGATCGTGGTAACGCTTAAGCGCAGCCGAGGCCAGATACAAGTTGCTCAATACATCACCCAAACGTGCCGACAGACGCTCACGACGCTTCAGTTCGCCGCCGAGCAGCATCATGCTGAAGTCGGCGAGCATGGCAAATGCCGCTGCCTGGCGATTGAGTGCGCGGAAGTAACCCTGACTGATCTTGTCGCCCGGCGCATGTTCGAAGTGGCCGAAACCGAGGTTCAGCACCAGCGTGCTGGCCGCGTTGCTTACGGCGAAACCGATGTGTTTGAGCAGCAGGCCATCGAACTCTTTCAACGCCTGATCCTTGTCTTCGCGGCCGGCCAGAGCCATCTCCTTCAGTACAAACGGATGGCAGCGAATCGCGCCCTGACCGAAGATCATCAGGTTGCGCGAAAGGATGTTTGCGCCCTCCACGGTGATGAAGATCGGCGCACCGTTCCAGCTGCGCCCGAGGTAGTTGTTCGGCCCCATGATGATCGCCTTGCCGCCGTGCACATCCATCGCATGGCTGATGCACTCGCGGCCGCGTTCGGTGAGGTGGTACTTGAGGATCGCCGACAGCACCGAAGGTTTTTCGCCCAGGTCCACCGCGTTGGCGGTAAGCATGCGTGCCGCGTCCATCATCCACGCGTTGCCGCCGATGCGCGCCATGGCCTCCTGAATACCTTCGAACGCCGACAGCGGCACGTTGAACTGCTCGCGAATCTGCGCGTACTGACCCGTGACCAGACTGGTGAATTTGGCTGCGCCGGTCCCGACGGCCGGCAACGAGATCGAACGGCCGACCGACAGGCAGTTCATTAGCATCATCCAGCCCTTGCCGAGCATTTCCTGACCGCCGATAAGGAAGTCCAGCGGGATGAACACATCCTTGCCGGAGTTCGGGCCGTTCATGAATGCCGCGCCCAGCGGCAGGTGACGACGACCGATTTCCACGCCGGGGGTGTCGGTCGGGATCAGTGCCAGACTGATGCCAAGGTCTTCCTTGTCGCCCAGCAGATGTTCCGGGTCATAGGCCTTGAAAGCCAGGCCGAGCAGGGTGGCCACGGGGCCAAGAGTGATGTAACGCTTTTCCCAGTTCAGGCGCAGGCCGATGACTTCCTGACCTTGCCATTGGCCTTTGCAGATGATCCCGGTGTCGGGCATCGCGCCGGCATCGGAACCCGCGAGCGGGCCGGTGAGGGCAAAGCACGGAATGTCATCGCCCCGGGCCAGACGCGGCAGGTAGTGATTGCGTTGTTCGTCGGTGCCGTAATGCAGCAGCAGTTCGGCCGGGCCGAGTGAGTTCGGCACCATGACAGTGGAGGCGAGGTCACCGCTGCGGGTGGCCAGTTTCATCGCCACTTGCGAGTGCGCGTATGCAGAGAAGCCTTTGCCGCCGAATTCTTTCGGAATGATCAGGGCAAAAAAGCCGTGTTCCTTGATGTGCGTCCAGGCTTCGGCCGGTAGGTCCATCGACTGGCCGATCTGCCAGTCAGTGACCATCGCGCAAAGCTCTTCGGTCGGGCCGTCGATGAACGCCTGTTCTTCTTCGCTCAATTGCGCCTTGGGATAGGCCAGCAGCTTGTCCCAGTCCGGGCGGCCGCTGAACAGCTCGCCGTCCCACCACACGGTCCCGGCGTCGATCGCGTCGCGTTCGGTCTGCGACATCGGCGGCAGGGTTTTCTGGAACCAGCTGAACAGCGGCGCAGTGAAATGTTTGCGGCGCAGGTCAGGCAGCAGCAGCGGTGCGGCGACCACCGCCAGCAAGATCCACAACACCGCCAATAACCAGCCCGGCGCATGACTGAAAATGCCCATCGCCAGCAGGTAGGCGGCAACGATGCCCAACGCAGGCAGAGGGGAAATACGCCGGTGGGCGAGATACGCCACGCCAACGATCAAAACCAGTATCCACAACAACAGCATATTCAGTCCTCCGTGAACCAAGGCAAATCGACCCTCCAGAGCTTAGACGGCATCTGTAAAAGCGGGTGGTCAGACCAAGGTGATTGAAATCGTGGGAAACCCCGGATGGTGTTCGTAGGTTCGGTGGGCAACACCTGTGGGAAATCGTTCGCTGATCCCGCGTCTTTGCGTGCAAGTTTGGCCGAAACGTCGTTATCTCTGTGCTGAAGGTATCGCTAGACTCGGGGCTCACCCAGGAGATTGTCGTCATGCACGAGTATCTGAGTCCCGGCCGCTTCATCGATAGTGACCACCCGGCGGTGGTGGAGTTCGCCGAACTGCATCGGGGCATCAGTCGCGATCCGCTCGAGCAGTCGATCAGTCTTTATTACGCCGTGCGTGAGGCGGTGCGCTACAACCCCTACACCTTCAGCCGCGATCCGCAGACCTTGTGCGGCAGTTATGCGCTGGCGACGGGGGAGAGTTATTGCGTACCGAAAGCCACGCTGCTGGCGGGCTGCGCGCGGCATTGCGGGATCCCGGCGCGCATCGGTCTGGCCGATGTGAAAAATCACCTGTCGACCCCGCGTCTGCTCGAGTTGCTGAAAAGCGATATGTTCGCCATGCACGGCTATACCGAGTTCTTTCTCAATGATCGCTGGATCAAGGCAACACCGGCGTTCAACCAGAAGCTCTGCGAGTTGTTCAATGTCGCGCCGCTTGAGTTCGACGGCATCAACGACAGCGTTTTCCATCCGTTCAACCGTGACGGTGCGCAGTTGATGGAGTATCTGGTCGACCACGGGCAATTTTCCGATGTGCCGGAAACGTTCTTCTTCGAGCATCTGCAAAAGTGCTATCCGCATCTGTTCACTGATCAGCAACCACAGTTGCTGGGCGATATGCAGAGTGATTTGAGCCGTACCTGATCCGGCGTATGCTGCCTGCCCACTCATTTGAAAAGAGGCGGTCATGCTGAAGATCTGGGGACGGAAAAACTCATCGAATGTCAGAAAGCCATTGTGGGCCGCCGAGGAGCTCGGCCTGGCCTACGAAGCGATTGATGCCGGCGGCGCATTCGGCGTGGTCGACACACCCGAGTATCGGGCGATGAACCCGAACGGGCGGGTGCCGGTGATCGATGACGACGGTTTTGTGTTGTGGGAGTCCAACGCCATCGTCCGCTATCTGCTGGCCAGACATGCGCCCGACAGCCATTGGTATTCGGCAGATCCGCAGGCGCGCGCCGTCGCTGACAAGTGGATGGACTGGACCACGTCGAGTTTTGCCGGTCCTTTCCGCACGGTGTTCTGGGGTGTGCTGCGCACGCCGGCGGACAAGCAGGACTGGACGGCAATCAACGCCGCGATCAAGGAATGCAACGAGTTGCTGAGCATGGCCGACAGTGCCTTGGCCAGTCAGCCATATCTTTCCGGCAATGACATCGGCATGGGCGATATCCCGTTGGGCAGTTTCATTTATGCCTGGTTCGAGATGCCCATCGAACGCGCCCCGCAACCCCATCTCCAAGCCTGGTACGAGCGCCTGAAGCAGCGTTCGGCCTACCAGAAAGCGGTTATGACCGCGTTGACTTAATACCTACTATCGACACACTTGACTGTACTTGTACGGCGGCGGCAAGCACCATTGCGCACTTGCGCTGCGGTTCGATCCTTCGCCGCCGTCTCCTTTTTCCCTTCAATGGTGCGTAAATCAGATATGAGTTCCGCTCTGTCCATCCGGCAGCTAACCAAAACCTACGGCAACGGGTTCCAGGCCTTGAGTGGTATCGATCTGGACGTCGCCGAAGGTGACTTTTTCGCCTTGCTCGGCCCCAACGGTGCCGGCAAATCCACGACCATCGGCATTCTCTCGACACTGGTGAACAAGACCAGCGGCACGGTGAATATCTTCGGTCATGACCTGGACAAAAATCCTGCGCAGCTCAAGCGCTCGATCGGCGTCGTGCCCCAGGAATTCAACTTCAACCAGTTTGAAAAGACCTTCGATATCGTCGTGACCCAGGCCGGTTACTACGGCATTCCGGCGAAGATCGCCAAGGAACGCGCCGAGCAGTATTTGACCCAACTGGGCTTGTGGGACAAGCGCGATGTGCCGTCGCGTTCGCTGTCGGGCGGTATGAAGCGGCGCTTGATGATTGCCCGCGCACTGGTGCATGAACCGCGTCTGCTGATCCTCGATGAACCGACCGCAGGTGTTGATATCGAGCTGCGCCGTTCGATGTGGACGTTCCTCACCGAACTGAACCAGAAAGGCATCACCATCATCCTCACCACGCACTATCTGGAGGAGGCTGAGCAGTTGTGTCGCAACATCGGCATCATCGACCACGGCACCATCGTCGAGAACACCAGCATGAAACAATTGCTGGGCCAGTTGCACGTGGAAACCTTCTTGCTCGACCTGAAAAACGACTTGAGCGCCGCGCCGCAATTGCTCGGCTATCCGGCCCGGTTGATCGACGGCCATACCCTGGAAGTCCAGGTCGACAAATCCATGGGCATCACGGCGTTGTTCACCCAGTTGGCGCAGCAGAACATCGAAGTATTGAGCCTGCGTAACAAAACCAATCGCCTCGAGGAGCTGTTCGTGTCCCTGGTCGAGAAAAAACTGTCGAAGGTGGCGGTATGAGTTCCGAATTCCGTCCCAACCTCGTCGCCCTGCAGACCATTGTTTACCGCGAGGTCAAACGCTTCACGCGGATCTGGCCGCAAACGCTGCTGCCGCCGGCGATCACCATGGTTCTGTACTTCGTGATCTTCGGCAATCTGATCGGTCGCCAGATCGGTGACATGGGTGGCTTCACTTACATGGAGTACATCGTGCCGGGGCTGATCATGATGTCGGTGATCACCAACTCTTACGGCAACGTGGTCTCGAGTTTCTTCGGCAGCAAGTTCCAGCGTTCCATCGAAGAATTGATGGTCTCGCCGGTATCGCCGCACACGATTCTGATCGGCTTCACCATTGGCGGCGTGTTGCGTGGCTTGATGGTGGGTGTGATCGTGACGATTCTGTCGCTGTTCTTCACCCATTTGCAGGTGCATCACCTCGGCGTGACCATCCTCGTGGTGGTACTGACGGCGACGATCTTCTCGCTGCTGGGCTTCATCAACGCAGTGTTTGCGCGCAACTTCGATGATATTTCGATCATCCCGACCTTTGTGCTGACGCCGCTGACGTACCTGGGTGGGGTGTTCTACTCGATCACGCTGCTGCCGCCGTTCTGGCAGACCGTGTCGCTAGCCAACCCGGTGCTGCACATGGTCAACGCTTTCCGTTACGGCATTCTGGGTGTGTCGGATATCCGCATCGGCATCGCGATCACCTTTATGCTGGTGGCGACGGTGGTGTTGTATCTCGGTTGTGCGCGGTTGCTGGTGAGTGGGCGCGGGATGCGTACCTGACTCCAGACCGAGTCGTGGCCATCGCGAGCAGGCTCACTCCTACAGGGGAACGAATTCCAATGTAGGAGTGAGCCTGCTCGCGAATGCAGACGCCACAAACCAGAACGGCCTCCCATTGTGGAGGCCGTTTTGCATTCAGCGCATGCGGCTTTTCTTGCGCCGCGCCCATTGCCGCGCGACCCACCAGCGCCAATACATCATCACCAGACAGTAGGCGAGGGCGCCAAGCACCAGCCCTACCACCACCGAACCGAGCAGAAACGGCTGCCACAGCGTCGACAACTCGCCGCTGATCCATTCCCAGGTCAGCTCATCCGGCAGATGCCGGGCGGGCACGTCCATCAAAAACGCCCCGGCCTGATAAGTGCAGAAAAACACGGCCGGCATGGTGATCGGATTGGTCAGCCACACCAGACTGACCGCAATCGGCATATTCCCTCGCACCATGACGGCGAGGGCAGCCGCCACCAGCATCTGCGCCGGAATCGGCAGGAATGCGGCGAACAGGCCGACGGCCATCGCTCGGGCGACCGAGTGGCGATTGAGGTGCCAGAGGTTCGGGTCATGCAGCAACTTGCCGAGAAAGCGTAAGGATTTGTGTTCCCTGATGCTCGTCGGGTCGGGCATGTAACGTTTGAATAAGCGCCGGGGCATAAGGCTTCTCGGTCGGTTAAGGCGGCAAGTATGTCTGGATTCTACGAAGCGCCCATTCAGACTTTGTGACAATTGTTGACGACGCTTGTGCCCGACACCCGCTATGCCTAAAAGCGGGACTCTCAAGGACGGGCTTATGCGCACAGGGATGATGGCGCTCGCAGTCGGTCTGCTGGCCCCGGTTTTTATGCCGGCACTACCGCCGGTCTGGTTGATGGTGCTGTTGCCGGTCGTGGCTTTGATGCTGCTGCCGTTTCGCAGCTACCCCTTGGCGTTTTTGCTGTTTGGCTTCACGTGGGCCAGCGTCGGTGCGCAGTGGGCGCTGAATGATCGCTTGCCGATCGGGCTGGATGGCGAAACCCGGTGGGTTGAAGGGCGGGTCGTCGGTTTGCCGCAGAACAGCGACGGCGTGGTGCGCTTCGAATTGGCCGATGCACACTCACGGCATGAAAAACTGCCGGCGCTGATGCGACTCGCCTGGTACGCCGGCCCGCCGGTCAACAGTGGCGAGCGTTGGCGATTAGCGGTCAAGCTCAAGCGTCCGGGTGGATTGCTCAATCCGCACGCTTTCGATTACGAAGCATGGCTGCTGGCGCAACGCATCGGCGCCACAGGCACGATCAAGGATGGCCAGCGCCTGACAGCCGCACGCTGGGCCTGGCGCGACAGCATTCGCCAGCGTTTGCTGAGTGTGGATGCGCAGGGGCGAAGCGGCGCGTTGGCCGCGCTGGTGCTTGGCGATGGCTCGGGACTCAGTCGCGAGGACTGGCAGATTCTGCAGGACACCGGCACCGTGCACTTGCTGGTGATTTCCGGCCAGCACATTGGCTTGCTGGCGGCAGTGATGTACATGCTGGTCAGCGGATTGGCCCGTTTTGGCCTGTGGCCGCTGCGCTGGCCCTGGTTGCCGTGGGCCTGTGGTCTGGCATTTGCGGCGGCGCTCGGTTATGGCCTGCTCGCAGGATTCGACGTGCCGGTACAGCGCGCCTGTGTGATGGTCGGTCTGGTGCTGTTGTGGCGCCTGCGTTTTCGTCATCTTGGTGCATGGTGGCCGTTGTTGCTGGCGTTCAATGCGGTGCTTTTGCTCGATCCCCTGGCCAGTCTGCGCCCCGGTTTCTGGCTGTCCTTTACCGCTGTTGCCGTGTTGATCTTCACCTTTGGCGGTCGGCTGGGCGCGTGGCGTTGGTGGCAAACCTGGACGCGGGCGCAGTGGTTGATTGCCATCGGTCTGTGTCCGGTGTTGCTGGCACTGAATCTGCCGATCAGTCT
The DNA here is from genome assembly GCF_949767845.1 of Pseudomonas sp. IT-232MI5. Taxonomy (NCBI): domain Bacteria; kingdom Pseudomonadati; phylum Pseudomonadota; class Gammaproteobacteria; order Pseudomonadales; family Pseudomonadaceae; genus Pseudomonas; species Pseudomonas sp. IT-232MI5. The sequence continues at coordinate 77,023 of NZ_CATKQE010000058.1, forward strand.
TAGCGGACCACTGGCGAACCTGTTGGCAGTGCCTTGGGTCAGCCTGGTTGTATTGCCGCCAGCACTGCTCGGCACGTTAATGTTGCCGGTGCCGTATGTCGGTGAAGGTCTTTTGTGGCTGGCCGGCGGTTTGATCGATGCGCTGTTTCGTACTTTGGCCGTGATCGCCGGGCAGTGGCCGGCATGGACAGCCGCCGCTGTGCCGGGTTGGGTCTGGTTGCTCGGCAGCCTCGGTGCCGTGTTGTTGCTGTTGCCGCGCGGCGTGCCGATGCGTGCACTGGGCTGGCCATTGCTATTGCTGCTGGTCGTGCCACCACGCGAACGGCTGGATGAAGGATTGGCCGATATCTGGCAGTTCGATGTCGGCCAAGGCCTGGCCATCTTGATTCGTACTCGTCATCACGCGTTGCTCTATGACGCTGGGCCACGCTTTGGCGATTTCGATCTCGGCGAACGGGTGGTACTGCCCGCGTTGCGCAAGCTCAGTGTAGAGAAACTTGACCGGATGCTGCTTAGCCATGCGGACGCCGATCACGCGGGTGGCGCTCTGGCGATCATGCGCGGTTTGACCGTCGCTCATGTGCTCAGCGGCGATCCGGCGGCACTGCCCGCGCAATTGGGCGCCGAAGCCTGCGAAAGCGGCCAGCAATGGCAATGGGACGGCGTGCGTTTTCAGCTCTGGCAGTGGGCGGAGGCTCACGACAGCAATCAGCGTTCCTGCGTAATGCAGATCGAGGCCAATGGCGAGCGCTTGCTGCTGACCGGCGACATCGACAGCCATGCCGAGCGCTTGCTGCTCGACAGTCCGCTGGCCGTGCCGACGCAATGGCTGCAATCGCCGCACCATGGCAGCCGCAGTTCATCGTCCATGGCGCTGCTCAAAGTCTTGCAGCCTGAGTCCGTGCTGATCTCGCGAGGCCATGGCAACTCTTTCGGCCATCCGCACCCGACCGTGCTGGCGCGTTATCGCAAATTGAATCTGCACATGTACGACAGCGCCGAGCAGGGCGCCATTCATCTGCAACTGGGTACCTTCAAGGCGCCACGCACAATGCGTCAGCAACGGCGTTTCTGGCGTGATCCGCCCGCACTGGCCCGTTGATCGGGGCGTGGGCGAATGGGGCATCACGGTCGTCGGGGCGGCGGGTCTTAATCGTGAATCGGTATGGTAAAGTGGCGCACTTTTTCGAGGGGACTGTCACTGTGTGGGAATTGGTCAAATCCGGCGGCTGGATGATGTTGCCGATCATTCTGAGCTCCATCGCGGCCATGGCGATCGTCGCCGAACGCCTGTGGACCCTGCGCGCCAGTCGCGTCACCCCCGAGCATCTGCTGGGCCAGGTCTGGGTGTGGATCAAGGACAAGCAGCTCAATAAAGAAAAGCTCAAGGAATTGCGCGCCAATTCGCCGCTGGGAGAAATCCTCGCCGCCGGTCTGGCCAACTCCAAGCATGGTCGCGAGATCATGAAAGAGTGCATTGAAGAAGCCGCCGCCCGCGTTATTCACGAGCTCGAACGCTACGTCAATGCGCTGGGCACGATTGCCGCCATGTCGCCGCTGCTGGGCCTGCTGGGCACGGTGTTGGGCATGATCGACATTTTCAGTGCCTTCACCGGTTCAGGTATGACCACCAATGCCTCGGTATTGGCCGGCGGTATCTCGAAAGCGCTGATCACCACGGCGGCGGGCTTGATGGTCGGTATTCCGGCAGTGTTCTTCCACCGGTTCCTGCAGCGCCGCATCGATGAACTGGTCGTCGGTATGGAGCAGGAAGCGATCAAACTGGTTGAAGTGGTGCAGGGCGACCGTGACGTCGATCTGACCGAGGGCCGCGCGTGAAATTCCGTCGCAAGCCTCGGGAAACCATCGACATCAACCTCGCATCGCTGATCGATGTGGTGTTTATCCTGCTGCTGTTTTTCGTCGTGACCACCACGTTTACCCGTGAAACCCAGTTGCGCGTCGACCTGCCGGAAGCGGTCAGCGGCTCACCGGCCGAAGACCAGCAGCTCAAGCAGATTGATGTGGCTATCAGCGCTGAGGGCGTGTTTTCGGTGAACAACAAGATTTTGCCGAAAAATGATCTGGCGACCCTGATGGAAGCCATGCAGAAAGAGTCCAACGGCGACACCAACATGCCGTTGTCGATCAGTGCCGATGGCAAGACTCAGCATCAATCTGTGATCACCGCCATGGACGCGGCCGGCAAGCTCGGTTTCAGCCATCTGCGCATGACCACGGTCGAGGCGGCGCCGAAATCCTGATGAGTCTGTCCGATCGTTTGCTAGCCGCGTGGTATCAGGGGCACCCGGCCCTGACGTTGCTGCGGCCGTTGGAGTTGTTGTACCGCCGCGTGGTGGTCAAAAAACGCCAGCGCTTTCTCGACGGCGAGGGCGAGATCTATCAGCCACCGGTGCCGTTAATCGTCGTCGGCAACATCACCGTGGGTGGCACCGGCAAGACACCGATGATTCTCTGGCTGATCGAGCACTGTCGGCGCAGCGGCTTGCGCGTCGGCGTGGTCAGCCGTGGTTACGGTGCCAAACCGCCGCAGCTGCCGTGGCGGGTTGAGGCCGATCAAGCCGCCGACATTGCCGGAGACGAACCGCTGCTGATCGTCCAGCGCACCGGCGTACCGTTGATGATTGACCCCAATCGCAGCGCCGCCGTCAAAGCCTTGCTCGCCAGCGAACCGCTGGATCTGATCCTGTCGGATGACGGCATGCAGCATTACCGTCTGGCGCGAGATCTGGAACTGGTGCTCATCGATGCCGCCCGTGGTCTGGGCAACAAGCGTTGTCTGCCGGCCGGACCGTTGCGGGAGCCGATCGAGCGCCTGCAAAGCGTCGACGGCGTGCTGTTCAATGGTGCCACTGAAGACCGAGACGACGGTTTTGCTTTCCGTCTGCAACCCACCGCGCTGGTCAATCTGCGCAGTGGCGAGCGCAAGTCGCTCGATCATTTCCCGTCCGGCCAGGCCGTGCACGCGGTCGCCGGGATCGGCAATCCGCAACGTTTCTTCAATACCCTCGAAGCGCTAGACTGGCGCGCAGTGCCCCACGCGTTTGCCGATCACGCCGAATACAGCGTGCAGGCCTTGAATTTCACACCGTCATTGCCGTTGGTGATGACCGAAAAGGACGCGGTGAAGTGCCGTGCCTTCGCTACAGCCGACTGGTGGTATCTGGCGGTCGATGCCGTGCCGTCGCCGGCCTTCGTGGCCTGGTTTGACACGCAGCTGATGCGCCTGTTGCCCGATCGGCTTTTGCCTTAACTCTTTACTCAGGGAATGTTCATGGACACCAAATTGCTCGATATCCTCGCGTGCCCGATCTGCAAAGGCCCGCTCAAGCTCAGCGCCGACAAGACCGAGTTGATCAGCAAGGGCGCCGGTCTGGCATACCCGATCCGCGACGGCATCCCGGTGATGCTCGAAAGCGAAGCCCGTACCCTGACCACCGACGAGCGTCTGGATAAATGACCACTGCCTTCACCGTTGTCATCCCGTCACGTTTCGCCTCGACCCGTCTGCCGGGCAAACCGCTGCTGGACATCGCCGGCAAGCCGATGATCCAGCACGTCTGGGAACAGGCGAGCAAAAGCAGCGCCAGCCGCGTGGTGGTTGCGACTGACGATGCGCGCATCGTCGAGGCCTGCAAGGCCTTTGGCGCCGAAGTGGTGCTGACCCGTGAAGACCATAATTCCGGCACCGACCGTCTGGCCGAAGTCGCGGCGAAACTGGGCCTCGAGCCTGACGCGATCGTGGTCAACGTGCAGGGTGACGAGCCGCTGATTCCACCGAGCGTGATCGATCAGGTCGCCGCCAACCTCGCCACCCACACCGAAGCGCGCATGGCCACGCTGGCCGAGCCGATCGAGGACGTGGAAACCCTGTTCAATCCGAACGTGGTCAAGGTCGTCAGTGACATCAACGGTCTGGCGCTGACCTTCAGCCGCGCGACCTTGCCGTGGGCACGCGATGCGTTTGCCAAGAGCCGCGAGCAACTGCCGGAAGGCGTGCCGTATCGTCGCCACATCGGCATTTATGCCTACCGCGCCGGTTTCCTTCAGGATTTCGTCAACTGGGGGCCGTGCTGGCTGGAAAACACTGAATCCCTCGAGCAACTGCGTGCCCTGTGGCACGGCGTGCGCATTCATGTTGCTGACGCGTTGATCGCGCCACCGACCGGAGTTGACACCGTCGAAGACCTTGAGCGCGTTCGTCGCCTGCTGGAGGCCTGATGCGCGTTCTGTTTGTGTGCCTGGGCAATATTTGCCGTTCGCCCACCGCTGAAGGCGTGTTGCGCCACAAACTGCGTGAAGCGGGGCTGGCGGATCAGGTTGAAGTGGCCTCCGCCGGCACCGGTGACTGGCACGTCGGCAACCCGCCGGACAAACGCAGCCAGGCTGCGGCGAAAGTGCGCGGTTATGACTTGTCGGCGCAACGCGCGCAGCAGGTCAGCCGTGCTGACTTCGCCAGTTACGATCTGATTCTGGCCATGGATAACAGCAACCTGCGCAACCTCAAAGCCTTGCAACCATCCACCGGCAAGGCTGAACTGGATTTGTTCCTGCGCCGTTATGCCGGGCTGGTCGATGAAGTGCCGGATCCGTATTACGACGGCGATCAAGGGTTCGAGCAGGTGCTGGATCTGATCGAAGCGGCTTGTGACCAACTGTTGATCGAAGTGAAGGGCCGGTTATGAGTTTGCAGGTGCAACCGCAGGTTTCCCTGAAACCGTTCAACAGTTTTGGCGTGGATGTTCGCGCGCAACTGTTCGCCGAGGCCCACAGCGACGCCGATGTCCGTGAGGCGTTGGCTTATGCGAAAACACATGACGTGCCAATGCTGGCGATCGGCGGTGGCAGCAACTTGCTGCTGACCGCAGATATCCCGGCGCTGGTGCTGCGCATGGCGACGCGGGGGATCCGCGTGGTCAGTGATGACGGCAATCGTGTGGTGATCGAAGCTGAAGCCGGCGAGCCTTGGCATCCCTTTGTGCAATACACGCTGGCGCATGGTTTTTCCGGACTGGAAAACCTCAGCCTGATTCCCGGCACCGTCGGCGCTGCGCCAATGCAGAACATCGGTGCCTACGGTGTCGAGATCAAGGATGTGTTTGCCGGATTGACCGCGCTGGATCGCCAGACCGGCGAGCTGCGCGACTTCAGCCTCGAAGAGTGCAACTTTGCCTACCGCGACAGCCTGTTCAAGCAGCAGCCTGGGCGTTGGTTGATTCTGCGCGTGCGCTTCAAACTGGATCGCGTCGCGCATCTGCATCTGGAATACGGCCCGGTGCGTCAGCGCCTGACCGAGCAGGGTATCGAGCAGCCGACGCCAAGTGACGTCAGTCGCGCCATCTGCAGCATCCGCAGTGAAAAACTGCCGGACCCGGCGGTGCTTGGCAATGCCGGCAGCTTCTTCAAGAATCCGCTGGTGTCGGCGGCCGTCGTCGCGCAAATCAAAACGCAGCACCCGGACGTGGTGGCTTACGCGCAACCGGACGGGCAGATGAAACTGGCGGCGGGTTGGCTGATCGAGCGTGCCGGCTGGAAAGGTTTCCGTGAGGCCGATGCCGGCGTGCATAAATTGCAGGCGCTGGTGCTGGTCAACTACGGCGCGGCAACCGGTTTGCAACTGCTCGACCTCGCGCAACGCATCCAGAAAGACATTGCCGAACGTTTCGATGTCGAGCTGGAGATGGAGCCTAACCGCTATTGAGGCTACGCTTTCAAAAGCGCCATCCAAAGCCCTGCACTGATAAAAAAGTGCAGGGCTTTTTTGTTAACGCTGGGTTAACTTAGCGAGCTAACGATAACCGTCATTTGCTCCACCAAAGGCCCGGTGCAGACGTTCCCGTCGGCACGAGAGAGCCTGATTAGCCTGAGTCGATCTGCGTGAACCACACCGCTGATTTTCCGGCGGCAGATTGCTCGACCCCATAACCACTAAAAATATGCGGGCGTGCCCATGATTACCCTGAAGCTCAACGGTCAAGACCTTCCCCTCGATGTCACTGAAGACATGCCGCTGTTGTGGGCGATTCGTGATGTCGCCGGTTACAACGGCACCAAATTTGGCTGCGGCATGGGCCTGTGTGGCGCGTGCACCATTCATATCGATGGCTTGCCCGCGCGCAGTTGCATCACGCCGATCGGCTCGGTGGTCGGACAGAACGTCACCACCATCGATAACCTGCACGCCGACCCGGTGGGTCAGGTCGTCCAGCAAGCCTGGCTCGACACCGCTGTAGCCCAATGCGGTTTCTGTCAGGGCGGGCAAATCATGTCGGCCACCGCGTTGCTCAAGACCAACCCGAACCCGAGCGACGAGCAGATCGAAGAAGCCATGGTCGGCAATATTTGTCGCTGCGGCACCTACAACCGAATCAAAACCGCTATTCGTCAGGCCTCCACTCACTTGAAGGAGGCCAAGGCATGAGCCGTCTTCCGAATGATTTCGCCCTGAGCAATCTCAGCCGTCGCGGTTTTCTCAAAGGCGTCGGCGCCACCGGTGCGCTGGTGCTGGCGGCGAGTTGGGGCTGGCAGGATGCGTTGGCCGAGGACAAACCGAAACAGTTCGGCGCCGATGGCATGCCTAATGGCTGGATCGATGATCCGAAGGTCTACGTCAGCATCGCCGCTGACGGCACCGTCACCGTGGTCTGCAACCGTTCGGAAATGGGCCAGGGCGTGCGCACCAGTCTGACCATGGTCGTTGCCGACGAGTTGGAAGCCGACTGGGCGCACGTCAAAGTGCAACAGGCGCCGGGCGATGAAGTGCGTTTCGGTAACCAGGACACTGACGGTTCGCGCAGCATGCGTCATTGGTACGAGCCGATGCGTCGTTGTGGCGCGGCGGCGCGGACCATGCTCGAGCAAGCTGCCGCTGCGCAGTGGAAAGTGCCGGTCGGCGAATGCCACGCGCAGTTGCATAAAGTCATCCATAAACCGTCCGGCCGTGAACTGGGCTATGGCGAACTCGCCGCTGCCGCCAGTGCGTTGCCAGTGCCGGCGCGTGACAGTCTGCGCCTCAAGCAACCGTCGGAATTTCGCTACATCGGCAAGGAAGGCAGCAAAGCCATCGACGGTGACGACATCGTCAACGGTCGTGCCGTGTACGGCGCCGATGTGCATTTCGATGGCATGTTGTACGCGACCATCGCCCGTCCGGCGGTGTACGGCGGCAAGGTCAAATCGCTGGATGACAGCGCCGCGCTGAAAGTCCCTGGCGTACTCAAAGTGCTGCAGATCGAAAGTCGCCCGTTGCCTTCGGAATTCCAACCGTTGGGCGGTGTGGCCGTGGTGGCCAGCAATACCTGGGCAGCGATCAAGGGCCGCGAGGCGCTGAAAATCGAATGGGACGATGGGCCGAACGCCAGTTATGACTCGATCGCCTATCGCAAGGAACTGGAAGCTGCGTCGCTGAAGCCTGGCAAAGTGGTGCGCAACACCGGCGATATCGACAAGGCCCTGAGCGGCGCCGCGAGTACGCTCGAAGCTTCGTATTACCTGCCGCACTTGGCGCAGGCACCGATGGAGCCCATGGTCGCCATCGCCCGTTACAAGGATGGCGTTTGCGAAGCGTGGGCGCCGAGTCAGGCGCCACAAGTCACCCGCGAACGCATCGCCGAGCGTCTTGGGCTGCCGTTCGACAACGTCACGTTCAATGTCACCTTGCTTGGCGGCGGTTTCGGCCGCAAGTCGAAACCGGACTTCGTCGTTGAAGCAGCGATTCTCGCCAAAGAGTTTCCCGGTAAAGCCGTGCGGGTGCAGTGGACGCGTGAAGATGACATCCACAACTCGTATTTCCACACTGTGTCTGCTGAGTACCTCAAGGCGGGCGTGGGCAAGGACGGTATGCCGTCCGGTTGGCTGCATCGCACCGTGGCACCGAGCATCACTGCGTTGTTCGCGCCGGGCATGAACCATGAAGCGGCATTCGAACTGGGTATGGGCTTCACCAACATGGCCTACGCGATTCCCAATGTGCGTCTGGAAAACCCCGAAGCCACCGTGCACACGCGAGTCGGCTGGTATCGCTCGGTGTCGAACATTCCCCATGGTTTCGCGATCCAGAGTTTCGTCGATGAGCTGGCGCACAAGGCCGGCGAAGATCCGCTCAAATACCAGATCAAACTGCTCGGCCCGGATCGCCAGATCGACCCGCGCACCTTGAGCGAAGAGTGGAACTACGGCGAATCGCCCGAGCGTTATCCAATCGATACCGGGCGCATGCGCACCGTGCTGGAAACCGCCGCGAAAGCAGCCGGTTGGGGACGCAAACTGCCGAAGGGCCGTGGTCTGGGTCTGGCGGTGCATTACAGCTTCGTCACCTATGTGGCGGCGGTGATTGAGGTTGAAGTAAAAGACGACGGTACGCTGATCGTGCACAAGGCTGACATTGCCGTGGACTGCGGGCCGCAGATCAACCCCGAGCGCATTCGTTCGCAGTTCGAAGGCGCTTGCGTGATGGGCTTGGGCAACGCGGTGCTGGGCGAAATCAGCTTCAAGGACGGCAAGGTGCAGCAGGACAACTTCCACATGTACGAAGTGGCGCGCATGTCGCTGGCGCCGAAGGAAGTCGCCGTGCATCTGGTGACACCGCCGGGCGACGTGCCGTTGGGCGGCGTTGGCGAACCGGGCGTGCCACCGATTGCGCCGGCACTGTGCAACGCGATCTTCGCCGCCACCGGCAAGCGCATCCGCAATCTGCCGGTGCGTTATCAGTTGCAGGGCTGGCAGAAGGCAGAGGCGTAATGGACAGCGTCGACCTCAATGTCCTGCGCAGCGTCCTCGAATGGCGCCGCGCCGGGCAGCGGGTGGTGCTGTTCAGCGTGGTGCAGACCTGGGGCACTGCGCCCCGGGCGCCCGGCGCCATGCTCGCCTTGCGCGAGGATGGCGTGGTGATTGGTTCGGTGTCGGGCGGCTGCGTCGAGGATGACTTGATCGCCCGCCTGCACGATGGACGGATCGCCACCGATGGGCCGCCGGTGCAGTTGATTACTTATGGCGTCACGCGTGAAGAGGCGGCGCGCTTTGGCTTGCCTTGCGGCGGCACGTTGCGCCTGACCGAAGAGCGCGTCGGCGACCCTGCCTGGGTTGCCGAATTGCTGGCCCGTTGTGAGGCTCACGAGATCGTTGCTCGCGAACTGAACATCGAAACCGGCGAAGTGCTTCTGTCACCGGCGAGCAAAAGCGATGCGCTGGAATTCGATGGCAAAACCCTGCGCGCCATTTACGGTCCGCGCTGGCGTCTGCTGTTGATCGGCGCCGGCCAGTTGTCCCGCTACGTCGCGGACATGGCTCGACTGCTGGATTTCGAGGTATTGATCTGCGATCCGCGCACCGAGTTTGTCTACGGTTGGGAGGAGCATCACGGGCGTTTCGTCCCGGGCATGCCAGATGACGCGGTGCTGAGCATCCAGACCGATGAGCGCACGGCGATTGTCGCGCTGACTCACGATCCGCGTCTGGATGACATGGCATTGCTGACGGCGCTGGATTCGCCAGCCTTCTATGTTGGCGCGCTCGGCTCGCGGGTCAACAGTCAGAAACGTCGGGAGAATCTCGCTCAGCTAGGCTTGTCGGTAGAGGCGATCAATCGACTGCACGGGCCGATCGGCTTGCACATCGGCAGTCATTCGCCGGCGGAAATTGCCTTGTCGTTGTTGGCGGAAATCGTCGCAATCAAGAACGGCGTCGAACTGAAGCAGAAAAAAAACCTGGAGGGCACATGAGTCGATCCATTGCAGTGATTGTGCTGGCGGCGGGCGAGGGCAGTCGCTTTCGCCAGGTGGCGGGTGCCGACAAGGACAAGTTGCTGGCGGACTGCACCGGGCGGGATGGTGCGGTGCGTTCGGTGATCGAGCAGGTGCTGGTGAATCTGCCGGCCAGTCTGGACAAGCGCGTGCTGGTGACGACCGAGGCACGGCCGCAGGTGATGCGCATGGCGCAGGCTTATGGTTGTGACGTGGTCTCGATCGAATCGACCGGGATGGGTGACAGTATTGCCGCTGGCGTTACCGTGTGCCCGGATGCTGATGGCTGGTTGATTGTGCTGGGGGATATGCCGTTTATCTTGCCGTCGAGTATTGAGCGTGTGGTTGAGGCGATTGCTGACGATGCGGTGAGTGTGCCGGTGCAGGATGGCGAGTTTGGTCATCCTGTGGGGTTTGGGCGTTCGTTTGGCGCGGGGTTGCAGGCGTTGAGCGGTGATCGTGGGGCCAGGCCGTTGTTCACGCAGGGCAGGGTGGTGGAGATTGCTGTCGATGATCCAGGCGTTCTGTGGGATATCGATGTGCCTGAGGCTTTGGTTTTTGCCTCGTCTTGAGATCTGTGTGAATTCCTTAGAGGCCCTCACCCTAACCCTCCCGAAACGTCGGACCGCCCAGAGGGAGAGGGGACTGACCGACGTGTTCTTTCGAGGTGCACCGACCCAAACTTCGAGTCGAGCACCGGCCTTGAAGTACACGGAGATCGGCTCCCTTTCCCCCTCGCCCCCTGGGGGCGGTCCGACGTTCGGGAGGGCTGGGGTGAGGGGGAAATCTAGAATCCACCACAAAAAATCGATGCATAAAAAAGCCCCGCCTGAATAATCAGGCGGGGCTTTTTAACGGCTTTGGGAATTACACGAGAGGTTTAGGCTCGTGCTCTTTTTCCTCGGCCTCTTGGTGTTGCTCGACCGCGTCCTGAACGGAGCGTGGTGCTTCAGCGATCACCGCTTCAACTACCGCTTCTTCAGCGACCGGGGCAGGAGCTGCCTCGACCACGGCAGCGACTGGAGCAGCTGCGGCAGCCAGTTCGGCTTCCTTCTGCAGACGCTCTTCTTCACGCTTGCGACGACGCACTTCACGTGGATCGTTCGGCGCGCGGCCGCTTGGCGTCAGGGCGCTGACCGGAGCCGGTGCTTCAACCACCGGGGCTGGCGCTTCGGCAACCACTGGCGCTTCGACAACGGGCGCTGGTTCAGCAACGACCACTGGCTCGGCAACCTTGGTTTCTTCAACTACTGGCGCTTCGAACACTGGCGCTTCAACAACCGGTGCTTCAACCACAGGCGCAGGCGTTTCAGCGGTTGCTGGTTCGGCAACCCAGTTGAAAGCGGTCTGCTCTTCGCGAACTTCACGCACGGTTTCAGTCACGGTTTCAGCGACGGTTTCAACCACCGGCTCGGCAACCACGGCTGGAGCTGGCTCTACCTGAGGCAAGGTTTCCTGAACCGGTGCCACTTCGACTTCCGGAGCAGCAACCACTTCTACCGGAGTGGTCGCTTCAACTACCGGCGCTTCCACTGGAGCGGTTTCCTGAACAGCAGCGGTGGCGCGTTCGGCTTGCTCGTGAGCTTGTGCTTCAGCCGGGGCGCTGATCACGGTGCTGGCAACAGCGGCGGTCACCGCCAGGCCAGCAGCCAGATCGGCAGTGCCTGGGCCTTCGCCGTTTTCGCCGGCTTCGGATTCTTCCGAACCTTCGATCACGTTGCCGTTGGCATCACGCTGACGCTCACGACGGTTGCTGCGACGACGCTGACCGCGCGAACGACGACGTGGACGATCGCCTTCGGCGTTCTCCGAACCGTCTTCCGGCAGTTGCTCTTCGTTGCTGTTCACTTCTTCTTCAGCGACGGCAGCAGCGGCCTGTTCGGCGCGTGGCTGACGCTCTTCACGCGGCGGACGCGGTGCGCGCTCTTCACGTGGCTGACGGGCCGGGCGCTCTTCAGCGGTAACAACTGCGGTGTCTGCAGTCACTGGAGCGGCGTCCAGTGGCTCGCGCAGTTCACGTACACGCTCTTCGCGCTCGCCACGTGGCTTGCGGTCTTCGCGCGGTGCACGTGGCGCACGTTCTTCACGCGGAGCACGTGGTGCGCGCTCTTCGCGGGCAACTGGTGCTTCGGTGCGGGCTTCACGAGGCTCGCGGACTTCACGGGCTTCGCGTGGCGCACGCTCTTCGCGCGGTTCACGTGGGGCGCGTTCTTCACGCGGTGCACGTTCTTCACGCGGTTTGCGCTCTTCATCGCGGCGACCATTACGGTTGCGGCTCTGCTGACGACCGTTGCGACGTTCTTCGTTACGGGCCGGGCGCTCGGTGGCTGGTTTTTCAACCACAACCGGAGCGGCAGGCTCTTCTTTGGTGGCGAACAGGCTGACCAGCGATTTCACCAGGCCTTTGAACAGGCTTGGCTCTGGCGCGGCAACTGGCGCCGGTGCCGGAGCAACAGGCGCGGCGGCTTCGGTCGGAACCGGAGCGTTGGCGCGGGCCGGAGCAGTCTTGACCGCAGCTTCCTGGCGAACCAGGGTGCGGGTCGCAGCGGCTGGCTGAACTTCTTCGACTTCAGCAGCGGCAGCAGCGATTTCGTAGCTGGACTGGTTGGTCGCGGCTTCCGGGCTGTCGTCACGCAGACGCTGAACTTCGAAGTGCGGCGTTTCGAGGTGATCGTTCGGCAGGATGACGATACGAGCGCGGGTGCGCAGTTCGATCTTGGTGATCGAGTTGCGTTTTTCGTTGAGCAGGAACGCGGCGACCGGGATCGGCACCTGAGCGCGCACTTCGGCAGTGCGGTCTTTCAGAGCTTCTTCTTCGATCAGGCGCAGGATCGCCAGCGACAGCGATTCAACGTCACGGATGATGCCGGTGCCGTTGCAACGCGGGCAGACGATGCCGCTGCTTTCGCCCAGGGATGGACGCAGGCGCTGACGGGACATTTCCAGCAGGCCGAAGCGCGAGATGCGGCCGATCTGCACGCGAGCGCGGTCGGCTTCCAGGCATTCGCGGACTTTCTCTTCCACGGCGCGCTGGTTCTTGGCAGGGGTCATGTCGATGAAGTCGATGACGATCAGGCCGCCGATGTCACGCAGGCGCAACTGACGGGCGATTTCTTCGGCGGCTTCAAGGTTGGTCTGCAGAGCGGTTTCTTCGATGTCGCTGCCTTTGGTGGCGCGCGCCGAGTTGATGTCGATGGACACCAGAGCTTCGGTCGGATCGATAACGATGGAGCCGCCGGAAGGCAGTTCAACGACGCGCTGGAAAGCGGTCTCGATCTGGCTTTCGATCTGGAAACGGTTGAACAGCGGCACGCTGTCTTCGTACAGCTTGATCTTGCTGGCGTACTGCGGCATCACCTGGCGGATGAAGGTCAGGGCTTCGTCCTGGGCTTCAACGCTGTCGATCAGCACTTCGCCGATGTCCTGGCGCAGGTAATCGCGGATGGCGCGGATGATCACGTTGCTTTCCTGGTAGATCAGGAAAGGCGCGGAGCGATCCAGCGAGGCTTCTTTGATGGCGGTCCACAGTTGCAGCAGGTAATCGAGGTCCCACTGCATTTCTTCGCTGCTGCGGCCCAGGCCGGCAGTGCGCACGATCAGACCCATGTCGGCTGGCGCAACCAGACCGTTCAGCGCTTCACGCAGTTCGTTGCGCTCTTCGCCTTCGATGCGACGGGAGATGCCGCCGGCACGCGGGTTGTTCGGCATCAGCACGAGGTAACGACCGGCCAGGCTGATGAAGGTGGTCAGGGCTGCGCCCTTGTTGCCACGTTCTTCTTTCTCGACCTGAACGATGACTTCCTGGCCTTCGCTCAGGACGTCCTTGATGTTGACGCGGCCTTCAGGGGCTTTCTTGAAGTACTCGCGGGAGATTTCTTTGAGGGGCAGGAAGCCGTGGCGCTCGGAGCCGAAATCGACAAAGGCAGCCTCAAGGCTTGGTTCGATGCGAGTGATGCGGCCTTTATAGATGTTGGCCTTCTTCTGCTCGCGTGCACCGGATTCGATGTCCAGGTCGTAGAGGCGTTGGCCATCTACCAGTGCAACACGCAACTCTTCGGGTTGAGTTGCGTTAATCAGCATTCTTTTCATGTAGTACCGTCGGTTTCCGGGCTGCCGGAAACGGCGTTCGGCACACACGACTTCTCACGGTCGGTGTCAGGTGCGTCGGGAGTGGTTGGCCATTCCCGTGTCCAGCGATATGCGGCCAATTGGGCCGATATAGCGACGTACGCGTCCTGCTTGCTGTGGCTACTTAAGCACTCAGTCAGGAGGAGGAATCAACCAGCGGCTGTGGACGAGATGAAGCGTCTTGATAAAGCCTATTGCTACACAGTCCGGCGGTTGTGCATCTCCACCCTACACGTATCCCTGATAATTCGGGTGCTGCCGCGCGCAGAATCCGCAGCGGGTTGGCATTTACCGTGAGCTCCGATAGGGGAGGTCACGCATCATGGCTAATTCAGGCGTTGTTTCCGAAGCATTCGCTCGGGGTCATCTGCAGCTGACTGCACTTTGTGAACTGGCCTTGAATGTGTGCCTGCCAGGCGAGTAAAAACTCTGCTCGGCGGTGTAATTCAGGCCTCATGTCACCTGCGCTTGTTACAACTGCAAACTCCACCGTTACGTAGCGAAAGCCCCGTAGGACGGCCTCGCGTCCTGGTGAATTGCGTTGGTCAGGGCCGGTTTTTGACCGTGGTTCCTCTGTCCAGGCCGCTTTTGGCGGCGTTCGCGACTATAGCAGCAATGATTAAGTGCTTCAATTCCATAAAAATTGTTATCATCCGCGGCATGACAACTACTGCCCCTTCGACTCCAGGCGTTCAATTGCTTGAAGTCTCGCCGGAGTATGCCGGCCAACGAATCGACAACTTTCTCCTCGCCCGGCTCAAAGGCGTGCCCAAGACCTTGATTTACCGCATTTTGCGTAAAGGCGAAGTGCGCGTGAACAAAGGTCGGATCAAGCCCGAATACAAGCTGCAGGCCGGTGATATCGTGCGCGTGCCGCCCGTTCGCGTGCCTGAGCGTGACGAACCGGTGCCACTTGCACAGGGTTTGCTGCAGCGCCTGGAAGCCTCGATTGTCTTCGAAGACAAAGCCCTGATCGTGATCAACAAGCCCGCCGGCATTGCGGTTCACGGTGGCAGCGGCCTGAACTTCGGCGTGATCGAAGCCTTTCGTCAGTTGCGCCCCGATGCCAAGGAATTGGAACTGGTTCACCGTCTCGACCGTGACACCTCCGGCCTACTGATGATCGCGAAAAAGCGCAGCATGTTGCGTCACTTGCATGAGCAGTTGCGCGGCGATGGCGTCGACAAGCGGTACATGGCGCTGGTACGCGGCAACTGGGCGACTTCGATCAAGAAAGTCAGTGCGCCATTGCTCAAGAGCAATCTGCGTTCCGGCGAGCGCATGGTCGAAGTCAATGACGAGGGCAAAGAAGCCCTGACCATGTTCAAGGTGCTGCGCCGTTTCGGTGATTTCGCCACCATGGTCGAGGCTAAACCGGTTACCGGTCGTACTCACCAGATTCGCGTGCACACCTTGCATGCTGGCCATTGCATTGCTGGCGACAGCAAGTACGGCGATGAGGATTTCACCAAGGAAATCCGCGATCTGGGCGGCAAGCGCCTGTTCCTGCACGCCTACATGCTGACCGTGCCGCTGCCCGATGGCGGCAAGCTGACCTTGCAGGCGCCGGTCGATGAAATGTGGGCCAAGACCGTGGAGCGATTGAGTGCGCCCATCTGATTACAAACTGCTGATTTTCGATTGGGACGGCACGCTGGCCGACTCCATTCACCGGATTGTCGAGGCGATGCACTCGGCGTCCGGGCGCTCCGGTTTCGAGTTGCGCGATGACTTTGCCGTCAAAGGCATCATCGGTCTGGGTTTGCCCGAGGCGATTCGCACGCTGTATCCCGAGATCAGCGATGCCGAAATGACCTTGTTTCGCGAGTATTACGCCGATCACTACATCGCCGCGGAAGCCGTGCCTTCGCCGTTGTTCGAAGGCGTTGTCGAGTCGATGGCGTCCTTTCGCGAGCAGGGTTATCACCTGGCCGTCGCCACCGGCAAGAATCGTCGCGGGCTGGATCGGGTGCTCAAGGCCAATGGCTGGGAAGATTATTTCGATATCACCCGTGCTGCCGATGAAACTGCGAGCAAGCCGCATCCTCTGATGCTGGAGCAGATCCTTGCTCACTGCGGTGTGCGCGCGGAGCAGGCGCTGATGGTCGGCGATTCGTCCTTCGATCTGCTGATGGCGCGTAACGCAGGGATGGACTCGGTGGCGGTCAGTTATGGCGCGCAATCGATCGAATCGCTGCAGCAGTTCGAGCCACGTCTGTCGATCGACCGTTTTTGTGAATTGCATGCCTGGCTGGAACAGCAGGCTTAATACGTTTTTGCTGGGGTGGATGGCATGACCGACGAATGGAAAGCACCGGCCAAGGCAAGTGCCGACGGCGGTGACGAGAAAAGCTGGAAGCTGTTGGAAAAGACCCTGCTGGCCGGTGTGCAGGAACAGCGTCGTTCGCGGCGTTGGGGGATTTTCTTCAAGCTGCTGACGTTTGTTTATCTGTTTGTGGCGCTGATTCTGTTCACGCCACTGATGGACATGGAAAAAAGCGCCACGCGCGGGTCGAACTACACCGCGCTGATCGACGTCACTGGCATGATTGCCGATAAAGAGCCGGCCAGCGCCGACAACATCGTCGGCAGTCTGCGGGCGGCGTTCGAGGACAAGAAGGTCAAGGGCGTGATCCTGCGGATCAACAGTCCTGGCGGCAGTCCGGTGCAGTCGGGTTATGTATATGACGAGATCAAACGTCTGCGCGGTCTGCACCCGGAGATCAAGGTGTATGCGGTGATTTCCGATCTGGGTGCGTCCGGTGCTTATTACATCGCCAGTGCGGCGGACCAGATCTACGCCGACAAGGCGAGTCTGGTTGGCTCCATTGGTGTGACGGCGGCGGGTTACGGCTTTGTCGGCACCATGGAGAAACTTGGCGTTGAGCGTCGCACGTACACCTCGGGCGAGCACAAGTCGTTCCTTGACCCGTTCCAGCCGCAGAAGCCTGAAGAAACGGCGTTCTGGCAAGGCGTGTTGGATACCACGCACAAGCAGTTCATCAACAGCGTCAAGCAGGGTCGTGGCGATCGTCTGAAAGACAAAGAACATCCGGAGCTGTTTTCCGGGTTGGTCTGGTCGGGCGAGCAGGCGCTGCCACTGGGTTTGATTGACGGTCTGGGCAATGCCAGCTCGGTGGCGCGGGATGTGATTGGTGAGAAGGAGTTGGTGGACTTCACTGTTCAGGAGTCGCCGTTCGATCGCTTCTCGAAGAAGCTCGGTGCCAGTGTGGCTGAGCAGTTGGCGATGTGGATGGGTTTCCACGGGCCTTCGTTGCGTTAACAAATCACTGCATGAAAAAACCGGCCTTGATGGCCGGTTTTTTGTGGGTCAGGGAATCTGCACGCCTTCATCCAAAAGCATGTCGATCAGGCGAATCAGCGGCAAGCCGATCAGGCTGGTGGCATCCGGGCCTGCTGTGGACTGGAACAGGCTTACGCCGAGGCCTTCAGCCTTGAAACTGCCCGCGCAGTCGTAGGGCTGCTCGATGCGCAGATAGCGCTCAACGCGCGCCTGATCGAGTTGGCGCATATGGACAGTGAATGGCACACAATCGACCTGGCACTCGCCCGTCTGGCTATTGAGCAAGGCCAGGCCGGTCAGAAATGTCACGCTGGCGCCGCTGGCGGCCATTAGTTGTTCGCGGGCTTTCTCGAACGTGTGCGGCTTGCCGATAATCTGCTCGCCAAGCACGGCAACCTGGTCTGAGCCAATAATCAGGTGAGCGGGGTGGCTGTCGGCCAGTGCCCGGGCTTTTTGTTCGGCGAGGCGCTTGACCAGTTCGATGGCTGACTCGCCCGGGCGATGGCTTTCATCGATATCCGGCGAGCTGCAGACGAACGGCAGGTGCAGGCGGGCGAGCAATTCACGACGATAAGTCGAGCTTGAAGCGAGTAATAAAGGCAGCATTCGCGTCTCCTGAGGCAGGTGCGAATTCTAGCGGAGGCACGCAAGTGACGGACAGGGCACAATTTCCTTTGACATGGGTGGGTGCATCCCTATAATGCTGCGCCTATGTTGAATGACCCGATTCCACCTCACGTTGACCCGCGCAAATTGGCTGATCGTGGCACCACCCTTCAAGGTGAAATGCTGCTGGCCGATTTGGAGAGACTCTGCGACCCGCTTTCCGACAATGTCGGTACGGTGCAGGCGAAATTCGTTTTTGAACGAGATGAACGTAAATCTGTGGTAATCCACAGCTTTATCGACACCGAGGTCAAAATGGTTTGCCAGCGTTGTCTTGAGCTGGTCACCCTGCCGATCCACAGCGAATGCAGTTATGCTGTGGTGAAAGAGGGTGCGAATACCCAGTCGTTGCCGAAAGGTTATGACGTGCTGGAACTGGGCGAAGATCCATTGGATCTGCAGTCACTGATCGAGGAGGAGCTTCTGCTCGCCTTGCCCATTGTGCCTGCTCATCATCCGGAAGAATGCCAGCAGCCGGCGGGTCTCGATGAGCCCGAACCGAGCGAGGACGAGTCAACGCGGTCCAACCCGTTCAGTGTATTGGCGCAGTTAAAGCGTGACCCAAACGTTTAGGAGTTAATCAATTATGGCTGTTCAGCAGAACAAAAAATCCCGCTCTGCCCGTGACATGCGCCGTTCGCACGACGCTCTCGAGGCTAGCACTCTGTCTGTAGAAAAAACCACTGGTGAAGTTCACCTGCGTCACCACGTATCGCCAGAAGGCGTATACCGTGGCCGTAAAGTGATCGACAAGGGCGCTGACGAGTAATCACTTGTCCGCTCAAGTCATCGCGATTGACGCAATGGGCGGGGACTTCGGTCCCCGCAGCATTGTTCAGGCCAGCCTTGCTTGCCTGTCTGCTACGCCCTCGCTGCACCTGACCCTCGTCGGTCAACCCTCCCTTCTTGAAGAATTGATCAACGGCCAATCGGCTGCCGATCGCGCGCGCCTGACGATTGTTGCGGCCAGCGAAGTCATCACCATGGACGAAAAACCGACCCAGGCCTTGCGCGGCAAGCCGGATTCGTCGATGCGTGTTGCTCTCGAACTGGTGCGTGACGGCAAGGCTCAAGCGTGTGTCAGTGCCGGTAATACCGGTGCGTTGATGGCGCTGTCGCGGTTCGTTCTGAAAACGTTACCGGGTATTGACCGTCCGGCCATGGTTGCCGCGATTCCGACGCAGAAGGGTTTTTGCCAGTTGCTCGATCTGGGCGCCAATGTCGATTGCAGTGCCGAGCATTTGCTGCAATTTGCGGTGATGGGCTCGGTGGCGGCGCAGACGCTGGGCATCCATCGCCCGCGTGTCGCGCTGCTGAACATCGGCACCGAAGACATCAAGGGCAATCAGCAGGTCAAACTGGCTGCGACACTGCTGCAAGCTGCTCGCGGTATCAACTACATCGGTTTTATCGAAGGCGACGGGTTGTATCGCGGAGAGGCTGACGTGGTGGTTTGCGATGGTTTTGTCGGCAATATCCTGCTGAAGTCCAGCGAAGGCCTGGCGACGATGATTGCTGCACGTATTGAAGCGTTGTTCAAAAAGAATCTGGCTTCCCGTGCGGTAGGGGCTTTGGCGTTGCCACTGATGAAGCGCTTGCAGGCGGATCTGGCGCCGGCGCGACATAACGGCGCAAGCTTTCTCGGTTTGCAGGGTATCGTCGTGAAAAGTCACGGTTCGGCCGGGGTCCAGGGCTTTCAGAGCGCGATTCAGCGCGCGCTGATCGAGATTCAGGAGAATCTTCCCGAACGCCTCCACGGTCGTCTGGAGGATTTGTTGTCTTAGGCGTTTTCGTCGGACAATGCTTAAATGTGACCGCCCGGTTCAAAGGGCCATCCAACTGTCAGTTTCTTGCGTCCCCCAGCGGGGCGTCATTTTCCGACGACAAGATCATTAGGGGCTTGTTACATGTCTGCTTCCCTCGCATTCGTCTTTCCAGGACAGGGTTCGCAGTCCCTCGGCATGTTGGCCGAGCTGGGCGCGGAATATCCGTTGATCCTCGAAACGTTCAAAGAAGCTTCTGAGGCTCTGGGCTATGACCTGTGGGCACTGACCCAACAGGGCCCGGAAGAGCTGCTCAATCAAACCGATAAAACCCAACCGGCCATTCTGACCGCTTCGATCGCCCTGTGGCGTCTGTGGCTGTCTGAAGGCGGAGCGCGTCCGGCATTTGTTGCCGGTCACAGCCTGGGCGAATACAGCGCGCTGGTCGCTGCCGGCAGCCTGACACTGGCTGACGCGGTCAAGCTCGTTGAGCGTCGCGGTCAGTTGATGCAGGAAGCGGTTCCGGCCGGGCAGGGCGGCATGGCTGCCATTCTTGGTCTGGAAGATGCCGACGTGCTGGCAGCCTGCGCAGAAGCTGCGCAAGGCGAAGTCGTCAGCGCCGTCAACTTCAATTCGCCAGGCCAGGTGGTAATCGCCGGGGCCAAGGCTGCTGTCGAGCGCGCCATCGAAGGCTGCAAGGCGCGTGGTGCCAAGCGCGCCATGCCGTTGCCAGTGAGCGTGCCTTCGCACTGTGAACTGATGCGTCCGGCTGCCGAGCGCTTTGCTGAATCCATCGCCGCCATCGACTGGCAGGCGCCGCAGATCCCGGTCGTACAGAACGTCAGCGCGCAAGTGCCGGCCGATCTGGAAACCCTCAAGCGCGATCTGCTCGAACAACTCTATAAGCCAGTACGCTGGGTCGAGTCGGTACAGACTCTGGCCGCCAAGGGCGCGACCAATCTGGTCGAATGCGGCCCGGGCAAAGTGCTGGCCGGTCTGAACAAACGTTGCGCTGAAGGCGTCGCGACTTCCACCCTCAATACCCCAGACGCTTTCGCTGCCGCCCGTGCAGCGCAAGCCTGAATCAGGAGAAACTTGCATGAGTCTGCAAGGTAAAGTTGCACTGGTTACCGGTGCAAGCCGCGGCATTGGTCAGGCTATCGCGCTGGAACTGGGTCGTCAGGGCGCCATTGTTATTGGCACCGCGACCTCCGCTTCGGGCGCTGAGCGTATTGCTGCCACCCTGAAGGAAAATGGTATCCAGGGCACGGGCCTTGAGCTGAACGTCACCAGCGATGAATCGGTCAGCGCGGTGCTGGCAAGCATTCAGGAGCAGTTTGGTGCGCCAGTGGCGATCCTGGTCAATAATGCTGGCATCACCCGCGATAACCTGATGATGCGCATGAAAGACGACGAGTGGTACGACGTGATCGATACCAACCTGAACAGTCTGTTCCGCCTGTCCAAGGGCGTTCTGCGCGGAATGACCAAGGCGCGTTGGGGCCGAATTATCAGTATTGGCTCGGTAGTGGGTGCCATGGGCAACGCAGGCCAAGTAAACTATGCAGCCGCCAAGGCCGGTCTGGAAGGTTTCAGCCGTGCGATGGCGCGTGAAGTCGGTTCGCGTTCGATTACAGTCAACTCGGTAACCCCTGGGTTTATCGACACCGATATGACGCGCGAGCTGCCTGAAGCACAGCGTGAAGCCTTGCAGACGCAGATTCCGCTGGGTCGTCTGGGACAAGCTCAAGAGATCGCGTCTGTGGTCGCTTTTCTTGCATCCGACGGTGCGGCATACGTCACTGGGGCTACAATCCCGGTGAACGGTGGGATGTACATGTAAGTAAAATGTGACGGATTGCTTCAAAAAAATGTCATACGAGCTGTCTAAAATCCGTTATAAAGCTGCAATCTATTTATAGGCAGAGGGCCGCAGGGTTTGAGGAGTGAAGCTTTCAGTTGAAAAGCTGAAAAGTCTTTCTATACACTTACCCACTGGCCAGCTGCCTGAATTTGTCCATTAGGAGTGAAAACAAGGTATGAGCACCATCGAAGAGCGCGTCAAGAAAATCGTTGCCGAGCAACTGGGTGTTAAAGAAGAAGAAGTGGTCAACACTGCTTCCTTCGTTGAAGACCTGGGTGCCGACTCCCTTGACACCGTTGAGCTGGTGATGGCTCTGGAAGAGGAATTCGAGACCGAAATCCCTGACGAAGAAGCTGAAAAGATCACTACTGTACAAGCTGCAATCGACTACGTTACTAGCCACCAGGCGTAATAGTTTGTAATCGTTGTTTGCTGTCATGGAAAAACCGCACTGCCATCATGGCGTGCGGTTTTTTCTTTAGGCCTGATGCAAAATCGTCATTTGAAAAAGGAGAGTGCTGTGTCGCGTAGACGCGTCGTAGTCACCGGTATGGGTATGTTGTCGCCACTGGGCACGGATGTGCCGAGCAGTTGGCAGGGCATTCTGGCTGGCCGCAGTGGCATTGGTCTGATCGAACACACCGACCTTTCTGCCTATTCCACCCGCTTTGGCGGCTCGGTAAAGGGCTTCAATGTCGAGGAATACCTGTCGGTCAAGGAAGCGCGCAAGCTCGACCTGTTCATTCAGTACGGCCTCGCCGCAGGCTTTCAAGCCGTGCGCAACGCCGGTCTGGAAGTCACCGACGCCAACCGTGAACGCATTGGCGTGGCCATGGGTTCGGGTATCGGCGGTCTGACCAACATCGAAGAAACCAGCCGTACTCTGCATGAGACGGGTCCGCGTCGAATCTCGCCATTCTTCGTGCCAGGCTCGATCATCAATATGATTTCCGGTTTCCTGTCCATCCACCTGGGCGCACAGGGACCTAACTACGCCATCGCCACGGCGTGTACCACCGGTACGCACTGCATCGGCATGGCGGCGCGCAACATCATGTACGACGAAGCCGACGTGATGATCGCCGGCGGTGCCGAAATGGCTGCATGCGGTCTGGGCATGGGCGGCTTCGGCGCGTCCCGTGCACTGTCGACCCGCAACGACGAGCCAACCCGTGCCAGCCGTCCATGGGACAAGGGCCGTGATGGCTTCGTCCTTTCCGACGGTGCCGGTGCACTGGTTCTCGAAGAACTGGAGCACGCCAAGGCGCGTGGCGCGACCATCTACGCCGAGCTGATCGGCTTCGGCACCAGTGGCGATGCGTTCCACATGACTTCGCCACCCGCCGACGGTGCCGGTGCGGCACGCTGCATCACCAATGCGTTGCGCGATGCGAAGATCAACGTCGATCAAGTGCAGTACATCAACGCCCACGGCACTTCGACCCCGGCCGGCGACCTCGCCGAAGCCAACGCGATCAAGTCGGTGTTCGGTGACCACGCCTATAAGCTGGCAGTCAGCTCGACCAAATCGATGACCGGTCACCTGTTGGGTGCGGCGGGCGCAGTCGAGGCGATCTTCAGCGTGCTGGCGATCAACAGCCAGGTCGCACCGCCGACCATCAACCTCGATGAGCCGGACGAAGGCTGCGATCTCGATTTTGTGCCGCACACCGCGCGCAACATGGACATCGATGTCGTGCTGTCCAACTCCTTCGGTTTTGGCGGCACCAATGGCACCTTGGCATTCCGCCGGTTCGCAGGCTGATGGACAGTTGGGTCGACGGTCAACCGGCTGACGCTCTGTCGCTGAAAGATCGCGGCCTGGCTTACGGTGATGGTCTGTTCGAGACTATCGCTGTGCGTAGCGGCCAGCCGATCCTGCTGGATCGGCACCTGACGCGTCTGGCCGATGGCTGTTCGCGTCTGGCCATTGCGGCCGATATCGAGCTGATTCGCCATGAGCTGCTGAGTTATGCAGCAGCGATGGGCGAGGGTGTGCTCAAGCTCATCCTCAGCCGTGGCGACGGTTTGCGCGGTTATGCGCCCGACCCGGCGGCGCCGGGCCGACGCATTCTGCAAGGCAATCCTGCGGCGACTTATCCTGCTGTGCATGCTGAACAAGGCGTTCGCCTGTTTCCCTGCAACACGCGACTGTCCAAACAGCCGCTTCTCGCCGGACTCAAACATCTCAATCGATTGGAGCAGGTTCTCGCCCGTGCCGAATGGCAGGACAGCGAGCACGCCGAAGGCTTGATGCTGGATCAGGTCGGTCGAGTGATCGAGGGCGTGTTCAGCAATCTGTTTCTGGTAAGCGACGGTGTGCTGATAACGCCGGACCTCAAGCGTTGCGGTGTCGCCGGGGTGATGCGCGCCGAAATATTGTTTCAGGCCGAGTCATTGGCCATCCCCACGCAAATCGCCGATATCAGCCTCGAACAGCTGCAATGGGCTGATGAAGTGTTTGTCTGCAACAGTGTTTATGGTGTCTGGCCGGTACGCGCCTGTGCTGCACTGAGCTGGCCGGTTGGCCCGCTCACCCGTAAACTGCAAACCATTGCCCGCGCCCTATTGGATGCCTGATTTTGAGACGTAAACTTTTGCTGCTGCTGGAAACCGGACTGGTTCTGGCAGGGCTGTTGCTGGGCGCTAGCGCCTGGAAGATTCACTCCGCACTGGAGCAGCCGCTGAACATCACGCAGGAAGAGCTGCTGGATGTGCCGAAAGGCTCGACACCGACCCGTACTTTCCTTTCACTTGAAACCGATGGCGTCATCAAGGACGCCTTCTGGCTGCGCGTCTATTGGCGCTTCAACCTCGCCGGTACACCGATCCACAGCGGTGAATACCGCATGCAGCCGGGGATGACCGTCAACGGTCTGATCGACTTGTGGAGGCGCGGTGAAGTGGTGCAGTACAGCCTGACGCTGGTCGAGGGCTGGAATTTCCATCAGGTGCGCGCGGCGTTGGCCAAGGATGACAAGGTCGAGCAGACCCTGAACGGTTTGAGCGACAGCGACGTCATGGCGAAGATTGGTCATAAGGGCTTGTTCCCGGAAGGCCGTTTCTTCCCTGATACCTACCGCTTTGTGCGCGGCATGTCCGATGCTGAGTTGTTGAAGAAAGCCTTTGATCGCCTTGATGAAGTGCTGGCGAAAGAATGGGAAAGTCGTTCTGCCGATGTGCCGTACACCGAACCTTATCAAGCGCTGATCATGGCGTCGCTGGTCGAGAAGGAAACCGGCGTGCCGCAGGAGCGTGGGCAGATTGCCGGTGTCTTTGTGCGTCGCCTGGCCTTGGGCATGCAACTGCAGACCGATCCGACCGTCATCTATGGTCTGGGCGATCGCTATACCGGCAAGTTGACCCGCGCGCATCTGAAAGAGCCGACGGCGTATAACACTTACGTGATCCCCGGCTTGCCGCCGACGCCGATCGCGATGGTTGGCCGCGAAGCGATTCACGCCGCATTGAACCCGGTAGACGGTACCAGCCTGTACTTTGTTGCGCGTGGTGACGGTAGTCATGTGTTCTCTGACGATCTCGATGCACATAACAATGCGGTGCGTGAGTACCAGCTCAAGCGCCGTGCCGATTACCGCTCCAGCCCTGCGCCGGCGCAAACGCCTGAAGCGGCTCCCGCTGCCGAGGATGCGATTCCTGCGGCATCTCCGGATGTAACACCGGAGTCGGTGCCACAGGTGGCACCACAGGAGCCAGCGCCGACTCCAGAAGCCGCCGCCCCACAAAACACGCAATGACTTTGATTAAGGACTGCCTGTGACTGGCTTGTTTATTACCTTGGAAGGCCCGGAAGGCGCCGGCAAAAGCACCAACCGCGAATACCTCGCCGAGCGCCTGCGCGCCGCCGGTATCGAAGTGGTGCTGACCCGTGAGCCCGGTGGCACGCCGCTGGCCGAGCGAATTCGCGAGGTGCTGCTGGCGCCGGCTGACGAAGTCATGAATCCGGATGCCGAACTGTTGCTGGTATTCGCTGCACGTGCCCAGCATCTGGCCGAAGTGATTCGCCCGGCCATGGCCCGAGGCGCGGTGGTCCTGTGCGATCGCTTTACCGATTCCACTTACGCCTATCAGGGCGGCGGTCGCGGCTTGTCACTGGAGCGCATCGCCGCGCTGGAAACCTTTGTGCAAGGTGATCTGCGCCCGGACCTGACGCTGATTTTTGATCTGCCGGTGGAAATCGGTCTGGCCCGCGCCAGTGCCCGCGGTCGTCTGGATCGTTTTGAATTGGAAGGTCGGGCTTTTTTCGAGGCCGTGCGTAGCGCTTTCCTCAAACGTGCCGAAGCCGATCCTGCGCGCTATGTGCGCATCGATGCCGGTCAGCCATTGGCCAAGGTTCAACAATCGCTGGATACCCTGATTCCGAATCTGCTGGAGCTGGCCCGTGGCTGAGGCCTACCCGTGGCAGGACAGCCTCTGGCAGCAACTGGCCGGGCGTAAGCAGCACGCACACGCCTATCTGCTGCATGGCCCGGCCGGGATCGGCAAGCGCGCACTGGCCGAGCGTCTGATGGCGAGTCTGTTGTGCCAGCGTCCGACGCCGGAAGCTTGCGGCGAGTGCAAATCCTGCCTGCTGCTCAAGGCCGGTAGTCACCCGGATAATTACATCCTCGAACCGGAAGAAACCGACAAGGCGATCAAGGTCGATCAGGTGCGTGATCTGGTCAGTTTCGTGGTGCAGACCGCGCAACTGGGCGGGCGCAAAGTGGTGCTGATCGAGCCAGTCGAGGCGATGAACATCAACGCTGCCAACGCTTTGCTCAAGAGCCTTGAAGAACCGTCCGGCGATACCGTGTTGCTGTTGGTCAGCCATCAGACCAGTCGTTTGCTGCCGACGATCAAGAGTCGTTGTGTGCAGCAGGCCTGTCCGCTGCCCGGCGAAGCGATGAGCCTGCAATGGCTGGCTCAGGCGTTGCCGGATTGCTCCGAAGACGAACGTGTCGAATTGCTGACGCTGGCGGCCGGCTCGCCGTTGATGGCGGTCAGTCTGCAGTCTCAGGGCGTGCGCGAGCAGCGTGCACAAGTGGTCGAAGGCGTGAAAAAACTGCTCAAGCAGCAGCAGTCGCCGACGCAACTGGCCGAAGAATGGAAAAGCATTCCGATGCTGCGTCTGTTCGACTGGTTCTGCGATTGGTCGAGTCTGATCCTGCGTTATCAACTGACTCAGGATGAAGCCGGCCTCGGCCTGACCGACATGCGCAAGGTCGTACAGTACCTGGCGCAGAAAAGTGCGCAAGGTAAAGTCCTCGATATTCAGGACTGGATCCTCGCCCAGCGGCAGAAGGTCATGAGCAAAGCCAACCTGAATCCGGCCTTGCTGCTGGAAGCGTTGTTGGTGCAATGGGCGGGATTGCCTGGTCAAAGATAAGAATGTGTACCTAGACTCTGAACATCAGCAGTGGAGGTCAACATGAATGAACCCGTCAGCCCGGGGCCGCGCAACGGCATTTTGTCCCTGACCATCAAGGACAAGTCAGTGCTCTACGCCGCCTACATGCCGTTCATCAAGAACGGTGGCCTTTTCATCCCGACCAACAAGAGTTACAGGTTGGGCGATGAGGTGTTCATGCTGCTCAACCTGATGGACGAGGCCGAGAAGATCCCGGTGGCCGGCAAGGTTGCGTGGATCACCCCGAAAGGGGCGCAAGGCAATCGCGCTGCCGGCGTCGGCGTACAGTTCAACGATGGCGACAATACCGCGCGCAGTCGCATCGAAACCCATCTGGCCGGAGCGCTTAAATCCGACCGTCCCACTCATACGATGTAAGTAGCCGTCTTTTTATGCTTGTAGATTCCCATTGTCACCTTGATCGCCTTGACCTCGCCGCCCATGACGGCTCGCTGGATGCCGCACTGGATGCGGCCCGTGGGCGCGGAGTAGGGCACTTCCTGTGTATCGGCGTGAGTGCGGACAACGCCGCTGACGTCAAAGCCCTGGCTGAGCGTTATGACGACGTTGATTGTTCGGTTGGCGTGCATCCGCTCGATGTGCAACCCGGCGCAGCCCCAGCGCTGGACTGGCTGCTGCACGAACTCAACCACCCGAAAGTGGTGGCGATCGGTGAAACCGGTCTGGATTATCACTACGAGCCGGAAGCGGCCGAGCTGCAGCAAGAGTCATTCCGTCTGCACCTGCAAGCGGCGCAGCACACCGGCAAACCGGTGATCATCCACACCCGTGGCGCCCGTGCCGACACCCTTGAGTTGCTGCGCGAAGCGGCGTTGCCGCAGGCCGGTGTGCTGCATTGCTTCACCGAAGACTGGGACATGGCCAAGGCTGCACTGGACATGGGTTATTACATTTCCTTGTCGGGCATTGTCACATTCCGCAATGCCGATGCGTTGCGTGATGTCGCGAGCAAGGTCCCGGCGGATCGTCTGCTGGTGGAGACCGACTCGCCGTATCTGGCGCCGATCCCTTATCGCGGCAAGCCCAATCTGCCGCAGTATGTGCGCGAAGTGGCGGAATTCCTGGCCATGCTGCGCGGTGAGAACTACGAGCGTTTTGCCGAGCAGACCACCGAGAACTTCAAGCGTCTGTTCCCATTGGCCTCCGTTAAATCTGCCGTGTAGGAGCTGCCGAAGGCTGCGATCTTTTGATCTTGATTTTGACAGGCAAAGGCAAAAGATCGCAGCCTGCGGCAGCTCCTACAGTTGTGATGTGCAGGTAGCTGCGCCAAGCGTTAAATCGCAGGCAAAAAAAACCCGGGTTCTGGGGGGTGAATCCGGGTTAAGACCATTAGGAGTAAAACAAAGGCACGCGGTCCCTTGGTACCTTTATCGGCGCGACACTTGGGGGAGATGTCGCCCGACAGTTCAAGTATTGATCAGTCTGGCGTGCAGTCCAGTTAGCCGGTCGGGGTTTTTAAACAAATTTGGAATACGTTCGCTTCAGTTGAGTTCTCATTGCGCCCAAAACGTTCTCAAAATGAACAAGAAACACAGATATGGTCGGATGATCCGTGCATTTTTGCGCAAGTTAGGCATAATACGCGGCTTCGAATTTTGACCCTTCAGACCTTTTCTTATGCACAAAGAACCTCGTAAGGTCCGTGAGTTTCGTCGCCGCGAGCAAGAAATTCTCGATACCGCGCTCAAGCTGTTCCTCGACCAAGGTGAAGACAGTGTCACCGTCGAGATGATTGCTGATGCCGTGGGTATCGGCAAAGGCACGATCTACAAGCACTTCAAATCCAAGGCCGAGATCTATCTGCGCCTGATGCTCGATTACGAGCGTGATTTGAACGAGCTGCTGCATTCGGCCGATGTCGACAAGGACAAGGAAGCGCTGTCCCGCGCCTACTTCGAATTCCGCATGCGCGACCCGCAGCGCTATCGCCTGTTCGACCGTCTCGAAGAGAAGGTCGTAAAAGGCAATCAGGTGCCGGAAATGGTCGAGGAGCTGCACAAGATTCGCGCCTCGAACTTCGAACGCCTGACCCTGCTGATCAAAGGGCGCATCAGCGAAGGCAAGCTCGAAGACGTGCCGCCGTACTTCCACTACTGCGCGTCCTGGGCGCTGGTGCACGGCGCTGTCGCGCTGTATCACTCGCCGTTCTGGAGCAATGTGCTGGAAGATCAGGAAGGTTTCTTCCAGTTCTTGATGGACATCGGCGTGCGCATGGGCAACAAGCGCAAGCGTGATCCGGAAACCCCAAGCAGCTGAGCCATTCAGCTGCCTTATTGCGCCATGATTTAGCTACATGACGCAGTACCGCAGGAATATACTCAGGCATAGGGCTTGCTAAAACTTGATTTGTGAGTCAAGTTTTAGCGGCTCGAAATTCTTTCGCCGGAGTGATCATGATCGTTGACCGTCAAGGCAGGCGTTTTCGCAATTTGCGGATCAGTCTGACTTCAGCCTGCAATTACGCGTGTACCTACTGCGTGCCTAACGGCAAGCGGTTGGTGGCTGCGCAGGATGAGCTGTCGGCTGAGGCCATGGCGCGTGGCGTGGCGTATCTGATCGAAGCCGCCGGCATCGAACGGCTGCGCATCACTGGCGGCGAGCCGCTGGTCAGCCCCAAGCTCGAATCGTTCATGACCGCTGTCGGCAAGATGGGCCTGGAAGACATCAGCCTGACCACCAACGGTCAACTCCTCGCGAAGAAACTCCCGTTGCTGGTAGATGCCGGTCTGCGTCGGATCAACGTGTCCCTCGATACCCTCGACGCCGGTGCTTTCCGCAGCATCGCCCGTGGCGGCGATCTGGCCACCGTGCTGGATGGCATGGATCAGGCGAAAGCGGCGGGGATGAAGATCAAGGTCAACATGGTGCCGTTGCGCGGGCAGAACCTCGATCAGGTCATGCCGCTGCTCGATTACTGCCTGGAACGCGGATACGAACTGCGCTTCATCGAATTGATGCGCATGGGCCACCTAGCCAAGGACAACAATGCGTTCCTGCAACAGTTTGTCAGTCTGCAGCAGCTGTTGGAGCTGATTGGCGAACGTTATGAGTACGCACAAACCGATGCGCCCGTAGACGCCACCGCCGTGCGTTACGCAATTCCCGGTCTTGGCAACTTTGGGGTGATCGCCAACGAAAGCGTGCCGTTCTGCCGGACGTGCTCGCGGTTGCGCTTGTCGTCGACCGGTTGGCTGCATGGCTGCCTGTCATCGAGCAACCGCCACTATGTTGGTGATCTGCTCGACAAGCCGCGTCATCAGGCACTGCCGGCGCTTCAGCGTTTGCTGGTCAAAGCGTTGGGCGATAAACAGGAAGTGGCGTTCTCGGGCGGTGCTACCGTCATGAAGATTATCGGCGGCTGAACTTCCCTCATCGCTAGCAGGCTAGCTCCCACAGGTTGAACGCATTCCAAATGTGGGAGTGAGCTTGCTCGCGAAGGCGATCCATCATTCGCCAAAAATCCCGAGCTGGCGCAAAAGCTGCATCCAACGGCCATTCGCCGGTTTTCCGTCACCGGCCTCTGGAGGAATAGGATGCGTAGCCTGGTTTTGCTGCTGGCCGTTTTGGCGCTTGGCGGCTGTATGACTGTCAGCGATATGGCCGAAGGCACTCGCTACCAAATGAGCGACGCAGGCTTGCTGGACCACAGCGATAGCCGCCGCGTGAACAACTTCCGCATTCAGCCGGACTCGTTTATCTACATCGCTCAAGGCGCGTTCGCACCGCCGGGTGGTTCTTACCCACGGCCGAACGTTGTGGCTGAAGAAGCCTTCAAAGGCTTCGTCGAATACTTCCCGATGGTCCGCCGTGCCCGTGCGCCGGAAGGCCTCGATCAGGCGATGGGCGAAGCTCGCGATGCTGGCGCGCACTATCTGCTGTACACCCGCTTCGCCAAGGCTGACGACCGCATCGGCAACTCCGATGAATGGCTCGATGAAGAAGCGGTTGATCGTCTCGGCATCGACGGCGGCGTGATTCAGATCATGTTGATCGAGACCAGCACCCAGTATTTGATTGATACTGCTCGGATCAAGAGTCGTGGCGGTTTACTGACGTTCCACGACAGCAAGCCCGAAGACCTGATCGGCCCGCCGCTGGCCCAGTACGCGCGCAGCCTGTTGGGAGTCGGCGACCAATAATTCAAGGAGAACGCCATGAGTGGCCCGCAAAAAGCCAATGACCTGTTGGGACAGATCCCGAAAACCAAAGGCCTGCCGCCGGTGCACTTGTGGAACCCGGACTTCTGCGGCGACATCGACATGCGCATCGCTCGCGACGGCACCTGGTATTACCTGGGCACTCCGATCGGGCGTAAGCCGATGGTCAAATTGTTCTCCACGATCATGCGCCGCGATGGCGATGATTATTTCCTGATCACGCCGGTCGAGAAGGTCGGGATCAAGGTTGATGATGCGCCGTTCGTGGCGATTGCGGTCGAGGTTGAAGGCGAGGGCGAGGCGCAGCTGTTGCGCTTCACCACTAACGTCGATGAAACCGCCGAGGCCGGGCCGGAGCATCCGATCCGCGTCGAGATTGATCCGACAACGCAAGAACCCGCGCCTTACGTGCATGTGCGCACCAACCTTGAAGCGCTGATCCACCGAAATGTGTTCTATCAACTGGTGGAAATGGCGGTCAGCCGCGAAATCGACGGGCAGCGTTGGCTCGGTGTGTGGAGTGGCGGCGAGTTCTTCCGCATCGGCCTCGAACCTTAAAAGATCGCAGCCTTCGGCAGCTCCTACATGGCGTACATCTGTAGGAGCTGCCGAAGGCTGCGATCTTTTTTTGTCGTTGACACCTAATCATATGATGATTAGCTTAATCACCCATCGCAATCCGCTTTGAGGTGTTCATGTCCAGCAGCTTTCACGCGTCGACGGTCGACTGGCTCGGCAGCTGGATCGCCGCTGGCCAAGTCAAACCCGGGCAGACCATCAAAGTCGAGGCCGATCTGGGCGAACAGCTCGGTGTCAGCCGCACCGTGATCCGCGAAGCAATCAAAACCCTCGTCGCCAAAGGCATGCTCGAAGTCGGGCCGAAAGTCGGCACGCGCGTATTGCCGGTGCGGCGCTGGAACCTGTTTGATCCGCAAGTCGTCGGTTGGCTGTCGCGCAACGGGCTGCCGGAAAACTTTGTCGATGACTTGCTCGACCTGCGCCGCACTATCGAACCCATGGCTGTGCGCTGGGCGTGTGAGCGGGCGACGCTGGACCAGATCGAAGCGGTGCAACTGGCCTATAACGCCCTCGAGCGCGCGGTCGACAGCGGCACCGATTACAACCGCGCCGACCAGTTCTTCCACGAATGCATTCTCGCCGCCAGCCACAATCAATTCATCGAACAAATGGTCCCGGCCCTCGGCGCATTGCTGGCGGTGTCGTTCGAAGTCTCCGCCGCTGACCCGGATGAACTGCGCCGTACGCTACCCATCCACAAGGACATGGCCGATGCCATCGCCGCCCGCGATTCTGCGCGCGGCGTGTGGGCGTGCATGACCCTGATCGACAACGCGGACTTGGCAATCAAACGCTTCTACCCGAAAGTCATGGCCGACAAAAAAGCCAGCTGAATACACAGATCCACTGTAGGAGTGAGCCTGCTCGCGATAGCGTCGTATCAGGCAAAGTAGCTTCGACTGGTCCACCGCGATCGCGAGCAGGCTCACTCCTACAGTTAAAACAAGAACAATGGAGACCGTTATATGCCGTGGACCGCCCTGACCCAACACCGCGCTCAACTCGGTGAAGGCCCGTTCTGGGACGCGCCGACCCAGGCGTTGTACTGGGTCGATATCGCCGGCAAACAGGCGCTGCGCTTGATCGGTCAGAACGTACAGATCTGGCAGATGCCTGAACACGTTTCCGCGTTCATCCCCTGCGCCAGCGGTGACGCACTGGTGACCCTGAGTAGCGGCGTCTATCGCCTCGATCTCGACTCCCCAGGCCTCGAACCGCGACTGACGCTGTTCTGCGTCGCCGACCCGCAACCCGGCAATCGCCCCAACGAAGCGCGCTGCGATGGCCAGGGTCGTTTGTGGCTCGGCACCATGCAAAACAACATCGGCGAGAACGGCGAAGATCTGCCGATCACCCGTCGTTCCGGTGGCCTGTTCCGCATTGATCCGGATAAACGTGTCACGCCATTGCTGCGCGGCCTGGGCATTCCCAACACGCTGCTGTGGAGCGACGACGGCACCACAGTCCTGTTCGGTGACAGTCTCGATGACACGCTGTATCGCTATTTTATTCACGCCGACGGCAACCTTGATGCTGCGCAAGTCTGGTACGGCCCCGACCAGCAGGGTGGCCCGGACGGTTCTGCGATGGACGCCGAAGGCTACATCTGGAATGCCCGTTGGGACGGCAGTTGCCTGCTGCGGCTGACACCTGATGGCAAGGTCGAGCGCAAAATCGATCTGCCTGTCAGCCGCCCGACCAGTTGTGTATTCGGCGGTGAAGACCTGAAAACCCTGTTCATCACCAGCGCCCAGAGCCCGCACAACCATCCATTGGATGGCGCAGTGCTGTCGATGCGCGTGGATGTTGCAGGAAAA
Source organism: Pseudomonas sp. IT-232MI5 (assembly GCF_949767845.1). Taxonomy (NCBI): domain Bacteria; kingdom Pseudomonadati; phylum Pseudomonadota; class Gammaproteobacteria; order Pseudomonadales; family Pseudomonadaceae; genus Pseudomonas; species Pseudomonas sp. IT-232MI5. The sequence goes on from NZ_CATKQE010000058.1 coordinate 110,490, forward strand.
CTCTGTACGCGGTTTGCGGATTAAATCCCAAAATATGGGATGCAAAATTATATATTGAGATTATTCGGCGGTCGGGTTTATAGTCGGCTCCAGCAGTAACACGCACTCACACTTAAAAAGAACAAAACAGGTGAAGTGATGCAGCGAATGTCTATCGCACTCCCGCGTGGAGTCCGCGTCTCGCAACGGCTCGATGCCGTCGGCCGCGCCTGCCTGTTTCGTTCAAACCGCCTTCCAGACCGGACATCGGCAGATGCCCGGTTTTTTTGTGCCTGCGAAACAGGAGTCCTGATCCATGGCTGAACCTCTTTCCCTGCCGCCGGTGCCCGCACCGCCGAAGGGCGAGCGTCTGAAAAACAAGGTCGTGCTGCTGACCGGCGCCGCGCAAGGTATCGGCGAAGCCATCGTCGCGGCCTTCGCTTCGCAGCAAGCGAAACTGGTTATCAGCGATATCCAGGCCGAGAAAGTCGAGCAGGTTGCCGGCCATTGGCGTGAGCAGGGTTACGATGTGCAAGCGCTGAAGGCGGATGTCTCGCATCAGCCTGATCTGCACGCCATGGCCAAACGCGCCGTTGCGCTACACGGACGCATCGATGTGCTGGTCAACTGCGCCGGGGTCAATGTGTTCCGCGATCCGCTGCAAATGACCGAAGAAGACTGGCATCGTTGTTTCGCCATCGATCTGGACGGTGCCTGGTTCGGTTGTAAAGCGGTACTGCCGCAGATGATCGAACAGGGCATTGGCAGCATCATCAATATCGCGTCGACCCATTCCAGCCACATCATTCCCGGCTGCTTCCCGTACCCGGTGGCCAAACACGGTTTGCTCGGCCTGACCCGCGCACTTGGCATCGAGTACGCCGCGAAAGGCATTCGCGTCAACGCCATCGCCCCGGGCTATATCGAAACGCAACTGAACGTCGATTACTGGAACGGTTTCGCCAACCCGCACGCCGAGCGTCAGCGCGCCTTCGATCTGCACCCGCCGAAACGCATCGGTCAGCCGCTCGAAGTGGCGATGACGGCGGTGTTTCTGGCCAGCGATGAAGCACCGTTCATCAATGCATCATGCATCACCATCGATGGTGGTCGCTCGGTGATGTACCACGACTGAGCACAGTGGCTTTCACGCGGATAAATCCGTTTGCAATCCAATCATCATACGATATGACTATTGTCAGAAGATTTTGCAGGAACACGCTTTAACGTTTTTCAAACATTGCTCAAAAAAAATAACAAGGAGTCAGCTTATGAAACGTCGTTTCGGGATTCGTACCCTGTGCAGTACCGCTCTGGCGGTCACCGCGTTCAGCCTGAGCAGTGCGCTGCTCGCTGCCGATACTGTGAAAATCGGTTTTCTGGTGAAACAGGCTGAAGAACCGTGGTTCCAGACCGAGTGGGCCTTCGCCGAGAAAGCCGCCAAGGACAAGGGCTTCGAACTGATCAAGATCGCCGTGCCGGATGGCGAGAAGACCCTCTCGGCGATCGACAGTCTGGCGGCCAACGGCGCCAAAGGCTTCGTGATCTGCCCGCCGGATGTCTCGCTCGGCCCGGCGATCATGGCCAAAGCCAAACTCAATGACCTGAAAGTGATTGCCGTCGACGACCGCTTTGTCGACGCCAACGGCAAGTTCATGGAAGACGTGCCGTACCTGGGCATGGCCGCGTTCGAAGTCGGCCAGAAGCAGGGCAATGCAATGGTCGCCGAAGCGAAGAAGCGTAACTGGGACTGGAAAGACACCTACGCGGTGGTCAACACCTACAACGAACTCGACACCGGCAAGAAACGCACCGACGGCTCGGTGAAATCCCTTGAAGACGCCGGCATGCCGAAAGATCACATTCTGTTCGCCGCACTGAAAACCCTCGATGTACCGGGCAGCATGGACGCCACCAACTCGGCTTTGGTGAAACTGCCGAGCGGCGCAAAAAACCTGATCATCGGCGGCATGAACGACAACACCGTGCTCGGCGGTGTGCGCGCCACTGAAGCGGCCGGTTTCGCCGCCGCCAACGTGATCGGCATCGGCATCAACGGCACCGACGCCATCGGCGAGCTGAAAAAGCCTAACAGCGGTTTCTTTGGCTCGATGCTGCCAAGCCCGCACATCGAAGGCTACAAAACCGCAGAGATGATGTTCGAGTGGGTCACCACCGGCAAAGAACCGCCGAAGTACACCGCCATGGACGACGTCACCCTGATCACCCGCGAGAACTTCAAGCAAGAGCTGGAAAAAATCGGCTTGTGGAACTGATGCAGCGACGGCCCGGGCAGCCGGGCCGTTTTTCGGTGTGAAGAGGTGGCTTTATGCACGCGCAAGTACAAACACAACAACACAGCTCCGGCGGCAGCCTGCGCTTCAACGGGATCGGCAAAACCTTTCCTGGCGTGAAAGCGCTGGACGCAATCAGCTTTGTCGCCCATCCCGGCCAGGTTCATGCCTTGATGGGCGAGAACGGCGCCGGCAAATCGACCCTGCTGAAAATCCTCGGCGGCGCTTACATCCCGAGTAGCGGCGAGTTGCAGATCGGCGAGCAGACCATGGCGTTCAAGTCGACGGCTGACAGTATCGGCAGCGGCGTCGCGGTGATTCACCAGGAGCTGCATCTGGTGCCGGAAATGACCGTCGCCGAAAACCTGTTTCTCGGCCATCTGCCGGCCAGTTTCGGTTTGATCAATCGCGGTGCCCTGCGCCAGCAAGCGTTGAATTGCCTGAAAGGTCTGGCGGATGAAATCGATCCGCAAACCAAGGTCGGACGCTTGTCCCTCGGCCAGCGACAACTGGTGGAAATCGCCAAAGCGCTGTCGCGCGGCGCCCATGTGATCGCTTTCGACGAACCGACCAGCAGCCTCTCGGCCCGTGAGATCGACCGCTTGATGGCGATCATCGGGCGCCTGCGTGACGAAGGCAAAGTCGTGCTTTACGTCTCGCATCGCATGGAAGAAGTGTTCCGCATCTGCGACGCGGTGACGGTGTTCAAGGACGGTCGCTACGTGCGCACCTTCGACGACATGAGCCAGTTGACCCACGATCAACTGGTGACCTGCATGGTCGGGCGCGACATTCAGGACATCTACGATTACCGCCATCGTCCACGCGGCGCCGTCGCGCTGAAGGTCGCCGGCCTGCTCGGCCCGGGCCTGCGCGAGCCGATCAGTTTCGAGGCGCACAAAGGCGAAATCCTTGGCTTGTTCGGACTGGTCGGGGCAGGGCGCACCGAGCTGTTTCGCCTGCTCAGTGGCCTTGAGCGCATGACGGCCGGACGCCTCGAACTGCGCGGTCACGAACTGAAGTTGCGCTCACCGCGCGATGCGATTGCCGCCGGGGTTCTGCTGTGCCCGGAAGATCGCAAGAAGGAGGGCATCATCCCGCTCGCCAGCGTTGCCGAGAACATCAACATCAGTGCCCGCGGCGCCAACTCTGGCCTCGGTTGCCTGATTCGCGGTTTGTGGGAAAAGGGCAACGCCGACAAACAGATCAAGGCGCTGAAGGTGAAAACCCCGCATGCCGGTCAGCAGATCAAATTTCTGTCCGGCGGCAATCAGCAGAAGGCCATTCTCGGTCGCTGGCTGTCGATGCCGATGAAGGTCCTGTTGCTCGACGAACCGACGCGCGGCATCGATATCGGTGCGAAAGCGGAGATCTACCAGATCATCCATAACCTCGCTGCCGAGGGCATTTCAGTGATCGTGGTGTCCAGCGACCTGATGGAAGTGATGGGCATTTCCGACCGCATTCTGGTGCTCTGTGAAGGCGCTCTGCGCGGCGAAATCAGCCGTGACCAGGCCAATGAATCCAACCTGCTGCAAATGGCTTTGCCGCGCCACCGCGCTGACGGCGTGGCGAACTGAGAGGTGACTATGATGACAACCCAAAACGAAACCCTGCCCAAAGAGCGCAAACCTTTGGACATGCGCCGCTTCCTCGATGACTGGGTCATGCTGCTGGCGGCGATCGGCATTTTCATTGCCTGCACGCTGCTGATCGACAACTTCCTTTCGCCGCTGAACATGCGTGGCCTGGGCCTGGCGATTTCCACCACCGGGATCGCCGCGTGCACGATGTTGTACTGCCTGGCGTCGGGGCATTTCGACTTGTCGGTGGGCTCGGTGATTGCCTGCGCCGGCGTGGTCGCGGCGGTGGTGATGCGCGACACCAACAGCGTGTTTCTCGGTGTCAGCGCGGCGTTGGTAATGGGCCTGATTGTCGGGCTGATCAATGGGATCGTGATCGCCAAGTTGCGCGTCAATGCGTTGATCACCACGTTGGCGACCATGCAGATTGTTCGCGGTCTGGCTTACATCTTTGCCAACGGCAAGGCGGTGGGCGTGTCGCAGGAATCGTTCTTCGTCTTCGGTAACGGCCAGCTGTTTGGCGTGCCGGTGCCGATTCTGATCACCATCGTCTGCTTTCTGTTTTTTGGCTGGCTGCTGAATTACACCACCTACGGACGCAACACCATGGCCATCGGTGGCAACCAGGAAGCGGCGTTGCTCGCGGGTGTGAATGTTGATCGGACCAAGATCATTATCTTCGCCGTGCATGGGGTGATTGGTGCGTTGGCCGGGGTGATTCTGGCGTCGCGGATGACCTCGGGGCAGCCGATGATTGGTCAGGGTTTTGAACTGACGGTGATCTCGGCTTGCGTGTTGGGCGGGGTGTCGTTGAGCGGCGGGATCGGCATGATCCGGCATGTGATTGCCGGGGTGTTGATTTTGGCGATCATCGAGAATGCGATGAACCTGAAGAACATTGATACCTTCTACCAATACGTTATCCGTGGTTCGATCCTTTTGCTGGCGGTGGTGATCGACCGCCTCAAACAACGCTAAAAATCAAGAGCCCCTCACCCCAGCCCTCTCCCGGAGGGAGAGGGGGCCGACCGAGGTGTCTTGCGTAATCCGTCGACCTGAAAGACCTCGTCGATTATGTATTCGGCAAAGCTCTTTCGGGTGGATTGTGGATTCGGCAAAGCACTTTCAGGTCGGCGTACCTCTTGAGCATCCCCCATTCAGTCCCCTCTCCCTCCGGGAGAGGGCTAGGGTGAGGGGCTTTTGATTCTCCCGCCTTTCGTCACTATCCCCAAATATTCCTTGCCCGCCCGTGCCCGTTTCGGGTATCAATTTGTACATGATTAGACAGGTACGATTTGACAAGAAACAACGGGTGGTCGACGAACTCGTCCGGCGCATCGAGAGCGGCCTCATGGAGGACGGCTTTCTGTTGCCCGGCGAGCATCAGTTGGCTCAAGAATTCCAAGTCAGCCGAGGCACGCTGCGCGAAGCGCTGGCCGAACTGAAACGGCGCAATTACATCGCCACGCAAAGCGGCGTCGGTTCCATCGTCACTTTCGACGGTGTCGCCCTCGACCAGCGCAGCGGCTGGGCACAGGCCTTGGCCGATAGCGGGGCGATGATCAACACCGAAGTGCTGCGCCTGGAAGCTGTGACCCGGCCAGACCTGCTATCGCGGTTTGGCACTGACCAATTCATCACCCTCGACCGTCGCCGCCGCTCCAACGAAGGTACGCTGGTGTCCCTCGAACGCTCTTTGATGCCAGCGACTGGCGGCCTGGAAAGCCTGCCGCGCGTCGGCCTGATCGACAACTCCCTGACCATCACCCTGGCCGCGTACGGCTACATCGGCGAGCGCGGCGATCAATGGATCGGCGCCGAGCCGCTGAATGCCGAAGATGCTGAACTGCTCGGGCGCCCGGTCGGCACCGTTTTCCTCAAAGCGCTGCGCACTACCTACGACCGCCAGAACCGTTTCATGGAGCTGGTCGAAAGCCTGCTCGACCCGGTGCATTTTCGTCTGCACCTGCAATTTGGAGAATCGAAATGACCGCGCTCAACCGTGCCCTCGGCGCTTTCTATGGCCTGGCCCTCGGTGATGCGCTGGGCATGCCGACGCAATCGCTGAACCGCGAAACCATCAAGACCCGTTTCGGCCAGATCACCGATCTGCAGGACGCCGGTCCGTTGCAACCGATCGCCGCGAACATGCCCAAAGGTTCGATCACCGACGACACCGAACAGGCGATTCTGGTCGGCGAGTTGCTGATCGAAGGCAAGGGCCGCATCGAGCCGGCGATCCTCGCGCAACGCCTGATCAAGTGGGAAGCCGAGATGCAGGCCAAGGGCTCGCAGGATTTGCTCGGGCCGTCGACCAAGCGCGCCATTGAAATGATTCTCGCCGGCCATTCGCCGGAAGAAGCCGGACGTTACGGCACCACCAACGGCGCGGCGATGCGCATCACGCCGGTGGGGATCGCGGCAGATGTTGCCGATCCCGAGCGCTTTATTGCGGCGGTGGTGCAGGCCTGTCAGGTGACCCACAACACCACGCTGGGGATTTCCAGTGCGGCGGCGGTGGCGGCGGTGGTGTCTGCTGGCATCAATGGCGTGGACTTGGGCGAGGCGCTGAACCTTGGTCAGCACATCGCTCAGCAAGCCGAGGCGCACGGGCACTGGGTCGCCGGTGGGCGTATTGCCTCGCGGATCAGTTGGGCGCGCACCATCAGTGTTGATAGCGACAAGGCTTTACTGGCCGATCTGCTCTACGACGTGATCGGCACTTCGGTGGCGTCGCAGGAGTCGGTGGTGGTCTCGTTCGCACTGGCGCAGCAAGTGGCGGTCGGTGAGATGAGTGCGTTCGATGCGCTGTGCATGGCGGCGAGTCTGGGCGGCGACACTGACACCATCGCGGCGATTCTCGGGGCGATGCTGGGGGCCTGCCTGGGTCTTGAGTGTTGGCCTGGCGCGATGATCGAGACGGTGAAGGCCGTTAATCATCTGGAGCTTGAGCCGTTGGTGCAGGGGCTGTTGGCTTTGCGCTGATTGAACTGACGCCATCGCTGGCAAGCCAGCTCCCACAGGTTTTTGCTGTGAACACACTTTTGTGTACACCCCCGATCCCTGTGGGAGCTGGCTTGCCAGCGATAGGCGCAGCGCAATTTTCGAATTTTCAACCCGCAATGGATCGCGCAGACAGGCCGAGGAAGGCCGCGATGTCTTGTCGTTTTGCATCATTGCCACAACCACAAAAAAGGCAAACAGGAGCACCTTCATGAGTTCATCATCCGCCGGGCAAAGCGCCGGGCAACTGGAAACCCGCGGCATCGAGCCGGTGCCGGAAGCCGAGTGCAACGGCCATCCGCTGCAATTGTTCTGGGTCTGGTTCGCTGCCAACATCTCCATCCTCGGTCTGCCGCTGGGTGCCACGTTGGTCGCGTTTCGCGGGTTGGCGATCTGGCAGGCAATCATCGTCGCAATCATCGGTGCCGCCGGTTCGTTTGCCGTGGTCGGGATCATCTCGATTGCCGGCCGTCGTGGCCGCGCACCGAGCCTGACGTTGTCGCGAGCGATCTTCGGCGTGCGCGGCAATATCGGCCCGACACTGGTCTCGCTGATGTCGCGTCTCGGTTGGGAAACCGTCAACACCACCACCGCTGCATTCGTGCTGCTGTCGCTGTGCTCAATCCTGTTCGGTTCGCCGGTCGAAGCGAAAAGTGCGCCAGTGCTGACGCTGATCTTCATCGCCATTTTCGTCCTGCTGACCCTGTCGGTGTCCGGCCTCGGTCATGCAACCTTGCTGGTCATCCAGAAGTGGGCGACCTACGTCTTCGGTGCGCTGAACATTCTGGTCGGTGGCTTCCTCTGCGCGACCATCGATTGGAGCGCGGTATTCAACGCCACGCCAGCGCCGATGAGCGCAATGATCATCGGTATCGGCACCATGGCTGCCGGCACCGGGATTGGTTGGGCCAATGCTGGCGCCGACATGTCGCGCTATCAGCATCGCAGCGTCAAGGCTGTGCGTCTGGTTGCGTCCGCTGCATTCGGTGCGGGGATTCCGCTGGTGTTGCTGATCACCCTCGGCGGTTTGCTGTCGGTGGGCAATAACGATCTTGCTTCGGCGACTGACCCGATCGTGGCAATCCGCGACATGCTGCCAACCTGGATGGCGGTGCCGTACCTGATCACCGCATTCGGTGGCCTGTTGCTGTCGAACAACCTGTCGGTGTATTCCGCCGGTTTGACCACGCTGACCCTCGGCCTGAAGGTCAAACGCGTCTACGCGGTGGTGGTCGACATCGTTGCGATCTTCGCCGGTTCGATCTACTTCATGCTGATCGCCGACAGCTTCTACGGTCCGTTCATTACCTTCATTTCCCTGCTGGCGGTGCCGATCACCGCGTGGGTCGGGATCTTCGTCGTCGACCTGATACACCGTCACTACTACAGCCCGACAGATTTGCTCGACGTCAGCCCGAGCAGCGCCTATTGGTATCGCGGCGGCATCGAGTGGCGCGCGTTCGGCGCGTGGGCGATTGCCATCGTCCTCGGCTTCAGCTTCACCACCATCGGCACCACTGCCGAGAACGTCTGGTTCAAAGGCTTTCTGTCTGATTCGTGGCTGGGCCACAACGGCCTCGGCTGGATTGTGACCTTCGTCGTCGCTGGTGGGATTTACTGTGTACTGGGCGGGGCGAAAGATCGCCGCGCCGCGCCAACCGAGAATGCTCATGCCTAAGATGTTGCACACCGGCCAGGTCATCATCGACCTGGTCATGGCCGTGGATAAACTGCCGCAGATTGGCGGTGACGTGCTCGCGCAGTCGGCCGGTTTCGAAGCCGGTGGCGGTTTCAATGTAATGGCAGCGGCGGTACGTAATGGCTTGCCTGTGGTTTATCTTGGCCGGCATGGCACCGGACGTTTCGGCGATCTGGCGCGTCAGGCGATGAATGCCGAGGGGATTCACATCGGCATCACCGAACCCGCAATGAAAGACACCGGTTTGTGTGTGGCGCTGACCGATGCGTCGGCCGAGCGCAGCTTTATTTCCTATATCGGCGCTGAAGGTGAAGTGACTGAAGAGGATTTGAACAGCGTCGCGGCCGAGGCGGGCGATTACGTTTATCTGAGCGGCTACAGCCTGCTCCACGAGGGTAAGGCGCAGGCGTTGCTCGATTGGACATTGGCGTTGCCGGCGACAATCAACGTGGTGTTCGATCCGGGCCCGTTGGTTGAATCACCGGACTCGCCGCTGATGAAAGCGTTGCTGCCGCGCATCGATGTGTGGACCAGCAACAGTGTTGAAGCGCTGCGGTTTACCGGCGCTGAGGATATTGGCGTGGCGCTGGATCGTCTCGCTGAGCATCTGCCCAACGAGGTGTTGATGGTGGTGCGCGACGGGCCGCAGGGTTGCTGGATTCAACAGGCCAACGAGCGTCGGCATGTGCCGGGGTTTGTCGTGAAAGCCGTGGACAGCAATGGCGCCGGTGATGCCCATGCCGGGGTGTTCGTCGCCGGATTGGCGCAGGGCTTGTCTGCCCATGAAGCAGCGCGGCGGGCGAATGCTGCAGCGGCGCTGGCGGTGACGCGCTGGGGGCCGGCGACTTCACCGGGTGCGACTGAAGTGGATGCGTTTTTCCGCGAGTCCGGCGGCGCCTGATCTACCGCCATCGCTGGCAAGCCAGCTCCCACAAGTTTTTTTGGTGAACACACATTTGTGTACACCCCGGTTCCTGTGGGAGCTGGCTTGCCAGCGATTAGGCCATCAGCCTCAAGTCAAAACTTGAATTGGCCGCTCGCCGCATCGGCAACGAGCGACCGCAGGACTACTGCAGATCCAGCTTGCGCGCCGCCTCAACGCCGGCGGCACTGAGCTTGATCGGCAGGTTCAACGAATGCTCGCCAGCCTCGTTGCAGGTCACATGACCATGGTGAATCAATCCGCGATCCTGCAGGGCGGCGAGGGCGCTGGCCACGACTTTCTCGCCCCGGTAATTGTCCAGCACCTCCTTGCCCAGACCACTCGGATGGGCATGCAGCAGGCGGGTGAGGACTTCTTTTTCCAGGTTTTTATCGACGTTCATGGGTACCTCTTCATGGATGTGAATAGGACGCTCGCGTCGGCGAACTACTGACCGGAGCCTTCGGAACCGGAGCCACCGGTGGTGGTTTTGGAACCGACGCCGGGGCCCGCGTTGTCTGGCGTGGCGGGGGCGTCGGGGGTGTTCATGCCGCCCTGACGACCCGGGTCACTGCCCTGAGTGCGCGGATCGGTGCCGGTGGCGGGCGGTTGATTGATCAACGGCACGCCCGAGCCATCGGTGTTCATGCCGGGGGCACTGTTGATGGCGGGTGCGCGGGGTGGGGTAGGATCGGTAGGGCCGGTGCCCGCAGCGGTGGCGGATGCGGCGAAAACCGCAGGGCAGAGCAGGGCGCTGAATACGAAAGCAGTCAACCTTGACGGGATCATAGGGCATCTCCAGTGATTGGAATCCTTACCTGTCGTTGGTCTGCCTGCTGATCGAATTGGTGCCTGATGAACGACGAACGGTCTGGATTGCCTGCGCCGATTTCAGACTGATCCGTCGCCAGAGCAAGCGGCCAAGGGTGATCAGCCAGTTGGCCAACGCGACGAGCAATACCGTCAAAAGCAGCGTGCTCATGCCGTGCTCGACGATGATTTTCCCGGCCAATAGCGGGAAACCAAATACACCGATGAAGTACGAAAGACTGAACAGCAACAACGCCTGCGATGTGGTGCCGGCCGGTGCTTCGTTGGCGGCGAGGCCGTTGATCACCGAATAGGTCAGGCCATAACCGACGCCGAGCATCAGCGCCGCCAACAGATAGCTGAATCCGCTGTGCACACCGAACGCGAACAGCACAATCGAACCCAGCATCAGTCCCGACAGCAGGCACGATGCGCGTAATGGATCACGCTTGACGACATATCCCGAGATCAGCATCCGACTGCTGATCGCGGCACTCATGAAACCGAGAAAGAACAACGAATAATCCAGCGAAAGGGCGGCGGCATAACTTGTCTGAAAACTCGACAGGCCACCGAATACGCAACCGCCGAGACCGACCATGATGATCGGAAACAGGGCGCGTGAACCGAGCACTTGAGTGGTCGTCTGCCAGGTGATTCTTGCCGCGGTTGTGGCTTGGGTTCTTTTCAGTTTTGCGCCAAGCTGCCAGAGCAGCAGCACCCCGATCAGGCTTGCCAGCGCCGCCAGATAAAATGCCGAGGTCACCGGCAACCCCAATGCACTCGCCGCACGACCCAGTAATGGCCCGCTGCCGATGCCGGTCATCATGCTGCCGGACAGCAAGGCGAAATATTTGGCCCGCTGCGCCGGCGTCACCAGACTGGCAACGATAATCGGTCCCAAGGTGTAAAAAACGCCCCAGCCCAATCCCAACAACAAACCGAAAAACAGCAGCAAATGACCGAACCCCGGTGTCAGCGCAAAACCCAGGCTCGCCGCCACCAGCAACAGCCCGAACACTGCAATCGAACGCGCCGCCCCGAGCCAGTCCGACAAATGCCCGGACACCAGCACCGCGACAAACGTACTGACCATCGCCGCCGAAATCACACTCCCCGCATCGTGCTCATTGCCGCCGCGTGAACCGATCAGCAGCGACAGCAAAAATGTCGAACCGTAGGACAACGACAACAGATAACTGGCGAGGCAGAAAAGGCCGAACAGCTTGCTCGATACCGTGGGTGTTGCTTGCGACATGACGCGGTTCCTTGACCGGAAAAATTCAGCGTCATCTGTTTAGCACGGCGGGCCGGCGGATTAGGTCTGAGGTTGGCGAAGTCAGGATCGCTGCGCGCCGGAGTAACGCTCAGGCAATGCCGATCTCTTCCTTGAATTGTTCCATGAAACCTTTCAGGCGTTGATGACGGATCTGCGCCAGACGCTGGCCAGCGTCTGTCTGGAAACCGTCGGCAAGGTGCAGCAGTTTGGTCTGGAAATGATCGAGGCAAAAACGCGTGTCATCGTAACCGCGTTGTTTCGCTTCGGGATCCTGCGGGTCGTACAGCGCCGAACCCATGCGTCCGGCGATGTAAAAGGTTCGGGCGACACCGAGCATGCCCAGTGAGTCGAGGCGGTCGGCGTCCTGGACGATTTTCGCTTCGAGGGTGCGCGGAGTGATGTTGGCGGAGAAACTGTGGGCTTCGATGGCGTGAGCGACGGCCGTGATTTTTTCGCTCGGCCAATTCATTTCGGCGAGCACCGATGAAGCTTTTTCCGCCGCCAGTCGCGAGGCTTGCGCGCGCAGTGGCGAGTTTTTCTCGACAGCCACGCAATCGTGCAGGAGCACCGCAGCGAGTAGCACCTCCAGATCACCGCCTTCTTCTGCATGCAGCGTACGCACGTTGTGCCAGACGCGCTGCAAGTGGGCGAGGTCGTGGGCGCCGTCGTCGGACGGCTCCAATGCGTACGGCAGTAACTCTGCTGCCAGTGCCTCCACGGGCGTAAAACTATCTAAGTTCATAAGCATCCTTTCAGATTGTCTCAGTTCCTGTGGGAGCGAGCCTGCTCGCGAAGAGGCAGTATCAGTCACCGCAATGTCACTGACAGTCCGCTTTCGCGAGCAGGCTCGCTCCCACAGGGAACTGCAGTGTTTGCAACATTGCGCAGGGTAGTGTGTGTTTTGCCATGTGACGAGCGCCGCTCACCACCTTAGTATGGCGTTTTCCTTTTTCCGACAAGGCCCGTCCATGACGATCGAAATCCGCCCGGCGACCCCCAGCGATGCCCCGCAAATCCTCGCCTTCATCACTGAGCTCGCCGATTTCGAAAAGGCCCGCCACGAAGTCATCGCCAGCGTTGCCGACATCGAGCGCAGCCTGTTCGGCGAAGGCGCCACCGCCCACGGTCTGATCTGCCTGCGCGACGGGCTGCCGATCGGTTTCGCGGTGTTCTTCTTCAGCTACTCGACCTGGCTCGGCAGCAACTGCCTGTACCTCGAAGACCTCTACATCACCCCCGAACAACGCGGCGGCGGTGCTGGCAAAACCTTGTTGCGTCACTTGGCGAAAATCGCCTGCGACAACGACTGCGGCCGCTTCGAATGGAGCGTGCTCGACTGGAACACGCCGGCGATCGAATTCTACAAATCCCTCGGCGCGCAACCTCAGGAAGAGTGGGTGCGCTATCGCATGGATGGCAAGGTCTTGCGCGAGTTCGCCGAGGGCTGATCAACAATGATGGCGATTCAGTGTTAATTCGATTGTCGGTACCGCTCTAGTTCGGCATTCTACGCGCCATTTTTGCGCACTCACGGACGACACCTGCAATGCCTCTGGCACAATTTCTCCACGCCCGTGGAGCCTTCGCTGCGTCAACGAGTGACCGGCGATGAGCGGACTACGGGCGTCAATGCGTCTGTATGGCCTGGTGAAGAACTCAGGCTCAAGCGACAACCCCCAGCGTCAACCGGTCGATATTCTCTGTACGACGAACAGCACGGGCGGCACTGCCATTCGTGCGTTCGTGTCACGCCTTGATGCCGAGTTGATGACCCGCAGTGCCGGGCTCGCCGATTACCGCGTGATACCGCTGCGCACCTTCGATCCGACGGCGTTTATCGACGCTCATCAAGGCTGGCTGACGCTGCACGTCTGTTGCGGTTTCGTCGCCCCTGTCGGGCATTCGCTGCTCAAGGACCGCGGGTTGATGCCGATGGGCTGGTACGTCTATTCCGAGATCAGCCAGTGGACGGCCCAGCATCATCTCGACCTCGGCGCACAAATGGCTGAACTGCTGCAATCGACTTACGAGCGTAATCACCTGCGCAACTACAACGCCTGGCTCAACGAACTCGACGACGCCTCGCCGGCTGAACTGGCATGGCAAACCGACGAAGCCTGGCGACACCTGCAAACCGCCGCATCACCCGACAGCCGTGAGCATTGCCACGCCCTGTTCGACCCCGTCGACAACCGCTGGCGCTTCGCCGCGACCGACATCGATATTCATCAGCTGCACCCGGAACCCCTGAAGCAAGGAGCTTTGAATTGAGTGGTAAACCCGCTGCACGCGTCACCGACCCGACCGCCTGCCCATTGCCAGGCCATGGCACCAACCCGATTGTTTCCGGCTCGCCGAACGTCTTCTTCGACGGCCTCGCCGCCGCGCGCATGACCGATAAATCGGCGTGCGGCAGTCCGATTACCGGGGCCGTTTCCGGCACGGTTTTCATCAACGGCCTGAATGCCGCCACGCTCGATAGCACTGGAGGTCACGGCAATGTCGTGGTCGGTGGTTCGGGGACGGTGATTATTGGCCAGAGCGGCGGCGGGGCGGCTTTTAGCGGGTTGTTGCCGATGCCAGTGCATTTTACGGACAGGTTGCAAGTGGTTAATGAAGCAACTGGCGAGCCCGTGCCCGATCATCCCTATGTGATTCAACGGGGCGATGGCAGCATGGAACATGGGATCACCAATGAGCAGGGCTTTACTCATATGGTCAGCTCTCATTTGGCCGAAACCATAAAACTGTTTGTAGAGTGATCGAAATGGAAGTCGCAAACCCTGCACTCAAAGATTGCAAAAACGAGGTGGTGAGTCATGAGTTGACTTGCAAAACCGACCAGACTGTAAAAGCTGTGGCAATCAAAATCAAAAAAATCGTCGTGTTTTTCATCGGCGGTGCTGGAGACAAGGAACCGTATTATCAAGATCAACCACCTCACGGTAACGTAACCAGTGCGCAGGTTTTATTGCCTAAAAAATTCAGCGACGCGCAAATTGGAAAAATAAAGTCGGTGTACCTTAGTTATAAGGATGTGCGCGGCAAGAAAGACATAGAAAAGTATGTGCTGAGTTATCTGAAAGGTGATAAATCAATTTATATAAGTATCGTCGGTCACAGTCTGGGAGGATGGAACGGCGCTCATCTGGCAGCCATACTCAAAGAACAGGGATTTACGGTGAAGTCCTTGGTCACGCTTGATCCAGTGGGCGGCGGACTGGGTGTCTGGCTGATTTCAGACATTTACGCCACCACCCCGAAGCCTGGTGCAGAGTACTGGATCAATATATTGGCTGCACCGGCGAAACCCAATCAGTCCGATGATGTCGCCGAGATGGGAGAACGCTGGGTCATGAGCTCGGGTCCTGATATCAATAAAGCGGTAGACACCAACCACGAAGATGCAGGCGTAATGTTCAAGGCGAGGATTCTTGGCGAACAGTCCGCATGTGATCTCATCGCTGAAAAAATGATCAAATATCTGGAGTCTTGACATGCGAGTGTTGCTTGCAATTCTAGTTCTTTGTTTGTGTGCTTCGTGCGCAAAAAGAGTGCCATTACCAGAGACCGAAATTGAATTTGTTTCTGTTACCAAGTCTGGACACAGTGCTCTTCTGGATGTTCGCTTCAGTTCAATGACTGATCTGTTGCGATTCTTCGAGATCAATGCCGGCCAACATCAGGTCGGCAATGCCTTGATCTGTTCAATGGATGAGAGTGGCTTCTTCGAAACAAAACAGGACCTGACCCGGTATCTCGAAGGGGAGGTCGTCGCGGTATTAAATGAATCTGCTGCGGGGCCATATGTGTATTCGGCTGAGGTCTCTGCGGTGCATACACCGGACGGTGGAACGCTGAGTACGTACTTCAATAAAAAACAACTGTTGATGGTATTGAGCGCGCGTCAGGTCGTGGCATGTAAATTCAGGACTGCTGCCTACGCTTACGGTCCGTATTACTCAAAATCAATGAATATTCCTGCCAGTGTTTTCGTTCAGGCGATAGAGCGTCAGTAGTGATATTGATAACGGTGAATCACGGATCTGTTCGAGGAGAGTGGGTAGACGTGATCATCCCAAAATATGGGATGCAAAATTACATATTGAGATTTAGCGCCTGAGAGGGCTATAGTCCATCGCACTCACTGCCAAAAACAAAACAGGTGAAGCGATGCTGGCGCAATTGATCGCGCTCGATTGGGGGACGACCTCATTACGTGCTTACAAACTCGCGGCGGGCGGTGTGGTGCTGGAGCAGCGCGCGCTGTCGTCCGGGATCATGCAACTGCCAAAGACTCCGCGAGCCATCAACGGTCGCGAATGCGCCGATGGTTTCGAACTGGCCTTCGATGAAGCGTGCGGCGACTGGCTCGATGCGCAGCCGGATCTGCCGGTGATTGCCTGCGGGATGGTCGGTAGTGCGCAGGGCTGGCGTGAAGCAGCCTACTGCGAGACGCCGGCGAACGTCGCCAATCTCGGAAATTCCCTACAAATAGTTGTCAGCCTGCGCGGCACCGTGGTGCATATCGTGCCGGGGGTGATCCAGCGTTCGCGTCTGCCGAACGTGATGCGTGGCGAAGAAACCCAAGTGCTCGGTGTGCTGCAGAATCTGCCGATTGAGGCGGGTGCCGATCTGTTGATCGGTCTGCCGGGCAGTCACTCGAAATGGGTCGACGTGGTCGATGGCTGCATCACCCATTTCGATACGTTCATGACCGGCGAAGTATTCGCCGTGCTCAGTGAATACAGCATTCTCGGCCGAACCCAACAGCACAGTGCGACGTTCGATGCTCAGGCGTTTGACCGTGGCGTGCAGGTTGCGCAGTCGGCAGATGGCGAGCTCGGCGTGCTGTCGACCTTGTTCAGCGCCCGTACCCTGGGCCTGACCGGCGAACTCAGCCCGACCGCGCAGGCAGATTATCTGTCCGGCCTGATGATCGGCCATGAACTGGCGGCGCTCGCCAGCGCTCAACGTCGCCGTCGCAACAACCGGAATCTCCCTTCGATCATCCTCATCGGCAACGCGCAACTCTGCGCGCGCTACAGCCGTGCCCTCGATGCCTGCGGTTTCGCCAACGTGACGCTGGCCGAGCAGGCGACCGAGCGTGGCCTGTGGCAACTGGCGCTGGCCGCCGGACTGATCGATTCCTCATCCCGTTAACCCTGACTGGAGGCCTGACATGCTCAAGCAAGCATTGGCGCAAAACGGTCTGATCGCGATTCTGCGTGGCCTGCACCCGCAGGAAGCTGCCGCTGTCGGAGAAGTCCTGTATGCGGCCGGATTTCGCGTCATCGAAGTACCGCTCAATTCCCCGTCGCCGTACGAAAGTATCCGCATCCTGCGCACGACCTTGCCCGCCGATTGCCTGATTGGTGCCGGCACAGTGTTGACCCCGGAACAGGTCGAGTTGGTGAAAGAGGCCGGCGGGCAAGTGATCGTCATGCCGCACAGCGACGCCAAAGTGTTGCGCGCGGCGAAAGCGGCGGGGCTGTTCCTGTCGCCGGGCGTTGCCACACCGACCGAAGCGTTCGCGGCGCTGGCGGAGGGCGCGGACATTCTCAAGCTGTTCCCGGCCGAGCAGATGGGCCCGGCGGTCGTCAAAGCCTGGCTTGCGGTGTTGCCGGCGGGGACGGTGCTGGCGCCGGTCGGCGGTATCACGCCGGACAACATGCAGGCGTTTATCGACGCTGGCGTGAAGGGTTTCGGTCTCGGCTCCGGTCTGTTCAAACCGGGCATGACGCCTGAGCAAGTAGCGGTGAATGCCAAGGCCTACGTGGCCGCGTGGAAGGCCCTTCGCTAAGACTTTTTTGGCGCTGCGTGCGCTACATCTATAAGAGAGACAAAAAGATGAAAATCACCAAACTCACCACCTTCATCGTCCCGCCGCGCTGGTGCTTTCTCAAGGTCGAAACCGATGAGGGCGTGACCGGTTGGGGCGAGCCTGTGGTCGAAGGCCGCGCCCACACCGTTGCGGCTGCCGTCGAAGAGTTGTCCGACTACCTGATCGGCAAAGACCCACGCAACATCGAAGACATCTGGACCGTGCTGTATCGCGGCGGTTTCTACCGTGGCGGCGCCATCCACATGAGCGCACTGGCCGGTATCGATCAGGCGCTGTGGGACATCAAGGGCAAGGCCCTCGGGGTGTCGGTGAGTGATCTGCTCGGTGGTCAGGTGCGCGACAAGATTCGTGTGTATTCGTGGATTGGCGGCGATCGTCCGGCCGACACCGCGCGTGCGGCGAAAGAGGCGGTGAGCCGTGGTTTTACTGCGGTGAAAATGAACGGCACCGAAGAACTGCAATTCCTCGACACCTTCGAAAAAGTCGATCTGGCACTGGCCAACGTCGCTGCGGTGCGTGACGCGGTCGGGCCGAACGTCGGTATCGGCGTCGACTTCCATGGCCGCGTGCACAAGCCGATGGCCAAGGTGCTGATGAAGGAACTCGATCCGTACAAATTGATGTTTATCGAAGAGCCGGTGCTCAGCGAAAACTACGAAGCGTTGAAAGAGCTGGCGCCGCTGACCAGCACGCCGATTGCTCTCGGTGAGCGGCTGTTCTCGCGTTGGGACTTTAAACGCGTGTTGAGCGAAGGCTACGTCGACATCATCCAGCCGGATGCTTCCCACGCCGGTGGTATCACCGAAACCCGCAAGATCGCCAACATGGCTGAAGCCTACGACGTCGCGCTGGCGCTGCATTGCCCGCTGGGGCCGATTGCGCTGGCGGCGTGTTTGCAACTGGACGCGGCTTGTTACAACGCGTTTATCCAAGAGCAGAGCCTGGGCATCCATTACAACGAGAGCAATGACTTGCTCGACTACGTGAAGGATCCGCGGGTGTTCGATTACGACAAAGGTTTTGTGAAGATTCCGAACGGACCGGGCCTGGGTATCGAGATCAACGAGGAATACGTGATCGAGCGCGCGGCGGTCGGCCACCGCTGGCGCAACCCGATCTGGCGTCATGCCGATGGCAGCTTTGCCGAGTGGTGAGTACTGCCTGACACACCCGATGAGATCGTCCCCACGCTCTGCGTGGGAATGCCTCAATGGACGTTCTGCGTCCGCTTTTGGGACGCAGAGCGTCCCGGGCTGCATTCCCACGCAGAGCGTGGGAACGATCAGGCCTCAGGCCGACCTCAATAAACATAAAAAGAGGCTCTCCCCATGCAACCGCAAACCCTCACCGGGCAGGCGTCTTTAGTCACGCCCAGCCGTAAGCGGTTTTTCATCATGGTGTTGCTGTTTATCACCGTGGTCATCAACTACCTCGACCGCAGCAACCTGTCGATTGCCGCGCCAGCGCTGACCAGTGAGCTGGGCATCGATCCGATTCACGTCGGCCTGATCTTCTCTGCGTTCGGCTGGACCTACGCCGCCATGCAGATCCCCGGCGGCTGGCTGGTCGATCGCGTGCCGCCGCGCATTCTTTACAGCGTCGCTTTGTTGTTGTGGTCTGTGGCTACGGTGATGCTCGGTTTCGCAGCGAGTTTCATCGCGTTGTTTGTATTGCGCATGGCGGTCGGTGCGCTGGAAGCGCCGGCGTATCCGATCAACAGCCGCGTGGTCACGACGTGGTTCCCCGAGCGTGAACGCGCCACGGCCATCGGTTTCTACACCTCCGGGCAGTTCGTCGGTCTGGCATTCCTGACCCCGGTGCTGGCCTGGCTGCAACACGAATTCGGCTGGCACATGGTCTTCGTCGCGACCGGCGCGGTGGGCATCATTTGGGCTGTGATCTGGTACGCGGTCTATCGCGAGCCACGGGATTTCAAAGGTGCCAACGAGGCGGAAATCGATCTGATCCGCGAGGGCGGTGGTCTGGTCGATATTCAGCAGAAGACGGCCAAGGTCAAAGCCAAATTCAGCTGGACCGACTTGGGCATCGTGCTGACCAAACGCAAGTTGTGGGGCATCTACCTCGGCCAGTTCTGCCTGAACTCGACGCTGTGGTTTTTCCTGACATGGTTCCCCACCTATCTGGTGAAATATCGCGGCATGGATTTCATCAAGTCCGGCCTGCTGGCGTCGCTGCCGTTTCTCGCCGCGTTTATTGGTGTTTTGTGCTCGGGGTTCTTTTCCGACTTCTTGATCCGTCGCGGCTACACCGTCGGCTTTGCGCGCAAGTTGCCGATCATTGGCGGGTTGCTGATTTCCACCTCGATCATCGGCGCCAATTTTGTTGAATCGACGCCGCTGGTGATTGCCTTTCTGGCGCTGGCGTTTTTCGGCAACGGTCTGGCTTCGATCACCTGGTCGTTGGTGTCAACGTTGGCGCCGGCGCGGCTACTCGGTCTGACCGGCGGGGTGTTCAACTTCATCGGCAACCTGTCGGCAATTGCCACGCCGATCGTCATCGGCTTCCTCGCCAGCGGCGATTCGTTCGCGCCGGCGATCACCTACATCGCGGTTCTCGCCTTGATCGGTGCCTTGTCCTACGTGTTGCTGGTCGGCAAGGTCGAGCGTATCGAGTTGTAGTGGTCTGCGTCGGGCGACCATAATGCCGCCCGTTCCCTCGCTCAACGGTAAAAGGCTGGATATGCAGGAAGACGCTCCGGAAAAAACCAAGGACGCCGCGCCCACCGGCACGCAGACGCTATTGCGCGGCCTCGGTGTGGTGCAAGCGGTGGCCAGTGGCGCCCGCGATCTCAAGGAGATTGCCCGGCTGATCGGCACCACGCGCAGCACCACCCATCGTCTGGCCAGTTGTCTGGTCGATGAGCGCTATCTGCGCGTGGTGCCGCAAGTCGGTTATCTGCTCGGGCCGAAGCTGATCGAGCTGGGTTTTCAGGCCCGCGAAGAGTTGCCGCTGGTGACCTTGGCCGGGCCGTATCTGGACGAGTTGTCGGCGCTGACCGGCGACACCGTGCACTTGGGCATTCGTGAAGGCGACGAGGTGCTGTATCTGCTGAAGAATCCGGGACGCAATGGCCCGGAAATGCGTTCGCGGGTCGGCCATCGCATGCCGCTGGCGCGCACCGGGATTGGCAAGGCATTGATGCTCGATGACTCGCCGAAAGATTGGCAACGTCTGTACGACATCAGTCTGCCCGCAGGTGGGAAAAGTCAGTTCTGGCCGCAGCATCCCCAGCAGTCGTGGGAACAGCTTGAGCAGCGCATGACCGAATACGTTGCCGGTGGCTACGCCTTCGATCTGGAGGACAACGAACCGTCGATCCGCTGCGTGGCGGCGCCGATTCGCGATGCGAGCAAGGGCATTGTCGCGGCGATCAGTATCGCCAGCACCGTGCCGTACATGCCGCTGGAAAAAATGGCCGAGCTGATTCCCCTGATCAAAGGGGTCACAGCCCGGCTGTCGGCAGAGCTAGGCCTGAAGGTTTAAACCTTGAGCGTCGCCATGTCGATCACGAAACGGTACTTCACGTCGCCGGCGATCATGCGCGCGTAAGCCTCGTTGATCTGGCGGATGTCGAGCATTTCGATGTCGCAGGTGATGTTGTGTTCGGCGCAGAAATCCAGCACTTCCTGGGTTTCAGCGACGCCGCCGATCAACGAACCGGCCAATACGCGACGGCTCATCACCAGTTTGCCGGCGTGTACCGGTGGATCAATCGGCTCGATCAGACCGACCAGAATGTGCACGCCGTCGAAGCGCAGGGTGTCGAGGTACGGGTTGAGATCGTGCTGCACCGGAATGGTGTCGAGCAGGAAGTCGAAGTAACCGACAGCCGCTTTCATCTGTTCGGCATCGGTGGAAACGATCACGTGATCGGCACCCTGACGACGACCTTCTTCTGCCTTGCTCGCCGAGCGGGTGAATAGCGTCACCTCAGCGCCCATGGCCTTGGCGAACTTGATGCCCATGTGGCCCAGACCGCCCATGCCGAGAATCCCGACCTTGTCGCCAGCCTTGACGCCGTAGTGCTTGAGCGGCGAGTAGGTGGTGATGCCGGCGCAGAGGATCGGCGCGGCGCTGGCCAATGCGAGTTTTTCCGGGATGCGCACAACGAAGTGTTCGCTGACGACGATGCTGTCCGAATAACCGCCCATGGTGTTGCTGCCATCGACCCGATCCGGGGTGGCGTAGGTCATGGTCGGGCCTTCGAGGCAATATTGCTCAAGGTTCGACTGGCAGGCTTCGCAGGTACGGCAAGAGTCGACCATGCAGCCAACGCCGACCAGATCGCCTACTTTGTGTTGGGTGACATTCGCACCGATCGCGGTGACTTTTCCGACGATCTCGTGGCCCGGCATCAACGGGTAAACGGCGATGCCCCATTCGTTGCGCGCCTGGTGGATGTCGGAGTGGCAGACGCCGCAGTAGAGAATCTCGATCGCTACGTCGTCGGCGCGCGGGCTGCGACGTTCGAACTTCATCGGGGCGAGGGGGGTGGTGGCCGATTGGGCGGCATAGCCGATGGCGGTGTACATGTGAAACCTCGCAAAAGCAGGAACAAGTGAGGCGGCGCATTTTGGGCGTCGACTGACCGGTCGGCCATGACGATTCCTCCGGGTCTCATGCCTAATCCTCCGGCATACCGGTTTGATCGGTCGCATTGGCAAAAGGATCTGCCATGATGTTTTCATCCCCCTGTTTTCGTGATTTTTTGTGAAGAACAATTCGATGCAATTGACCCGTCATCTTGATGCCAATGCGCGCCTGGTTTCGCTGATCGAACCGCTGGCGCTGCGCGACGGTTACTCGCCTACCGGGTTGCCCGGTGTGCAAGTGTTGCGCGCCAGTTGCGATGTCGCCCGTGGCCCGCACATTTACGAGCCGAGCCTGATGATCATCGCCCAAGGCAGCAAGCTGGCGTTTCTCGGGCCGCGCACCATGGAGTACGGCGCCGGGCACTATCTGATTCAGGCACTGCCGGTGCCGTTCGAGTGTGAGACGTTTGCCTTGCCGGATGCGCCGTTGCTCGGGGTGTCGGTGGCGATTGATCGGGTGTTGCTCGGGGAACTGGTGCTGGCCATGGGGCTGGCGCCGGGCCGGCATATCCCGGCGCAGACGCCGGAGTCGATGACCTCGGTGGTGCTCGACGATGACATGCGCGGCTGTGTCGAACGCTTGCTCAGTTGCCTGCACGATCCGCTGGAATGCCAGATTCTCGGGCCGGCGCGGGTGCGCGAGTTGTTGTTCACCGCGTTGCGCGGGCCGCAGGCCGATGTGTTGCGCGCGCTGGTCGAGCAGCAGGGGCAGTTCGCGCGGGTGGCGGCGTCGATCAGCCATCTGCATGCACATTACACCGAGCCACTGAATGTCGAGACCCTGGCCGGTTGCGCGAACATGAGCGTGTCGACCTTTCATGAGCACTTCAAACGCAGCACGTTGTTGTCGCCGGTGCAGTATTTGAAGCGCTTGCGTTTGTTGAAGGCGCAGACGTTGTTGGTCGCCGAAGGGCTGGGTGTGGCGCAGGTGGCGCATCGGGTGGGGTATCAGAGTACGTCGCAGTTCAGCCGTGAGTACAAGCGCTACTTTGAGCGCAGCCCGGGTGATGAGCGCGCTGCCTGAGGATTGACACAATCCCTGTGGGAGCTGGCTTGCCAGCGGTGAGGCCGGCACATTCAACATAGATGTCGCCTGATCCTCCGCCATCGCTGGCAAGCCAGCTCCCACAGGGGGTGATGCGATGCACTAAATTTTGGGCAACAAAAAGGCCCCCAAATCGGGAGCCTTGATGTTCAGCGGGTCGACTTACATGTTCGGATAAGTCGGGCCACCAGCGCCTTCCGGCGTGACCCAGGTGATGTTCTGCGCAGGGTCCTTGATGTCACAGGTCTTGCAGTGCACGCAGTTCTGCGCATTGATCTGGAAGCGCTTCTCGCCGTCTTCCTTGGTGATCACTTCGTACACACCGGCCGGGCAGTAGCGCTGTGCCGGTTCGTCGTACAGCGGCAGGTTCTTGCTGATCGGGATGCTCGGGTCGGTCAGCTTCAAGTGGCAAGGTTGTTCTTCTTCATGGTTGGTACCGGAGATGAACACCGAGCTGAGCTTGTCGAAGCTGAGTTTACCGTCCGGCTTCGGATAATCGATCTTCTTGCAGTCGGCCGCGAGCTTGAGGCAAGCGTAATCCGGCTTGGTGTCGTGCAGGGTGAACGGCAGTTTGCCGCCGAAGATGTTTTGATCGAGCCAGTTGAAACCGCCGCCAACGATGGCGCCGAATTTGTGGATCGCCGGGCCGAAGTTACGGCTGGCGAACAGTTCGTCGTAGAGCCAGCTCTTCTTGAACGCGTCGACGTAAGTGGTCAGCTCTTCAGTGCCGTCCTTTTCCGCGAACAGCGCGTCAGCCACCGATTCAGCGGCGAGCATGCCGGACTTCATCGCAGTGTGGCTACCTTTGATCTTGGCGAAGTTCAGGGTGCCGAGGTCGCAACCGATCAGCGCGCCACCCTTGAAGACCATTTTCGGCAGCGAGTTCAGGCCACCTTTGCAGATCGCGCGGGCGCCGTAGCTGATGCGCTTGCCGCCTTCCAGGTACTGCGCCAGCACCGGGTGATGCTTGAGGCGCTGGAACTCGTCGAACGGCGACAGGTAGGTGTTGCTGTAGGAAAGATCGACGATCAGACCAACCACCACTTGGTTGTTTTCCAGGTGATAGAGGAACGAACCGCCGGTGTTCTCGGTGCCCATGATGTCCAGCGGCCAACCGGCGGTGTGCACCACCAGGCCTGGCTGGTGTTTGGCCGGGTCGATCTCCCAGATTTCTTTCAGGCCGATGCCGTAGTGCTGAGCGTCGGCATCGCTGTCGAGGTTGTAGCGCTTGATCAGCTGCTTGCCGATGTGGCCACGGCAACCTTCGGCGAACAGCGTGTATTTGCCACGCAGTTCCATGCCCGGGGTGTACAGGCCTTCTTTCGGATTGCCTTCGCGGTCGACGCCCAGATCACCGGTGATGATCCCGCGCACCACGCCTTGCTCGTCGATCAGTGCTTCCTGAGCGGCGAAGCCCGGGTAGATTTCTACGCCGAGGTTCTCGGCCTGCTGGGCGAGCCAGCGGCACAGGTTGCCGAGGGAAATAATGTAGTTGCCTTCGTTGTGCATGGTCTTGGGCACAAAGAAGTCAGGAATTTTCTGCGCGCTTTCGGCGTTTTTCAGGACAAAAATATCGTCGCGGGTGACCGGAGTGTTCAGCGGCGCGCCGAGTTCTTTCCAGTCTGGGAACAACTCGTTCAGAGCGCGTGGTTCGAACACGGCACCGGAGAGGATGTGTGCGCCGACTTCGGAGCCTTTTTCGACCACGCAGACGCTGATTTCCTTACCGGCTTCGGCGGCCTTCTGCTTCAGACGGCAGGCGGCGGACAGGCCAGCGGGGCCGGCACCGACGATGACCACGTCGAATTCCATGTATTCGCGTTCCACAGGCTATCTCCTACTCAAGGCTCAACAGTTTTTTTTCTAATTTGGAGGTTTGATGTCGCATCCGCTATTCCTTTACGTTAACGTCAAGGGGAATATTGGAGAACAGACCTTTCTCTCTAGGCGGCGCATTATATCTACACCACTCCGAGCGTCCAATACAAACGTTTGTTTGAATCGGCTCCAGCCCAGAGAAATCAAAGAAGCGCGGCTTATGAATGGTCATTTTGCTGTATTGACCGGAATAGGCGTTCCGGTCAAGATACGGTCGGTTTTGCGCTCGTCGTAGGCAGACTGGCGGTTTCAAGAGCACGTCTAAAGGCAGGGCACAGGTGGTCGAGAGTGCTGCGCAGCGCAGTCTGGCGCGCAGTTTACACAGCGTGAGGATCAATGACTTGTCGGTCACCACTGACGAACGGTCGCACCCCCTTCACATCGTGGAATCACTTCGCACCCCGGTCGGCGTTTTTAGAGGTGCCCTTTTAGCCTGATGAGCATCAACCGCCAGGTTCGCCTAGGCGACTTTCTTTTCACCGGAGAGTAACGAGGAATCCATGAAGGTTCTTGTAGCTGTCAAACGCGTTGTGGATTACAACGTCAAGGTTCGCGTCAAGGCGGACAATTCCGGCGTCGATCTCGCCAACGTCAAGATGTCGATGAACCCGTTCTGCGAAATCGCAGTGGAAGAAGCCGTACGCCTGAAAGAGAAAGGTGTTGCGACTGAAATCGTCGTCGTCTCCATCGGCCCGACCACCGCTCAGGAGCAGCTGCGTACCGCACTGGCTCTGGGTGCCGACCGTGCCATCCTCGTCGAATCCGCTGAAGATCTGACCTCGCTCGCCGTGGCCAAGCTGCTCAAGGCTGTGGTCGACAAGGAACAGCCGCAACTGGTGATCCTTGGCAAACAGGCCATCGACAGCGACAACAACCAGACCGGCCAGATGCTCGCTGCACTGAGCGGCTACGGTCAGGGCACGTTCGCCTCGAAAGTCGAAGTCTCCGGCGACAGCGTTGCCGTGACTCGCGAAATCGACGGCGGCGCGCAGACTGTTTCGCTGAAACTGCCGGCAATCGTCACCACCGACCTGCGTTTGAACGAGCCGCGCTACGCGTCCCTGCCAAACATCATGAAAGCCAAGAAGAAGCCTCTCGAAGTGCTGACTCCGGACGCTTTGGGCGTTTCCACCGCCTCCACCAACAAGACCCTGAAAGTCGAAGCGCCGGCTGCACGCAGCGCAGGTATCAAGGTCAAGTCGGTGGCTGAACTGGTCGAGAAACTGAAAAACGAAGCGAAGGTAATCTAAATGACTATCTTGGTTATTGCTGAACACGACAACAAAGTGCTGGCCCCGGCCACACTGAACACCGTGGCTGCTGCGGCCAAAATCGGCGGCGACATCCACGTTCTGGTTGCCGGCCAAGGCGCTGGCGCCGTGGCTGAAGCCGCTGCGAAAATCGCAGGCGTGAGCAAAGTCCTCAACGCTGATAACGCCGCTTACGCGCATCAGCTGCCGGAAAACGTTGCTCCACTGGTAGCTGAGCTTGGCGCTGGTTACAGCCACATCCTGGCTGCCGCTACCTCCAACGGCAAAAACATCCTGCCGCGCGTTGCTGCGCAGCTCGACGTTGACCAGATCTCCGAGATCATCTCGGTTGAAAGCGCTGATACCTTCAAGCGTCCGATCTACGCCGGTAACGCCATCGCTACCGTGCAGTCCACCGCTGCGATCAAAGTGATTACCGTGCGTGCTACCGGTTTCGATCCGGTAGCTGCTGAAGGTGGTTCGGCTGCTGTTGAAGCCGTTGGCGCTGCACACGACGCGGGCACTTCGAGCTTCGTTGGCGAAGAACTGGCCAAATCCGATCGTCCAGAGCTGACCGCAGCCAAGATCGTCGTTTCCGGCGGCCGCGGCATGCAGAACGGCGACAACTTCAAACACCTGTACGCTCTGGCCGACAAGCTGGGCGCTGCGGTGGGTGCTTCGCGCGCCGCCGTCGACGCAGGTTTCGTACCGAACGACATGCAGGTCGGTCAGACCGGCAAGATCGTTGCGCCACAGCTGTACATCGCCGTCGGTATCTCCGGCGCGATCCAGCACCTGGCCGGTATGAAAGACTCCAAAGTGATCGTTGCGATCAACAAGGACGAAGAAGCGCCGATCTTCCAGGTGGCCGATTACGGTCTGGTGGCGGATCTGTTCGAAGCCGTACCTGAGCTGGAGAAGCTGGTCTAATCCAGCGGCTTCACTTATAAAGAGCCCGACCTTTTGGTCGGGCTTTTTTTTGTCTGGGATTTGAGTGGGAGCTTTTTGCCATGGATCTGCGCTGCGGATTGCATTACTCGGTATTGCTGGGATTGGCTCTGTTGCCGGGTTTGGCCACGGCCGCGGGCAAGTGCGAGCGCCTCGTCGTCACCGGCAGCCCGGATGCGCCGCCGTACCTGTGGCAGGACCCGCAGAATCCCAAGCAGTTGATCGGCGCCAGTGCCGACCTGTTGCAACAAGTCGCCAAAGACCTCGGCATCAAAGTCGAACTGCTCTACGCCGGCAAACGCTCGCAAGCCCTCGATGAAGTTCGCAGCGGGCGCATGGACATGCTGGCCGATGCGCCGCTGACCTTCAATGAACTGGAAAACTTCGACTACATCTATCCACCGCTGCTGGAAAACGACTATCTGGTGTGGACGCGTAAAGGCTCGACACTGGTCTATAGCGAGGCCAAAGACTTGCATGGCCACACCGGTGCGATGTCGGAAAAGTCTCGCATGACCCAGGCATTCGGCGTTTTCGCCGAGCAGAATCTGACCCTGACACGGACAGCCAACCTCACTCAGGCCCTGCAGAAATTGCTCCTCGGTGAAGTGGAATATGTACTCGCCGGCCGCTACTCAGGCATGGCCGCCGCGCAGGCATTGGGCATGACCAATGACCTGCTGGCGTTCGAGCACCCCGTCGACCGCCCGGGGCTGTTTCTTGCGGTTTCGCATAACTCGGCATGTAACGATCCGTGGTTGCGCGGACAGTTGGCCAAAAAGATGACAGAATTGCCCGCGTCCGGACTGACGGAAGCCGCGCTGCAACGCAACATCGAGCGCTGGAAGGCGCAGCAGCAACAGCCGCAACAACCCGTCAGTGCCCCAAAACAGTAGGGATTCTTAGTGAGTATTCGACCTCTTTTCGCGGCGATGGCCGTTCTGGCCCTGGCCGGTTGCGCGACCGATCCGGCACCCGTTGAACAAATGCGCCTGACCGAGCAAGCCATAATCCAGGCCAAGGCTGTTGGCGCCACTGCTGACGAAGTGCCGGAAATGAAACTGGCCGAAACCAAGTACAACCGCGCCAAAGGCAACATGGCGGACGAGTCCTACCGCAACGCGCGCATGCGTTCGGAACAGGCTGAACTGGATGCTCGTCTGGCCGAAGCCAAAGTGTTGACGCAAAAAAGTGAAGAACAGCTGAATGTGCTCAACACCCGCATCGTCCGTCTGCGCAAGCAACTGGGAGATGCCCAATGAGCCTCAAATCCAAAGTCCTCGGCGGTCTGATACTTGCCGGTTGCGCCAGCTTGTACGGCTGCGCCGGTCAACACAGCGAATCCGCACTGCAAGAGGCCAGCGCCGACTTCCAGAAGGTCAAGGAAGATTCCAATGTGCTGCGCATCGCGCCGAAAGACGTGATCCGCGCCGGTGAGTCGCTGGCCCGTGCCGATCGCCTGTCGACCTACTGGGGCAGCGGCTCCGACGTGGTGCATTACGCCTACCTGAGCCAGCGTTACAGCGAAATCGCCCGCGAGCACACCAATCAGGTGCTCAACGAAGAGCGCGCAGCCAAACTGGAGCTAGAGCGTCAGCGCTTGCAACTGGCCCTGCGTGAATCCAAGTTGCTCAGCGTGCAGCAGCAGGGCAAATGGCTGGAAGAACAGATCGTCGCACTGGCCACCACGCAGACCGACCGTGGTCTGGTAATGACCCTCGGTGATGTGCTGTTCGACACCGGTGAAGCGGAGCTGAAAAACTCGGCCAACCGCGTGGTGCTGAAGATCGTCCAGTTCCTGCAATTGAACCCCAAACGCGTGGTGCGTATCGAGGGGTACACCGACAGTACCGGTGGCAAACAGGAAAACCTCAAGTTGTCTCGTGATCGCGCGCAATCGGTCGCGGATGTGTTGATAGATCTGGGCATCGACGACAAGCGCATTCAGGCCGAAGGCTACGGCGACGAATACCCGGTGGACGCCAATGCTTCCGAGCGTGGGCGGGCGCAGAATCGTCGTGTGGAAATTGTCTTCTCCGATGAAAAAGGCCAGCTCGGCGCCGCCCGCTGAGGGCTGCGTCTCTGGAAAGCCCGGACTGTCATGCAGTGCCGGGCTTTTTTACGTCTGTCGAATAGCCCGCAAATCAGTACAGTCGGGGGCAGACACCGCACTGTATGGTCGAGTAATGTGACAACTGTCCCAGTACACTTCTAAACTGTTCCGGTATTGTTTCACACAAGAATAAAATGCCCGTGAAATCGAGTGCTGCGTCATGACCAATCTCTTGCTCTACCAACGTATTGCTCAGCAACTGGCCGAAGATATCCGTCGTGGTGTCTATCAACCGGGGGAGCGCGTGCCTTCGGTGCGCAAGATGAGTTCGCAGCTCAACGTCAGCCATGCGACGGTGTTGCAGGCTTACGCCAATCTCGAAGATCAGGGCTTGATTAGGGCGCGCCCGCAGTCCGGGTATTACGTGCACCAGACACCTGCACTGACGGCGCCGACGCCGGACATCGCCCGGGTCGAACGGCCAGGCTTGGTTACCCGCAGCAGCATCATTCAACAGGTGTTGGTCGAATCACGCCGAGAAGGCGTGTTTCCGCTCGGCGCGGCTGTGCCGAGTGTCGACTACTTGCCGGTGCGCGCACTGCATCAGCAACTGGCCAAGGTCACGCGCTTCCATAGCCCGCGTGCTTTCAGTTACATGTTCAGCCCCGGTTTTGAGCCGCTGCGCCGCCAGGTGGCGATCCGCATGCGCGATGCTGGTGTGGTGGTCGATCCGTCAGAAGTGGTGATCACCCACGGTTGCGTCGATGCCTTGCAGATGTCGTTGCGCGTACTGACCCGCCCGGGTGATCTGATCGCCGCCGAATCGCCGACCTATTACGGATTGCTGCAACTGGCCGATCTGCTCGGCCTGAAAGTCATCGAGATTCCGAGCGATCCCGCGACTGGCATGAGCCTCGAAGCCCTGCAACTGGCGGCCAACCAATGGTCGATCAAAGCGTTGGTGCTGACCACGCGACTGAGCAATCCGCTGGGCGGCACCATGCCCGAAGAGCGGCAGAAACAGTTGCTGCGCCTGGCTTCTGATTTCGATATTCAGATTGTCGAAGATGATATCTATGGCGAACTGATGTTCGAGCAAGGCAAGACCAAAGCGCTCAAGGCGTATGACCGACTGGATCGGGTGATCTACTGCTCGAGTTTCTCCAAAACCTTGTCACCCGGTGTGCGCATCGGCTGGATGATCGCCGGCAAGTATCAGCAGGAAATCCAGCGCTTGCAGACCTTCAGCACCCATTCGGCGTGCAGCGTGACGCAGATGGCGATTGCCGCTTATCTGGAAAACGGCGGTTATGACCGGCATTTACGGTACATCCGCCAGGAATACCGGAAAAACCTCAGCGCCTTCCAGTTGGCGGTGCAGCAGTACTTCCCCGAAGGCACGCAAATGACCCGGCCCACGGGCGGTTTCATCCTCTGGGTGAGCTTGCCGGGGAGGGTCAATACCCAGGAGTTGCACGTTCGCGCGTTGCAGCAGGGTATCAGTATTGCCCCGGGGCTGATCTTCAGTAATACCGAGCAGTTCAACCACTGTATTCGCCTGAACTGCGGGATTCCGTGGAACCGCGAGGCGGAGCGGGCGCTGATGACCTTGGGCATGCTGGCGACGCAACTGTGTCAGGAAACCGCTGGCGGATTCTGAACGAGCGGTGGGTGACGCTTGTCTTGTCGCGTCCAACAAGCGAGCATATGGCCCTCTGCCGTTAGTGTCGTTGGGTCCATGAAAGCGATTTTTCCTGCCGCTTGGGTGTTGCTGGGTTTGCTGATGATCGGTCATGCGCCTGGAGCCGTGGCCGCTGCAGTTCAGGAAAAACCGGCTGCGACGAGTGCCGCTAAAAAAGCCACGTCTGCGCCAAAGGCCGTTCCCGCGAAGAAAGCCCAGCAAAAAGTCATCAAGAAACGCAAGCCGATCACTTCCAAATCGAAGCCTGCCAGCGAAGTGGTGAAAGCCAAGTTGCCGCCGGCAAAACTCGATTTGAGCCTGCCCAAGGACATGGTCCAGGAACTGAAGCCCAAGGGCACGGTTGAATTGCCCAAGCGCGAGCCGATCCTGCCGCAGATGTTTGGCGAGAAAAACAACGGATTCCAGCTCAACGGCCGCTTGCTCAGCAACGAAATGCAGTT
The DNA here is from genome assembly GCF_949767845.1 of Pseudomonas sp. IT-232MI5. Classification (NCBI taxonomy): domain Bacteria; kingdom Pseudomonadati; phylum Pseudomonadota; class Gammaproteobacteria; order Pseudomonadales; family Pseudomonadaceae; genus Pseudomonas; species Pseudomonas sp. IT-232MI5. The sequence goes on from NZ_CATKQE010000058.1 coordinate 141,833, forward strand.
GCAACTGCGCAACGAAGAGCGCCGCGAAGTCGAAGGCGCGGCGCTGGATTTCGAATTCAAACAGTAAAACCAACCCATCTGTGACCCGCAGACCAGACGCTTTGTCGGAGACTGGTCAGTCACATTGAGTTATCGCTAAAAACCCCGGTTCAGGCAATTTGAAACAGCCGTTTTAGCGGTTACTCTGTTCCGCGTCTCTTTTACACATCGCCCGTCGCGAGGAATTGTTCGTCATGAAATGCCGTGAAGGCTGTGGCGCTTGCTGCATTGCCCCTTCCATCAGTTCGCCGATTCCCGGCATGCCTGATGGCAAACCCGCCGGCGAACGTTGCGTGCAGCTTTCGGTCGAAAACCTGTGCAGCATTTTCGGCCGCCCGGAGCGTCCGGCAGTCTGTTCGGGCTTTGCTGCGGATGTCGAGGTCTGCGGCAGCAGCTCGGAAGAAGCGATCAGGCTGATCGGCTGGTGGGAGCAAATGACGGCGGCGTGATGTGTCAAACGAACGGAACTTCAACAATAAGGAATAAGACTATGGGTTCGCTGCATCGTATCGCTGTGTTGTGTGGTTTGACCGCTGTGCTGGCCACGTCCGTCGCTCAGGCTGAAGACTGGAAAGTCGCCAAGAACGAGGACGGTATCAAGGTGTCCCTCAGTGAAGTGCCGGGTTCGGACTACAAGTCCTACCAGGGCGTTGTGCTGATGAAAACCACCGTCGCCAAACTGCGCGCACTGCAGGAAGATGTCTCCGGCGCGTGCGCCTGGATTCACGAATGCAAGACCCAGAAACTGCTCAAGCACGAAGGCGATCAGAGCTGGACCTACACCCAGTTCAACACGCCTTGGCCAGTTACTCCGCGTGACTCGGTGCTGAAGGTGACCACCGTTGAAGGCGCCGATGGCAGCCTGACCCGCAATCTGGAAGGCTTGCCGACGTACATGCCGGAAGAAAAGGGCTTTGTCCGCGTTCAGCAGGTCAAAGGCTTCTGGAAGTTCGTGCCCAAGGGCGACCAGGTTGAAGTGACTTATCAGGTGCACACCGAGCCAGGCGGTAGCGTGCCGGCAATGGTGGCCAACAAGTTCGTCGTCGATGCGCCGTTCAACACCTTGAAAGCTCTGAAAGAACGCGCCGAGAAGTAAGAAGCGCGCTCTACACAAAACGCCCCGACCGATACGGGGCGTTTTGTTTTCTCGCTATATTGTGTTTCCAGATATGCGTTGCACGAAATTTTCACAAAGTGTTCCTGACAATTCGCCCGCGCTGTTTGCACGCTTTCCCGGTTTGCCATGGCTCTAGATGAAAGTGTCTGGCGGCGGGGCAGTAATCAATGGCAATGGTGCAGGTGATCGTGCAACATTTGCGCACCGCGCACGCCCCGGGGTCTGGAATGACCAATAGAGGGCATGGCGCCGCTGTATTTTTTGCAACTTCAACTTCCAATGGGTTCTAAAACGACATGGCAAACCCGGACGCCCTGAATCAGCAGCGATCTTCTGCTCGCCTGCTGCAACCGACCGTCAAATCGCATCTGGCCTACACGCTGCTTTGCGCGCTGGTCATGATGGTGATGTTTTCCGTGCTGCGCCTCGCGCTGCTGGTCTACAACCGCGAGATGATCCTCGACACTCCGGCTTCGACCTTCCTCGAAGCCTTCGCCAACGGCCTGCGTTTCGACCTGCGCCTGGTGGTTTACGTGTGCATTCCGCTGGTGCTGGCACTGTTCAGTGCCCGCGCCATGGCCGCTCGCGGTTTCTTCCGCCTGTGGCTGACCATCGCCTCAAGCATCGCGCTGTTCCTTGGCCTGATGGAGATGGACTTCTATCGTGAGTTCCACCAGCGCCTCAACGGTCTGGTGTTCCAGTACGTGAAAGAAGACCCGAAAACCGTGATGAGCATGCTCTGGTACGGTTTCCCGGTGGTTCGCTATCTGCTGGGATGGGTCATCGGCACTGTCATCCTCACCCTGGCGTTCAAAGGTGCCGACCGTGCCACGCGTCCGCGCGGACCGTTCAGTGGCGGCAGCGTCAGCACCCGTCAAGTTGCGCCGTGGTACACCCGTCTTGCGGTGTTCGTGGTCTGCTTGCTGATTTGCGTGGTTGCCGCTCGTGGCACTCTGCGTCAAGGCCCGCCGATGCGTTGGGGTGACGTCTACACCACCGATTCCAACTTCGCCAACCAGCTTGGCCTCAACGCCACGCTGTCGCTGATCGAGGCTGCCAAGTCGCGCATGGGCGAAGATCGCGACAATATCTGGAAAGCGACGTTACCGCAGGAGCAAGCGCAGAAAGTCGTGCGCGATATGCTGCTGATGCCTGACGACAAACTGGTCGATGCCGATATTGCCGCCGTGCGCCGTGATTACACGCCGCCGGCCGACAAGACCCTGCCGATCAAGAACGTTGTAGTGATCCTGATGGAAAGCATGGCCGGTCACTCGGTCGGTGCATTGGGCGCGCCAGGCAACATCACGCCATACCTGGACAAACTGTCGAAGGAAGGTCTGCTGTTCGACCGCTTCTTCTCCAACGGTACGCACACCCATCAGGGCATGTTCGCGACCATGGCCTGCTTCCCCAACCTGCCAGGTTTCGAATACCTGATGCAGACCCCGGAAGGCAGCCACAAGCTGTCCGGCCTGCCGCAGGTGCTCAGCGCCCGCGACTACGACGACGTATACGTCTACAACGGCGACTTCGCCTGGGACAACCAGTCGGGCTTCTTCAGCAACCAGGGCATGACCAACTTCGTTGGCCGTAATGACTTCGTCAACCCGGTGTTCTCCGATCCGACCTGGGGCGTGTCCGACCAGGACATGTTCGACCGTGGTCTGCAGGAGCTCAAGGCGCGGGAAAACGGCAAGCCGTTCTACGCGCTGCTGCAAACCCTGTCCAACCACACGCCATACGCCTTGCCGACGCCATTGCCGGTCGAGCGCGTGACTGACCGTGGCAGCCTCAACGAACACTTGACCGCCATGCGCTACTCCGACTGGGCACTGGGTCAGTTCTTCGAGAAGGCGCGCAAAGAGCCGTACTTCAAGGAAACCCTGTTCGTCATCGTCGGCGACCACGGCTTCGGCAACGAGCGCCAGATCACCGAAATGGACCTGGGCCGCTTCAACGTACCGATGCTGATGATTGCACCGGGCATCCAGGAGAAGTTCGGTACCCGTGACCACACCGTGGGCACGCAGATCGACATCGTGCCGACCATCATGGGCCGTCTCGGTGGCGAAGTGCGTCATCAGTGCTGGGGCCGCGATTTGCTCAATCTGCCGGAAGGCGACACCGGTTTCGGTGTGATCAAACCGTCGGGCAGTGAGCAGACGACCGCCATCGTCACCGCCGACCAGATCCTGGTGTTGCCAAGAGACAAGGACATGGGGCCGAAGATGTGGCAGTACCAGCTAGGTGCCAACCCGCACGCCGAAGTCATTCCAAATGCACCGCGCACTGCCGAGTTGAAACTCAAACTCGAAGCGTTCCTGCAAACGGCGACCAAAAGCCTGATGGATAACACCGCTGGCGTCATTCACGGCAAACCGGATTGATCGCTCACTGCCAGTAAAATCCGCGCAATAAAAAAGAGGCCCTGAACAGGGCCTCTTTTTTTTGCCGGTTACATCGTTATATCCGACCGAGTAACAGCAGCACCAACAGCACCACCAACACCACGCCGATAATCCCCGATGGACCGTAACCCCAACTTCTGGAGTGCGGGAAGACCGGCAGACCACCGATCAGCAACAGGATCAGGATAATGATAAGAATTGTGCCCATGTCGATTTCCTTGTTGATAGTGTTCGAGAAGTCTTGGTATTCAAGGGCGACTGGAGACTAAGTAATTCCAGACGGCTTACAAATTCCGACCGGTGCGCGTGAAAGAAAATTCAATGTTTTTTTAATGTATTTGGATTGCTTGTTTATTTCCTTTGAAGCACAAGATCAAAAGATCGCAGCCTTCGGCAGCTCCTACAGGAGTTCGATGTAGGAGCTGCCGAAGGCTGCGATCTTTTGATCTTGCATTCAGCAACTTGATGGAGCGTGGGCGCGCGCCGATCCTTCGCTACACTCGGCGCATCTTCCCCGGAACAACAAGGCTGTTTGCTATGCAAAATCGCATGATGATCACTGGTGCGGGCTCGGGCCTGGGTCGCGAAATCGCGCTGCGCTGGGCGCGTGAAGGCTGGCAACTGGCCTTGTCCGATGTCAGCGAACCCGGCCTGCAGGAAACCCTGAAAATGGTCCGCGAGGCCGGTGGCGACGGGTTCATTCAGCGCTGCGATGTGCGTGATTACAGCCAGCTCACCGCCTTCGCCCAGGCCTGCGAAGAGAAGCTCGGCGGCATCGACATCATCGTCAACAACGCCGGTGTTGCCTCGGGCGGTTTCTTCAGCGAGCTGTCGCTGGAAGACTGGGACTGGCAGATCGCGATCAACCTGATGGGCGTGGTCAAGGGCTGCAAGGCGTTCCTGCCGCTGCTGGAGCAAAGCAAAGGCAAGATTATCAACATCGCCTCGATGGCGGCATTGATGCAAGGCCCGGCCATGAGCAACTACAACGTGGCCAAGGCCGGGGTGGTGGCGTTGTCGGAAAGCTTGCTGATCGAGCTGGCGCAGCAGGAAGTAGGCGTGCACGTGGTGTGTCCGTCGTTCTTCCAGACCAACTTGCTGGATTCGTTCCGTGGTCCCACCCCGGCGATGAAAGCGCAGGTCGGCAAGTTGCTGGAAAGTTCGCCGATCAGCGCGGCGGACATCGCCGATTACATCTATCAGCAAGTGGCCGCCGGCGAGTTCATGATTCTGCCCCACGAACAAGGCCGGATGGCTTGGGCGCTCAAGCAGAAGAACCCGCAACTGCTCTATAACGAAATGACCTCCATGGCGGAAAAAATGCGCGCCAAAGCCAAACAGAACAACGGCTGAGCTTGCCCGTAGCAGACCGCGTCGTTAGGGTGGCCGCAATGGTCACCCTGTCGAGACGCATCAATGCTCAATTACTTGTGGTTCTTCCTCGCGGCGCTGTTTGAAATCGCCGGTTGCTTCGCCTTCTTCATGTGGCTGCGCCAAGGCAAAAGTGCGTTGTGGGTGATTCCTGCGCTGCTCAGTCTGACCCTGTTCGCACTGCTGCTGACCCGCGTTGAAGCTAACTACGCGGGGCGTGCCTATGCCGCGTATGGCGGGATCTACATCGTCGCGTCGATTGGCTGGCTGATGGTGGTCGAGCGGGTGCGTCCCTTGAGTTCGGACTGGATCGGCGTGGCGCTGTGCGTGATCGGCGCTAGCGTGATTCTGTTCGGGCCGCGATTTTCTGCGGCGTGAGGGGTATTTGTCGGAAACGTCTGACGGCTTGATGCGAGCATGGCTGTAAGGCAAAACTGATTTGCCCGCCATGCATTGTAGAGCCGCGGCAAGCCGCGCATCTTCAGGGTTCGCTAACCCTGAAGGACGAATCTCATGCTTGTACTCAGCCGTGTTGTTGGTGAGTTGATTTCAATCGGCGACGACATTTCCCTGCGCGTGCTGTCGGTGAACGGCTCCAGCGTGCGCTTTGGCGTCGAGGCCCCGCAAAAGGTCAATGTGCACCGCGCGGAGGTCTATGACCGGATCAAGCGCAAGCAGGCCACCGAAAAGCTCCGCTAGGCATTCAATCGAACAGATGCTTGGGCACATCGTGTTTGAGCATCAACTGACATTGCTCGCTTTCCGGGTCGAAGACGATCAGCGCCTGGCCTTTGGTCAAGGCCTGACGCACGCGCAGCACACGGGTTTCCAGCGGCGTGTCATCGCCGTTGTCGGTGCCGTCGCGGGTGACGAAATCTTCGATGAGGCGGGTGAGGGTGTCGACTTCAAGTTGGTCGTGGGGAATGAGCATGGGCACCTCGGCTGAATCAATGGCGGGATGCTACGGCGATTGCGGTTTGCCTGCCAGTTTTGTGTTGCCTATGCCGACCTCATCGCTGGCAAGCCAGCTCCCACAGTAATTGGGGCAACACAAATTTGTGTACACCTCCGATACCTGTGGGAGCTGGCTTGCCAGCGATGGGGCCAGTCCTGTCATCACAAAGCCGGATCAAGTATCGGAACGCTGCCCCACCAGACTGTCCACCGACGGCACCCGCGTATCGCTCTCCATTTGCGTGTCATGTTCAATCTGATGACTGAAGCGATCCAGCGAAGCATTCGCCGGCGCTGCATCACTGGCAAACACCGGCGGACTCAAGATGTAAGCCCCCAGCAAGCGACTGAGTGCCGCCAGGCTGTCGATGTGCGTACGCTCATAACCATGGGTCGCATCGCAACCAAACGCGAGCAGGGCAGTGCGGATGTCGTGGCCTGCAGTCACCGCCGAATGCGCATCGCTGAAGTAATAGCGGAACAGGTCGCGGCGCACCGGCAACTCGTTCTCGCTGGCCAATTTGAGCAAATGTCGCGACAGGTGATAGTCGTACGGCCCGCCGGAATCCTGCATCGCCACACTCACCGCATGCTCGCTGGAGTGCTGCCCCGGAGCGACCGGTGCGATGTCGATGCCGACGAATTCGCTGACGTCCCACGGCAATGCCGCTGCCGCGCCGCTGCCGGTCTCTTCGGTGATGGTAAACAGCGGATGGCAGTCGATCATCAGTTCCTGGCCGCTGTCGACGATGGCTTTGAGTGCCGCCAGCAGCGCTGCAACCCCGGCCTTGTCATCGAGGTGACGGGCGCTGATGTGACCGCTTTCGGTGAATTCCGGCAGCGGATCGAAGGCGACCACGTCACCGATGCTGATGCCCAGCGAGTCGCAGTCGGCCTTGGTCGCACAGTAAGCGTCCAGGCGCAGTTCAACGTGATCCCAACTGATTGGCATCTCGTCCACGGCGGTATTGAACGCGTGCCCGGAGGCCATCAGCGGCAACACACTGCCGCGAATCACGCCGTTGTCGGTGAACAGGCTGACACGGCTGCCCTCGGCAAAACGGCTCGACCAGCAGCCGACCGGGGCGAGGGTCAGACGCCCGTTATCTTTGATCGCGCGGACCGCCGCGCCGATGGTGTCGAGGTGCGCCGAGACGGCGCGATCGGGGCTATTCTTCTTGCCTTTGAGCGTGGCGCGAATGGTGCCGCGCCGGGTCATTTCGAACGGAATGCCGAGTTCTTCCAGACGCTCGGCGACATAGCGCACGATGGTGTCGGTAAACCCGGTAGGGCTGGGAATGGCGAGCATTTCCAGCAGTACTTTTTGCAGGTAGTTGAGATCCGGTTCGGGGATTTGCGTGGTCATGGAAACTCCTGATGGGTTGAGCACACCGATGGTTTCGATGAGGAAAGTTTTGTGTTGCTTGATCGGGCCTCATCGCTGGCAAGCCAGCTCCCACAGTTTTTGTGTGTACCGCAAAACTTGTGGGAGCTGGCTTGCCAGCGATGGCGTCGGTTCAGTCACTAGAGAATCAAGAGACAACCGGCTGACTGTGCGGAAACAACAAATCGACAAATCGCTCCGCCGTCGGCTGCGGTTCATGGTTGGCCAGCCCGGCGCGCTCGTTGGCCTCGATAAACACGTACTCGGGCTGATCCGCCGCCGGCACCATCAGATCGAGGCCGACCATCGGAATATCCAGCGCCCGTGCCGCGCGCACGGCGGCATCGACCAGGGTCGGATGCAGAATCGCCGTGACATCTTCCAGCGTGCCGCCGGTGTGCAAATTCGCCGTACGCCGCACAAACAAATGCTCACCGGCCGGCAGAATGCTGCTGTAGTCATAACCCGCTGCATGCAAGGTGCGCTGGGTCTCGTGGTCCAGCGGGATCTTGCTCTCACCGCTGGTGGCCGCTTGCCGACGCCGACTCTGCGCCTCGATCAATGCGCCCACCGAATGCTGACCATCGCCAACCACTTCGGCAGGCTTGCGAATCGCCGCGGCCACCACTTCAAAGCCAATCACCAGAATCCGCAGATCAAGCCCTTCGTGGAAGCTTTCCAGCAGCACGCGGCTATCAAACTGCTTCGCCGATTCGATGGCTTGCTGCACCTCTTCGATGCTTTGCAAATCCACCGCCACGCCTTGACCTTGTTCTCCGTCGAGCGGCTTGACCACCACCCGTTGATGCTCGTCGAGGAAGGCCAGATTGTCGTCGGCATTGCCCGCCAATTGCTGCGAGGGCAGGTTCAACCCGGCGCCTTTGAGCACTTTGTGCGTGAGGCTTTTGTCCTGACACAGACTCATGCTGATCGCGCTGGTCAGGTCGCTCAGCGATTCACGGCAACGCACCCGGCGCCCGCCATGACTGAGGGTGAACAGGCCGGCATCGGCGTCGTCCACTTGCACATCAATACCGCGCCGATGCGCTTCTTCAACGATGATCCGCGCATACGGATTGAACTGCGCCTCCGGCCCGGGGCCGAGAAACAGCGGCTGATTGATGCCGTTCTTGCGCTTGATGGCGAAGGTCGACAGATTGCGAAAACCGAGCTTGGCGTAGAGGTTTTTCGCCTGACGGTTGTCGTGCAACACCGACAGGTCGAGATAACTCAGGCCGCGACTCATGAAGTGTTCGATCAGATGCCGCACCAGCACTTCGCCGACACCCGGGCGCGAGCACTGCGGATCAACCGCCAGGCACCACAGGCTGCTGCCGTTTTCCGGGTCGTTGAAGGCTTTTTGATGGTTCAGGCCCATGACGCTGCCGATCACCGCGCCGCTGTCTTCGTCCTCGGCCAACCAGTACACCGGGCCGCCCTGATGGTGCGGGGTCAGCCGCGTGGCATCGATCGGCAACATGCCGCGCGCCTGATACAACTGGTTGATCGCTTGCCAGTCCGCCTCACTCTGTGCACGGCGGATGCGAAAGCCGCGAAACACTCGGGTGGCCTGGCGGTAATCGCTGAACCAAAGGCGCAAGGTGTCCGACGGGTCGAGAAACAGTTGCGTCGGTTCCAGGCCAAGAATCTGCTGCGGCGCGGCGACATACAAGGCAATGTCGCGCTCGCCGGGCTGCTCTTTCAGCAGTTCCTGCGCCAGTGATGCCGGGTCGGGAAACGTGTGGCCGATCAGCAACCGGCCCCAGCCGCAATGCAGCGCAATCGGCTCGGCGGCCAGCGTGCTGCCGTCTTCGGCCAGACGTGCCTGCAAGCGTTCATAGGACGGTGTCTGACCGCGTATCAGCCGTTGGTTGATGGCCGTGGCGTGGGGTTTCATCAATCAGATTCCTTGTTCACTGAGCCACAGGTTCAGGGCCGCCAGTTGCCACAGCTTCGAACCGCGTAACGGCGTCAGTTGGCCTTGCGGATCGGTCAGCAATTTGTCGAGCATGGCCGGGTTGAACAGGCCGCGATCCTGACTCGGATCAAGCAGCAGTTCGCGCACCCAGTTCAGCGTATCGCCCTGCAAGTGCTTGAGGCCGGGCACCGGGAAATAGCCTTTTTTACGGTCGATCACTTCGCTCGGAATCACTCGGCGAGCAGCTTCTTTCAGCACTTGTTTACCGCCATCGGGCAGCTTGAATTTGCCGGGTACGCGGGCCGAGAGTTCGACCAGTCGGTAGTCGAGAAACGGCGTACGCGCTTCCAGGCCCCAGGCCATGGTCATGTTGTCGACGCGTTTGACCGGATCGTCGACCAGCATCACCGTGCTGTCCAGACGCAGGGCTTTGTCCACCGCCGCGTCGGCGCCGGGCTGGGCGAAATGCTCTTTGACGAAGTCACCGGCCGCGTCATGCGCAGTCAGCCACTGCGGTTGCACGGTGGCGGCGTAGTCGTCGTAGCTGCGGTCGAAAAACGCGTTGCGATAAGCCGCGTAAGGATCGGCAGCGCCGTCGACTTGCGGGTACCAGTGATAACCGGCGAACAATTCGTCTGCGCCCTGGCCGCTCTGCACAACCTTGCAGTGCTTGGCCACTTCACGCGACAGCAGATAGAACGCAATACAGTCGTGACTGACCATCGGTTCGCTCATCGCGCGGAACGCGGCGGGCAATTGCTCGATGATTTCTTTCTCGTCGATGCGCAATTGGTGATGCTGAGTGCCGTAGTGCTTGGCAATCAGATCGGAATACTGAAACTCGTCACCGCGTTCGCCGCCGGCATCCTGGAAACCGATGGAGAACGTCGAGAGGTTCTCGACGCCGACTTCACGCAACAGGCCGACGAGCATGCTCGAGTCGACACCGCCGGACAGCAGCACACCGACATCCACAGCGGCACGTTGACGAATCGCCACCGCTTCGCGGGTGCTGTCGAGGACGCGGTCGACCCAGTCTTCCAGCGTCAGATTTTTTTCGTCGTCGTGTGGGCCGTAGGGCAGGGTCCACCAGGTTTTCTGCTCGGTGCTGCCGTCGGCTTCAACGCGCATCCAGGTCGCTGGCGGCAGCTTTTCGATGCCGGCCAGCAAGGTGCGCGGCGCCGGGACCACGGCGTGGAAATTCAGATAGTGATTGAGCGCCACCGGATCGAGAATCGGGTTGATGTCGCCGCCCTTGAGCAACGCCGGCAAGGCCGATGCAAAGCGCAGGCGTTGGCCGGTGCGCGACAGGTACAACGGCTTCACGCCGAGACGGTCGCGGGCGATGAACAGGCGTTTGGCGTCGCGTTCCCAAATGGCGAAGGCGAACATCCCGTTGAGCTTGGGCAGCAGCGCTTCGCCCCAAGCGTGGTAGCCCTTGAGCAACACTTCGGTGTCGCCACCGGAATAGAACGCGTAACCCAGCGCTTCGAGTTCGGCGCGCAGCTCGGGGAAGTTGTAGATCGCACCGTTGAAGGCCAGGGAAAGGCCAAGTTGACTGTCGATCATCGGCTGCGCCGAGCCGTCCGACAGGTCCATGATTTTCAGGCGACGGTGGCCCAGGGCAATCGGCCCTTGGGCATGGAAGCCCCACGCGTCGGGGCCGCGAGGGGCCAGGTGATGGGTGATTCTCTCGATCGCTGCAAGGTCTGCAGGTTGTTGATCAAAGCGTAACTCGCCAGCTAATCCGCACATAAAGTCCTTACCGGTTTTTCCGTTGGGGAGGGGTCAAGCCGTACCTCGCCAGAAGAGCGGGTACTCAGAAACTGACCCGCCCCGGTAAGTGGAGTTTTAGAACGATAAGTTATAAGGCAACAGGTTCCAGCTTGTGCAGCAGAGTGCCCGGTTGTTCGCGCAAATGTTTCTGCACCTCAAACTGCCCGAAGTAGTCGTCCGCCATTTCGCTGTTTATGGGGGCACCGGGCTTCGCGGAGTCTGTTGCGGTCAGGCGTTTTTTCAGATCCACCAGTCGAGACAGCGCATCGTGTTTTTCGATGGCGGTCCAACGATCGAGGCTGGCGAAAACGAGGGCCAGCAATTCATCCGTGGCATAAATACGCAAGCGCCTGTTAAAGTCCTCGTTCGGGCTGTTGAGATGGGCTGCGCTTATAAGTGACGCCTGATTCTCCCGGCGATTGGCGTAGGCGGCCTCGTTGACATTGGCAACCGCCACCGCGAGTTCCCCGGCATCTGCTGTCAACTTATCGAGATGGCGATCGAAAAGATGTTTGTACAGGCCTGTCTCCAGCGGGATGAACGCGATGTCTTCCAGGAACGAAAGGCTTTCCAGGTTCAATGTCCGGAAGTCACTTTGTTCGCGGTGGGTCAATTGCGAAATGAACAGTTCTTGCAGTTCTTTACTTGCAACGAAGTTGACGGCCAGGCGATACCTGCACTGGTCTTCACTGTCGTCCTGGTAAAAGCTGTCGCCAGCATCATTGGGAATGTAAACGTAGTAGCTGTCTTTCGTCGATTGATCGGTCTGGCGACAGGTTATCAATACGGCATCTGTCATGTATTTGCCAAATAGTTGTATCGAATACAGCTTGATTCTGGAGTTGTTGAACAGGTCACCATAAACAATGTCTTCGTTGCCTTTGGCGAGGTTCAACAGGGTGACAAGCCGAGAAAGAGGGAAGTTCGGTTTGCTGAAATATTTTCCGTAGGCGGCGAGCTTCATGTTTGTTTTATGCATTCGCAGGCTGATCAATTCGAGACTTGAGACTCTGAACGTTCTGGATATGTGTTTCTTGTATTCGCCCCCGAGATCTAGCTGGCGACTCAATAGCGCAAACGCTTGTGCGGTTATCTGAGTAGGCGTTGAGCCGTCGGGCGCTTCTTCGTCGACTTTGGTTAAGGTCTCGCTGTCGTCCGAGAAGTAACCGGCAGCCGCTTCCTGTTGCGTAAAATTCAGCATCGCTGCCTGCAACAAGGTGTAGGTGTGGGAGCCATCGTCCACGGCTGTCGCGGGTTTGAGCTTGATGCTGTCGTTGATACTGAATCGTCCTCCATACTGTTGCTGCAGCGCCTGTCGCAGCTTTCGCTTGCAGAGATCCTCCAGCGTTTCCAGTTTGCCCAGCAATTGATCAATGTAGTACTGGTAGGGCAGCGCCTCATCGAACAATGCACGGAATCCGTCAAGTCTGACCGGGTCGGCTTTGAGCAATCCGTCACTGATGAATCGGGCAACGACGGTTGCCTTGTCCCGGTTGCCCATTACATTGAGCAGTTTTTTCAGCGTGGCTTCATGGGTCAAAACGCTTGCTTGTTGTTGCGTCTGGATAATCATGTTGGAAATCTCGTGTTGAAGAAGAGACTTGATCCTAGGCCGTCGAAACGAAAAAAAATAACGTGTTTATTTGATCGCTTGAGCCATGAAGTCAGCGGTATTTTGATTGAAATATATACATATCTATCGCCACGGAAAGGTCTGAGTGTGTGTGCGGTATTTGCAGGGGAGATGGCACTCGGGGCACCCTGAAGTTACCGGAAAAGTGGTGGTAGATATCTATGTTATTGATGAGGGTTGTTGTGGTTTTATGCGTGCAGGAACATCAGGTCTTGGATTGTTAATTGTTCTTCGATTCCGATATGTTCAAACCTCCACTTCGCAATAAAGGACTATTGCCGATGTCAACCAAAGCAAAGCTTTCACAAAAAACAATCCTCAGCACATTGCTCGATGCCACAGAGGATCTCGATACCGCCCAGACTCTGCAAGAAAGCCTACCGGCGCATTTATTGAAAGCGACGGTGGCCGCTTTGTCTGCCCTTGATCAGACAAGCCGTGATCTGCACCAGATTCAGGCGACCGTGGCGGCGGATCTGCTCGCATTGAAGCCCTTGCAGACGTTCTGCATCAGTGAACTGAGCGATGCCTTGAGTCGCAAATGGTCGGTGGTTTTTGATGTCGAGAAAGACTTTCTGAGTCTGCCGGGCGTTGATTGCGGTTGCCCTGCGACCTCTACCGACGAGAACGGTATTCAGACGTTCCCGCACGCTACAACGACGCTGTTGCAAGCGGCGATGCAGAACTTCAGCGAAGACGAAGCGGCTGAGAGCTTTCCGCAAGGCAGTTTTATTCGAGTGCACAGTGCCCCAGACGGTGTCACCGGGCTGACCCCGGCCACGTTTGCCGCTTTTTGCCGAGAGCTGGATTTGGGCAAGCGCTATCAGGAGCATTTCCAGCTGGTGTTCGGCTTGCGCGACAGCGATGACAAGGCGACCGCCACCAGCACCATGACCGCTGATATCGCGAAAATGAAAAAGCTGCTGTTGCAATTCGACATGCACCAGGCCGCTCTTAAAAGCCATATCACCTTGTCTGGTCAGCAAATGCTGCAGAAGCTGATCGACTTCGATGGCGTGGTGTCGGCGCAAACACTGCTCTATGGCAACCGAACGCTGATCATGCAAGGCATTGAAATTTTCGACAGTTGCGTCTGGGGTGTGGTGGTGTTTTCTGCCCGTTCGGTGGAGTTGTACCCCGATGAGTGGTGCCTGGTGTACATGGCGGGTGAGCCCGAGCGACCACTGTACGAATACAGCAGTTTTACCGCGTTCAAGCAGTACCTGACGCAGCAGTTGAAGGTTAAAAGTTACAAGGATTATTTCGCCAACAGCATTGATGAAGACGACAAGGCCGATTTTTTCAAATCACTCGCTGACAGCGCGGATCTGGGCCACATCAAGCAATTGCCGATCGCCGTGCCACTCTTTGAGTTCATGCTGCAAAGCCATGTCGGCAAGCTTCAACTCGACGCGCGCAAACTGGCGGTGCCGACCGCTGATATCGATGAGGATGTCCGCCGGAAACGCTTGCTGGATTTTCTTCAGTTGGGTGTGACCGTTGCGTCCGTGGCGGGGTTCGTCGTGCCGCTGCTCGGGCAATTGATGATGGGCGTTGCAGTCGGGCAGTTGCTCAGTGAAGTTTACGAAGGGGTCGAGGATTGGCGCCGCGGTGATCATCAGAAAGCCCTGTCGCATCTGTTGAGCGTCGTGGAAAACATTGCGCTGACGGTTGCCTTTGCCGGGGGACAAAAAGCCTTGGGAGCGCTGGGTAAGAAACTGCTGCAGTCACACCCGGCGTTCTTCGGTGAATTCACCGCCATTATCAATCACGCTGGCCAGCCGCGCCTGTGGAAACCTGACCTTTCGCGCTATGAGCATTTCCTGCCGACGGGATTGACGGTCGCGCCGAGTTCCGAGGAGTTTTATCAGATCGGTGCGAAAACCATGGCTCGCGTCGATCATCGGTTCTTCGCCGGACCTTATGATTCCGCCGCGAAAGTCTGGCGCCTGGAACATGCCGAACGCGCGCAAGCATATGTGCCGGAGCTTGTCCGGCACGTCGAAGGTGGCTGGCGGCTGCCTGCTGAAGAACCGCAAGAGTGGGGCAGTTCCGCGTACACGCTCAAACGTATCGATCCGCAATTGAGCGAGTTCGTGGATACCGACCTGGACATGATGCGGCGACTCAGCGACACCTCGCCAGAAACCTTGCATCAGGCCTTTACTGACAATCTGAGTTTGCCTGTGCGGCTGCGCGAAACCGTGGAGCGCGCGCGCGTCGTGCGTCAGCTGCGGCAATTGACCCGCGAACTGCAGAACGGCGAAACCCATTCCGGCCAGCCTGTTGAAGCGCAATTGCACGCCTTGCCGAAAATGTCCGGTTGGCCGACCGACCGCTACATTGAGGTGACCGACGCAGAAGGCACAGTGACGGCGACCTATCCGCAAACCAAAGTGCTCGACGAATCGCTGGCGGTGGTGGTCAGCGAAAAACAACTGGCGCAGGGCCAGTTGCTGCAATCCGTAGTCGATGGCCTGTATCAGAAAGAGGTGGACACTTTGCTCGGCGGCAAAGTCGCGCGAAGTGTTGAAGAGTCGACGCTGGCAAAGAAACTCGGTGCGGTTTTGCAGGCGGATCATCGCGCGGCTTTCGAGCGTATGTATCAACGCTACGATAAAAGTGACGTCGATGATGTTCTGAAGCTGCGCCGTGTTTTTCCCGATATCCCGGCGCGTTATGCGAAAGCACTCATCGAGCGCGCGTCGAGTGTGCAGCGCCTGCATCTGCGTAAAACCGGTCGAGTACCGCTGCGGCTGGGGCAGGAGGTCAGCGATGGTATTGGCAAAGTGCGACTGGATCGCGCACTGGCGGGGTTTCATTGGTCGAGGCTCGCCAACGCCGACACCGACAGGCTGGCGATTCAGTTGTTGCCTCGTCTGAGCGGCTGGGATTCCCGACTGCGTCTGGAACTGCGCGACAAAACGCTCAGCGGGCCGATTCTGCAAGCCGTTGGCGACACCTCGGCGCTCCCCGCCGATACGTGCTCGCTGGTGAAGTCGGCCGAGGGGTATGAGGCTTTTGGCGGCGACGGCAAAACCTTGGGAAAAGTGGCATTCGGCCCTGACGCGCTGTACGAAGCCATCCTCAAGGCCCTGCCGCGACGCCAGCGAACAGCCATTGGCTTTGCAGACCCGAAGCAGGCCAGCGCGGCAAAGCTGCGCAGCCAGTTGCTCAACGCTGCACTGGATGAGCGCGAGGCCACGGCGCGCACGCTGGTCAATGGCAAGCCTGAGCCGCAGGTTGTCGAACCAGTCTGTAATCAGGGTGATCAGCCGCCTGCGGTGCAACATCCACCGGCGTTGCTGCGCAAAGTGCGCAAACTCTTTCCGCGCTTGAGTGAAACGCAGGCCAGTGAGTTCATCGATGGCCTGGGAGACGATCAGTTGACTCGTGCGACACGGGTCAATGCCTTGCGCCAGGATCTGCAAAGCTTGCGTGAAGCGCTGTTCCTCTGGAGTGAGGATACTGGCGCAATGAACAAACTCGGAGGGGATCTGGCGGAAGTGCGGCACAGCCGCAAAACCATGGCCGAGCTGATCGAAAACGGATTCCGCCGGTATTACTCCGTCACCAATGAAAACGGGAAATGGGTGGGGGTCCTGAATTTTGATGGCATGCGGGTCGGAAAACTGCCGACGCTGCCCCCGGGGATCAGCTTTGACCACATCCAGAAACTGTTCATGAATGACATGGCACTGGATGATGATGTCGCGTACTTCCTCAAGTCATTCAAAAAGCTTGAGACGCTCGAGCTCGATCGCAATGCCATTACCCGCCTCCCTGAGGTGCTGTCGCATATGCCCGATATCACTCGCTTGTGTCTGGCGGGCAACAAGCTGCAGCTGACCGAGTATACGCTGGCCAAACTCAGCGGTTTGCGCTCGCTGCATCACCTGAACCTCAACGAAAATCCGCTGAATGCCACACCGGATGTCAGACAGATGTTCAATCTGCGTCGTCTGTTACTGCAAGACACCGGCCTCACGGAAATTCCCAAGGGACTTGAGTATCTGCTGTATCTGGACTGGGTGGACTTGCGCAGCAACAAGATCAAGAACCTGCCTGACTGGTTGTTCAAGACACCGCGAAGTTTCAGCCAGGCGCTGGACCTGGGACTCAATCCCTTGGCCGATCCGAGCAAAACACACCTGGAGAATTATCGCGACAATTTCGGTATCGGCATGGGGTATCTGGAAAATGACATCGCTCGAATGAACGAGCAACAGGCACGCTCGCTTTGGCTTGCTGATAAAACGGCTGAGACGGGGGCCGGGCGTGAACGGATCTGGAACGCATTCAAGGATGATCCACGCGCCGAGAGCCTGTTCCATCTGCTCGCTGAGCTGGGTGATACCGCCGATTCGGAAAAGGTCAACAAGGACATGCAGCGGCGAGTCTGGGCCGTGCTGGAAGCAGCCGAAGCCGATACAGCGCTGTGTGATCAGATACTGAGTCTGGCCGCCACCCCGATCAATTGCACCGACAGTGCGGCAATGAACTTCAGTTATCTGGAGGTCGCCGTGGAGGTCGATCGGGTGACCCGGCTGGCCGGAAACCGGATCGCCAGTGGCAAGCCGTTGCTTGAGCTGGGACGTGGCCTGTTCCGGTTGGAACAATTGAATGAAATTGCTCGGGCGCATGCCGCCAAGGTCCCGAAGGTGGATCCACTGGAGGTAAACCTCGCCTATCGCATCGGTCTGGCCGAGACACTGGAATTGCCCGGCCAGCCGCGCAATATGCTTTTTGGCACATTAGGCGGGGTCACCGCAGCCGATCTGGACGTCGCGAAAAACCAGGTCGCCACGGCGGAACTCTCGCCCAAATGGCTGCAGTTCATGAGTGAGCGGACATTCTGGAGAGACTATCTGGAGCGCACACTTGCGCATCAGTTTTCCTCTGTCCGAGATATGTACGACCAGCGCATGACTGCCTTGGACGCGAAGAAAGACACGATGTCCAGTGTCGATTACGTTAGCCAGTCCGGCGTCCTCAAGGTCGAGCGCCAAAACGCCATGGACGAGGTCATGACGCGTCTGACCACCGATGCGCTGCGCGACACGGATCTGGGCATCTGCACCCTGGCTGACGGATAAGTACTACTTGCCGCGAATCAGCTTGCGCAACGCGAAACGGTTGGGATGACAGGCTTCGGCGACGCTTCTTGGTACGGGCAGCGGCTCATCGTCCAGCCAGGCAGCCAGCAGCTCGCCCGACAGCGGCGCGGTGATCAGTCCTCGCGAGCCGTGGCCACTATTGATGTACAGGCCGTCGAGCCACGGACAGGCGATGTCCGGAATCTGACGGGCGTCCTTGCTCAGCAGCGCATAAGCGTCAAGAAACGCTTTGCGGTCGGCGAGGGGACCGACCATCGGTAAATAGTCAGGGCTGGTGCAGCGAAAGGCTGCGCGGCCCTGCAGGTTTTCGACAGGCTGTTCGCTGATTTTCAGGCGTGCGACAAGGTCAGAGGAAATCTCTGCAAGCATCGCCAGATTGCCTTGGTGTTCGGCGGTGGTCGGTGTCAGATCATCGCTGTTGAAATCGAAACTGGCGCCGAGGGTGTGTTCGCCCAAGCGGGCAGGAGCGACGTAGCCTTCGGCACAGACCACGGTGGCCAGTGTCTGACTGGCTGCGGTTTCGGCGAGACGGGTGATCTGCCCGCGAATGCGCTTGAGCGGCAACTCGGCACTCTGGGCAAAGCGTTGGATCTCGGCGGCACCGGCCAGCACCACGACCGGTGCGCTGGCGAGCAAACGCTCACCGTCCAGCGCCTGCCATTGATCATCGACCTTGCGCAGTTGCAGCGCTTCGCAATGGCTGAGCAGTTCGATGTTCGGCTGCGCCGCTTGCGCCTGACACAGCGCCGGCGGATGCACCCAACCCCCTTCGGCATAGTACAAGCCGCCGTGGGCTACTCCGACCCCGGCACGGGCCTGCGCCTCGGGTTGATCCAGCCACTGCAACAGGTCTTCCGGGAAGGCTTCAGCCAACTGCGCGTGACGCTCGGCTTCCTTGGTATTGAACGCCAGTTGCAGCACGCCACAATCGTCCCAGTCAGTGCCGCGTTGCAGGGTTTCCAGCAGGCGCCGGGTGTAACCGAAACCGCTGACGATCAGCTGCGACAGCGCCGTGCCGTGGGCGGACAACTTCAGGTACAGCACGCCCTGCGGATTGCCCGAGGCTTCCTGCGCCACGGCTGCATGGCGTTCGAGCAACGTCACCTGCCAGCCGCGTGCGGCCAGGCTGGACGCCGTGGCACATCCGGCGAGACCGGCGCCAATCACCAGTGCTCGACGGTCACTGGTGATCGGCGCAGGGCGAGCAAACCAGGGTTTTTCCGGCGCCGGCGGCGTCACCTCTGCCGGCCAGCCGAGGAATTCGCCACGGAGGATTTCCCACTTGTGGCCGATGCCCGGCGTGCGCTTCATTTTGAACCCGGCGGCATTGAGCAAACGCCGTACCCAGCCGGTGCTGGTGAAGGTGCTGATGGTCGAACCGGGCGCTGCCAGTCGCGCCAGTTCGACAAACAGTTCGGCGGTCCACATGTCGGGGTTTTTCGCCGGGGCGAAACCGTCGAGAAACCACGCGTCGATCTGTGCGTCGAGCTGCGGCAGTTGCTCCAGTGCATCGCCGATCAACAGCGTCAGCGTCACGCGGCCGTTGGCCAGGGTGATGCGCTGGAAGCCGGCATGGATTGCCACGTAATGGCGCAGCAACTGATCGGCCAACGGTTTGAGTTCCGGCCAGAGTGCCAAGGCACGCTTGAGGTCGGCGGGGCTCAACGGGTATTTTTCGACGCTGACAAAATGCAGTCGCGCACCGGCCACGGCGTGTTGCTCGAACAACTGCCAGGCGCAGAGAAAATTCAGCCCGGTGCCAAAACCGGTTTCACCAATAACCAGACGACCAGTTGCCGGCAGTGCGGCAAAACGCTCGGCCAGGCGATTCTGTTCGAGGAACACATAACGGGTTTCTTCCAGACCTGATTTGTCGGAAAAATACACGTCATCGAACACCCGCGAACGCGGGCGTCCCTGGTCATCCCAGTCGAGTTGGGCGTGGGGCAATACAGGTTTCATGGCAGGCTCGGCAACGACAAGGCGGCCATTCTAGCCGATCGCGCAGGCGCTGCTTGATCCATGGCAAGGCTTGCGCCCGACGACTCGCGGACAATCCGCGACCTGCGGGAATTTCTGCGCCGTTGCTGTGCCCAATCCGCTAGTCTTGCTGAATCCTGGAAGGAGCCGTCCCATGTTTGAATCCGCTGAAATCGGTCACGCCATCGACAAAGACACCTATGAGGCGGCCGTCCCGGCATTGCGTGAAGCCTTGCTCGAAGCCCAGTTCGAACTGCAACAGCAGAAGCGTTTTCCGGTGATCATCTTGATCAACGGTATCGAAGGTGCGGGCAAGGGCGAGACGGTCAAGTTGCTCAACGAGTGGATGGACCCGCGCCTGATCGAAGTGCGTACTTTCGATCAACAGACCGATGAAGAGTTGTCCCGGCCACCGGCCTGGCGTTACTGGCGGATGCTCCCGGCCAAGGGCCGCATGGGGATTTTCTTCGGCAACTGGTACAGCCAGATGCTCCAGGGGCGGGTGCATGGCTTGTTCAAGGATCCGCGTCTGGATCAGGCGATCGCCGGTGCCGAGCGCCTGGAAAAGATGCTCTGCGATGAAGGCGCGCTGATCTTCAAATTCTGGTTTCACTTGTCCAAGAAACAGATGAAAGCGCGGCTCAAGGCGCTGGCCGATGACCCGTTGCACAGCTGGCGCATCAGCCCGCTGGACTGGCAGCAGTCGGAAACCTACGACAAGTTCGTCAAGTACGGCGAGCGCGTGCTGCGCCGTACCAGCCGTGATTACGCGCCGTGGCATGTGATCGAAGGCGTCGACGCCAACTACCGCAGCCTGGCGGTCGGCAAGATTCTCCTCGAGGGTTTGCAAAATGCGCTGAAGCGTCCGGACGTACATCCCCACGATGTCAGCGCCGCGCCGTTGGGTACGCCGGTCGATCAGTTGAACCTGCTCGACAGCCTCGACCTGACCCAGCGCCTGGAGAAGAAAGACTACGAAGAACAACTGATCACCGAGCAGGCGCGATTGTCCGGGCTGATGCGCGACAAACGCATGCGCCGCCACGCGCTGATCGCGGTATTCGAAGGCAACGACGCGGCAGGCAAGGGCGGGGCGATCCGTCGGGTCGCGGCGGCGCTCGATCCGCGTCAATACAACATCGTGCCGATTGCCGCGCCGACTGAAGAGGAGCGTGCGCAGCCGTACTTGTGGCGCTTCTGGCGGCACATTCCGGCGCGCGGCAAGTTCACCGTGTTCGACCGCTCCTGGTACGGCCGGGTCTTGGTCGAGCGGGTCGAAGGCTTTTGCACGCCAGCCGACTGGCTGCGCGCCTATGGCGAGATCAACGATTTCGAAGAGCAACTGGCCGATGCCGGCGTGATCGTTGTGAAGTTCTGGCTGGCCATCGACAAGGACACGCAGATGGAGCGTTTCCAGGAGCGTGAAGAGATCCCGTTCAAGCGCTTCAAGATCACCGAAGACGACTGGCGCAATCGCGACAAATGGGACGCCTACCGGGCCGCCGTGGGCGATATGGTCGACCGCACCAGTTCGGAGATCTCGCCATGGACGCTGGTCGAAGCCAATGACAAACGCTGGGCCAGGGTCAAAGTGTTGCGCACGATCAACCGCGCGCTGGAAGACGCCTTCGAGAAATCCGACAAGCGCGCAAAGAAACACAAGGATTGAGCCGATAGACGCGCATACGCGGGGTGAATGATTGTCGCGGTCGTTGATGCAGTGGACTTATGCTCGGTCCACTCTCAACTGACCACAACAATGAGGTATGCCATGCGTGAAGTGGTGATCGTCGACAGCGTGCGGACTGGCCTGGCCAAATCCTTTCGCGGCAAGTTCAACCAGACCCGTCCCGATGACATGGCGGCTCATTGCGTCAACGCCCTGCTTGAGCGCAACGATATCGACCCGGCGAGCGTCGAGGATTGCATCGTTGGTGCAGGCTCCAACGAAGGTGCGCAGGGTTACAACATCGGCCGTAATGTCGCGGTGCTGTCGCGCTTGGGCACCGGCACCGCCGGCATGACCCTCAACCGTTTCTGTTCATCGGGCTTGCAGGCTATCGCGATTGCCGCCAACCAGATTGCCTCGGGTTGCAGCGACATCATCGTTGCCGGCGGCGTCGAGTCGATCAGCCTGACGATGAAAAGCGTCAACACTGATCACTTGATCAACCCGCTGCTCAAGCAACAGTCGCCGGGCATCTATTACACGATGGGCCAGACCGCCGAAGTGGTCGCGCGACGTTATGGCGTCAGTCGTGAAGCGCAGGATCGATATTCGCTGCAAAGTCAGGTTCGCACTGCGGCAGCTCAGGCCGCAGGGCTGTTCAACGATGAAATCGTGCCGATGGCGGTCAAGTATCGTGTCGAGGACAAGAACACCGGTGAGGTGCAGATTCTCGATGGCGTGGTCGACCGCGACGACTGCAACCGTCCGGACACCACCTATGAAAGCCTCGCTGGACTGAAACCGGTATTCGCCGAGGACGGTTCGGTGACGGCGGGCAACTCGTCGCAACTGTCTGACGGTGCGTCGATGACGCTGGTGATGAGCCTTGAGAAAGCGTTGCAGCTGGGCCTCAAGCCGAAAGCGTTTTTCCGTGGCTTCACCGTGGCCGGCTGCGAGCCGGACGAGATGGGCATTGGCCCGGTGTTCTCGGTGCCGAAACTGCTCAAGGCCAAGGGCCTGCAAGTGGCGGATATCGATCTGTGGGAGCTGAACGAGGCGTTCGCTTCGCAGTGCCTGTACAGCCGTGATCGGCTGGAGATCGATAACGACAAGTACAACGTCAATGGCGGCTCGATTTCCATTGGTCACCCGTTTGGCATGACCGGATCGCGGCAGGTCGGGCATCTGGTGCGTGAGTTGCAGCGGCGGAATTTGCGTTACGGCATCGTGACCATGTGCGTGGGCGGCGGGATGGGTGCGACGGGGTTGTTTGAGGCGGTGCGTTAAGCCAGAACATTTTTGTTGTCTGTTCCATTGCTATCGCTGGCAAGCCAGCTCCCACAGGTTTCGGAGCGTTCGCAAAATCTGTGTACGCCACCAATCCTGTGGGAGCTGGCTTGCCAGCGATTGGATCACCACCACTTAGCGGTTGGAATCCTGCAGCTGCATCCGCGCGATATAAGCTTTTATCTCCAGCTCAGCCTTCTTGGCACTCTCAAACGGCCCCTCAAGGGTATTTTCCCGAGTGCTGAAATACAGTTCACCATTCACCCGGCACAGCCGGTCGCTGCGAAAGTGCGTGGCGGGGGCACTGTCGCGGGCGCGCATTGCTAACATGATCGGTCTCCTCGGCTGATGTGCTGAAAGGGATCCAATGAGCTTATGCCTGAAGCACTTGGCGCGCCCGCTCAGCCGATCAACGGCGGCGCGTCAATTTACTGCTGCGACCTGCACAGTTTCATTCGCGTCCTGACCGCAACTGTCCCTGTGTCGCGCCCGGTGGCACGCCTAGAATGAGCGCACTTGTCAGCAGGCTTTGGGGTTTCCATGCACATTTCATCGGGTCGCTGGGTCTACGGCTTGTTCCTGGCACTGCTGACTGCGTTTTTGTGGGGCATCCTGCCGATCAAACTCAAACAGGTATTACTGGTGATGGACCCGGTGACGGTGACCTGGTTTCGCCTGCTGGTGTCCGGCGGCTGCCTGTTCATCTATCTGGCGGCGGTAAAACGCCTGCCCAGCCGCAAAGTGCTCGGGCCCAAGGGTGGTTGGCTGGTGTTGATGGCGGTGCTCGGGCTGGTTGGCAACTATGTGCTGTACCTGATGGGCCTCAATCTGCTCAGCCCCGGTACCGCGCAACTGGTGGTGCAGATGGGCCCGATCATGTTGCTGATCGCCAGCCTGTTTGTGTTCAAGGAACGCTTCAGTATTGGCCAGGGGATTGGTCTGGCGGTGTTGTTGATCGGTTTTGTGCTGTTCTTCAATCAGCGGCTGGCCGAACTGCTGACCTCACTGTCGGATTACACCGCCGGAGTGTTGCTGGTGCTGCTGGCTTCGACGGTGTGGACCTTCTACGCGCTGGGCCAGAAGCAATTGCTGACGGTGTGGAATTCGTTGCAGGTGATGATGGTGATCTACCTGTTCTGCGCGCTGTTGCTGACACCGTGGGTGCACCCGCTTGAGGCGCTGAACCTGAATCCCTTGCAGGGTTGGCTGCTGCTGGCGTGCTGCATGAACACGCTGATTGCCTATGGCGCGTTCGCTGAAGCGTTGGCGCATTGGGAGGCGTCGCGGGTCAGTGCGACGTTGGCGATTACGCCGTTGGTAACGTTTGGTGCGGTGGCGATTGCGGCCGGGATCTGGCCCGAGTACGTACATGCCGAGCAGATCAATGCGCTCGGCTATGGCGGGGCGGTGCTGGTGGTGCTGGGTTCGGCGCTGGTGGCGTTGGGGCCGTCGTTGATCGCCGGTTTGAAGGCGCGGCGGATGAAAATGGCCGCCAGTTAAACCGCGCCGCTGCCATTCGCGAGCAGGCTCACTCCTACAGGGGGAATGCGTTCCAAATGTAGGAGTGAGCCTGCTCGCGATGACTTACTAAGAAACGCTACAAATCTCAGCCCTTGGCGCCAGCCTCGATCATATTCTCCGGCCGCACCCACGCATCAAACTCTTCATCGGTGAGATACCCCAGCGCCAACGCCGCCTCACGCAAGGTCAGCCCTTCGCTGTAGGCCTTCTTGGCGATCTCCGCCGACTTGTCATAACCGATATGCGGATTCAGTGCGGTCACCAGCATCAGCCCACGCTCCAGATGTCTGGCCATGACTTCGGCATCCGGCTCCAGCCCGGCAATGCAGTGCTGCTGGAAGTTGCTGCAACCGTCGGCCAGCAAGCGAATCGATTGCAGCAGGTTGTGGATGATCACCGGTTTGAACACGTTCAACTGCAAGTGACCCTGACTGGCGGCAATGCCGATGGTCACGTCATTGCCCAGCACCTGACAGGCGAGCATCGACAGCGCTTCGCATTGGGTCGGGTTGACCTTGCCGGGCATGATTGAACTGCCCGGTTCGTTCGCCGGCAGCCGCACTTCGGCAAACCCTGCGCGTGGCCCGGAGCCAAGCAGACGCAGGTCATTGGCGATTTTCATCAGCGCCACGGCGAGGGTTTTCAGCGCGCCGGAGAGGCTGGTGAGCGGTTCGTGGCCGGCGAGGGCGGCAAACTTGTTCGGTGCAGTGACGAAGGGCAGGCCGGACAACGCCGCCAGTTCTGCGGCAATCGCTTCACCGAAACCGTGCGGCGAGTTCAGCCCGGTACCGACCGCGGTGCCACCCTGGGCCAGTTCACACACCGCCGGCAGTGCCGCGCGGATTGCGCGTTCGGCGTAATCCAGCTGCGCGATGAACCCGGACAACTCCTGACCGAAGGTGATCGGCGTCGCATCCATCATGTGCGTACGCCCGGTCTTCACCAGTTTCATGTGCCGCGCGGCCAGTTCGGCGAGGCCGCCGGACAACTCGGCAATCGCCGGCAGCAGTTGTTCCTGCACCGCTTGCGCGGTGGCGATGCTCATGGCGGTAGGGAAGCAGTCGTTGGAGCTTTGCGAGCGGTTGACGTGATCGTTGGGGTGCACCGGCGTCTTGCCGCCGCGCGGGTTGCCGGCCAGTTCGTTGGCGCGACCGGCGATCACTTCGTTGACGTTCATGTTGCTCTGCGTGCCGCTACCGGTCTGCCAGACCACCAGTGGAAACTGGTCGTCGTGCTGGCCGTCGAGCACTTCGTCAGCGGCCTGTTCGATCAGGCGGGCGATGTCGGCGGGCAGGTCGCCGTTGCGGTCGTTGACCCGGGCCGCGGCTTTCTTGATCAGGGCCAGGGCGTGCAATACCGGCAGCGGCATGCGTTCCTGACCAATGGCGAAGTTGATCAGCGAGCGTTGCGTCTGAGCACCCCAGTAGGCGTCGTCCGGGACTTCGATCTGGCCCAGGCTGTCGGTTTCGATACGGCTCATCGTGCACACTCCTGTTGGTCTGTTTGCGCAGTTTAGGCCCGGTCGGGCCCAGGTGGTTCCCTCGATCCGATTGTTGACCGGTAAAACCCCGCCAATCAAGCGCGGCAAGGCTCGGGGGTTGAGCGACGAGGTTTTTTAGGCGCAGAATGGTCGCCCTTGGGGTTTTACCTCGCCTAGCTGAAAAGGAAACTCGATGACTCGTCTTCGTGCCATCTGCACCGCGGTTGCACTGGTTTGCGCCAGCGGCCAGGTGCTTGCCGATACCGCCAGCCACAACGCCAGTGCTGAAGCTTTCCTGACCCTGGCGCACGCTGACAAGCTGGGCACTCCGGTGTACATGCAAGTGCAGCAAATGTTCGCTCAGCGTTTCGAACAGACCAAAGCCCCGGAAGCCAAGAAAGCCGTACTGGAAACCTACCAGGCCAAGGCCAACGCCGCGCTCGACCAGGCCATCGGCTGGAACAAGCTCAAGCCTGACATGGTCAAGCTCTACACCAGCAACTTCAGCGAATCCGAGCTGAAAGACCTGGTCGCGTTCTACCAGTCGCCACTGGGCAAGAAAGTCCTGGAAAAAATGCCGCAGCTGACTCAGCAATCGGCCCAGATGACCCAGGCCAAACTGGAAAGCGCCGTACCGGTCGTCAACAAGCTGCTCGACGACATGACCAAAGAGCTGACCCCGGCAGCGCCTGCGGCCAAGAAGAAGTAAGCGGAGTTCGTGATGACCATGCAACAACGCATCGAATCGACGCTGGCCCTGCTTCAGCCTGAGCACCTGCAAGTGCTGGATGAAAGCCACATGCACAGTCGCGGGTTACAGACGCACTTCAAGGCCGTGGTGGTCAGCGCGCAGTTCGACGGCCTGAACCGGGTCAAGCGCCACCAGAAAGTCTACGGCACGCTTGGCGAGCTGATGGGCGAGTTCCATGCGTTGGCGCTGCACACCTACACCCCGCAGGAATGGGCAGAGATCGGCGCCGCTCCGGCATCGCCGACCTGTGCTGGCGGCAGCAAGCATTAAGCTTCGGTTTTTTGCTAGAATCCGCAACGCGCCGCTCACCCGGCGCGTTTTTTTTTGAATCCGGTTCACCCTTTGCGAGGGTAGCCACCTGGAGAAATACCCATGACACAACCGATTGTCGTGGCGGCACTGTATAAGTTCGTCACCCTCGAAGATTACGTCAACCTGCGCGAGCCCCTGCTGCAAGCGATGGTCGACAACCAGATCAAAGGCACGCTGCTGATCGCCGAAGAAGGTATCAACGGCACGGTCTCCGGCAGCCGCGAAGGCATCGACGGCCTGCTCGCCTGGCTGAAGAACGACCCACGCATGATCGACATTGATCACAAAGAGTCGTACTGCGACGAGCAGCCGTTCTATCGCACCAAGGTCAAACTGAAGAAAGAGATCGTCACCCTCGGTGTCGAAGGCGTCGACCCGAACAAAAAGGTCGGCACCTACGTTGATCCGCAAGACTGGAACGCGTTGATCAGCGACCCCGAAGTGCTGCTGATCGACACGCGCAACGATTACGAAGTGTCGATCGGCACCTTCGAAGGCGCCATCGATCCGAAAACCACCAGTTTTCGCGAATTCCCCGACTACATCAAAGAACACTTCGACCCGGCCGTGCACAAGAAGGTCGCGATGTTCTGCACCGGTGGCATTCGCTGCGAGAAAGCTTCGAGCTACATGCTCGGCGAAGGCTACGAAGAGGTTTACCACCTCAAGGGTGGCATCCTGAAGTACCTTGAAGAGGTGCCGCAGGAAGAAACCAAGTGGCAGGGCGACTGCTTCGTGTTCGACAACCGTGTGACCGTGCGTCACGACCTCAGCGAAGGCGACTACGATCAATGTCATGCCTGCCGCACACCGGTCAGTGTTGAAGATCGAGCCTCCGAGCATTACGTCGCCGGCATCAGTTGCCCGCATTGCTGGGACAAGCTGAGCGAGAAAACCCGCCGCAGCGCCATCGATCGGCAGAAGCAGATCGAACTGGCCAAGGCGCGCAACATGCCGCACCCGATCGGCTACAACTACAAGCAAGCATCCACCGAGGCTTAACCATGTCTGCGCGCCTGCTCTATGTGATGGATCCGATGTGTTCATGGTGCTGGGGTTTTGCTCCGGTGGCCAAGGCATTGGTCGAGCAGGCGCAAGCAGCCGGGGTGGAGTTGCATCTGGTGGTCGGTGGTTTGCGTACCGGCAGCGGTTCGGCGCTGGAGCCGACTACGCGTCGCTACATTCTTGAACACTGGCAAGCGGTCACCGAGGCCACCGGTCAGGCGTTCAAGTTCGACGGTGCGTTGCCCGATGGTTTTGTCTATGACACTGAGCCGGCCTGCCGGGCGATCGTTACTGCGCGCAGCCTTGCGCCGGATTGCGCGTGGAAACTGGTCGGGCTGATCCAGCAGGCGTTTTACGCTGAAGGTCGCGATGTCACCCAGGCCAGCGTGCTGGTCGAGCTGGCAGAAAAGGCCGGTGTACCGCGTATCGAATTCGCTGCCTTGTTCGATCATGCCGACCAGCACAAAGCGACTCAGGCCGATTTCAGTTGGGTGCAGGATCTGGGCATCGCCGGTTTCCCGACCCTGCTCGCCGAGCGCAACGGTCAAC
Source organism: Pseudomonas sp. IT-232MI5 (assembly GCF_949767845.1). Taxonomy (NCBI): domain Bacteria; kingdom Pseudomonadati; phylum Pseudomonadota; class Gammaproteobacteria; order Pseudomonadales; family Pseudomonadaceae; genus Pseudomonas; species Pseudomonas sp. IT-232MI5. The sequence continues at coordinate 170,107 of NZ_CATKQE010000058.1, forward strand.
TGGCGCTGCTGACCAACGGCTATCAACCGCTCAGCGAGCTGTCGCCATTGCTCGGCCGCTGGCTGGAACGCGCGGCCTGTGTCTGATCGGGCCGATGACACGCCAGCCGTAAAGCGTGTCGACCGGCTGAGCTGGGCAGAAGTCCGGCGACTGGCATTGAGGCACAAAAAATCCCTGTGGATCGCTAACGGTGTCGCCGTGCTGGCGACGCTGTGCAGCGTGCCGATTCCGTTGCTGCTGCCGCTGCTGGTGGACGAAGTGCTGCTCGGCCATGGCGACGCTGCGCTGAAAGTCATGAATCACGTGCTGCCCGGTATGTGGCAGCAAGCGGCGGGTTACATCGGCTTGATGCTGGTAGTGACACTGACCCTGCGTTGCGGCTCGCTGTGCTTCGGCGTGTTGCAGTCGCGGCTGTTCGCACGGCTGGCCAAAGACATCGTTTATCGTATTCGCGTGCGCCTGATCGAACGCCTGAAGCGGATTTCCCTCGGCGAATACGAAAGCCTCGGCAGCGGCACCGTGACCACGCACCTGGTCACCGACCTGGACACCCTCGACAAATTTGTTGGCGAAACCCTCAGCCGCTTTCTGGTGGCGATGCTGACGCTGGTCGGCACCGCGAGCATCCTGATGTGGATGCACTGGAAACTGGCGCTGTTGATTCTGTTGTTCAATCCGTTGGTGATCTACGCCACGGTGCAGTTGGGCAAACGCGTCAAACACCTGAAGAAACTCGAGAACGACAGCACCTCGCGCTTCACCCAGGCGTTGAGCGAAACCCTCGATGCGATTCAGGAAATCCGTGCCGGTAACCGCCAGGGATTCTTTCTCGGTCGGCTCGGCCTGCGCGCCCAGGAGGTGCGCAACTACGCGGTCAATTCGCAGTGGAAAACCGACGCTTCCAACCGCGCCAGTGGTTTGCTCTTTCAGTTCGGTATCGACATTTTCCGCGCGGCGGCGATGCTCACGGTGTTGTTCTCCGACCTGTCGATCGGCCAGATGCTCGCGGTGTTCAGTTACCTGTGGTTCATGATCGGCCCGGTCGAACAACTGCTCAATCTGCAATACGCCTATTACGCGGCGGGCGGGGCGCTGGCGCGGATCAACGAGTTGTTGGCGCGCGCCGATGAGCCGCAATATCCCGGTGGCGTCGATCCGTTCAAGGGCCGCGACACCGTCGGCATTCAGGTGCAAGGCCTGAGCTTCGGCTACGGCGATGAGCTGGTGCTGGATCAGTTGAATCTGTCGATTGCTCCCGGTGAGAAAGTCGCGATTGTCGGTGCCAGTGGCGGCGGCAAAAGTACCCTCGTGCAGTTGTTGCTCGGGCTTTATACACCGCTGGCCGGCACCATCCGGTTCGGCGGTTCGACCCAGCAGGACATCGGCCTGGAAACGGTTCGCGAAAATGTCGCGGTGGTGTTACAGCACCCGGCGCTGTTCAACGACACCGTGCGCGCCAACCTGACCATGGGCCGCACCCGCAGTGACGAAGCCTGCTGGCAGGCGCTGGAAATCGCTCAACTGGACGCGACCATCCGCGCTTTGCCCAATGGCCTCGACAGTATTGTCGGTCGCTCCGGCGTGCGTCTGTCGGGCGGGCAGCGCCAACGGCTGGCCATCGCGCGGATGATCCTCGCCGAGCCGAAAGTAGTCATCCTCGACGAAGCCACGTCTGCCCTCGACGCCGCCACCGAGTACAACCTGCATCAGGCCATGGCGCGCTTCCTCAATGGCCGCACCACGCTGATCATTGCCCACCGACTGTCGGCGGTGAAACAGGCTGATCGCGTGCTGGTGTTCGATGGTGGTCAGGTCGCTGAAGACGGCGATCACCAGCAGTTGATCGCCGATGGCGGTCTGTATGCCAAGCTCTATGGTCACCTGCAGCAGATCCAGCGCCCTTGAGTTTCGTTCCGGTTTCTGTGCTTAGTGCTTGAATTGCATTGAGTAAATTCAACCGGAACGCGCAAGCAGCACAGCCATTTGCACAATCGGCCTAGAGGACGGCAGAGCTGTCCCTTTGACTTGTCGAAAACTAGCCTAGGCTGAGCTGTCAGGAGCGGGATTTTCCGGTGTTCATCTGGCAGTGCTTGCGCAAGGGATCTCATGAAGCAAAAGCGGACTCTCGGAACGCCACGGTTGTTGGGCATCGTCTGGCCATTTATTGCCGTCGTGTTGTTTCAAGCGTTACTGGGTGGCGTGAGTCTTTACGTGCTCTCGGCCGTTCGCGGTTATGTCGCTGGCGAAAGTCTCTGGTCCAAGGGCCAGAAAGACGCGATCTATTACCTCAATCTGTACGCCGACAGCCGTGACGAGGCGATCTTCCTCAAATACCGCAACGCGATTGCCGTGCCGCAAGGCGGGCATCAGTTACGCCTGGCGCTGGATCATCAACCGCCGGATCTGGCCGCGGCACGCGAAGGTATTCTCAAGGGTGGCAACCACCCGGACGACGTCTCCAGCCTGATCTGGCTGTACCTCAACTTCCGTCATTTCAGTTATCTGGAAACTGCCATTGACCGCTGGACGGTCGGCGATGCCTATCTGGTCGAACTGGATGACGTGGCGCAGGAGATGCACCGCAGCATTTCAGATAGCACGGCCAGCAGCGCCGATATCCAGCGCTGGAAGGCGCGGATTTTCGCCATCAACGATGCCGTGACTCCGGCGGCGAAAGCTTTCAGCGATGCCTTGGGCGAAGGCTCGCGGATGATTCTGCGGCTGCTGCTGTTAACCAATCTGGCCACGGCACTGGGGCTGATCGTGCTGGCCCTGTGGCGCACGTACAAACTGCTCAAGCAGCGTCACGCCTTTGCCGAGGCGCTGCAACTTGAGAAGGATCGGGCGCACGTCACCTTGCATTCGATCGGTGATGGCGTCATCACCACCGATGTCAGTGGTGCCATCGATTACATGAACCCGGCCGCCGAAGCCATGACCCACTGGAAGGCCGAGCAGGCGGCGGGATTGCCGCTGGCAGCGTTGTTCAATTTGCTCGACGACAACGCCCAGGCCGAGGGGCTGACCCTGATCGAGCACATTCTCAGTGGCCAGCTCAGTGGCGGCAGCGAGCATTCGAAACTGATCCAGCGCCTGGATGGCACGACGTTGTCAGTGACGCTGGTCGGCGCACCGATCCGCAATGCCGGCAAGGTCAGCGGCACGGTGCTGGTGTTGCACGACATGACGCAGGAGCGGCAATACATCGCCAACCTGTCGTGGCAGGCGACCCATGATGCGCTGACCGGGTTGGCCAACCGTCGCGAGTTCGAATATCGGCTGGAGCAGGCACTGCATAAGCTCACGCGGCATTCCGGGCGGCATGCGCTGATATTCCTCGACCTCGATCAATTCAAACTGGTCAACGATACCTGTGGTCACGCCGCCGGCGATGAACTGTTAAGGCACATTTGTACGCTGTTGCAATCGGGGCTGCGCGAAGGCGACACGCTGGCGCGCCTGGGCGGTGATGAGTTCGGCATTCTGCTGGAGAACTGCGCGCCAGACGCGGCCGAGAAAATCGCCGAGGCGCTACGCCAGACTGTGCAGAACCTGCATTTTGTCTGGAAAGGGCGGCCGTTCCTGACCACGGTGAGCATTGGTCTGGTGCATATCGCGCAGACCCCGACGACCCTCGAAGCCTCACTGCGCGCGGCCGATATGGCCTGTTACATGGCCAAGGAAAAGGGCCGCAACCGGGTGCAGGTCTACCACGCCGACGATTCCGAGCTGTCGCTGCGCTTTGGCGAAATGGCTTGGGTGCAACGGCTGCACATGGCACTGGAAGAAAACCGCTTTTGTCTGTACGCCCAGGAAATCGCCCCGCTCAAGCCGGGTGACAATAAGGGTGGGCACATCGAGATTCTGCTGCGTCTGCATGATGAAGCCGGGCGGATGATTCTGCCGGACAGTTTCATTCCCGCTGCCGAGCGTTATGGTTTGATGAGTCAACTGGATCGCTGGGTAGTTCAGAACGTATTCAAGGTTATTGCTCAATGTATTGCACAAGAACATCAAGAGCCTTTAGCAATGTGTGCGATTAATCTGTCAGGCATTACTATAGGAGATGACGCGTTTTTGCACTTTCTGCGAGAGCAGTTTGTTAACTACGCAATACCGCCTGAAATGATTTGTTTTGAAATTACAGAAACCAGTGCAATTGCAAATCTGGGCAGCGCAATAAGATTTATTAATGAACTCAAAGGCTTAGGTTGCTATTTTTCATTAGATGACTTTTGTGCCGGAATGTCTTCATTCGCTTATCTGAAACATTTGCCTGTAGACTTCCTGAAGATCGACGGGAGTTTCGTAAAGGATATGCTGGACGACCCGATTAACCGCGCAATGGTCGAAGTGATCAATCACATCGGGCATGTCATGGGTAAGCAGACAATTGCCGAGTTTGTTGAAACAACTCAGATCGAGCAGGCATTGCTCGAAATTGGTGTGGATTACGCTCAGGGTTATGTTATAGAACGCCCACAGTTGTTTACCTGTGACAGTTTGCAAAGTCGGCCCGCCAGACCGCAACCGCTGTTATTCAAAGCGCCTGGCACGTTCCGTTGAAGTCTCTCGCCGATCCTTACAATCACAAATCAAAAGGAGCCGAACAGTGATCGACACATTCAACCGAACCGGACCACTCATGGAAGCTGCAAGTTATCCTGCCTGGGCGCAACAGCTCATTGAGGATTGCAGCGAGAGCAAGCGCCGGGTTGTCGAACATGAACTTTACCTGCGCATGCGTGATAACAAGCTCAGCGCCAGAACCATGCGTCAGTACCTGATCGGGGGCTGGCCGGTGGTTGAGCAGTTTGCGTTGTACATGGCGCAGAACCTCACCAAAACCAGATTTGCCCGGCATCCGGGTGAAGACATGGCGCGGCGCTGGTTGATGCGCAATATCCGCGTTGAACTCAATCACGCCGATTACTGGGTGCATTGGAGCCGGGCACATGGCGTCAGTCTGGAAGACCTTCAGGCTCAACAGGTGCCGCCTGAGTTGCATGCCTTGAGTCATTGGTGCTGGCACACCAGTTCTGCCGATTCGCTGATCGTGGCCATCGCCGCCACCAACTATGCCATTGAAGGCGCGACCGGGGAGTGGTCGGCGCTGGTCTGCTCCACCGGCGTGTATGCCGCAGCGTTTCCCGAAGAGGATCGCAAGCGGGCGATGAAGTGGTTGAAGATGCATGCCCAGTACGACGATGCTCATCCCTGGGAGGCGCTGGAAATCATCTGCACGCTCGCGGGGATGAACCCGAGCAAGGCCTTGCAGGCCGAACTGCGTCAGGCGGTGTGCAAGAGCTATGACTACATGTATCTGTTTCTGGAGCGCTGCATGCAACTGGAGACGTCGGAGCGCTTGTTGGTCAACCGAGAGCGCAGGGCGGTAGTCGAGAGCTGATTCAAGTCTCACGCAATACCAATGTGGGAGCGAGCCTGCTCGCGAAGGGGTCATGTCAGTCAGCATTGCTTTGACTGAATCACCGCTTTCGCGAGCAGGCTCGCTCCCACACTGTTTTGTGTTGGTTGAACAGCTCAGCCCGCCATGGCCAAGCGATTACGCCCTTCGCGCTTGGCCACGTACAGCGCACTGTCAGCGCGGCGCAGCAAGCTGTCGGCCGATTCGCCGGGCAGTAACGTCGAGCATCCCAGGCTCACGGTCAGCTCGATCAACTGGCCATCGGCGTAGTACTCAGCCGCCTGTGTCGCATAACGCAGCCGTTCGCCGACCATTGCCGCCGCTTCGCGGCTGGTGTTGGACAGCAGAATCAGAAACTCTTCCCCGCCGTAACGGAACACCATGTCGACGTTGCGCAATTGTGCCTTGATCGTCGCGGCGATGGCTTTAAGCACGTCATCGCCGGCACTGTGACCATGGCTGTCATTGACCCGTTTGAAGTGGTCGATATCGAGCATCAACAGCGACAACGGTTGCAGGTGGCGACGGGACATTTCGATTTCCCGTTGCAGGGTCTGCTCCATGGCGATGCGGTTGCCGGCGCCGGTCAGCGGATCGCGCAGAGCGCTCTGGGTCGCCTCACGGTAAAGCAGGGCGTTGCGCATCGGGTACAGCAAGGATGACAGCAGCGACTCCAGCTGGCCTTGTTCCTTGTCGTTGAAGCGCTGATTGCGGCGGAACACCAGTTCGCCCATGTGCTCGCCTTCGTGGCTCAGGCTGTAGCTGACCGAGTGATGGCCGCGGCTGCCGAACTCCAGGCGCAAATCGCTGCCTTGGTGCACGTAACTCAGCGCGTCCAATGGCACGAGGCGCTGAACTTCGCGGAAAAACAGGCCGAGGATGCGTTGCGGTTCGAGGCTGGTTTGCAGTTGCAGGCTCATTTGCTGGCGCAATTGCGCCAGACTGGCCGGTCGCTCCAACAAGGGAGGCAATTGACCAAAGCCCAGGCGTTGCAATTTGGCACTGTCAAAGTCAATTGCATTGGTCTGGGAGGGTGATTTCATATGGCGTGAACCCTTAGCAGTAAGTCTGTCTTACAGGCTGGGTGAGAGCGGCTATGGGCTGCGCGTCATACTGATCCATCAGTCCCGTAGGACGTTTGGCGTAAGTTTAGTCTGCCGGATGACGATTAGTCAGCTATCGAAATCGGCCTCGCCCCATTGCCTTCACGTGGCTTGCTTTGAGGAAAATTAGAGCGAAAGTCGTGCCATTCGGTTCGGTTTTATTTAAACCGTTTGGAATCAATGGTTTGGATATTGGGGTGCGAGGTGTGCGCTGGAAATTTGACTGAAATGTGACGGTCGCCAGCGGCAAATGCATGCCGCGACAGGAATCTGCCGCGGCAACAAATGCGACGTATGGCAGTTATTGCGCGTTGAATGCCTGGCCGTTGATGCCGGTACTGTCCGGGCCCATCAGGTACAGGTACACCGGCATGATTTCTTCCGGCGTCGGATTGTTCAGCGGATTTTCTCCCGGATAAGCTTGCGCGCGCATACTGGTGCGCGTACCGCCCGGGTTGATGCTGTTGGAACGCACTGGTGCCACACCATCGACTTCATCGGCCAGGGTTTGCATCAGGCCTTCGGTGGCGAACTTCGAGACGCCATAGGCGCCCCAGTACGCCCGGCCCTTACGCCCGACACTGCTGGAGGTGAACACTACCGAGGCATCCTGCGACAGCTTGAGCAACGGCAGCAGGGTGCTGGTCAGCATGAACATGGCGTTGACGTTGACCTGCATGACGCGCATGAAGTTTTCGCCGGACAACTGCTCGATCGGTGTGCGTGGGCCGATGATCGAAGCGTTATGCAGCAAGCCGTCGAGGTGGCCGAATTCGGCCTCGATCATCGCGGCCAGCTCATCGTATTGATGGGGCAGGGCGGTTTCGAGGTTGAACGGAATCACCGCCGGCTGAGGGTGGCCTGCCGCTTCGATTTCGTCATAGACCTGCGTCAGGTTCGCTTCGGTCTTGCCCAGCAGCAATACGGTGGCGCCGTGGGCGGCGTAGGTTTTCGCCGCAGCCGCGCCAATGCCCCGACCGGCACCGGTGACCAGAATGACCCGATCCTTGAGCAATTCGGGGCGAGCGGAATAATCAAACATAAAAACCTCATCATGGAGTCAGATCGTTCCCCACGCTCCGCGTGGGAATGCAGCCAATGACGCTCTGCGTCAGGTCTCAGCAGCTGCAAAGCGCGCTATCGAGTACCTTGCGCAATTCCGACGGATGATCCACCACCACATCCGCGCCCCAATGACGCGGATTATCGTCCGGGTGGATATAGCCAAACGTCACCGCAGCGGTTTTCGTCCCGGCATCGCGCCCCGATTCGATATCGCGCAGATCATCGCCTACAAACAGAACCGTCGACGGATCCAGATCAAGCATCTTGCACGCAAGGATCAACGGTTCCGGATCCGGCTTGCTGTTTTTCACGTGATCCGGGCAGATCAGCAGCGCCGAACGCTCGGCCAGTCCCAACTGTTGCATGATCGGCTCGGCAAAGCGCAACGGTTTGTTGGTGACCACGCCCCAGATCAGCTTGGCCTTTTCGATATCAGCTAACAGTTCGCCCATGCCGTCGAACAGTTTGCTGTGCACGGCGCAGCCAACCAGATAGCGCTCAAGGAACTCCAGGCGCAGTTCTTCGAAGCCCGGTGATTCCGGGTCCATCGAAAACGTCACCGCAACCATGGCTTTAGCGCCACCGGAGATCTCGTCGCGGATGTGCTTGTCGTTCATCGGCGGCAAACCACGATCCGCGCGCATTGCCTGGCAGATGGCGATGAAGTCCGGCGCCGTGTCGAGCAGGGTGCCGTCCATGTCGAAGAGAACTGCTCTGATGGCCATCGGCTTATTCCTCGCGCAGGGTCTGGATCATGTAGTTGACGTCAACGTCGTTGGCCAGCTTGTAGTGCTTGGTCAGCGGGTTGTAGGTCAGGCCGATGATGTCCTTGACGGTCAGGCCGGCCATGCGGCTCCACGCGCCGAGCTCGGAAGGGCGGATGAATTTCTTGAAGTCGTGGGTGCCGCGCGGCAGCAGCTTCATTATGTATTCAGCGCCGATAATGGCGAACAGGTACGCCTTCGGGTTGCGGTTGATGGTCGAGAAGAACACCTGGCCACCCGGTTTGACCATGCGGAAGCAGGCACGAATGACCGACGATGGATCCGGTACGTGCTCGAGCATTTCCAGACAGGTCACCACGTCGAACTGCTCAGGCATTTCTTCGGCCAGGGCTTCGGCGGTGATCTGGCGGTATTCGACGCTGACGCCGGATTCCAGTTGATGCAGTTGCGCGACCGCCAGTGGCGCCTCGCCCATGTCGATACCCATCACGGTGGCACCGCGTTGCGCCATGGCTTCGCTGAGGATGCCGCCGCCGCAACCGACGTCGAGGACTTTCTTGCCGGCCAGATTGACCCGCTCGTCAATCCAGTTGACCCGCAAAGGGTTGATGTCGTGCAGCGGTTTGAATTCGCTTTCGCGGTCCCACCAGCGATGGGCCAGGGCTTCGAATTTGGCGATTTCGGCGTGGTCGACGTTGCTCATGTTCAATTCCTCTAAAACTTTAAAAGGGCTGTAGCCCCGGCGTGGGCGCCGGGGTGTTTACGATTCGGTGTGGCCGCTGATGCGCTGGCCCCAGGTACGGGCGGTGGCGCCCAGTTGCGCTTCGTCCATGCGCGTCAGGCGTCGGTCGTCGAGCAGTTGTTTGCCGGCGACCCACAGGTGTTTCACGCAATCGCGGCCGGTGGCGTATATAAGCTGCGATACCGGGTCATACACCGGTTGCTGGGCCAGGCCGGAAAGGTCGAAAGCGACGATGTCGGCGGCTTTGCCGATTTCCAGCGAGCCAACCTGTGCTTCGATTCCCAGTGCCCGCGCACCATTCAGGGTGGCCATGCGCAGTGCCCGATGAGCGTCCAGCGCCGTGGCCGAGCCGGCAACGGCTTTGGCCAGCAGGGCGGCAGTGCGGGTTTCGCCGAGCAGATCGAGATCATTATTACTGGCGGCGCCATCGGTGCCGACCGCGACATTCACCCCAGCCTGCCACAAACGCTCGACCGGGCAGAAACCGCTGGCGAGTTTCAGGTTCGATTCCGGGCAATGAATGACGCTGGTGTTGCTTTCTACCAGCAACGCCAGGTCGTCATCGCTGATCTGGGTCATGTGCACGGCCTGGAAGCGCGGGCCGAGCAGGCCCAGACGACCGAGGCGAGCGAGCGGGCGTTCGCCACGCTGCTCCAGCGCTTGTTGGACTTCGAACGCGGTTTCATGCACGTGCATGTGGATCGATGCGTCCAGCTCCTCGGCAATCACGCGGATTTTCTCGAGATTCTCGTCGCCGACGGTGTACGGTGCATGAGGGCCGAAGGTGATCTTGATGCGTTCGTGATGCTTCAAGTCGCCAAACAATTCGACGCCCTGACGAATGGCTTCATCGGCACTGCTGGCGCCCGGGATCGGGAAATCAAGGATCGGAATGGCGATCTGCGCGCGAATGCCGCTGTTGTGCACGCGCTCGCTGGCGACTTTTGGAAAGAAATACATGTCCGAGAAGCAGGTGATGCCGCCCTTGATCTGCTCGGCGATGGCCAGGTCGGTGCCATCACGAACGAAATCTTCATCGACCCACTTGGCCTCGGCCGGCCAGATATGGTTTTCCAGCCAGGTCATCAGCGGCAGATCATCGGCCAGGCCACGGAACAGCGTCATCGCCGCATGGCCGTGGGCGTTGATCAGACCGGGGGCGAGCAGCACGTCCGGCAGTTCGCGGACTTCAGTGGCGTTACACTTCAATGCTTCGGCGCGCGGGCCGATAAACACGATGCGACCGTCGCGGATGCCCAGGCCGTGCTCCTTGAGCACAACGCCTGCAGGTTCGACGGGTACCAGCCAGGTCGGCAGCAATAATAAGTCGAGCGCAATGGCAGGTTTCGGCATCGAGGGTCGGTTCCAGTGCTTTTGTAAAGGATGGCGAAGTATACCCGAGCGTCTTCGCGGGGGGATCGCTATAATCGGCGGCTTTTGTTCATGAGTGCGGGGTGTAGGATGCGCGATCGACTGTTGGCTGCGGAAAAAGTGAAGGCCATCGATTGGCGTGACGGCGCGCTGCACCTGCTGGATCAGCGTATTTTGCCGTTCGAAGAAACCTGGATTGCCTACACCAGCGCCGCCGGCGTGGCCGAGGCGATTCGCTCGATGGTGGTACGTGGCGCGCCGGCCATTGGCATCAGTGCCGCGTATGGCATCGTCCTCGCGGCCCGTGCGCGGATCGCCGAAGGTGGCGATTGGTACGTGGCGCTGGAAGAGGACTTTGCCTTGCTGGCCGATTCCCGTCCGACAGCGGTTAACCTGTTTTGGGCCTTGGGTCGCATGCACGATCGCCTTGATCGCTTGAAAGAGAACGCCGATCCGCTGGCCGCGCTGGAAGCCGAAGCCATCGCCATTCACGAAAGCGACCGCGAAGCCAACCTGACCATGGCCCAGTTGGGCGTTGATCTGATCCGCAAGCATCAGGGCAATGCCCAGGCGATTCTGACTCATTGCAATACTGGCGCGCTGGCCACCGGTGGTTTCGGTACGGCGTTAGGGGTGATTCGTGCAGCCTTCATTGAAGGCATGGTCGAGCGCGTCTATGCCGACGAGACCCGCCCATGGTTGCAAGGCTCGCGTTTGACTGCGTGGGAACTGGCCAACGAAGGCATCCCGGTTACGTTGAATGCCGACTCCGCCGCTGCACACATCATGAAAACCAAGGGCGTGACCTGGGTGATCGTCGGTGCTGACCGAATCACCGCCAATGGTGACGTGGCGAACAAGATCGGCACCTATCAACTGGCGGTCAACGCCATGCACCACGGTGTGCGCTTCATGGTCGTGGCACCGAGTTCCACCATCGACATGAATCTGGCCAGCGGTGACGACATTCCGATCGAGGAGCGTGACGGCGCCGAGTTGCTGGAAGTCGGCGGCAAGCGTGTCGGTGCGGACGTTGAAGCGTTCAATCCGGTGTTTGACGTGACGCCGGCGGATCTCATCGACGCGATCGTCACCGAAAAAGGCATCGTCGAACGCCCGGACACCGCGAAAATGGCCCAGTTGATGTGCCGCAAACGCCTGCATTAATGCGGTGATACTCAATGTAGGAGCTGCCGAAGGCTGCGATCTTTTGATTTTGCTTTTTAGAGGGCAGGATCAAAAGATCGCAGCCTTCGGCAGCTCCTACAGGTGTTTGTACCCCTAAATGTCAATAAACATCCGCAAATCAGCCCTCAAATCTGCATTCAAAGAAGCTCTGAGCTTCTCTCGTCCCCGTTAAGCCTGTCACCGGTCAACTAACTATGCTCCATGCGCATCTGGGGGATAGGTGCGTGGCGGCCTTTGTGATAACATCCGGCGTTTTCCGAGGCAGCTCCACGGAGCTGTCTTTACTGCGCAAATCCGCGATCCAATGTTGATTTGTCGTAAGTCGGCGCATGGCACTCGGCCTGCCCCGGCGAGCTTCGTTGCTCCCACATGGATATGACGAAGTTTCACCAGAAAAAGGAATCAGGCTTCTCATGGGCGAACTGGCCAAAGAAATCCTCCCGGTCAATATCGAAGACGAGCTGAAACAGTCCTACCTCGACTACGCGATGAGCGTAATCGTCGGCCGTGCACTGCCGGATGCGCGCGATGGCCTCAAGCCCGTGCACCGTCGCGTACTGTTCGCGATGAGCGAGCTGGGCAACGACTTCAACAAGCCGTACAAGAAATCTGCCCGTGTTGTCGGCGACGTGATCGGTAAGTATCACCCGCACGGTGACACTGCCGTGTACGACACCATCGTTCGTATGGCTCAGCCTTTCTCCCTGCGCTACCTGCTGGTAGACGGTCAGGGCAACTTCGGTTCGGTCGACGGCGACAACGCTGCGGCGATGCGATACACCGAAGTGCGCATGACCAAGCTGGCGCACGAGCTGCTGGCTGACCTGCACAAAGAAACCGTGGACTGGGTGCCGAACTACGACGGCACCGAAATGATCCCGGCGGTCATGCCGACCCGTATCCCCAACCTGCTGGTCAACGGCTCCAGCGGTATCGCCGTGGGCATGGCGACCAACATTCCGCCACACAACCTCGGTGAAGTCATCGACGGTTGCCTGGCACTCATCGACAACCCTGAGCTGACCGTCGACGAGTTGATGCAGTACATCCCCGGTCCGGACTTCCCGACCGCCGCGATCATCAATGGTCGCGCCGGCATCATCGAAGCCTACCGCACCGGTCGCGGGCGCATTTATATGCGCGCCCGCTCGATCATCGAAGACATCGACAAGGTCGGTGGCCGTCAGCAGATCGTCATCACCGAACTCCCTTACCAGCTGAACAAGGCGCGTCTGATCGAGAAGATCGCCGAGCTGGTCAAAGAGAAGAAGCTGGAAGGCATCACTGAACTGCGCGACGAGTCCGACAAGGACGGTATGCGCGTCGTGATCGAACTGCGTCGCGGCGAAGTGCCTGAGGTGATCCTCAACAACCTCTACGCCCAGACCCAGCTGCAATCGGTATTCGGCATCAACATCGTTGCGCTGATCGATGGTCGTCCACGCATCCTGAACCTCAAGGATCTGCTGGAAGCCTTCGTCCGTCACCGTCGCGAAGTCGTTACCCGCCGTACCGTGTTCGAACTGCGCAAGGCGCGCGAGCGTGGTCATATCCTCGAAGGTCAGGCCGTTGCCCTGTCGAACATCGACCCGGTTATCGCGCTGATCAAGGCTTCGCCGACGCCGTCGGAAGCAAAAGAAGCCCTGGTCAGCACGCCGTGGGAATCCTCGGCAGTGGTGGCGATGGTGGAACGTGCCGGTGCCGATTCGTGCCGTCCGGAAAACCTCGATCCGCAATACGGTCTGCGCGAAGGCAAGTACTTCCTGTCGCCAGAACAGGCGCAAGCCATTCTGGAACTGCGTCTGCACCGTCTGACCGGTCTGGAACACGAAAAACTGCTGGCCGAGTATCAAGAGATTCTTAACCAGATCGGCGAGCTGATCCGCATCCTCAACAGCGCCGTGCGCCTGATGGAAGTGATCCGCGAAGAGCTGGAAGTGATCCGCGCCGAATACGGCGACCAGCGTCGCACCGAAATTCTCGATGCCCGTCTTGATCTGACCCTGGGTGACATGATCCCGGAAGAAGAACGCGTCGTGACCATCTCCCACGGTGGCTACGCCAAGACCCAGCCGCTGGCTGCGTATCAGGCTCAGCGTCGTGGCGGTAAAGGCAAATCGGCCACCGGCGTCAAGGATGAGGACTACATCGCTCACCTGCTGGTTGCCAACAGTCACACCACGCTGCTGCTGTTTTCCAGCAAGGGCAAGGTGTACTGGCTCAAGACCTACGAGATTCCGGAAGCGTCCCGCGCCGCCCGAGGCCGTCCGCTGGTCAACCTTCTGCCATTGAGCGAAGGCGAGTACATCACCACCATGCTGCCGGTCGATCTCGAAGCCATGAAGCGTCAGGCTGATGAAGAAGAAGCCGAAGGCGTCGAGGCTGATGTAGAAGAGATCGAAAACAGCAACGAAACCGATGAAGAGCGTCGCGCTCGCATCAAGGCTGCCGATCGCAAGAAGGCGCCGTTCATCTTCATGTCTACTGCCAACGGTACCGTGAAGAAGACTCCGCTGGTGGCCTTCAGCCGTCAGCGCAGCGTTGGTCTGATCGCGCTGGAACTGGACGAAGGCGACATCCTGATCTCCGCAGCCATCACCGATGGCGAGCAGGAAATCATGCTGTTCTCCGACGGCGGCAAAGTGACGCGCTTCAAGGAATCCGAAGTTCGCGCCATGGGCCGTACCGCCCGCGGTGTGCGTGGCATGCGTCTGCCGGAAGGGCAGAAGCTGATCTCCATGTTGATTCCGGAAGAGGGCAGCGAAATCCTCACCGCCTCCGAGCGCGGCTACGGCAAGCGCACGGCGATCACCGAGTTCCCTGAATACAAACGTGGCGGTCAGGGCGTTATCGCGATGGTCAGCAACGAGCGTAACGGCCGTCTGGTCGGCGCAGTTCAGGTGCAGGACGGTGAAGAAATCATGCTGATCTCCGATCAGGGCACCCTGGTGCGTACCCGTGTCGACGAAGTGTCGAGCCTGGGTCGTAACACTCAAGGTGTAACGCTGATCAAGCTGGCCAAGGATGAAACCCTGGTCGGGCTGGAGCGGGTTCAGGAGCCTTCGGAAGTTGAGGGTGAAGAGCTTGAGGGTGAAGAGGGCGAGGAATTCGAAGGCACTGTCGTAAACGACGATGCCGGTGAAGACCAGCAACTCGACGCCGCAGCAGACGAAGAACCGCAAGAATAAGCGGACAAACGAGGGGGCGGATGAGAATTCGCCCCCTTGTTATTTGTCCGGTATGAATTTCCCCTGTAGGAGTTGCCGAAGGCTCCTACAGAGGTAGACCTATCAGATTTACAGATTTTTTGTGTATCACCAAGTCAGAGCGAGATTGGATGTGAGCAAGCGAGCCTATAACTTCTGCGCCGGTCCTGCGGCGCTTCCTGAAGCTGTCCTGCAGCGCGCCCAGGGTGAACTCCTTGATTGGCATGGCAAGGGTCTGTCGGTCATGGAAATGAGCCATCGCAGCGATGAGTTCGTGTCCATCGCCACCCAGGCCGAGCAGGATCTGCGTGACCTGCTGAATATCCCGTCGAACTATAAAGTGCTGTTTCTGCAAGGTGGCGCCAGCCAGCAATTCGCGCAGATCCCACTGAACCTGCTGCCTGAAGGCGGTTCTGCCGACTATATCGACACCGGTATCTGGTCGCAGAAAGCCATTGAAGAAGCTTCGCGCTACGGCCACGTCAATGTTGCCGCCACCGCCAAGCCATACGATTATTTCGCTATCCCGGGCCAGAACGAGTGGAAGCTGTCGAAAGACGCCGCTTATGTTCACTACGCGCCGAACGAAACCATCGGTGGTCTGGAATTCCAGTGGATTCCTGAAGTCGGTGATGTACCGCTGGTAGCCGACATGTCTTCGGACATCCTCTCGCGCCCGGTCGATATCTCGCGTTTCGGCATGATCTACGCCGGCGCACAGAAGAACATCGGCCCGAGCGGTATCGTGGTCAACATCAT
Organism: Pseudomonas sp. IT-232MI5; assembly: GCF_949767845.1. NCBI lineage: Bacteria > Pseudomonadati > Pseudomonadota > Gammaproteobacteria > Pseudomonadales > Pseudomonadaceae > Pseudomonas > Pseudomonas sp. IT-232MI5. The sequence goes on from NZ_CATKQE010000058.1 coordinate 185,691, forward strand.
CCGCGAAGACCTGCTCGGCAAGGCGCGCGCGCTGTGCCCGACCATGCTCGACTACAAAGTCGCAGCGGATAACGGCTCGATGTACAACACCCCGCCGACCTTGGCCTGGTACCTGTCCGGCCTGGTGTTCCAGTGGCTGAAAGAGCAGGGCGGTGTCGAAGCGATCGCCAAGCTCAACGACGTCAAACAGCGCACGCTGTACGACTTCATCGACGCCAGCGGCCTCTACAGCAACCCGATCAACAAATCGGATCGCTCGTGGATGAACGTGCCGTTCCGTCTGGCCGATGATCGTCTGGACAAGCCGTTCCTCGTCGGTGCCGAAGAGCGCGGCTTGCTCAATCTGAAGGGCCACCGCTCCGTGGGCGGCATGCGCGCCTCCATCTACAACGCCGTCGACATCACCGCGGTTAATGCGCTGGTGGCGTACATGGCTGAATTCGAGAAGGAACACGGCTGATGTCCGAGCAAGAACTCAAGGCACTGCGCGTTCGCATTGACGCTCTGGACACCAAAGTCATGGAGCTGATCAGTGAGCGTGCGCGTTGCGCCCAGGAAGTCGCGCGAGTAAAGATGGCCTCGCTGGCCGAAGGCGAAGTGCCGGTGTTCTATCGTCCTGAGCGCGAAGCTCAGGTGCTCAAGCGGGTGATGGAGCGCAATCAGGGGCCGCTGGGCAACGAAGAGATGGCGCGGTTGTTCCGTGAAATCATGTCGTCGTGCCTGGCGCTGGAGCAGCCACTGAAAGTGGCTTATCTCGGTCCTGAAGGCACCTTCACCCAAGCCGCAGCGATGAAACACTTCGGTCACGCGGTGATCAGCAAGCCGATGGCGGCGATCGACGAAGTGTTTCGTGAGGTGGCGGCCGGTGCGGTGAATTTTGGCGTGGTGCCGGTGGAAAACTCCACCGAAGGCGCGGTCAACCACACGCTGGACAGCTTCCTCGAACACGACATGGTCATCTGTGGCGAAGTCGAGTTGCGCATTCACCATCACCTGTTGGTCGGTGAAAATACCAAGACCGACAGCATCAGCCGCATCTATTCCCACGCGCAATCGCTGGCCCAGTGCCGCAAGTGGCTGGACGCGCATTACCCGAATGTCGAGCGCGTGGCGGTGTCGAGCAACGCCGAAGCGGCCAAGCGGGTTAAAGGCGAGTGGAATTCGGCGGCGATTGCCGGCGACATGGCGGCAGGGCTGTATGGCCTGACGCGTCTGGCCGAGAAGATCGAAGACCGTCCCGACAACTCGACGCGCTTCCTGATGATCGGTAACCAGGAAGTGCCGCCGACCGGCGACGACAAGACTTCGATCATCGTGTCGATGAGCAACAAGCCCGGCGCGCTCCATGAGTTGCTGGTGCCGTTCCACGACAACGGGATCGACCTGACCCGTATCGAAACCCGTCCGTCGCGCAGTGGCAAATGGACCTACGTGTTCTTCATCGACTTCGTCGGCCATCACCGTGATCCGTTGATCAAAGGTGTATTGGAAAAGATCAGTCAGGAAGCAGTAGCACTCAAAGTGCTGGGTTCCTACCCGAAAGCAGTTCTCTAAGGGGCGGTAGCAAATGAGTGGCAACTTCCTCGCTCTGGCACAGCCGGGCGTGCAACAACTTTCGCCGTACGTTCCGGGCAAGCCTGTGGACGAACTGGCGCGCGAGCTGGACCTGGATCCGGCAAAAATCGTCAAACTGGCGAGCAACGAAAACCCGCTGGGTGCCAGTCCGAAAGCCTTGGCGGCGATCCGCGAAGAGCTGGCCGAGTTGACGCGTTACCCGGACGGCAACGGTTTCGCGCTGAAATCCCTGCTGGCCGAGCAATGCCGCGTCGAGCTGAATCAGGTCACGCTGGGCAACGGTTCCAACGACATTCTTGAACTGGTCGCGCGCGCCTATCTGGCGCCGGGTCTGAATGCCGTGTTCAGTGAGCACGCTTTCGCTGTGTACCCGATTGCCACCCAGGCAGTCGGCGCCCAAGCCAAAGTGGTGCCGGCGAAAGATTGGGGGCATGACCTGCCTGCAATGCTCGCGGCCATCGATGCCAACACCCGCGTGGTGTTTATCGCCAACCCGAACAACCCGACCGGTACCTGGTTCGGTGCTGAAGCGCTGGACGAGTTCCTGCAGGACGTTCCGGAGCATGTGCTGGTGGTGCTGGACGAGGCTTACATCGAGTACGCCGAAGGCAGCGATCTGCCGGACGGTCTGGATTTCCTCGCCGCTTACCCGAATCTGCTGGTCTCGCGCACCTTCTCCAAAGCCTATGGCCTGGCGGCATTGCGCGTTGGCTACGGTCTGTCGACTGCGGTTGTGGCTGACGTGCTGAACCGCGTTCGCCAGCCGTTCAACGTCAACAGTCTGGCCCTCGCGGCAGCCTGCGCAGCGCTGAAGGATGAGGAATATCTGGCGCAAAGCCGTCAGCTCAATGAGTCGGGTATGCAGCAGTTGCAGGCCGGCTTCCGTGAGCTGGGGCTGAGCTGGATCGAATCCAAAGGCAATTTCATCTGCGTCGACCTCGGTCAGGTCGCGGCTCCGGTGTTCCAGGGCTTGCTGCGCGAAGGCGTGATCGTGCGTCCGGTAGCCAACTACGGCATGCCGAACCACCTGCGGGTGACCATCGGTCTGCCGGCGGAAAACAGCCGCTTCCTCGAAGCGCTGCGCAAGGTTCTGGCTCGTGGGTGATGTCACTGCATTGCAATCTGCTGCACCTATGATCGGTCGCCTTGTGGTGGTCGGTCTGGGGTTGATCGGTGGTTCGTTTGCCAAAGGCTTGCGTGAAAGCGGTATCTGCCGCGAAGTGGTCGGGGTCGATCTCGACCCGCAGTCGCGCAAGTTGGCGGTTGAGCTAGGCGTTGTGGATCGCTGTGAAGATGACTTGGCAACCGCATGCCAGGGCGCTGACGTGATTCAGTTGGCGGTGCCGATTCTGGCCATGGAGAAAGTGCTCGCGCGGTTGGCGAACATGGATCTGGGCTCGGCGATTCTGACCGATGTCGGCAGCGCCAAAGGCAATGTCGTGCGCGCGGCGACCGAAGCGTTTGGCGCTATGCCGCCGCGATTCGTACCGGGTCATCCGATTGCCGGTTCCGAGCAGAGCGGGGTGGAAGCCTCCAATGCCGAACTGTTCCGTCGCCACAAAGTGATTCTCACGCCGCTTGAGCAAACCGATCCGGCGGCGCTGGTTGTGGTTGATCGTCTGTGGCGCGAATTGGGCGCCGACGTCGAGCACATGCAGGTCGAGCGTCACGATGAAGTGCTGGCCGCGACCAGTCATCTGCCGCATCTGCTGGCCTTCGGTCTGGTCGATTCGTTGGCCAAGCGCAATGAAAATCTTGAGATCTTCCGTTACGCTGCGGGCGGTTTCCGCGATTTCACAAGAATCGCCGGAAGCGACCCGGTGATGTGGCACGACATCTTCCTCGCCAACCGCGAGGCTGTCCTGCGCACACTCGATACATTTCGCAGCGACCTCGACGCCTTGCGCGACGCGGTCGATGCAGGGGATGGGCACCAATTGTTGGGCGTTTTCACTCGCGCCCGGGTTGCCCGCGAGCATTTCAGTAAAATCCTGGCCCGCAGGGCCTATGTGGACGCTATGAATTCCAACGATCTGATCTTCCTGGCTCAACCTGGTGGCCGCCTGTCCGGTCGGATTCGCGTACCGGGTGACAAATCGATTTCCCACCGCTCGATCATGCTCGGCTCGCTGGCCGAAGGCGTCACCGAAGTCGAAGGCTTCCTCGAGGGCGAAGATGCTCTGGCGACCTTACAGGCATTCCGCGACATGGGCGTGGTCATCGAAGGCCCGCACCACGGCCGCGTGACCATCCACGGTGTCGGCCTGCATGGCTTGAAACCTGCGCCGGGCCCGATCTATCTGGGCAACTCCGGCACTTCGATGCGTTTGCTGTCCGGCCTGCTGGCTGCGCAGAACTTCGATAGCGTTTTGACTGGCGATGCCTCGCTGTCCAAGCGTCCGATGAATCGCGTGGCCAATCCACTGCGTGAAATGGGCGCCGTGATTGAAACTGCTGCTGAAGGTCGTCCGCCGATGACCATTCGTGGCGGACACAAGCTCAAAGGCCTGACTTACACCATGCCGATGGCCAGTGCTCAGGTGAAGTCCTGCCTGCTGCTCGCCGGTCTGTACGCTGAAGGCAAGACCACCGTGACCGAGCTGGCTCCGACTCGCGACCACACCGAGCGCATGCTGCGTGGTTTCGGTTATCCGGTGAGTGTTGATGGCGCTACGGCATCGGTCGAGTCCGGCGGCAAGCTGGCTGCAACCCACATTGAAGTGCCGGGCGACATCTCGTCGTCGGCATTCTTCCTTGTAGCGGCCTCGATCGCCGAAGGTTCCGAGCTGGTGCTTGAGCACGTCGGCATCAACCCGACCCGCACTGGCGTGATCGACATCCTGCGCCTGATGGGCGCGGACATCACTCTGGAAAACCAGCGTGAAGTCGGCGGCGAGCCGGTGGCTGACCTGCGCGTGCGAGCAGCTAAACTCAAAGGTATCGAGATTCCTGAAGCGCTGGTGCCACTGGCGATCGACGAATTCCCGGTGTTGTTCGTCGCCGCTGCCTGTGCCGAAGGGCGCACCGTGCTGACCGGCGCCGAAGAGCTGCGGGTCAAGGAATCGGATCGCATTCAGGTCATGGCAGACGGTTTGCTGGCGCTGGGCGTCAAATGCCAGCCGACTCCGGACGGCATCATCATCGACGGCGGCCAGATTGGCGGCGGCGAAGTGCATGGTCATGGCGATCACCGTATCGCGATGGCATTCAGTGTGGCGTCGCTGCGCGCTACTGCACCGATCCGCATCCATGATTGCGCCAACGTCGCGACGTCGTTCCCGAACTTCCTCGCACTGTGCGGGCAGGTCGGTATTCGTGTGGCACAAGAGGCTCAGTCGTGAAATACATTGCACCGGTCATCACCATTGATGGGCCAAGCGGCTCGGGCAAAGGCACCGTAGCCGGGATTCTGGCCAAGCGTCTGGGCTGGAACCTGCTGGATTCCGGTGCGTTGTACCGCTTGCTGGCATTTGCTGCGCACAACCACGGTGTGGATCTGACCAATGAAGAGCTGCTGAAGAAACTCGCCGCTCATCTGGATGTTCAGTTCATTGCGGCGACCGATGGTCAGTTGCAACGGATCATTCTGGAAGGCGACGAAGTCAGCGATGTCATTCGCACCGAAAGCGTCGGTTCCGGCGCTTCGCAAGTGGCGGCATTGCCGGCCGTACGCGAGGCACTGCTGCAGCGCCAGCGTGCTTTTCAGGAGGCGCCGGGTCTGGTGGCCGATGGTCGCGACATGGGCACGGTGGTTTTTCCTGATGCGCCGCTGAAGATTTTCCTGACCGCCAGTGCCGAGGAGAGGGCGCGCCGTCGATATTTGCAGTTGAAGGGCAAAGTCGAGGGTGTTAGTCTGTCGAGTCTGCTAGATGAGATCCGTGCACGCGACGAGCGTGACACCCAGCGAGCGGTAGCCCCGCTTAAGCCGGCGGCTGACGCCATACAGCTGGATTCCACGGAGTTGTCCATCGATCAGGTGCTTGAACGCATCATGAGCGAGATCGCCATTCGCGATATCGCCGGGTGACCAAGAAGGCGGCAGGGGACCAGTCATAGTCCTGCAGCGCTTCTTTTTAATGAAACTAACCCACACCGTCTGGGGTGTGGAGATGGGCGTATCCTTCGCCCTCATTTACAGGAATTAAAATGAGCGAAAGCTTTGCGGAACTCTTTGAAGAAAGCCTAAAAACCCTGAACCTTCAGGCAGGCTCCATCATCACCGGTGTTATCGTTGATATCGATTACCAGGCTCGCTGGGTAACCGTTCACGCTGGCCTGAAGTCTGAAGCACTCATCCCGCTTGAGCAGTTCTACAACGACGCTGGCGATCTGACTATCAATGTCGGTGACGAAGTTCACGTTGCTCTGGACTCGGTTGAAGACGGTTTCGGTGAAACCAAGCTGTCCCGTGAAAAAGCCAAGCGCGCTGAGTGCTGGATCGTTCTGGAAGCGGCCTTCGCAGCTGAGGAAGTGGTCAAGGGCGTTATCAACGGTAAGGTTAAAGGCGGCTTCACTGTCGACGTTAACGGCATCCGTGCGTTCCTGCCAGGTTCCCTGGTTGACGTCCGTCCAGTGCGCGACACCACGCACCTGGAAGGCAAAGAGCTGGAATTCAAGGTCATCAAGCTGGACCAGAAGCGCAACAACGTTGTCGTTTCCCGTCGCAGCGTCCTGGAAGCCGAGAACTCCGCCGAGCGTGAAGCTCTGCTGGAATCCCTGCAGGAAGGCCAGCAAGTCAAAGGTATCGTCAAAAACCTCACCGATTACGGCGCATTCGTCGATCTGGGTGGCGTGGACGGCCTGCTGCACATCACCGACATGGCCTGGAAGCGCATCAAGCATCCTTCCGAGATCGTCAACGTTGGTGATGAAATCGACGTCAAGGTTCTGAAATACGATCGCGAACGCAACCGTGTTTCCCTGGGCCTGAAGCAACTGGGCGAAGATCCATGGGTTGCTATCAAAGCCCGTTACCCAGAAAGCACTCGCGTTACCGCTCGTGTAACCAACCTGACCGACTACGGCTGCTTCGCTGAGCTGGAAGAAGGCGTTGAAGGTCTGGTACACGTTTCGGAAATGGACTGGACCAACAAGAACATCCACCCTTCGAAAGTCGTACAAGTCGGCGACGAAGTGGAAGTTATGGTTCTGGACATCGACGAAGAGCGTCGTCGTATCTCCCTGGGCATCAAGCAGTGCAAATCTAACCCATGGGAAGATTTCTCTGGCCAGTTCAACAAGGGCGATAAAATCTCCGGCACCATCAAGTCGATCACCGATTTCGGTATCTTCATTGGTCTGGACGGCGGCATCGACGGTCTGGTTCACCTGTCCGACATCTCCTGGAACGAAGTTGGCGAAGAAGCTGTTCGTCGTTTCAAGAAAGGCGACGAGCTGGACACCGTTATCCTGTCGGTTGACCCAGAGCGCGAGCGTATCTCCCTGGGTATCAAGCAACTGGAAAGCGATCCGTTCTCCGAGTACGTCTCGGTTAACGACAAAGGCGCAATCGTTACTGGTACCGTGAAAGAAGTTGACGCCAAAGGCGCCATCATCGTTCTGGCCGACGATATCGAAGCGACTCTGAAAGCCTCCGAAATCAGCCGTGACCGCGTTGAAGACGCGCGCAACGTTCTGAAAGAAGGCCAGGAAGTAGAAGCCAAGATCATCAGCGTTGATCGTAAGAGCCGTGTAATTCAGCTGTCGATCAAATCGAAAGACGATGCTGAAGAGAAAGAAGCTATCCAGAGCCTGAAAACTGCTCCGGAAGGTGAGGCTACTGACACCACCATGGCTGGCCTGCTGCGCCAAGCAATGGCGGCCAAACAGAACTAAGTTCTGCTTGATCGTAAAAAAGGGCGACTTCGGTCGCCCTTTTTTGTGCCTGCGATTTAGTGCTCACGGTTTGTGCGAGGGGTTTGGTGAAACCAATCTTGCTTCCGGGTGGTCTGTTTCTTTAATCGGATCAATCGCCTATTCACGACTAAGCTTGGTCTTAAGCGTGTAGTCGTCGGGCAGTTGCCTGGCATAAGGAAGTGGATGAACAAGTTTATTGTCCTCATGGCTGTACTGGTTCTGGCTGGCTGTACGACCAGTGCCAAGACCCATGCTGTGCGTGGTGTCAGTGGTATAGAGGTCGACTGCTCTGGGTTGGGTTCTGGCTGGGAGAAATGTCAGAAGCGTGCGGCAAAGGAGTGCAAGGGGGCGGGGTACAAGGTGATCACCCGATCGGATGATGCCAAGGATGAAGATGAGTTTCCTTTTGGCTTCAATCCGGCGGGCTACTTGACGCGAACCATGCTGGTGATATGTCGTTAAGCATGCCGTGCCCTGTTTGTTGCTGTGATGCCCTGAAAACGGGCGTTTCGACGCGGTGGAAGATATGTCAATCCCTGGGCTGTTCAAAATCTTCCGGGCGTGCTAAAACCTTTCAAGCGCTGATCTAGCTGCTTGAAAAAGAAGGGAAAAATATGACGAAGTCGGAGTTGATCGAACGAATTGTCACCCATCAAGGGCTGCTCTCATCCAAGGATGTGGAGCTGGCCATCAAGACCATGCTTGAGCAAATGTCCCAATGCCTTGCCACCGGTGATCGCATCGAGATCCGTGGGTTTGGCAGTTTCTCCCTGCACTACCGTGCGCCGCGCGTCGGTCGTAACCCGAAGACCGGCCAATCCGTCAGTCTTGACGGTAAATTCGTTCCGCATTTCAAGCCGGGCAAAGAGTTGCGTGATCGGGTGAATGAGGAAGAGGAGGAGGGGGTTTGACAGTCGCTATCTCTCAAGGGGTTCCTCATGCGTAACCTTAAGCGCATATTTCTTGGCGTTTTTATTCTTTTACTGATCCTGGTGGTTCTAGCGTTTGTGCTCGAAAACCAGCAATCGGTATCGTTATTGTTTCTAGGTTTGAGCGGGCCGCAGTTGCCAGTTTCACTGATCGTAGTCTTGGCGTTGCTGATTGGTATGTTGATGGGGCCAGTGCTTGGTTGGTTTTTGGGGCGCTCCTCCAGAGCGGCGCGCAAACGCCTTGTCTGAAAGCGGCAGGTGCAGGGCGTCTGTCGAAATTGCGCCTCTCCCTGTTTATATCCATTAGTAAAACGTTCGTTAAGCTGTAAAATGCAGCCCTTGTTCGACAATGCTTTATTGCGCGTCGATTCAGACTGACTTTGACGGAAGCCTCATGTTTGGTGGCTTCTGCATTCATGGATTAGACAGTGCTCGTTGATGGCGCTGTCCGCAGCTCAAGGGTATGGTTCCGCGTGAAAATTCTAGTAACCGGCGGCGCCGGGTTTATCGGCTCGGCAGTCATCCGTCACATCATCGCCAACACCACCGATTCTGTCGTTAACGTCGATAAACTGACTTACGCCGGCAATCTGGAGTCGCTGGCCGAGGTTAGTCAAGACGAGCGTTACGCATTCGAACGCGTTGATATCTGTGATCGCGAGCAGGTTGATCGTGTTCTGCGTGAGCACCAGCCGGATGCGATCATGCATCTTGCCGCTGAGTCCCATGTTGATCGTTCGATCTCGGGCCCGTCCGAGTTCATTCAGACCAATATCATCGGTACTTACACTTTGCTCGAGTCCGCACGCCACTATTGGTCGGCGCTGGACGATACCCGCAAGAGCAACTTCCGCTTCCACCATATCTCCACTGACGAAGTGTATGGTGATCTTGAAGGCCCGGAAGATCTGTTCACCGAGACTACGCCTTACCAGCCAAGCTCGCCATACTCGGCCAGCAAGGCCAGTTCCGATCACCTGGTTCGTGCCTGGGCTCGCACCTATGGTTTGCCAACACTGGTCACCAATTGCTCGAACAACTACGGCCCTTGCCACTTCCCCGAGAAACTGATCCCGCTCATCATTCTCAATGCGCTGGAAGGCAAGCCGCTGCCGGTTTACGGCAAAGGTAATCAGGTTCGCGACTGGCTTTATGTAGAAGACCATGCTCGTGCGCTGTACAAGGTCGTGACCGAGGGTGTTATCGGCGAGACCTACAACATTGGTGGTCATAACGAAAAGCAGAACATCGAAGTGGTCCATACACTTTGCGCCCTGCTTGACGAACTGCGTCCGGATTCTGCACATCGCCCGCATGCCAGTCTGATCACCTATGTCCAGGATCGCCCGGGCCATGATCAGCGTTACGCTATCGATGCCAGCAAGATCCAGCGTGAGCTGGGCTGGACGCCTGAAGAAACCTTCGAAACGGGTATTCGCAAGACCGTCGAGTGGTATCTGACCAACACCGAATGGGTAGAGCACGTGAAGAGCGGCAGCTACCAGCAGTGGATCGATCAGAACTACGCGGATCGATCGAACAAGGCATGAAGATCCTTCTTCTAGGAAAGGATGGTCAGGTGGGATGGGAGTTGCAACGCTCCCTCCGGCCGCTTGGCGAATTGATCGCACTGGGTCGGCATGGCGTTGACGGGTTGTCTGGTGACTTGACCGACTTGGCGGCCTTGCGCGAGACAATCCGCAAGGTCCAGCCTGACGTGATCGTCAATGCGGCAGCTTACAATGCCGTCGACACTGCCGAGTCCGAGCCAGATCAGGCTAATCTGGTGAATGCGCAAGCTATCCAGGTTCTCGCCGACGAAGCTCGTGAAGTGGGTGCCTGGTTGGTCCACTACTCGACTGATTACGTGTTTGACGGTCAGGGGCAAGTGCCCTGGCTGGAAGGCGACGAGCCGCAGCCGCTGAATCGCTACGGCGAAAGCAAGTTGGCAGGGGAGCGCGCCGTCCAGGCCTCCGGTTGCCGTTACTTGCTGTTTCGTACCAGTTGGGTTTACAGCGCTCGTGGCGGCAACTTCGCCAAGACCATGCTGCGTCTGGGTAAAGAGCGCGAAAAGCTCAATGTCATCGTTGATCAGGTAGGAGCGCCGACAGGTGCCGATCTGATTGCGGATATAACCGCACTGGCGCTGCAGCAAGCGCTCAAGCGCCCGGAGCTGTCCGGTTTGTATCATCTGGCGGCCGCTGGGGAAGTGTCATGGTACGGCTATGCTTGTCATGTGCTGGATTTTGCCAAGGCCAATGGCGAATCGCTTGCCGTACAGGCAATTGAACCCATTGAGGCAACGGCTTATCCAACTGCCGCACGTCGTCCGTTGAACTCGCGCTTGAATACACAAAAGCTGCGCGACAATTTTTCTCTACACTTGCCGGATTGGCAAAGTGGTGTAACTCGAATGCTTAGGGAAGTTCTGAACAAATGACCACCAATAATCGTAAAGGCATCATCCTCGCCGGCGGTTCGGGCACTCGCCTGCATCCGCTGACCCTCGGCGTGTCGAAGCAGATGCTGCCGATTTACGACAAACCGATGATTTTCTACCCGCTTTCGGTACTGATGCTTGCCGGCATGCGCGAGATCCTGATCATCTCCACTCCGGAAGATCTGCCGAACTTCCGCAAATTGCTGGGTGATGGCAGCCTTTACGGTATCGAGCTGACTTATGCCGAGCAGCCGAGCCCGGATGGACTTGCACAAGCGTTCATCATCGGTGAAGAGTTCATCGGCAAGGACCCTTGCTGTCTGATCCTGGGTGACAACATCTTCTACGGCCAGCACTTCTCGGACAATCTGCGCTCCGCCAACGAGCAGAAGAGTGGCGCCACTGTGTTTGGTTATCACGTTTCCGATCCGGAGCGTTTTGGCGTGGTCGAGTTCGACGCGACAGGCCGTGCCCTGAGCATCGAAGAAAAGCCGTTGAAGCCGAAATCCAACTACGCGGTGACCGGTCTGTATTTCTACGATAACGAGGTCGTGGAAATCGCCAAGAATATCAAGCCGTCGGAGCGAGGCGAGCTGGAAATCACTGATGTGAACAGCGCCTACCTCAATAAGAAGTCGCTGAATGTCGAAATGCTCGGCCGTGGCTTCGCGTGGCTGGATACCGGTACCCATGACTCCTTGTTGGAAGCCAGTCACTTCGTTCACACCATCGAGCAGCGTCAAGGCTTGAAAGTAGCGTGCCTCGAAGAAATTGCTTACCACAATGGCTGGATAACAGCAGAGCAGCTGGGTTCTCAGGCAAATGCCTTGAAGAAAACCGGTTACGGTCAGTACCTGCAAAAACTGCTGGACTCGCCTTCTCGCTGATTCGAAAGCCTCGCGCTTTCAATCGGTGGGTTCAATCGCTGCTAGCAGGAATGGCATGCCAGTAAAACATCCCAAGATTGCGGTTTTGCTGGCTGCCTACAATGGCATGCAGTGGATCGAGGAGCAGGTAGCCTCGATCCTCGGTCAGCAGTCCGTCGATGTCACTATTCATATCAGCGTTGATTTGTCCGATGACGGCACCGAGGCCTGGTGCAAAGCTCTCGGAGAGGTCGATAGTCGCGTGATTCTTTTGCCTCCTGCCGGGCGTTTTGGTGGTGCGGCGCGCAATTTTTTTCGTTTGATTCGAGATGTTGATCTGCAGGGCTACGATGCTGTGGCGTTTGCGGATCAAGATGATATCTGGCACCCCGACAAGCTGTTGCGCGCAACACAGACGCTCGCTTCGCGCAGGGTTGATGCCTACTCAAGCAATGTCACGGCTTTTTGGCCAGACGGACAAACGATCCTGCTCGACAAGAGTCAGCCGCAAGTGGCCTGGGACTTTTTGTTTGAGGCGGCGGGACCCGGTTGTACCTACGTCCTGAGTCCTCAGCTTGCCGCGGCACTGCGTCAACAGGTCATTCATGATTGGGAGCAATTGCAGCAGGTCAGTCTGCATGACTGGTACTGCTATGCCTTTGCCCGTAGTCATGGGTTCGAATGGTTCATCGATTCCCACTCAAGCATGCTCTATCGCCAGCATGAGAGTAACCAGGTGGGGGCCAATACCGGGCTTTCATCGTTGCTGCAGCGATATGTAACCATTCATGAGGGCTGGTGGTTCAGTCAGGTCGGGATTATCGCGTTGTTGATCGGGGTAGGTAACGCGCCATTTGTCAGGCGCTGGCTGAAGCTGCGGCGACGTGATCTGTTGTTGCTATCACTGCACGGCGGGCAATGTCGCCGTCGGTTCAGGGACAAGTTTCTGTTCTTCTTTGTTTGCTGCCTCACGGCGGCAGTGGGGAGGAAGTCCTGAGCCAGAGAGGTGCGTGTCATCGGGGTGGGGCTGCTCGAAGCCTAACCACGATGATAAAAACTCTCTATAATCGCGCGCTTCGTGAAGGGAACGAATGGAGCAGGTGCGGCAGAAACGCTGAGTTGGATTTTCAGCTTTCCCGGCCAGTGTTTAATTGCAGTGGAGCATACAGTGTCAAGCCCTTTGTCAGCGGATTCCGCGAGCTCCAGCCTGGACTCCGACATTGTCGAAGTATCGGAAAGACGTGAGACTGTCGCGATATTGATGTGCTCTTTCAACGGTGAACGGTTCCTCCGTGAGCAATTGGCCTCCATCGAGCATCAGGATCATGCTCAGTGGCGCCTGTTTGTTTCTGATGACGGTTCAATCGACTCGACACGCGATATTCTTGAGTCTTTTCAAGCGCGTCTCGGTGATCAGAAGGTCACGCTGTTTTCAGGTCCCGGAACGGGGTTTGCCAGTAACTTCATGTCAGTGACCTGCCGGGAAGAAATCAACGCTGACTTCTTTGCCTGGTCGGACCAAGACGATATATGGGCCGCCGACAAATTGAGCGCAGCCTTGACGTGGTTGCGTCAGGTGCCCGTCGATGTCCCGGCGCTGTACGCCACCCGGACGACCCTGGTCAATGAAGAGGGCGTGGCCGTGGGGCTGACGCCACTCTACTCTCGCACTTTCGGCTTTCCCAATGCTCTGGTTCAGAACATAGCCGCTGGCAATACGATGGTTTTCAATCGTGCCGCGCGTGAACTGTTGAGGTCCAAAGCGCATCTGAACATCGTCGCCCATGACTGGTGGGCTTATCTGCTGGTGACCGGCGCCGGTGGGCTGTTCCATTTCGATGAGGTTCCGCATCTTCTGTATCGCCAGCATGAAGCTAATTCGATTGGTGCCAGCACCGGTTTCAAGTCGACCATTGTTCGCATACAGAAGCTTTTCCAGGGGCGACTCAGTCGCTGGATCGATCAGAACATCAGTAATCTGGAAGCCGTGGAGTTTCTTCTCGCAGAACAGAATCGTGAAGTGTTACAGCGTTTCAAAACTGCCCGTTCCCGAAATCTGCCCACTCGTCTGTTCGGTATATGGCGCTCCGGCGTCTATCGGCAGACGTTCATGGGGAATTTGGGGTTGCTGGTCGCTGTGATTTTCAAAGGGGTTTGATCAAGAATGTATCAATGGAGTTTATTTATGAATGTTTTTGAGGTTGCTGGCTGATGCAGATATTTTCAGCTTCGCCCGGCGTCATGTTTACCAGTGTCTGGCGCAATCGCGCGCTTATCGCTGCACTGATCAAGCGAGAGGTTATCGGTCGCTACAGGGGCTCTTTCATGGGGATTCTGTGGTCGTTCTTCAATCCTATTGTGATGCTCTCGATCTATACGTTCGTTTTCAGCTTCATCTTCAATTCCCGGTGGGCAGGCGCAGGTGATTCGAAGTCGGAATTCGCGTTGATTCTGTTCGCCGGATTGATGGTGTTCAACCTGTTTTCCGAGTGCGTCACCCGCGCACCGAACTTGATTATTTCCAATGGCAACTATGTCAAGAAAGTAGTCTTTCCGCTGGAAATACTGCCATGCGTGATCGTCGGCGCGTCCTTGTTTCATGCTTTGGTGAGTTTGATTGTCTGGACGGTCGCGTACGGCATCGTGTTCGGCATGCCGCCTGTGACCATGCTTTATCTGCCCGTGGTGATCGCACCATTGATATTGATCATTCTGGGCTTGTCCTGGGGGTTGGCTTCGCTGGGTGTATACATGCGTGACGTTGCGCACTTCATCGGCCTGGTGACCAGCGGCCTGATGTTTCTAGCGCCTATTTTCTATCCCGCCACTGCGGTGCCGGAGGAGTACAGAAGCTTGTTGCAATTGAACCCGCTGACCGCTGCGGTAGAGAACGTCAGAAGCGTTCTGTTTTTCGGGCAGCAACCGGATTGGCAAGTCCTTGGCATCTATTCCGCCATCGGAATAACTGTCGCTTGCCTTGGCTTTGCCTTTTTCCAGAAAACCAGAAAGGGGTTTGCCGATGTCCTCTGATATTGCAATCAAGCTGCAGGATGTTAGCAAGTGTTATCACATCTATGACAAGCCGAGGGATCGACTGGCGCAGATGTTTGCGGGTCAGCGCAAACAGTACTACCACGAGTTCTGGGCGCTACGGAACGTCACGTTCGATATCAAGCGAGGCGAAACTGTCGGTATCGTCGGCCGCAACGGCAGTGGCAAGTCGACGTTGCTTCAAGTGATCTGCGGCACACTGAATCAAAGCGCCGGTCAGGTGCAGACAGTGGGTCGCATTGGTGCCTTGCTTGAGTTGGGGTCCGGTTTCAATCCGGAATTCACGGGGCATGAAAACGTTTACATGAATGCTGCGATCCTCGGCTTGAGTCGGGCCGAAGTTGATGAGCGTTATGACGACATCACGGCTTTCGCTGATATAGGCGAATTCATACATCAGCCCGTGAAAACCTATTCCAGTGGCATGATCGTTCGTCTGGCGTTTGCGGTTCAGGCGATGGTAGATCCGGATATCCTGATCGTCGACGAAGCGTTGGCGGTCGGTGATGAGCGTTTTCAGCGCAAGTGTTTTGCTCGCCTGGATGAGTTGAAGGCCAAGGGCACCTCGATCCTGTTCGTGTCTCACTCGGGACCGCAAGTCGTTGAGCTTTGTGATCGCGCGATTCTGATGGAACGTGGTGAGCGCATCTGCACAGGGTCACCGATGGAGGTGGTGCGCGCGTATCAGAAATTGATCTATGCGCCGGCGGATGAGCAGCCGAGGTTGATTGAAGAGTTCAGGCAGATAGGTAGCCAAAAACTCGCTATCGAAGCCAGCGACGTCGAAAGGGTCGAGGTTGATGAGCAGGAGGCGCCGGAGGATCAGTATTTCGATCCTGGAATGGTTCCCGAGTCCACAACCGTCTATCCGGAGCAGGGCGCTCGTATCGACAGCTTCGAGATCTTCGATAAGCAGGGTCGCCGATGCAATGTTCTGAAGGCGGGCGGTGACTACGATATCGTCATGACGGGGGAACTGAAGGAATCCGTCTCAAGGGTTTTCTTCGCCACGCATATACGAACCGTATCGGGTGTGGTGATTACCGGCCAACGCTTCCCGGACGAGGGCAAGTACTTCGAATGCGATGGCACGGACCGGACTTTTAAAGTCACCTACAGTTTCAAGATGGTCATGCTGCCGGGCGTATACTTCGTTGGTGGAGGAGTCTGGTCGGAGGGTGAGCCTGCCCTGTGTCACAGAATTCTGGATGCGCTCATGTTCCGACTGGTATCGGATCAGGGCACAAGATCTTTTGGTTATATGGACGCTTCTAATAATGAGCCAGCACTTGAATTACTCTGACAGCATTCCTGCGGATCAACTCAGGGATATCCACACGTTTCACAAGATCACCGATGGCATGATCAGTCTGGAAGAGGGGCTGGTTCTTTATAAATTGGCCAGTCTGGTCCAGTCTGGTTGCATCGTGGAAGTCGGCTCCTACCGCGGTCGTTCTACCGTTTTCCTCGGTCGTGGCTCTCTTGCCGGCCATAAGGCCCCCGTTTATGCCGTCGATCCGCACAAGCCCTTCATCGGGGTGCTCGGTGGCGTTTTCGGCCCAAAGGATCGTACCGAATTTTACAAAACCATGTTGATCACTGAATGCAGTGAGATTGTCTCGTTGATCAATATGAGCAGTGAGATGATCGTTCCCAAGTGGAACGAGCCCGTGGGCCTGCTGTGGATCGATGGTGATCACAGTTATGAAGGTGTGAAACGCGATTTCGAGTGTTGGTTGCCGCATGTGGCTGAGGGCGCATGCATTGCTTTTGACGATGCCTCTGACCCGGTTCTGGGGCCACGCATTCTGATCAATGAGCTGCTCGCGACGCAGGCGTACGAAGAGTGCATCAGCGTTGGCAAAGTTTCCGTGCTCAAGAAAAAACAATAAGCCTGAGAGGACGGTAATGACGAGCAATGACGACCAGCGTTTGTTGGATTTTCTTACCTGGAATAGCTGTGTTTCACAGGAGCGGAAATTATTCTACGTAGCAACGCCTAAGGTGGCTTGTACATCTCTGAAATGGTGGTTTGCTGAGATGGAAGGCGTTGCCGAGGCGATTCGACAACTCAAAACCAGTTCCGAAACCGATCCTGAGCTTGTCATTCATGACTCGTTGCAAGTCGCTGCACCACAATTGTGCCTTCGTTCACCGGAGCAACTCGAGGAAATCAAGGCTGACGGTTTCTTCAGTTTTGCCCTGGTAAGAAATCCGTACAAGCGGCTTTTTTCGGCTTGGCAGTCAAAGATCTTGCTGCGCGAACCGTATCAGATCGAACCTTATCTGGGACAAGCGTTTGTAGAATGCCCGGTTGAAACCATGCTTGATGTCGCTGCCGCGTTCGAGTGTTTTCTGGAATACCTGAACACCTATGAAATCGATGATTTCAAGGATTGGCACTGGGCGCCGCAATATGACCTGCTCAAGCCTCAGCTGTTTCCCTACACCGTTGTATCGAAGATTGAGGACACGAGCGCGTTGAACGACGCGTTGCGTGCTCATCTGGGTGATGCTTACGTCAATCCGTTCACCACGTCGAAAGCCAACGAGAGCCTGATTCCTTATCTGCCGGAATTTATCAGCCCAAGAGCTAAAGCGCTGATTGACCGGCTGTATGCGAAAGACTTTGAAGTTTACGGCTACTCAACCGAACTACCGCCGGCCAAAGAGAAGTTTTCGCAGGAACATCTGACGTTGGCGTTGAAGGGAATCGAGCTTCTGCGTGGCCGACATGCTCGGATTGGCGAAATGCGGCAGCAATGTCGTGCCGAGTTTTCGGCATTGTTGAAGGACAAGGAGTGGCTGGCGGAGCAGCGTGAAAACTGGATGGCCGTTTGCAAGGAAAAGGAAACGGAGCTGGTTAACCTGCAAGGCTTCTGCGCTGGTGAGGTTGAAAAGTTCGAGATGGCGCGTGCGGAACTCGAGCAATTGAAGTTGGAGCTTGCACAATCCAACGCCGCGCTCGCGCAAGCGAACTCCGAAATTGGCCAGTCCAATGCAGAGCTGGCCAAGAGGAATGCTGAAGGGGCACGGCTGGAGGCGGAGCTGGCCGAGGCCGCATCCCAGGCCAATCAATTGAAATCCGAGTTGGCGGCGACGGCGGCAGATGTTGAGCGATTGAACTCAGAATTGGTGCAAGTGACTGCCGATTGGGTACAAGTGAAGTCTGAGTTAGTCCAGGCAAATTCCTTTTTGGTACAAGTGAAGTCTGAGCTGGTCCAGGCAAACTCCGTTTTGGCGCAATCGAAATCTGATCTGGCGCAATCGAACTCCGAACTGGCTCAATCGAATTCCGAGCTGGCGCGACTGAAAGCAGACCTGGCACGATCAAATACCGAGCTGGCTCAGTCTGGCAATGATCTGACACGGTCCAACTCTGAACTGGCCATGTCAAACGCCGAACTCGCGCGCTCAAACACCGATCTGGCGCAATCCAATGCTCAACTGGAATGGTCGAGAGCCGAGCTAGAGAAACTGAAACTGAATGTTGGATCATTGATTTCCGAGCGTGAGGCATTTGCCCTTAAACACAAGCGATATCTCGCGGCTTATCGCTTTGTCGAAGCAGGATTGGTTAGCCGGTTGCGTAAAGCCGGGCGGCTCGTAAAAGGGCGCAAAGGAGAATAAAAAGTGGCAAAGGTTTCGGTTGTACTGACTTCTTATAATCACGAGAAGTTTATCGGGCAGGCTATCGATTCTGTTCTCAATCAGACGTTTACTGATTGGGAGCTGATCATTGTGGATGACGTTTCGCCGGATGGGTCCTGGGGCGTGATCGAAAGTTACAATGACCCGCGAATCATCAAGATTCAGAATGACAGGACGCGTCGTTATATTTACAACATCAATCGGGCCATCGAGTCGCAAAGTACCGGTGAGTACATTGCCATCCACCATTCGGATGATGCCTGGGAACTGGATAAACTGGAGAAGCAAGCGGCTGTGCTGGACGCTAATCCTGGCGTAGGTGCAGTGTTTTCACATGTTCAGTGTATTGATGAGAACAACCGGCCACTCGCCGTCGAGTGGTTCAACCAGCCGAACAAACCGCGGACCGCCTGGTTGCGTTCCTTGTTTTTCAACGAGAACCAGTTGTGCCACCCAAGCGCATTGGTTCGACGCAGTGCGTACGAAAAAGCTGGGTTGTACAGAAGCGCAAATGCGCAGACGGACGATGCGGAAATGTGGACGCGCCTGTTGAAAATTGCAGATATCCATGTCGTTCAGGAACGACTGACCCTGCATCGCATTTTCTCGGATCAGTCCAATGAGAGCGGTGCGCGTCCCGACAGGCGTGCCCGGATGTGGCTGGAATGGTACTTGCAGAAAAAGCACTACGCAGGCATGCCTCTGGCCGACATTTTGGAGGCGTTTCCGGAGAGTGAGCGGTGGGTCACTCCAAAAGGGGCAAATAGCGGGTACTTGTTGGCCATGTTCGCTATTCAGATCGGCGGGTGCCCGGGTACGCGGTTGTTTGGTGTCGAGCATCTGTATCAGTTGATGAACGATGCCGAGCAGCGAGCAGAGATCGAGTCGATTCATGGCTTCACGTATCTCGATTTCATTGCCCTTACTGGCCAGGAAGATTTTTTCAATCCGGCGGCAGTCGAGCCGGTAGCGCCGAAGCCTATCGTCACCAGCCCGTTGCGGCGTTTTGCCGGTAAGGTAGTGCGCAAGCTTCGCGCGTTGTAATCGGAAGAACAGGCTTACTCTCCGGTCGGACCTTCATTTTTGCGTTGCCGGATTTACGCGGACGGAAGGTCCGTCGGAGAGCGGTTTCTGTTGTGTGTAATGTTATTTTTGATATGGGGCAGTGAGTGAGGGTCGATCTGAAAATTTTGAGGGGGGGGCTCTTTTTTGCGTTTATTGCGATCGGGGTGCTGGCCTTCGCTCGCTGGACGGGAGTTGGCAATATGGCAGTGCCTGCCCCGGTTGTTCTTCCGCAAGGGTTAGATATGGCAGTAACGGCTGCAGCGCTCACGCTGGAAGTGAAGGGCTGCGACATCGACAAATTGGGCGATGAGTTCTTCCTGCATCAATACCCCACCGATGCTTCGAATGCGGGAGCTGAGGGTTTCATAAATCAGCAGTTCAATCTGAAGGCTTTAAAACCAGTCGAAATCAAAACTCAGGAAGGCCTCGTTTCTTGCCAATACCGGGTGGAGTTTTCGCCTGTTGCAATCAGTCGGGTTGCGCTAGGACAGTTCAGAATGCCCGAGGGGCGTTGCTGTGACATTCTGTGGAATAAAGAAGTGAACCTGGATGAATAACCCTTTACCCGTCGGTTCAGTTCCCACCGCCCACCGTTCCTTCGGTCTCGATGTCTGTCGAACCCTCGCCTGTCTGCTTGTTGTGTTTGGGCATATGCTGGCGCATTCGAAACCTCATCCCATCCTGGCTGGCTTTGCGTTTCTTGCAACGTTCGGCGTAGATCTGTTCTTTTGCCTGAGTGGTTTCCTGATTGGCAGGATTCTGCTTAAAGAGGCGACGCATTGGCGGGAGGAGAAAATCGGCGGACTGACCGGGTTCTGGTATCGCCGATGGATGAGAACATTACCGCTTTATTTCTTTTTCTTTTTCGTTTCGCTGAAATTTGACTGGGCCGGTGCGACCACCTTTGTCGAGCAATTCCATTACTTGATATTCGCCCAGAACTTTGCCTGGAACATGACAGACTTCTATCGCCTGTCGTGGAGTCTGGCGGTTGAAGAATGGTTTTATTACACCTTTCCGCTGGTCATGATGTTGATGATTGGCCTGGGTGCCGGTGTCAGACGCGCGGCAATGATCGTCATCGTGATCTTCATGGTCGTACCTTTCCTCGCGCGTATCGGATTGCCTATTCAGCCGGTGCGCTACGATGATGCTCGGTATGTTGTCCTCTATCGGCTGGACGCTATCGGTTTTGGTGTTTTGATTGCCTACATCTACACGTGGCACAAACAGATTTTCGATCGCCTTGCCAGGTTTTGGTATGTTCCTTTTGCATTCGCTGTGGCACTGATCGTACTGACTCGCCAAGGGTTGCCGTGGACTGCGGGCAGCAAGCTTGAACAGTCTTTGTTCTTCACATGTTCGGCGATATTTTTCGCAGCATTGATCCCGGCATTTTTCAGTTTGGGCGCATCACGTTCGAAGGTGCTTAACCGATTTGTGAGATACACAAGCCTGATTTCCTATTCGATCTATCTCGGCCATATTTTCGCTTTTATATTAGTGATCAATGTGCTGAACCGTTATGGGTTGCAGACCATTGTCTATGACAATCCATGGTTGGCTTATCCCGTTTTCATTGCGTGCGTTTACGCGCTCGCGCACCTGACGTATACCTGCGTGGAGAAGCCATTTCTACGGCTTCGTGACGTGAATATTTTGTCGATGCTGAAGTTTTTGAAAGGCCTTCAACGTTTCGGAACAGGGAAGTAATCAATCGTTATGTCGAACTCCATGCAGCATGATTTTGCCCCTGATTCCGGTTTTGGAAAAATGACGAAAAGATACCAAGCGGACATTTCGGAAACTGGCGCTCTCGCGCAGGACTACGTTCTCGTCATCAGCAGTTCCAGTGATGCTTCCACGGATTTTTCCGATCTGTATCGGTCGCTGTGCGGCCAGACATTCCAGGCCTGGAAGTGGCTGATCTGCTTCGACAAAAGTGAGGAGCAGGTCCTCAATGTGGCTTTTGTAGAAACCCTGGCGGGTGACGAGCGTGTGCGGATGGTCAGTCGGGCAGAGCTGACTTTTGGCCATGACATTTGGGTGCGACCGGAGTACCTCGTACTGGCAGATGCGGCGACGACGTTCGATCCGACCTTCATTGAAAAGGGAATCTGGTGTCTTGAATCCAACCCTGAGTTTGCCTTTTGCAACTCGTTCGGTGTGATGACGGCAGACGGGGGAGTGACGAACCGGCAGAACTTGATCGAGGGTAAGTATTACCTGGATAACCCTCACGCCAAGGTCAGAGGTATTGTGGCTCGCAAGTCGGCCATTTTGCAGGTCAGTTCGCACGTAATCATCTCGCCCGACGGTCGGGATCCGACTCCGCTTCTGGTGAGTCTGGCGGACGCCGGCCATTGGGGTTTTACCATTGCAGAGTGTTTGCAGACCTGTGGCAACGTGCCAGAGGCGCAGAGGGTTGCGACGACGCCTGCGATACCGCTCAAGCCTGTCCCCGCTCCTCAGCGCCGTTATCCGTCGGCCTATGAATCATTGCCCGAAGGTGTTGGTTTCGAAAACCCGTTGAAGCGCAATGCGAATGGCAGACGGGTCATGTTTTTGCTGCCGTGGATGGTCGAAGGCGGAGCCGATCGAGTCAATATCGACCTGATCCAAGGCCTTGTGGCCGGTGGGGCCGATGTCACCGTATGTGCCACGCTTGATGCGGATCATCGCTGGCAGGACAGGTTTGCGGAGCTGACTGCGGATATTTTCGTCCTGCCGAATTTTCTGTCGTTATCGGATTTTCCGCGCTTCCTATTGTATCTCATTGCCTCCAGGCAGATGGATACCGTGCTGATTGCCGGAAGCACCCTGGGTTATCAACTTCTTCCCTATTTGCGCACGATTGCATCGAAGACGACATTCCTGGACTTGTGTCATACAGAAGAAATGCATTGGCTCAACGGCGGGCATCCACGATTCGGAGTCGGCTATCAAGACGCCCTGGACATGAATGTGGTGAGTACACGTCATTTGTCCGAATGGATGGCCCAGCGCAATGCCGATGCTGGAAAAATCCGGGTCATGTACACGGGAATCAAGTCGCACCCGGTTTCGCTCTCGCAAGCTCAGCGCGCTGAGACTCAGCGCAGTTTCGGCCTCGACGAACACGCGTTGACTATCATTTTTGCCGGGCGCATGTGCAATCAGAAGCGCCCGCTGAAATTGGCGGAAATTCTCCACGCCCTGAAGCAGGCCGGTGTCCGTTTCAATGCATTAATTATCGGCGAGGGCGAGTTGCGTCCGGAATTCGAGGGGTTGATAAGGCAGTACGATCTGGACGCAGAGGTTCACGTTGTAGGCGCAAAACCGCATGCCGAGTGGCTATCGTTGCTGGCGATTTCCGATGTGTTGCTGATGCCTTCGGAATATGAGGGAATTTCGGTAGCGCTGTTGGAGTCAATGGCGGCAGGGGTCGTGCCGGTGGTCGCAGATGTTGGCGGGCAGGATGAATTGGTGGGTGACGAAACCGGTTATCTGATTCCCCATGGTGCAGATGAAGTCAGCCAGTATGTCGAGGTATTGCGACGGCTCTCGTTGGATGCCTCGATGCGTGAGCGCAAGGCACAAGCTTGTCGGCAGTTGATCGAGGCTCACTACACTGCAGCCGCCACCCAACGTCAGTGGTTACAAATACTGGATGAGGCGCAAGTCAATCGAGCGCACGCGCCACAACCGTTTTTGCCGGCGGGGCTGGCGAGAGAGTTGGCAACGACGGCCTTGGAAAATCGTCGCGTGACCTCGTATCTGGATTACCTTTATTCCACTCATTGCCTGACAAATGACGCTCAAACCGAGGTGCCAGTCAGTGGCAGCATTTCGCGTTTGTTGATTGCGCGAATCCGCCAATATCGAGTGGCGAAGTACCTGCTCGATAAACCCCTGATACAAAATATACTGCGGAAGTTGAAAGTGTTGGTTTCTTGACGCTTTTGCACGCATGTGTTACTTTTTTTGTCATTTTTGTTGGCTGATTAACGTCAATTTTATTGCCATGACTTCGATGTCAGTCGAGAGTTTTTATGAAAATTACAGTGTTTGGCGGCGGCGGTTTTATTGGATCAACCATTGTTGATCGGTTGTTGCAGGATGGGCATTCCATTCGCGTTTTTGAACGACCGCGCGTGGTTGAATATCGTAAGTTTTTATCACATGAATGTGTCGAATGGATGACAGGTGACTTGTCGTCAACCAGCGATATAAACAAGGCAGTAGAGGGTGCAGATGTGGTTTTTCATCTGGTCTCTACAACTTTGCCGAAAAGCTCGAACGAAGACCCGGTTTATGATGTGCAAAGCAATGTTGTCGCAAGTTTGCAATTGCTGAACGCGATGGTTGCGCACAATGTTGGAAGAATCGTGTTCATTTCTTCCGGCGGCACGGTTTATGGTGCGCCGAAATACCTGCCTATCGATGAAAAACATCCGACAGATCCTGAAGTTTCCTATGGCATTACCAAACTGACCATCGAGAAATATCTTCAGATGTACAACCACCTCTATGGCATCAAACCTGTCGTTCTTCGGGTTGCCAATCCGTACGGTGAGCGCCAGCGTGTGGAAACTGCACAAGGGGCGGTGGGTGTATTCATTCATAACGTACTCAAAGGCTTGCCAATCGAAGTCTGGGGTGACGGCAGTGTCGAACGCGACTTCCTCCACGTCAGTGATGTCGCAGAAGCCTTTGCCAAGGCCGTTACCTACTCGGGTAGCGCCAGCGTTTTCAATATCAGTTCGGGTGTCGGCACCAGTCTTAACAGCCTCATGTCGATGATTGAGGACGTCAGTGGCGAACCCGTCGCCAGAAACTACAAGCCGGGGCGGTCTTTCGACGTGCCTGTCAGCGTGCTGAGTAACGATCTGGCTCGGGATGAGTTGGGGTGGACGCCTAAAGTCTCCATGAAGGAAGGGATTTTCAGAACCTTCGAATGGGCAAAGCAGCAAGACGCGCAAAAGTGAGGGTTAACCCGTGAGCGGTCATCAGTCGTTTGCAATTGCTGGTGGCGGTCTGGAGTGAAAGTACTGCTCACGGTTCACCAGTTTTTCCCGGAATTTTCTGCTGGTACGGAAGTCCTGACGCTGTCTGTCGCCAGGACCTTGATCGCTCAGGGGCACGAGGTTCGCGTATTCACCGGGTATCCGGCGACCACGGCGCTCGGCGATGACGAGCGATTCGACCGATACCATTACGATGGGATCCCGGTCGATCGCTTCCTCCACGCCTACGAGGCCATGGGGGACCAGACCTCCAAAATCGAAATCGGCTATGACAACCATCTCGCTGCGAACTATTTCGAGCACCTGCTGAGTGAGTTTCAGCCTGACGTTGTGCACTTTTTCCATCTCAATCGCCTCGGCACTGGCCTGATCGAAAAGGCCGTGGCGGCAGGCGTTCCAGCGTTCTATACGCCAACCGACTTCTGGAGCATTTGTCCTACCGGACAGTTACTCAGATGTGGTGGACGTGCCTGTGAGGGACCCAGTCCCGACGCGGGTAATTGTGTCGTACACTTTTCGGCCAATCTCGCGGGTCCGAAGATCGGAAAACTGATTACGGCGCTTCCGGACAAAGTTGCTGATGCGCTGGTAAGGGTCGCCCGATCGCCATTCCTGCCCGAGGCTTCGTTGGTTACAGAAGTGCACGCACTTGAAAATCGTCTGGGGCGCAATGTTCGACGACTCAATCTTCTGAACGGCATATTTGCGCCCAACAATATGATTGAGGCTCTGCTACTGAAGCACGGCGTGCGTTCGGATATCGTCGTCAAATCTGCTTATGGTATTGATCTGGATCACGCTGTCTTGCCTCGCGCCAGACGAGGCGAAGAACGCCCCTTGGTTCTGGGTTTCATCGGCACACTTGCGTCACATAAAGGATGTCATGTGCTGTTGCGGGCCATTCAGCGGTTTTCTGCCCAAGAGTTGCGTTTGAATATATACGGAAAGCATACGGACTTTCCCGAATACGTTGCCGAGTTGAAACAATTGGCTGACGGTCATGAATCGGTGTCTTTCTGCGGTACTTTTCCCAATGGGGAAATATTCAATGTGCTGGGTGGTCTGGATGCCTTGGTTGTACCTTCAGTCTGGAACGAGAATACCCCCCTTGTCGTTTACTCTGCTCAGGCAGCGGGTTGTCCGGTCGTCGGCTCCGATGTGCCTGGCATCGCAGAAGCAGTCACCAGCGATGTCGATGGTTTGTTATTTGAGCCAGGCAGTGTTGAGGCGTTGAGCCTTGCCTTGAAGCGCTTGCTAGAGGAAAGGGGGCTGTTGGCCGGTCTTGCAGCGAACTCGCGACCACCCAAATCCATTTCAGCTTATGTTGAAGAATTACTGCAGGAGTGGGGGCGACCCCTGTAGGGAAATTCTCTACTTTCCTCGCTTCAGTGGGTTTTCCTTGGCGTAAACATTCACCGGGTCTATCCTTCTCGCTTGATTTTGGGCCTGGGCTTCATCCGGATTGAGTGAAATAGTCTCCGGGATGGGAAGCCTGAATTTAATTAAATGTATAGAGCAATGGTGTAGTTACGATGGCTGAAAATCTTGTGGCTCATCAAATGGTCGTCGACCGGGGCCAGCGCAGTTCGATCAAGAAACAACGACCTGCGGTCTTGTGGTTTACGGGTCTGAGCGGCGCAGGCAAATCAACCATTGCAAACGCGTTGGAACAAGCATTACTTGAGCAGGATCGTCATACGTATTTGTTGGATGGCGACAACATGCGTCTTGGGTTGTGCCGTGATCTTGGGTTCAGTGACGTTGACCGAACGGAAAACATTCGTCGAATCGCTGAAGTCGCCAAACTCTTTGTCGACGCTGGGCTGATCGTAGTGACCGCATTCATCTCTCCGTTCCAGCGTGACCGTGCATTGGCGCGTGATGTGATCGGGGACGCTTACTTTGTCGAAGTGTTCATCAGCACGCCGCTGCTGGAGTGTGAGAACCGTGATCCAAAAGGCCTCTACAAGAAGGCCCGTTCGGGTGATCTGAAGAACTTTACCGGCATCGATTCACTGTATGAGCCGCCGGTCAATCCTGATATCTGCATCAATACACTGGAAGATGATGTACCCAGTGCCGTCGCCAGGATAATGCAATATCTGGTCGGACGGATCGAGCCTTGAAAACCCTGATTATCATTGGTGCCGGTTTCAGTGGTGCGGTAACGGCCATTCAGTTCTTGCGGACCTGTGGGGTCGGTACTCATGTAGTGCTGCTCAATCGATCCGGCGACATGGCGCGCGGATTAGCCTATGGCACCAATAGCTCCCGGCATTTGCTGAACGTCCCGGTCGGGAACATGTCCGCACTGGCTGATGAGCCAGAGCATTTTTTGCGATTCTGTGAAAGCCGTTTTCCTGGCACTACGGCAGCGTCTTTTGTACCGCGAAAACTTTATGGCGAGTATCTGTCGGGTTTGCTCGCCGACGCTGAGAATAATTGCGGCGCCGGCATCAGCTTCGAGCGGATCACCGCTGAAGCCCACAGTCTTGAAGCGAGAGGCGACAAGGCGTTGATACAGTTGGCCGATGGCCGCGAACTGACAGCCGATCATGTGATTCTCGCGTTCGGTAATTTTGCCCCCTTCAATCCTTCCATCACTGTCGGCGCCCAGAGAGAGGGTCGCTATCTGGCTGACCCATGGTCCGGCGCGATTGAGGTGCCAATTGCTGCGGATGCACCGATTCTGTTGATGGGTGCTGGTCTGACCGCACTGGATGTGGCGCTGACCCTTGATCAGCAAGGTCATCGCGGACCGGTCTACATGCTTTCCCGGCGTGGTGTACAGCCGTTGCCGCATCGAGCCTCCAGACATACGAAACCAATCGGCTTCGATGTCGTAGAACGTATGCGTTCCTGCAAGCCTGGCGCGTTGAGCTACTTGCGCGAAGTGCGTTCGATGGCTGAAGCGGCGGCGGGTGATGATATCGACTGGCGCGATATCGTCGGTGCGCTGCGGCCGATTACCGCTCAGTTATGGGGAGCTTTGAGCGAGAAGGAGCGGCAGCGTTTTCTGCGCCATTTGCAGGTGTATTGGGATGCTCATCGGCACCGGGTCGCACCGGCGTCCTACGCAGCATTCAGCGAGCAGATCGAGCAAGGCAGACTTCGCCCGATGGCGGGCAGAATCTGCGACATCGCTCCGATGCACGACGGTCTACGTGTACACGTTGCGATGCGGGGGGCAGAGTCTGTCAAAGCCATAGACGTTTCCCACATCATTAATTGCACGGGGCCGAACTCGAATTTGGCCAGGGTCGAAGATCGCCTGATCGTGCAGTTGTGTGAGGCGGGTCTCATACAGCCCGACACGCTTGAGCTCGGGGTCTGCGTGGATGAATCACTGGCAGCCCGCAATAGTCACGGTGTCGGCACGCCTTGGCTGAGCTATGTCGGGCCGATGCTGAAGGCTCAATTCTGGGAGGCCACGGCTGTTCCGGAGTTGAGAGTCTATGCCCGGGATCTGGCCAAACGGATTACTGCAAAATTCAGCGAGTAGCCCGCAGGGTCATTCGCTTGGCTCAGATCCTCCCATGTATCGGACACTGACCAAAAGCCTATGACCCAATGACGATATTGCTCAATCAAGTTTGATGTCACGAACGACTTTGCCTGTTTCGGGATTTTGGCTGATGAATAACCGTGGTTTCGTGCCTGGTGCATATTTTATGTCTGCAGGTCGGCTTCAATGAGTATCAAAGGCCTGCTGGTTACGGGCGCATCCGGATTCGTGGGTTCAGCGTTGCTGCAGCACCTGGCGCGTTCGAAGAGCCATTCATTGATAGCGGCATTACGGATCGAATGCCCTGATCTTCCCGGTGCTGTCCGTCGCTTCAAGATCACGGAACTGTCCGCGACAACTGATTGGAGTCCGGTGCTAGGCGACGTTGATGCCGTAGTCCACGCTGCAGCTCGCGTGCATGTCATGGATGAGACCGCGACTGATCCGCTCACCGAGTTTCGGCGCGTGAATGTCGACGCGACTTTGAATCTGGCGCGACAGGCTGCGGCGGCAGGGGTCAAACGGTTCATTTTCATCAGTTCAATCAAGGTCAATGGCGAGGGTACCGAGCCAGGTTGCGCCTACACCGCAGACGATATTCCGGCCCCCGCGGACCCCTATGGCATTTCAAAGCTTGAGGCTGAACTGGGTCTCAAACAGCTGGTGGCTACCACCGCAATGGAGTTGGTGATCATTCGCCCGGTGCTGGTGTACGGGCCGGGGGTCAAGGCCAATTTCCTCAGCATGATCCGCTGGCTGCAGCGCGGAGTGCCGTTGCCGTTCGGAGCGATCGATAATCGGCGCAGCCTGGTCAGCCTGGATAACCTGGTTGATTTGATAGAAACATGTCTCGAGCATCCTTGCGCTGCGCACCAGACTTTTCTCGTCAGTGATGGCGAGGATGTCTCGACCACCCGGCTTTTGCGTATGATCGCCGCAGCCCTGAACAAACCCGTCTGGCTGCTGCCAATACCTGTGGAATTTATGAAAGTGATGGCAGGACTGATGGGTAAAGGGGCAGTGGCGCAAAGGGTATTCGGTTCGCTACAGGTGGATATCGAAAAGAACAAGCGTCTACTGGGATGGGGGCCGCCAGTATCTCTGGGGCAGGGCCTGAGCAAAACGATAAAGCCATTTCTGGAATCGCGAAAATCATGACGTGTTGGTGGCTTATTCCGGTGGTTGCCGGACTTTCATTCATGCTCACTGCATTACTGCGGCGCTACGCGATATCGCGCAGCTTGATAGACATTCCCAATCAGCGCAGTTCGCACGTCGTGGCGACACCGCGCGGAGGCGGCGTCGCGATCGTGGTGACGTTCCTCGTGGCGATAACGGTCCTGTTTTTCTCTGGCATCGTTGCACCCGCGGTGTTCATTTCACTGGCTGGGGCAGGGAGCATCACCGCCGTTGTCGGTTTTCTCGATGATCACGGTCATGTGGCCGCGCGCTGGCGTCTTCTGGCGCATTTTCTGGCCGCCGGGTGGGCTGTCTACTGGATAGGCGGCTTGCCAGCATTGACGGTCTTCGGCGTCGATCTGCAGGCGGGCTGGATTGGGCAAATATTCGTGGTGGTCTATCTGGTCTGGATGCTCAATCTCTACAACTTCATGGACGGTATAGACGGAATTGCCGGAGTCGAAGCTGTCACGACCTGCGTGGGGGGCGTACTTCTGTATTGGGTGGCTGGCGTGCCAGAATTGTCTTGGCCCGCCCTCATGCTCGGTATCTGCGCAGCGGGATTTCTGTGTTGGAATTTCCCCCCTGCCAAAATATTCATGGGCGACGCTGGCAGTGGATTTCTGGGCGTGATCCTGGGGGGCATGGCATTGCACGCGGGCTGGGCTGATTCAGCGTTGTTATGGGCCTGGCTCATATTGCTTGGCGTGTTCATTGTCGATTCAACTTTCACACTGATGCGGCGACTATTGCGAGGGGACAAGGTGTATGAAGCACATCGTAGCCACGCCTATCAATTTGCATCACGTCGTTTCGGCAAGCATTTGCCAGTCACTTGTGCTGTCGCCGTTATCAATATGCTTTGGCTGTTGCCTATGGCGTTCTGCGTAGTTTATTTCCGTATTGACGGTGCCCTCGCGCTGATGGTGGCTTACGTTCCACTGATATGGCTGGCGGTCAAATATCAGGCGGGGCAACTGGAAAGGTAAATCGTCAAACTAGTAAACAACGATAGGGCTTTTTGGGTTTACAGTATTTGTTGTACCTGGAGGCGTTGCAGCTTATGCCTCCAGTTGAGCGGAGTGTACTCAGGTGTTGGGCGAGGTTATGGATAAAGTCAGGACTTATCTGTTGGGGTTACCCCGACGGCGCAAACGGATTCTTCAGGTAGCCACCGATACGTTCCTGGTATGGCTTGCGCTTTGGCTCGCGTTTATTGTCCGTTTGGGCATCGACGACATGTATAATCCGCTCAAAGCCCACTTTTGGCTTTTTGTCAGCGCTCCGGTCATTGCCATTCCGCTATTCATCCGCTTTGGCATGTACCGCGCGGTCATGCG
This sequence comes from Pseudomonas sp. IT-232MI5, assembly GCF_949767845.1. Lineage (NCBI taxonomy): Bacteria > Pseudomonadati > Pseudomonadota > Gammaproteobacteria > Pseudomonadales > Pseudomonadaceae > Pseudomonas > Pseudomonas sp. IT-232MI5. Next base: position 216,154 of record NZ_CATKQE010000058.1, read on the forward strand.
CTACTTCGGCAATGACGCGCTGATTGCGATCGTCAAGGCCGTAAGTCTGTCTGCGTTGATCCTAGCGTTGGTGGTGTACTGGTACAGCAATCACCAGGCCGTTGTGCCTCGCTCGATCATTTTCAACTACTGGTGGTTGAGCCTGGTGATCATTGGCGGATTGCGTCTGTGTATGCGGCAGTACTTCATGGGTGACTGGTTCAATGCGGCGCAGCACATGCCATTCACCAACCGCGACGATGGATTGACCAAGGTGGCGGTCTACGGCGCCGGTGTGGCCGGCAACCAATTGGTCGCGGCCCTGCGTATGGGGCGTGTATTGCGTCCGGTGGCCTTCATAGACGATGACCCCGGCATCTCGGATCGTTCAATCTCCGGGCTTCAGGTGTACAAGCCCAAACACATCCAGCAAATGATAGATGTCACGGGGGCACAGGAAATTCTCTTGGCATTGCCGTCCTCTACACGAGCGCGGCGCAGGGAGATTCTCAATCTGCTCGAAGGCTTTCCGCTGCATGTTCGCAGTGTTCCGAATTTTTCGGATTTGGCGAGTGGTCGAGTCAAGGTCGAAGACATCCAGGAAGTGGATATAGCGGATTTGCTCGGTCGTGATGCGGTTCCTGCTCAACCGGATTTGCTCAAGCACTGCATCGAAGGCAAGACGGTCATGGTCACCGGGGCCGGTGGTTCAATCGGCTCGGAACTGTGTCGGCAGATCTTCTCCTTGGGGCCCACTACGCTTTTGCTGTTCGAGCACAGCGAATTCAATCTCTACAGCATTCTGTCGGAACTGGAGCAGCGCGTTTGCCGAGAATCAATTCCGGTTCGTTTACTGCCAATCCTCGGATCCATTCGCCAGCAGGACAAACTGCTTGATGTGATGAAAACCTGGAAGGTGGACACGGTTTACCATGCGGCCGCCTACAAGCATGTGCCGATGGTCGAGCACAACATCGCCGAAGGCGTGTTGAACAACGTCATCGGTACGCTGAATACGGCTCAGGCTGCATTGCAGTCGGGAGTTGCCAACTTTGTTCTGATTTCCACCGACAAAGCGGTACGGCCGACTAATGTCATGGGCAGCACCAAGCGTCTCGCCGAAATGACGCTTCAGGCGCTCAGTCGTGAAGTGGCTCCGGTGTTGTTCTGCGATAACGCCAATGTTTCCCGAGTCAATAAAACCCGCTTTACGATGGTGCGTTTCGGGAATGTCCTGGGCTCGTCGGGATCCGTTATTCCGCTGTTTCATAGCCAGATCAAGTCGGGCGGGCCATTGACGGTCACTCACCCGAAAATCACCCGCTATTTCATGACCATCCCTGAAGCCGCGCAACTGGTGATCCAGGCGGGATCCATGGGGCAGGGCGGCGATGTGTTTGTTCTGGATATGGGAGAACCTGTGAAAATCGTGGAGCTGGCAGAGAAAATGATTCATCTGTCAGGTTTGAGCATACGTTCCGATCGTAATCCGCAAGGTGATATCTGTATCGAATTCACTGGATTACGCCCCGGGGAGAAGCTCTACGAAGAGCTGCTGATCGGTGACAACGTGGTGGCGACGCCTCATCCGATGATCATGTCGGCCAATGAAGATCATCTGCCGTGGGACGTATTGAAAGCCAGACTTGGCGAACTTCTGGCAGCTGTTGATAAAGATGACTATTCCCGTGTTCGTCAGCTCCTGCGTGAAACGGTCAGTGGCTACACCCCGGACGGCGAGATCGTCGATTGGATCTATCAGCAACGCCGTCTCGAACCCTGATTGTTTCACATCCTGTAACGCACGCATTTTTGACATCGCTCCAGCATGACCTACGTTTGGAGAGCAGCTTCGGAAAAGCTGCTTTCTCAAACGATGATGGAGCGTCACTAATGCGTACCGGTTACTTCTACTCTCTGATTTTCGCTTTCCTTACCAGCGCCTCGATCGCCGCTATTGCCGCACCTGTTGCGCCAGCGGAGTCGCCCAAGGCGCCTTTGGTGATGGATACCGCGGCACCTTCCCTGAGTGCAAAAATCGATCTTAACGATGCCGACGCGGCAACGCTGCAAAAGGAGCTGGCGGGAGTTGGTGAGGCCAAGGCCAAAGCGATTGTTGCTTATCGTGAAACAAACGGGCCTTTTGCATCGGTGGATGAGTTGCTGGAAGTGAAGGGTATTGGCAAGGCGATTCTGGATCGCAATCGCGACAAGCTGGAAGTCAACTAAGCTAAGTGTTCAACGCCAAGGGGGCCGGTCATTGACCGGCCTTTTTTACTTGCGCAGCGTATGGCCGCTAGTGTTGGTGGAGAGGGCAGCCGTCGGCCACTTTAAAATTACGGCTATCATATTGCGTTTGGATTATGCCTATAATAATTTGCCGGTGCGTCGAGCCAACGTGGCTCATCGGCAACTTCCTTCATCAAGCGTTCCAGGAGCATTCTCATGAGTTCCGCCCAATCCCAAGGTACTGCTCTCGTTACCGGCGCATCGTCCGGTATCGGTGCGATTTACGCTCAGCGCCTGGCGGCGCGTGGTTTTGATCTGCTGCTGGTTGCCCGTGACAAGGACCGTCTGGAAAGTGCTGCAAGCCGGTTGCGTGACGCCCATGGCGTTCAGGTTGAAGTTCTCAAGGCCGATCTGACACAGAAGGACGACGTGCTCAAACTCGAACAGCGCTTGCGCAGTGATTCGAGCATCAGCCTGCTGGTCAATAACGCCGGTGTGGCAGCGGACGGACTGCTGGCCAACGCCGATATGGACCAATTGGAGCGCCTGATCCAGTTGAACATCACCGCAGTCACCCGCTTGGCATCGGCTGCTGCTGCCAGTTTCGCCAAGGCCGGTCGTGGCACGATCATCAATATCGCCTCGGTGGTGGCGTTGTTTCCGGAACGCTTCAACGCTACCTACAGCGCCAGCAAAGCTTATGTACTGAGCCTGACCCAATCGCTTAACACTGAACTCGAAGGCACCGGCGTGCAGATCCAGGCCGTGCTGCCGGGCGTGACCCGCACCGAAATCTGGGAGCGCTCGGGTATCGATGCCAGTGGCATTCCGGCAGAAATGGTCATGGACGCAGGCGAGATGGTCGATGCGGCGCTGGCCGGTCTGGATCAGGGCGAGTTGATCACCATTCCTTCGCTACCTGACGCAGGCGAATGGCATGCCTTTGTAGCGGCTCGTCATGTCATGGCACCGAACCTTTCCCGCAGTGCTGCAGCCCAACGCTACAAGTCCGGCAATTGAATTGATCAGAGGTCATCACGGTATGGATTCGCGTCGAATAGTCGTCACGGGCATGGGCCTGGTTTCACCCTTGGGCAGCGATCTTGAAGTCGTATGGCAGCGCTTGCTGGCCGGGCGTTCTGGTCTGCGTAACTTGCCTGAGGCAACGGTCGCTGATTTGCCCACGCGAGTCGGCGGCGTGGTGCCGACGCTGGAAGAGGATGCTGAAGCAGGCTTTGATCCGGATCGCGCCACGTCACCCAAAGAACAGAAGAAGATGGACCGCTTTATTCTGTTCGCCATGGAGGCTGCCCGGCAGGCGCTGGAGCAGGCTGACTGGCATCCGTCGGAGAGCAAAAGCCAGGAGCGTACCGCAACGATCATCGGTTCCGGTGTCGGTGGTTTCGGCGCGATTGCCGACGCCGTGCGCACCACCGACAGCCGCGGCCCTCGGCGTTTGTCACCATTTACCATCCCGTCGTTTCTGGTCAATCTCGCGGCAGGGCACGTGTCCATTCAGCACGGCCTCAAGGGGCCTTTGGGGGCGCCGGTGACGGCGTGCGCTGCGGGTGTTCAAGCGATTGGCGATGCGGCGCGCTTGATTCGCGCCGGCGAAGCGGATATTGCCGTGTGCGGTGGCGCGGAAGCTTGCATCGACCGCGTCAGTCTTGCCGGTTTTGCGGCAGCACGGGCACTGTCGAGCGGTTACAACGACACCCCGGAGCGCGCATCTCGACCATTCGACAGCGGTCGCGACGGTTTCGTGATGGGCGAGGGCGCGGGGCTGCTGGTGATCGAATCTCTGGAGCATGCCTTGGCCCGGGGGGCCAAGCCTTTGGCTGAGCTGGTCGGTTATGGCACCAGCGCCGACGCCTATCACCTGACGGCCGGGCCGGAAGATGGCAGCGGTGCCAGGCGGGCGATGACGTTGGCACTGGCGCAGGCGGGTATCGAGCCGGAACAGGTGCAACACCTCAACGCTCATGCGACTTCGACCCCGGTGGGCGACCTCGGCGAACTGGCGGCGATCAAAACGTTGTTCGGCACGCAAAATAAAATCGCCGTGACCTCGACCAAGTCAGCCACCGGTCATTTGCTCGGCGCTGCCGGCGGGCTTGAAGCCATTTTCACACTGTTGGCCATTCGTGATCAGGTCGTTCCGCCGACGCTGAATTTCGACAATCCCGATCCGGCGAGCGCAGGGGTGGACATCGTCCATGGCCAAGCGCGGCCGATGTCGATCGAATATGCACTGTCCAATGGTTTCGGGTTTGGCGGGGTCAATGCCAGCGTGCTGTTCAAGCGCTGGCAGGCTTAGTCGCGTTTCTTGAGATGATCCCGGGTGACATCGAGGATGCGTTGCGCAAACTCGGCATCCGCGACGCTGCGTGACAGCAGCAGCGCGCCGACCAGTGTCGACATGATGACGATGGCGCGGTCAGCGCTGTTCTCTCCTTCGAGGCTGTTTTCGATCTGCTCCAGCCGCGCGTTGAGGACCACGTCGCTGGTGGGGCTCGGTTGGCCACGCAGGCCCAGCTCGGAAGAAATGGTCAGCAACGGACAACCTTCATGCGGCGATGTCTGGTGCCATTCGGACAGATACGTTTCGATGAAGACATCGAGCGGATTGTCTTGGGAAAAAATCTCGGCGCACAAACCGTCGACCTGGTTGCCGGCCTCTTGCAAGGCTTTCTCGACAAGTTCGTCCTTGGACTTGAAATGTGAGTAGAAACCGCCATGGGTCAGACCCAGCGCCTTCATCAGGGGTTGCAGACCTGTAGCGCCGATTCCGTCCTTGCGAAAGCGAGCCGAAGCCTCCTTGATGATGCGCTGATGGGTCTGGGCTTTATGATCCTGCGAATAACGCATGTGGAACTCTCCGCAACAATGTCCCCATCTTAACCAAGGAAAATTAGATGGTGACTGTACTTCTACTTCTTAAAAGCGTGCAGATAGGTCCAATGGCTATAAAAAGCACAAACCCCGCCGATCAGGCGGGGTTGTGTTCAGCGGTCCTGCGCATCTTTGGCGTCCGCTTCGGCATTGCGTTGGGCAACGCGTCGGCGTTCTTCATCGGTCAGATCGACCTTGTTGGCGGTGTCGCGCAACATCATCAATCCGCCGACGATCGAGCCGATTGCAACGACTAGAATCAACCAGGCATACCAAGGCATAACGGCTCTCCTTAATGGCAGGTCGACGGACGAGGATTTCGCCGTGCAACGCTGCATACCACTTTTGAGCGAAGTGAACTCGCAGTGGTTCCATTCTAGGCCGCTTGTACCCGGTACACCCGAAATCCCTCAATTGCCCGTCAGCATTGCATCGGCCGGTGCGTTGGCACGCAGTTGTCCGGTGAGCAGGAAGTAGCCGAAACCGACTGCCATGAAGCCGAGGAAGATCAGCCCGATCAACGCGTTGAACCACGCCATCGCCACCAGACACACCACCGCCAGCACCAAGGCAATCAGCGGAATCAACGGGTAGCACGGCGCGCGGAAGGTACGTTCCAGATTCGGTTCCGATTTACGCAGTTTGAACAGACTGAGCATGCTCATGATGTACATCACGATCGCGCCGAATACCGCCATGGTGATCATCGCGGCGGTGAGGGTCATGCCGCCGAGGTTGATCAGACCGTCGCTGTAAATCGCCGCGATGCCGATGATGCCGCCGACAATGATGGCGCGGTGTGGCGTCTGGAAGCGTGAGAGTTTCGCCAGCGAGGCTGGGAGATAACCGGCGCGGGCCAAGGCGAAGAACTGCCGTGAATAGCCGAGGATGATGCCGTGGAAACTGGCGACCAGACCGAACAGACCGATCCACACCAGCATGTGCAGCCAGCCGGAGTTGTCGCCGACCACGGTTTTCATCGCCTGCGGTAGTGGGTCGTTGATGTTCGCCAGGGTGCGCCAGTCACCGACGCCGCCGGCAAAGAACATCACACCCATCGCCAGCAACACCAGGGTCAGAATGCCGCTGATATAAGCCTTGGGAATCGTGCGTTTCGGATCCTTGGCTTCTTCGGCAGCCATCGCCGCGCCTTCGATGGCCAGGAAAAACCAGATCGCAAACGGAATGGCCGCGAACATCCCGGCAATCGCCGGCGCGCCAAACACGTCGGAGCCGGCCCAGCCATTCAAGGCAAAGTTGCTGAAGCTGAACGCAGGGGCGACCACGCCCATGAACACCAGCAATTCAGCCACGGCCAGCACGCAAACAATCAGTTCGAAAGTAGCCGCCAGTTTCACCCCAAGAATATTCAGCCCCATGAACACGATGTACGCACCGACCGCCGCGTGTTTCGGATCGAGCGCCGGAAACTGCACATTAAGGTAGGCGCCAATGGCTAGGGCGATTGCCGGTGGGGCGAAGACGAACTCGATCAGCGTTGCCAACCCGGCAATCAAGCCACCCTTTTCACCGAAGGCGCGACGGCTGTAGGCGAACGGCCCACCCGCATGGGGAATTGCGGTCGTGAGTTCGGTGAAACTGAAGATAAAACAGGTGTACATGGTCGCGACCATGAACGAGGTCACCAGGAACCCCAGAGTCCCGGCCACACCCCAGCCGTAACTCCAGCCGAAGTACTCTCCGGAAATCACCAGCCCTACCGCAATGCCCCACAGGTGCAGCGTGCCCAGCGTGGGTTTGAGTTGTGTGTTCATGCGTTTGCTCCCTGAACGGTTTGAAAAGCTCGGGAGAGGGCGTTTGCAGTGGGCGTGCCATTGCGTTGAAACAAGTCGTAATGAGTTGAAAGCTGTCGTATCGGGGATGTTCGCGGTGGGATAGCTGCTTTTTGTGCGCCAGTTGGGTGCGATGTCGGCGTTGATGCCGTCTTCGCGAGCAGGTGAGTGCATTTCAAAATGTGGGAGCGAGCCTGCTCGCGAAGAGGCCCGCCTGACGGCGCAAAAACCTGCTGTAACGCCGGCATAAACCCACTCTTTACGCTTTCTTTATGCCCAGCCAGACCCCTCGCTCTCGTTCCTTTACAGCCTCCTTTCCGACAATGCCTCCACACGCGGCAATACGCCGTAACACGGAGATCTTCCATGAGCGTTCTGGACGGGGTGTCACTGCTATTGGCAGTGGGGCTGTTCATTTATCTGTTGGTTGCGCTGTTGCGCGCGGATCGGAACTAGGAGCGGCTATGCACAGTTATGACTATTGGCTGATCCTCGCGTTTTTCGCGGTGGTCCTGCTGCCGGCGCCGCTGCTCGGGCGCTTCTACTACAAAGTGATGGAAGGTCAGCGCACCTGGCTGACGCCGGTTCTCGGCCCGGTCGAGCGCGGTTGCTATCGCATCGCCGGGGTCGATCCGCAGGCTGAGCAGAGCTGGCAGAAGTACACGCTGGCGCTGCTCGCCTTCAACCTCGCCGGTTTCCTGCTGCTGTTCGCGATCCTGTTGTTCCAGGATCACTTGCCACTGAACCCGCAAAATCTGCCGGGCCAGGAGTGGACGCAGGCGTTCAACACCGCGGTCAGTTTCATGACCAACACCAACTGGCAGTCCTACAGCGGCGAAGCGACCCTCAGCTACCTGAGCCAGATGGTCGGTCTCACCGTGCAGAACTTCGTCAGCGCCGCCACCGGCCTGGCCGTGCTGGTTGCGCTGTGCCGTGGCATCGGCCGCAAATCGACGAAAACTCTCGGCAACTTCTGGGTCGACATGACCCGCGCCACCCTCTACGGCCTGTTGCCGTTGTGCTTGCTGTTGGCGCTGTATCTGGTCTGGCAGGGCGTGCCGCAGACGTTTGCGCAGTATGTGAACGCGGTGACGATGCAAGGCGTTGATCAAGTGATCCCGCTCGGCCCGGCCGCCAGCCAGATTGCGATCAAGCAACTGGGCACCAACGGCGGCGGCTTCTTCGGCGTCAACTCGGCGCATCCGTTCGAGAACCCGACCGCGTGGAGCAACCTGTTCGAAGTCGCTTCGATCATTCTGATTCCGGTGGCGCTGGTGTTCACCTTCGGCCACTACGTCAAAGACCTGCGCCAGAGCCGCGCGATCATCGCCTGCATGCTGGCGCTGTTCCTGATCGGCGGCGCGACTTCGCTGTGGGCTGAGTACCAACCGAATCCGACCCTGAACAACGCTGCGGTTGAACAGACTGCACCGCTGGAAGGTAAAGAAGCGCGCTTCGGCACCACCGCCACGGTGCTGTGGTCGGTGACGACGACGGCCGCGTCGAACGGTTCGGTCAACGGCATGCACGACAGCCTCAACCCGCTCAGCGGCATGGTCGCGCTGGTCAACATGATGGTCGGCGAAGTGATCTTCGGCGGCGTTGGTGCCGGGCTCTACGGCATGTTGCTCAACGTGCTGATCGCGGTGTTCCTCGCCGGTTTGATGATCGGTCGCACCCCGGAATACCTCGGCAAGAAACTCCAGGCGCGGGAAGTGCAATTGTTAGTGGTGACCTTGTTGGTCATGCCGGTGGGCGTGCTGGTGCTCGGTGCGATTGCCGCAGCGGTTCCCAGTGCTGCGGCGACCATCAGCAACCCCGGCCCGCATGGGTTCAGCCAGTTGCTCTACGCCTACACCTCTGCCAGTGCCAACAACGGTTCGGCGTTCGGTGGCCTGAGCGCCAACACACCGTTCCACAACCTGATGCTCGGTCTGGGCATGTTGATCGGTCGCTTCGGTTACATCCTGCCGGTTCTGGCCTTGGCCGGCAGCCTGGCGATGAAGAAAACCGCGCCGATCGGGCAGAACAGCTTCCCGACCCACGGCCCGCTGTTCGTGACCCTGTTGACCGTGACCATTTTGCTGGTGGGCGGCCTGACCTTCCTGCCAACCCTGGCGCTCGGCCCAATCGCGGAACACCTGAGCATGGGCTTCTAAGCCTTTCATTTTAGGAGCTGGATGATGAATATGCCCGCAATCAAACCCGCCGTCGTCAAGGCGCCGGAACAAGCGAAAACCGCGATCTCGGCCCTGTGGCGGCCGGCGCTGGTGCAAGCCTTCGTCAAGCTCGACCCTCGGCAACTGAAACGTTCGCCGGTGATGCTGGTGGTCGAACTGACCGCAATTTTCACCACGGTGCTGTGCTTTATTCCCGACGCCGACGTGCCGACCTTCGTCGCTGCGCAAATCGCCCTGTGGCTGTGGTTCACCGTGCTGTTCGCCAACTTCGCCGAAGCCTTGGCCGAAGGTCGCGGCAAGGCCCGCGCCGACAGCCTCAAGGCTGGCAGCGAGGGCCTCAGCGCGCGGCGCAAACTGGCCAATGGCAGCTTTCAAGTGGTGCCTGCCGCGAGTCTGCGCAAAGGCGATGTGGTGCGTGTCGAAGCCGGGGAAATGATCCCCGGTGACGGCGAAGTCATCGAAGGCATCGCGGCGGTCAACGAAGCGGCGATCACCGGTGAATCGGCGCCGGTGATTCGTGAATCCGGTGGCGATCGTTCGGCCGTCACCGGCAACACCCGTCTGGTGTCCGACTGGTTGCTGGTGAAGATCACCGTCAACCCCGGTGAGTCGACTCTGGACCGCATGATCGCACTGGTCGAAGGCGCCAAGCGTCAGAAGACGCCAAACGAAGTGGCGCTGGACATCCTGCTGATCGGCCTGACCCTGATCTTCCTGTTGGTAGTCGTGACCCTGCAACCGTTCGCCCATTTCGCCAACGGCAGCCTGCCGCTGGTATTCCTTGTGGCGCTGCTGGTCACGCTGATCCCGACCACCATTGGCGGTTTGCTGTCGGCCATCGGTATTGCCGGGATGGATCGTCTGGTGCGCCTCAATGTGATTGCCAAGTCCGGTCGTGCGGTGGAAGCGGCGGGGGACGTGCATGTGCTGCTGCTCGACAAGACCGGCACCATCACCTTCGGTAACCGTCGTTGCAGCGCGGTGTATGCGGCGCCGGGTGTGAGCGGTCGCGAACTGGCTGAAGGTGCGTTGTTCGCATCCTTGGCCGACGAAACCGCTGAAGGTAAATCCATCGTCGAATACCTGCGCGGTCTGCACCCGCAGCCTGAGCCGGCGCTGGAAACCTTGACCGCTGTGCCGTTCAGCGCGGAAACCCGTTTGTCCGGTGTCGACTATCAGGGCCGTGTCTATCGCAAAGGTGCGGTGGACTCGCTGCTGAGTTTCCTCGGCCAGAAACGCGCCGATCTGGCTCCGGCACTGTCGCGGGAAATCGACAAGATCGCGCAGAGCGGTGGCACGCCATTGCTGGTGTGTGCCGACGGCAAATTGCTGGGCGCGATCCATCTCAAGGACGTGGTCAAACCGGGGATCCGCGAACGTTTCGCCGAACTGCGCAAACTGGGGATCCGTACCGTGATGGTCACCGGTGATAACCCGCTGACTGCCGCCGCCATCGCCGCTGAGGCGGGTGTCGATGACGTTCTCGCCGAAGCCACTCCGGAGAAAAAACTCGCGCGCATTCGTCATGAGCAAAACGACGGTCGCCTGGTCGCGATGTGCGGCGACGGCGCCAACGATGCCCCGGCGCTGGCTCAGGCTGACGTCGGCATGGCGATGAACGATGGCACCCAGGCTGCCCGCGAAGCGGCGAACATGGTCGACCTCGACAGCGATCCGACCAAGCTGCTCGACGTGGTGCAGATCGGCAAGGAATTGCTGGTGACCCGTGGCGCGCTGACGACGTTTTCCATCGCCAACGACGTGGCCAAATACTTCGCGATCCTGCCGGCGCTGTTTGCCTCGATTTATCCGCAACTGGGCGTGCTCAACATCATGCAGTTGACCAGTCCGCAGAGCGCGATTCTCTCGGCCATCGTCTTCAACGCCTTGATCATCGTCGTGCTGATTCCACTGGCGCTGCGCGGTGTGCGCGTGCAGGCGGCGAGTGCGGCAGCGTTGCTACGGCGCAATCTGCTGATCTACGGATTGGGCGGGATTCTGGTGCCGTTTGTGGGGATCAAGGCGATCGACATGTTGCTCACGGCGCTGCATTTGGTGTGAGGCTGATATCGCAGCCCCTCACCCTAACCCTCTCCCGGAGGGAGAGGGGACTGATCGAGGTGTTTGCGGGAGTTTCACCGACTTGAGATACCGAGCCGAACTCAGGTTTTGAACTGCACAAAGATCGGCTCCCTTTCCTCTTGTCGCCTTCGTGGGAGAGGGGACTGATTGAAGTGTTTGTGAGAGCTGCGTCGACTTGAGATACCGAGCCAAACTCAGGTTTTGAACCACACAGAAATCGGCTCCCTTTCCCCCTCGCCCCCTTGGGGGAGAGGGCTGGGGTGAGGGGGAAGAGATCTCCCTGATACCCCGCAAAAGTTTGCCCAACGAATTCGAGGATTTTGAAATGTCCACAATGATACGTCCGGCCCTGAGCCTGCTGGTGCTGATGACCCTGGTCACCGGCGTCGCCTATCCACTGGTGGTGACCGGCGTCGCGCAAGTCGCATTCCCCGCTCAAGCCAACGGCAGCCTGGTGCACGACGCCGACGGTAAAGTCCGTGGCTCGTCACTGATTGCCCAGGATTTTGTCGGCGATGCGTGGTTCCATCCACGTCCCTCCGCCGGTGCGTTTGCCACCGTTTCCAGCAGCGCGAGCAACCTGGCGCCGAGTAATCCGGCACTCGCCACGCGGGTGATCGACGATGCCAACAAATTGCAGGTTCCTGGTCAGGGCCCGGTGCCATTGGCCTTGCTGACCACCTCCGGCAGCGGCCTTGATCCGCACTTGCCACCGGCAGCGATTGCCTATCAACTGGCGCGTGTCGCAGCAGCGCGAAATGTGCCGGTATCGACTCTTCAGCAACTGCTCGATGCGCATATCGAACAGCCGCTGGTGGGGCCGCCGGTGGTCAATGTGCTGGAGCTGAACATGGCCCTGGAAAAACTGTAGAAGATGATCGTTCCCACGCTCTGCGTGGGAATGCATCAATGGACGCTCCGCGTCCGCTTTGGTGGGACGCAGAGCGTCCCGGGCTGCATTCCCACGCAAAGCGTGGGAACGAGATCATCAGGAAGAGAGAACATCAAGCATGAGCGACTCCGGCCGCGCCGACGCGCTGTTAGCAGACCTGCCCCGTGACGGCCGTGGCCGGCTCAAGGTTTTCCTCGGCGCCGCCCCCGGTGTCGGCAAGACCTACGCCATGCTTCAGGCTGCCCACACGCAATTGCGCCAAGGCGTGAAAGTCCTCGCTGGGGTCGTTGAAACCCACGGCCGCGCCGAAACCGAAGCGTTGCTTGGCGGCCTGCCGCAGCAACCGCTGGTGCGCTCGGAATACCGTGGCGTGATGCTCGAAGAAATGGACCTCGACGGCATTCTCGCGGCCAGGCCGAAGTTGGTGCTGGTCGATGAACTGGCCCACAGCAACGCCCCCGGCAGCCGCCACGCGAAACGCTGGCAAGACATTCAGGAACTGCTCGCCGCCGGTATCGACGTATTCACCACGGTCAACGTCCAGCACCTGGAAAGCCTCAACGATCAGGTGCGCGGCATCACCGGTGTGCAAGTGCGCGAAACCCTGCCGGACTGGGTGCTGCAAGAAGCCTACGAACTGCTGTTGATCGACCTGCCGCCGCGTGAACTGCTCGAGCGTCTGCGTGAAGGCAAGGTCTACGTGCCGGAACAGGCCCGCGCAGCGATCGATGCGTTTTTCACCCAGACCAACCTCACCGCGTTGCGCGAACTGGCGATGCAAACCGCCGCTGCGCAGGTCGATAACGATCTCGCTCAAGGCTATCGCCAGCTCGGTCAGGCCGCCCCGGCAGTGCGCGGGCGATTGCTGGTCGGCGTCGATGGTGATGCGCAAGCCGAACGCCTGGTACGGCATGCCAGTCGTGTCGCCCAGCGCCGGCATTTACCGTGGAGTCTGGTGCATGTCGATAACGGCAGCGTACGCGACGAGCAATCGCGCCTGCGCCTGCAAAGCGCTCAGCAACTGGCCGAACGCCTCGGTGGTGAAGTGGTGTTGCTGCGCGCCGGTGAAGTGGCGAAAACCTTGGTCCAGCATGCTGCCGAGCGCCGTGCGAGTCTGGTGTTGGTCGGCCAGTCTCGGCCCAGTTGGCGTCGTCGACTGTTCGGCGGTGGCTTGGCGGCGCGTCTGTTGCGTCAGGCCCATGGGCTGGAAATCAACGTCCTCGACAACGATCATGAACACCCGCAGTCGCGCCCGCGAAACCCGCTGACACTGGTGTGGTTCGACTATGCGCTGGCGTTGGTTGCCACGGTGTTGGCCAGTGCGCTGGCGTGGGCGGTGTCGAGTGTGTTGCCGCTGCCGAATATCTCGCTGGTGTTCCTCGCGGCAGTGTTGCTGGTGGCGGTGCGCAGCAGTCTCGGTCCGGCGCTGGCCTGTGCGGCGTTGTCGTTTCTGACCTATGACTTTCTGTTCATCCCGCCGAATTTTTCCTTCGCCATCCAGCGCGAAGAAGACGTCCTGACTTTATTGTTTTTCCTGTTGATGGCGGCGCTCACCGGTAATCTTGCGGCGCGTCAGCGTCGGCAATTGCAAGCCTTGCGTGACACCCAGGAAGAAACCACCGAACTGCTTGACCTGTCGCGCAAACTCACCGCCGCCACCGATCGCCAGGCTGTGGTCAGCGCTGCCGCGCAACACCTCAATGGCTGGAGCGATCTGCAGTTGTGCCTGCTTAATCGCGACGGCCAGGGCGGCTGGAAAATCGAGACCGGCGGGCCGCTGGAATTTACCGAGTCCGAACGCGCCGCCGCCGATTGGGCCTGGCAGCACGATCAACCGGCGGGCATGGGCACCGGCACGTTGCCGTTCGGACGCTGGTGGTGGTGGCCGCTGTCGGTCGAGGATGGGCCGCTGGCGTTGCTTGGCGTGTGTGCCAAGGAAGGCCAGACCTTGAGTGGCCAGCGTCGCCGCTTGCTCACCGCGTTGAGTCAGCCGCTCGCCCAAGCGCTGGCGCGCGCGCAGTTGGCCGATGACCTGGAAGCCGCGCGCCTGCACGGCGAGACCGAACAATTGCGCAGTGCGCTATTGGCGTCGGTGTCTCACGACTTGCGCACGCCGCTGACCGCCATGCGCGGCAGCATCGACAGCCTGTTGGCCCTCGGCGAGGCGATACCGCTGGAGGACCGTCGCGAGTTGCTCGAAGGCACCCGCGACGAAGCCGAACGCCTCGACCGCTACATCCAGAATCTGCTCGACATGACCCGGCTCGGCCACGGTGCGTTGAAACTGGCGCGGGACTGGGTGTCGCCCGCCGATATCGTCGGCAGCTCACTCAATCGCCTGCGCGCGGTATTGGCGCCGCTCCAGGTCAGTACCGATGTGCCGAGTGAGTTGCCGCTATTGTTCGTCCATGCCGCGTTGATTGAACAGGCATTGGTCAATGTGATGGAAAACGCAGCGCGTTTCTCACCTGTTCACGGTCGTTTACAACTCAGCGCGGGAGCGAATGACGAGGAGATTTTCTTCTCGGTCAGCGACGAGGGGCCGGGGATTCCCGAGGATGAACGGGCGAAGATTTTCGACATGTTCTACACCGCAGCCCGTGGTGATCGCGGGGGGCAGGGCACTGGCCTCGGCCTGGCAATCTGTCAGGGCATGGTCGGCGCGCACGGCGGTCGCATCAGTGTCGCCGACGGCATCGACGGACGCGGCACCTGCATCACCTTGCACTTGCCGTTGCAAGCGCAACCGGGGATGGACAATGAAGCCTGATGCGGACTGCGCTACTCTCTTGCCACTCTTTTGTGTTGATGTGAATTCATGAGCCAGACCGCGACCATTTTGGTCATCGACGACGAACCGCAGATCCGCAAGTTCCTGCGCATCAGCCTCGCTTCCCAGGGCTACAAAGTGCTTGAGGCCGGCACCGGTGCCGAAGGCCTGGCGCAGGCGGCGCTGAACAAACCGGATTTGCTGGTGCTCGACCTCGGCCTGCCGGACATGGACGGCCAGCAAGTGCTGCGCGAATTTCGCGAGTGGGCCACGGCGCCGGTGTTGGTGTTGTCGGTGCGCGCCAGCGAAGGGCAGAAAGTCCAGGCGTTGGATGGCGGCGCCAATGACTACGTGACCAAGCCGTTCGGCATCCAGGAGTTTCTCGCCCGGGTCCGCGCCTTGTTGCGTCAGGCGCCGGCGGGGGAGGCGCAGCAGGCGGCGTTGAGCTTCGGCCCGCTGACCGTGGATCTGGCCTATCGGCGGGTGTTGCTCGACGGTGTCGAAGTGGCGCTGACCCGCAAGGAATACGCGGTGCTGGCGCAACTGGCGCGGCATCCGGGGCGGGTAATTACCCAGCAGCAATTGCTCAAGGATATCTGGGGGCCGACCCACACTGAGGACAGCCATTATCTGCGGATTGTGGTGGGGCATTTGCGCCAGAAACTCGCGGATGATCCGACGCGGCCGCGGTTTATCGTGACTGAGGCGGGGGTTGGCTATCGGCTGTTGAGTGACAACACTCTTTAGCCATTTGTTGTCCCGGCAGACGCCATCGCTGGCAAGCCAGCTCCCACAGGTTTTTCAGCTGTGATTGAAATCTGTGTATCACCTCGATCACTGTGGGAGCTGGCTTGCCAGCGATGAGGCCCTTAAAGACTGCGGAAAACTTCAGGGCTCTCTGCTCTGCTCACTGTCATACCGATCCAGCGTATCCCGCGCAATCTCGCGCCCCAACGCGATCAGCTCCGGCGCCTTGTAAAACTCGAAAAACCGGCACACCCGCTTCGGCACGTTGATCAGGATGTCCGGCGGATACCCAGCGATCTTGTACTGCGCCAACGAGGTCTGCATCACCTCGAAACTCTGGTTGATCAAATCCAGCAGCGATGCCGGCCCGACGTTATCGATGATGAATGAACCGGTCGCCGATTTCGGCGCGCCTTCACGCTCTGGCGCGGCGGCCGGTTGCTGGCTCTCCGGCTCGGCGCCGTCCAGCCAAGGGTTGATGTCTGCTGCTTCGGCACGCAACGCTTCCTGCTCGAGCCGCAACAGTTGCTCGGCCTGTGTACGGCGGAACGGCATCTTCGATCCCAGCGATCTGATCAGGTTGTCGAAGCGTGAGCGGAACGCGGCGGGGCGCTGGATCACCGGCAGTTTGTAGTGACGCTGGTTGGTCGAGTTGAGGTTGACCGCAATGATCAGATCACAGTGGCTCGACACCACCGGCACGATCGGCAACGGGTTGAGAATGCCGCCATCGACCAGCATGCGATTGCCCTGCATCACCGGGGTGAACAGGCTGGGAATCGCCGCCGAGGCGCGCATGGCCTGATGCAGACAGCCTTCCTGAAACCAGATTTCCTGTTGATTGGTGAGGTCGGCGGCGACGGCGGTGTAGGGGATGCGCAAGTCTTCGATGTTGATTTCGCCGACGATCTTGCGGATCTGGCCGAAGACCTTTTCGCCGCGAATCGCGCCGAGGCGGAAACTCACGTCGACCAGGCGCAGTACGTCCAGATAGTCGAGACTTTCGATCCAGTTGCGGTATTCATCGAGCTTGCCGGCGGCGTAGATCCCGCCGACCACGGCGCCCATCGAACAGCCGGCAATGCAGGCGATTTCGTACCCGCGTTTCTCGATCTCTTCAATGACCCCTATATGGGCATAGCCCCGGGCGCCACCGGAGCCCAGTACCAGCGCGACACGTTTTTTTTTCATCCAGCGTCCTCCCGACAAGGTTCCACAATGCACCCATCGCCGGACCGGCTCAATCGCCGAAGTCGTTCAGTGCGCCAGTGACGTCGTTTTTTCGCTCCTGCATGACCCTTCAGCGCTATCCTTCTCAGTTGCGCGGTTTCACCCGCCGGCAAGGCACTTTTTCGCAGCCAGGCCGTCTTACCTGCACGACTGTTGACCTATTTGAGGTGTGAGTGATGAAAGCCTGGATCTGTGTGCCGTTGATGGCTCTGGCATTGGCCGGTTGCGCCGGTAAAACCGCTTACCGCGACAGCTGCGGCAGCCAGCTCGACGCGGCCTGGCATGAGCTGGATCTGGCCAAGGCCGAAGGCTTTGCCGGCACCGTCAGCTACTCCAAAGCGTTGTCGCTGCTGACTGCCGCGAAGACCCAGCAACAATTCGAGGGTTTCGAAGGCTGCAGCAAGAAAGCCGAGAAAGCGCGTTTCTACATTCGCGAATCCCGCGCCGGCCGCTAAGCTGCTGACGTGAAGCAAGGAGGCTGCGGTCACTGGGCGGCAGCATGTTCTACAGAGCCATTTGAATCAGGAGCAAGTGATGTCTGCGTTGGTTGACCGGTTGGTGGCTCATGTCCTGAGTCTGGAGGTACGGCTGCTGGCCTGTCAGGCGCGATTGACGGCACGTACCGACCCCGAGGCGCTGCACGATCTGCGCACTACGGTGCGGCGCTTGCGCAGCCTGCTGCGGCCATTGCGCGGCTTGCCCGGTGTCGAGCAACTGGAAGATGCCGCCTCGGCGGTCGGCCAATTGACCACCCCGTGGCGTGATCGCGAGGTGTTGGCGGCGTACCTGCTCGCGCATGATCAGCCCGAAGCCGCGCAACGCCGCATGGCGCAGATGGCCGAGGCTTATCCGGCGCTGGCGGCGAGTGCCGAAGTGGCCTCGCTGCTGATGATTCTCGACGCGTTCCCGCGATTTCTGCGCGCCTCACAGCGTCAGGGCTTGCTCAAAGGTTTGGACAAGCGCATCGAGAAACGCCTCGGCAAGCAATGGCAGAAACTCGACGAGGCGCTGCACGATCCCGCTCACGACCGTCACCGCTTGCGTTTGCTGATCAAGCGCGTGCGCTACGGCATCGAAGCCTATCCCGAACTGGACCGCTTGCCCGAGGCGGCGCTGGCGCGATTGAAGTCGGCCCAAGGCGCGTTGGGTGACTGGCACGATTGCTGGCAGTGGCTGGCGAAAGCCGAACTGGAGGCGGATCTTCAGCCCTGTGTCGCCACTTGGCAGGCGACCATGATCAAAGCCGAAAGCAAAGCTGATCGTGTGCTGGAAAAACTCAGTTCAGCCTGTTTCAAATAACCTGAGCCCCGCGATATCCCCTGCAGGAGCTGCCGAAGGCTGCGATCTTTTGATCTTGTTGTTAAAAATCAAAATCAAAAGATCGCAGCCTTCGGCAGCTCCTACAGGGTTTTGTGTCTGTATTTGAAATACGCTAAGGCCTTTCTGTCAGCCCATTTGACCGGAATAGACGCTGCGGCGCTATGCAGGTCTGGTTAAGATCCCTGCATTCCTTTTTCGTTTTTTGAGGTTGCCATGCGCTTTAGCGATCTGCTCGAGGCGGTCCGCCGCCAACCGGAACTGACCATTCCTGCCGAATGGGGCCAGGGGCGTGCGAGCTTCGGTGGTCTGGTGGCTGCGCTGCAATACGAAGCCATACGCGCGAAGGTCCCGGCGGATCGCCCGGTACGTTCGCTGGCGATCACCTTTGTCGGCCCGGTCGAGCCTGAAGTCCCGGTGAGTTTCGAAGTGGATGTACTGCGCGAAGGCAAGGCCGTCAGCCAGGTCATGGGCCGGGCGATCCAGAATGGTCAGGTGGTGACCATCGTTCAGGGTAGTTTCGGTGCCTCTCGGCCGTCGGAGGTGGCAGTCGAAGCGTATCCGGCGCCGTCAATGAAACACTGGGATGAATGCCAGGAATTACCCTATATCAAAGGCGTGACCCCGGAGTTCATGCGTCATCTGGCAATGCGCTGGAGCGTCGGCGGCATGCCGTTCACCGGCACTCAATCGCGGCTGATGGGCGGCTGGGTGCGCTTGCGTGGAGATGTCAAAGAAGAACCGGTCAACGAGGCGCATCTGCTGGCCTTGGTCGATGCGTGGCCGCCCGCGCTGTTGCCGTATCTGAAGAAGCCTGCACCGGGCAGTACGCTGACCTGGACCATCGAATTTGTGCAGCCGCTACACGATTTGAGCACGCTGGACTGGTGCCAATACCTGGCCGACATCGAGTACGCCGCCGATGGCTACGGCCATGTCGCCGCCAAGCTGTGGAGCGCAGAAGGTGAACTGATTGCGATGAGTCGCCAGACCGTCACGATCTTCGCCTGAGTCAGTGCCGACGGTGGCGTTCACGCCAGGCGCGCCACCAGCCGCCGCTGAGAAAGAAGCGCGGAAAGGTCAGAAACTGCTCGACCAATAAGCGCGACACGGCATCTTTACGATCACTGAACGGCTCGGAGGCTTGCGCCTCCAGGCTGTGGCCGTGGCGCTGCAAACCCAGCGCCGCAACGATACCGATCACGCCGACGGCGACGCTGGCCAGACTCAGGCTGAACACCCCGGACACGATCAGCAGAAACGCGACGATAAACAACGGCACGGCAATCAGGTGCAGCACCAGATTGGTCGGGTGCTGGTGATTACCCGGGTACGCGCGCCATTGCCACGCGGGAAGATTGGGGTGACGTTTGCCCATGTTTTCTACTCCTCGATCCATGTTGAACACATGCTTGAAGAATAGGCCCGGGCGGCGAGGGCGGCGAATCAAGGTTGGCTATTGGCATCATAGTCATGATGGACAAAAAAGATCGCAACCTTCGGCAGCTCCTGCATATAAATGCGTACACCTGTAGGAGCTGCCGAAGGCTGCGATCTTTTGATCTTCAGAGCTTCAACTGACCTATTGCTTTGCTCAACTCCCCGGCCAACGTCGCCAGCTCATTACTGGTCGTCGCCGAATCCACTGTTTGTTGCACGGTGTTTTCGGTCACATCACGAATACTCACCACCGCCCGGTTCATCTCCTCGGCAACCTGGCTTTGCTGCTCCGCCGCCACGGCAATCTGCGTGTTGCTTTCACGCATCTGCGCCACCGCCCCGGTGATTTCCGCCAGTGCTTCGCCGGCCTCCTGCGCCTGCTGCACGCAATCGTCGGCCTTGTACGAACTCTCCTGCATGAAATCCACCGCATCGCGGGTGCCAGCCTGCAAGGCCGAGACCATCGTGGTGATCTCATCGGTCGAGGTCTGCACCCGTTTCGCCAGATTGCGCACCTCATCGGCGACCACGGCAAACCCCCGGCCCATTTCACCGGCGCGGGCGGCCTCGATGGCAGCGTTCAGGGCGAGCAGGTTGGTCTGCTCGGCAATGCTGTGAATCACGCTGACCACGCCGTTGATCTTCTGACTGTCCTCGGCCAGCCGTTGAATCATCTCGGCCGTCTGCTGCACACCGCTGGACAGCCCGGCAATCGAGTGCTGCACCCGCGCGACCACTTGCTGACCGCTGCCGGCGAGACCATCGGCGGTCTGCGACAAGTCGCGGGTGGCGCCGGCGTGTTGGGCGATGTGATAAACCGTGGCAGTCATTTCGTTGATCGCGGTAGCGGCCTGATCGGTTTCGCTCTGTTGACCAAGCATGCCGTGGCGCACTTCGTTCATGCTCGATGCCAGTCGCGCCGCGCCGACATCCAGTTGCCGTGCGGTGTTGGCCACGGTGGTGACGACGCGCTGGTAACCGGCCTGCATCGCGTTGAACGCATTGGCCATCTGCCCGACTTCGTCTTTGCCGGCCAGTGGCACACGAGCCGAGAGATCGCCGCTTTTCTCAACGTGAAGCATGACGTCCTTCAAGGTGTTGAGCTGGCTGAGCAGAAAGCGGATCAGCAGTTGCGAGGCACACAGCATGGCGAACATCAGAATGAACACCGCCACCGCATAGTTGGCGAAACGCTCGCTGAACACCTGACTCAGACTCGGGCCGTAGGCAATGACCGCAACTTGCTGGCCATCGGCGCGACTGAACACTTCGGCGCCCATCAGCGGGTTATCGCCGAACAGCGGCATATGATTGATCTCGTTCCAGCCGTTGCTTTCCGTGATTTCCAGCAAGGGTTGATCGTTCAGGCGCGGTGCTTCGCCGCGCTTGAAGGTCAGCACCTGATCGGCCTTGGGCAATGACTGCCCGACCGGCCAGGCCTTGAGCAATTGCGCCTGGGCTTGCGCCGAGGCCTGAGACGCGTGACTGCGCGCCTGTTGTTCGAGCTGCACGGCGTACAGCACCAGCAACAGGGTGGTGACGAAGGCGACCGCATTGACCGCCCAGAATTTGTATTTCAGTGAGATATTGCTAAGCCAGGCACCCATGGAGGTCTTCTCTGATAGCGGAAACAGTTTTGGCAAGGTGCCATTATTGTGCCGCTATGCAGAAGACTCGATTTGATGTGAGTCAAGAGATCAAAAGATCGCAGCCTTCGGCAGCTCCTACATTGGGATGGCGTACGCCCTGTAGGAGCTGCCGAAGGCTGCGATCTTTTGCGGCTTACGCCAATGCCGGGAGGTTGTAGAACGCGCGGGCACACGCGGTGGTGTGCGCCGCCAGATCTTCCCCGGTTTCGCCGCGGTGCAACGCCACTTCGCGCAGGACTTCAGTCAGATAGGCCGGTTCATTGCGCCCATTCTTTGGTTTCGGTCGCAGGGTGCGCGGCAGCAGGTACGGCGCATCGCTTTCCAGCATCAGGCGCCCGCGTTTGATCTCTTTCACCAACGGATGCAAATGCGTGCCCCGACGCTCATCGCAGATCCAGCCAGTGATACCGATGTGCAGGTCCAGATCGAGGTAGCTGAACAAGGCTTTTTGCTCGCCGGTGAAGCAATGCACCACAGTGGCGGGCAGTTGATCGCGGAAGACTTTGAGGATTTCCAACAGGCGCTGGCTGGCATCACGCTCATGCAGAAACACCGGCAATTGCAGTTCAACGGCCAACGCCAAATGCTCTTCGAGGACTTTTTCCTGTTGTGGGCGCGGCGAGAAATCCCGGTTGAAATCCAGCCCGCATTCACCCACGGCGACGACGTTTTTTTCTTGCAACAGACTGCGCAAACGACGGGCGCTATCGGCGTTCCAGTCGCTGGCCGAATGCGGATGAATACCGGCGGTGGCGAACAACCGTTGACCGCTTTCATCCAGCTGTTGGCACAGCTCTAAAGCCTGTTCGCTACCCTCGACGCTGGTGCCGGTCAGCACCAGTTGGCAGACCCCGGCCGCATAGGCGCGATCAAGCACGGCCTGGTGTTTGTCGGCGAAACTGGGGTTGGTCAGGTTGACGCCGATATCGATGAGTTGCATGGTTGCTACCTCGGGCCGAAGGCCGGAAAGCATACCAGAGCTGTAGATTCATAAGAAAAGCCAAGAACTACAACGAGTTATAGCTGTCTTTTGATGCCGCGACGCAGCCCGGTTTGGCAGAAGTGCCATTACTGTGCCAGTCTCTCGCACTTTGCCAGCGCTCCAAGCGCTCTGTTTTTGTCGGTGATTTCGATCTTTCAGAGATGAAATTGCCCCGTATTCTTTCCGGAGAGTGGATGGTTCGTCCCTCGGTTTTGCTCCTGTTGTGTGGATCGTTGCTACTGCCGATGACGGCGGTTGCGCGCCTGCCCGGGCCGTTGCAAGCCGTGCCGGCGGCCAAGGTGCGGGACTTGTCCGAGATTCGCAGCAGCCGCGTATTGCGCGTGCTGGTCAACCAGAGCCGCAACAGCTCCGGCGAAGTTCAGGGCCAGGCCATCGGCGTCGAATACCATCGCCTGCGTGCCTTCGAGCAATACCTCAATGGCCATGCTCGCGATGGCCAGGAAATCACCCTCAAGATCATTCCCAAAGCCAAGGACCAATTGCTCGGCGCCTTGCAGCGTGGCGAAGGTGATCTGGTCGCACCGGGTGAATTGCTCGATCTGCAATCTGGCTATGCCGTGGCCAGTAGCGAACCGGTCGCCAGCAACGTGCCGCTGGTGTTGGTCGGGATCAAGGGCGAGCGACGCTACACCAAGGTCGAGCAACTTTCCGGCAAAACCCTCGCGTTGCCCACCGGCAGTGCGGCGGGGGAGGCGGTCAGTCAGCTCAATCAGAAACTGGCGTTGCACAAACTGGCGCCGATCAAGATCGAATGGGTCGATCCGACCCTGGCGGTCGAAGATGTGCTGGAGATGGTTCAGGGCGGGATTTTTCACCTGACCATCGTCGAGCAACCTATCGCCGAGCGTTGGGGCAAGATCCTGCCGAAGCTGCGTTTTGACCGGCAACTGATCATCAGCGAGCCGGGCGAGGAGTACTGGTTCGTGCGCCGTGACGCCGCAATGTTGCGTGCAAGCATTGACCGCTTCCTCGGCGGTTACAAGAAACCCTCGAACGAAGATGCTGCGTTTTTGCGCATCTATCGACGCCTGTACCAAGTCCACAATCCGTTGGCTAAGGCCGATCGCCAGCGTCTCGAAAAACTGCGCCCGACTCTGCAAAAGCACGCCGCCGCGCAGAACATGGACTGGCTGAATCTGGCCGCACTGGCGTTCAAGGAATCACGCCTGCAACCCAACGCCCGTAGCGGCAGCGGCCCGACGGGGCTGATGCAGATCACGCCTTCCGCCGCTCAGCGAGTCGGCGTGAGCAATATTCAGAATCTCGATGCGAATGTGCAGGCCGGCGCCAAGTACCTGGCGATGATTCGCCGCAAGTTTTTCAACAGCCCCAAACTCAACGAGCGCGAGCGCATGGCCTTCACCCTCGCGGCCTACAACATTGGCCCCGAGCGCGTGCAGGGCATGCGCGCCGAGGCCCGGCGGCGCGGGCTGAATCCCAACCAGTGGTTCTTCCAGGTCGAGCGCATTGCCATGGAGCAGGTAGGAATGGGGCCGGTCAGCTATGTTAATAGCGTGAACAAGTATTACTTGGCGTTCGACCGGGAGCGGGAGTCGTTGGAGCCCGGGGCGCAAAAAGTCGTCTCACGGAAATGATCTAATAAACTGATTGTTATGGCGGAATATTTGCGCTTTTAACATGAATTTTACTGATTAATATAGCGGCCAACCAACACACACAACTTCTCGCAAAAACAAGGAATGCCCCATGAGCTCTCTGATCAACAAAGTATTGTTCACCCGCGCCGGCTACGGTCTGACCATCCTGCGCATTGCGGTCGGCGTAATCTTCGCTGCGCACGGCTCGCAAAAACTCTTCGGTCTGTTCGGTGGGTATGGTCTGGCAGGCACCGCGCAGTACATGGACAGCATTGGCCTGCACCCGGGCTACCTGATGGCCACATTGGCGGGCGGTACTGAGTTCTTCGCCGGCCTGGCCTTGATCATCGGCCTGCTGGTGCGTCCGGCGGCGTTGGGCCTGACCTTCCTGTCGCTGGTGGCGATCTTCACCGTACACATCAGCAACGGTCTGTTTATGGCCAACAACGGTTACGAGTTCGCCCTGGCCCTGCTCGGTGGCAGCCTCGCCGTCCTGATCGAAGGCGCCGGCAAGCTCTCGGTGGACCGCGCCATCGCCGGTTAACCGCTCTGGCTCAAGGAAAAGGCCCGCATTGTGCGGGCCTTTTTTGTTGCGGCTGATTCTTGACACTCATCGGTCACGTTCTCTAGGATGTTGCCCATGCGCCGATTTAAACAGCTACTTGCGGGGCGCCAGGTGACTTTCAACAGTTGCCGTCAGAAGCCGGAACAGGGCTTTGAAATACCGCTAAAGCGCTGGTTCGGTGTTGCCTCTCACCTGCCATGCAGACTTTTGAGGCAGAGACACGACACGATGAATGCACTACGCCCTCCAGCACGTCCCGCGCCGATCACGGCACATATCACCCAGCGCAACCCGAAAATTCTCCTTGGCGGCAAACATCAGCCGACGCTGTTGCGTTATCTCGATGGCTGGCCACGTCGCAGCGGCGGTCCTGCCGCGTTCCTGATCCAGTTCGTTGAAGACGGCGAGTCGCTGGCGCGTTTTGCCAGTGACAGCTTTGATCTGGCGGTGATTCAAGCGCCGAGCGTTGAGGATGCGCCGGAGATGATCAAGCAACTGACCCGCGTTGCGCGGCAGGGCTTGATCACCCGACGCTGATACGCTTTACGGATAGTCGATAGCGACGATGTAAACGAACTGTTCACCCGTCGGCGTCTGCACCCGGACTTCTGCATCCAGCGCCTTGCCGATCAAGGCGCGGGCCAGTGGCGAGTCGATGCTGATCAGGCCCAGTTTCAGATCCAGTTCATCCGGGCCGACGATGCGGTAGCGCGATTGCTTGCCGTTTTCGTCTTCGATGGTTACCCAAGCGCCGAAGTAGACCTTGTTCGGATCGCTGGGTTTTTCGCTGACGACTTTCAATGCTTCCAGGCGTTTGGTGAGAAAGCGTACGCGACTGTCGATCTCGCGCAGCATCTTCTTGCCGTAGGTGTATTCGGCGTTCTCCGAGCGATCGCCCTGAGCCGCCGCCTCGCTGACCGATTGCGTGACTTGCGGGCGGCGCACATGCCACAACTCATGGAATTCGGCGCGCATCCGCGCTTCACCCTCAGGGGTGATCAGCGCGGTGCCGGCGGGGCGGGGAGGGCGATAACGGCTCATGGCAACTTCTTGTGATTAAGACCGCCTGAGTCTATCAACCCTCACGCAACACTGTCAGTGGACTTGCATTGAGTGCCCGGCGCGTTCCGAATACGCCGGCGCCACCAATCAACGCCGCGCCAATCAACGGCAGCACCAGCAACCATGGATGCGGGTGCCACGGTAGATCGAACGCGTAGCGATACAAAACCAGACTCACCACTTCCGAACCGATCGCTGCGAGCAAACCGCTGACCGCACCGAGCAAACCGAACTCGATACGCCGCGCCTTGATCAGCAACTGCCGCTCCGCACCCAACGCACGCAACAGCGCACCTTGGCGAATACGTTCATCGAGCGTCGCCTGCAAGCCGGAAAACAGCACGGCCATGCCCGCTGCCAAAACAAACAACAACACATATTCCACGGCCAGGGTGACTTGGGCGAGGATGCTGCGCAGCTGTTCCAGCAGCGCTTCGACCTGAAGAATGGTCACAGCGGGAAAGGTTCGCGACAGTTCGACGATCTGCTGGTCATGGCCCGGCGCCAGATAGAAGCTGGTCAGGTAAGTCGCCGGCAGATCCTTCAATGTGCCGGGCTGGAAGATCATGAAGAAGTTCGGCTGGAAGTTGTCCCAGTTGATTTCGCGCAGGCTGGTGACCTTCGCCTCGCGATTGACCCCGCCGACACTGAACACCATGTGGTCGCCGAGTTTGAGCTGGAGGCTTTCGGCGACTTTGCCTTCTACCGATACCCCGGGAACATCGTCGGTCGGCTGATCCTTCCACCATTCACCCGAAGTGAGCTTGTTGCCCGCCGGTAAGTCAGCGGCCCAGGTCAGACTCAAATCTCTTTGAACCGCGCGGTCGCCCGCCGAATCCTTGCTGACGATTTGCTGCACGGCTTCGCCGTTGATGCTGATCAATCGTCCCGGCACTACCGGATACAGTGGCGCGGCTTGCGCAGACACTTTGATCAGATGATCGGTGAACGCCTGTTTATCTGCCGGCAGAATGTTCAGGGCAAAATAGTTGGGAGCGTTTTTCGGAAGCTGGTTTTGCCAGGTGTCGAGCAGTTCGCCGCGCAGCAGGGCGATCAAGGCCATCGACAGCAGAATCAGACCGAACGCCAACGATTGACCGGCCGCTGCCAAGGGATGGCGCAGCAACTGGCCCAGGCCCAGGCGCCATGGCAGCGAAGCTCGGGCGAGCATCCGCCGCAGGCTTTGCAGCAACAACAGCAGCAAACCACCCAAGACCAACGCGGCGACCACGCCACCGCCGAGCAGGGCGAATGTCAGCAGCAGATCGAGGCTCAGGCGCCACATGATCAAACCGAGCGCACCCAACGCGGCGCCATAAACCATCCACGTGCTCGACGGGATCGGCAGCATGTCGCGGCGCAGCACCCGCAGCGGCGGCACGCGACCCAATGCGGCCAGCGGCGGCAAGGCGAAACCGGCCAACGCCACCAGCCCGGTGCCGATCCCGGCGATGGCTGGAAACAGCCCGCCCGGCGGTACATCGCTTGGCAACAAATCATGCAGCAGCGCGAACAAACCCAGTTGCGCCAACCAGCCGAGCAATGCACCACTCAGTGCGGCGAGCAGCCCGAGCACGGTCAACTGCAAACTGAACAGCACCATGGTTTCCCGGCGCGAAAGACCAAGGCAACGCAACAACGCACTGGCATCGAAACGGCGACTGGCAAAACGGTTGGCCGATAACGCCACCGCGACACCGGCCAACAGCACGGCGACCAGACTGGCCATGTTCAGATAACGTTCGGCGTTGCCCAGTGCACCGCCAATCTGCCGGTTGCCATCGCGGGCATCCTGAATGCGCTGATTCGCAGCGAGCCCGGGTTTGATCAGTTGCCGATAGGTTTCCAGCGCCTGCGGTTCGCCGCGCCACAGTTCGCGGTAACTCACGCGGCTGCCGGGTTGCACGACACCGGTGGCGGCGAGGTCATCGAGGTTGATCATCACTCGCGGCGTGAGGCTGTAGAAGTTGCCGGCGCGATCCGGTTCGTAGGTCAGCACACGGGTCATTTTCAATGTCTTCATGCCGACATCGATGCTGTCGCCGATCTTCAGATCCAGTGCGGTCAGCAGGCGTGCTTCGACCCAGGCTTCGCCGGGTTGCGGTTCACCGCCGGGTTCTTCGGTGGCGAAGGGCGCTGGCGCACTCTTCAGTTCGCCGCGCAACGGATAGGCGCGGTCGACGGCTTTGATGCTCGACAGCTGAATGCCGTTGTCGGTGGCGATGACGCTGGAGAATTCCACCACTTGCGCATGCTTCAGACGCAGCTCGGTGCCGCTTCTGATCTGTTCTTCGCGTGCTGGCGAACTGCCCTCAAGCACCAGGTCGGCGCCGAGGAACTCGGTCGCGCGCAGCATCATCGCGCCATTCAGTCG
Source organism: Pseudomonas sp. IT-232MI5 (assembly GCF_949767845.1). Classification (NCBI taxonomy): domain Bacteria; kingdom Pseudomonadati; phylum Pseudomonadota; class Gammaproteobacteria; order Pseudomonadales; family Pseudomonadaceae; genus Pseudomonas; species Pseudomonas sp. IT-232MI5. The sequence goes on from NZ_CATKQE010000058.1 coordinate 243,956, forward strand.
GGCACCGAAATAGCCGATGGCGGTACTCGCCGCTACTGCAACGACCAAGGCGAAGAACAACACGCGCAATTCGCCGGCGCGGGCATCGCGCAGGAGTTGGCGTATAGCGAGACTGAACAGACGCAACAGCTGCAAACGTGCCATCAAGGCTCCAGAGGGGCGACCAACAGCCCGGCTTCAAGACGGATCAGGCGCCGGCAGCGATGGGCCAGGCGTTCGTCGTGGGTCACCAGCACCAGGGTGGTGCCGCGTTCCTTGTTCAATTCGAAAAGCAGATCGCTGATGCGCTCACCGGTGTGGCTGTCGAGGTTGCCGGTCGGTTCGTCGGCAAACAGCACATCGGGCTCGGCGGCAAACGCACGGGCGATCGCAACACGTTGTTGCTCACCACCGGAGAGCTGGCGCGGCGAGTGCGTGAGGCGCTGGCCGAGTCCGACGCGCTGGAGCAATTCGGTCGCGCGTTCACGGGCGTCTTTGCGGCCATCGAGTTCCAGCGGCAGCATGACGTTTTCCAGTGCGTTGAGGCTGTCGAGCAGTTGAAACGATTGAAAGACGAAACCCACGTGCTCGGCACGAATACGTGCGCGCTGGTCTTCATCGAGATTGCTCAGGCCCTGGCCGGCGAGAATGACTTCGCCACTGCTTGGCAGGTCGAGGCCGGCGAGCAGGCCGAGGAGGGTGGATTTGCCTGAACCGGATGCGCCGACGATGGCGAGGCTGTCGCCCTTGTTCAGTTCCAGGCTGAGTTCGTGCAGGATAGTCAGTTCACCTTCCGCGCTGGGAACCACTTTGCTGAGGTTCTTCGCGGTGAGAATGCTTGCGCCCATGGAGAATCCGATGCGTGTGTGGTTTTTGAGTGCTGGCCTGGCCTTGATGTGCATGGCCCAGAACGCAGCGGCGGGTACTGTCCTGATCGTTGGCGATAGTATCAGCGCCGGTTTCGGACTGGATACCCGCTTGGGGTGGGTGTCGTTGCTCGAACAACGGCTCAAACAGGAGGGTTTCGACGACAAAGTGGTCAATGCCTCGATCAGTGGCGACACCAGTGCCGGAGGCCAGGCACGGCTGCCGGCGCTGCTTGCAGAGCATAAGCCGGAACTGGTGATCCTCGAACTGGGTGGCAACGATGGCTTGCGCGGAATGCCGCCAAATCAATTGCAACAAAATCTTGCCTCGATGATCGACAGCTCGCGTCAGAGCGGGGCCAAGGTGCTGTTGCTCGGCATGCAACTGCCGCCCAATTACGGCAAGCGCTACACCGATGCTTTTGCCGAGGTCTACGGCAAACTCGCCGACGATAAAAAGATCCCTCTGGTGCCGTTTTTCCTCGACGGCGTGGGCGGTCATCCAGACCTGATGCAGGCCGATGGTCTGCACCCGGCGGCCGGGGCTCAGGGCAAGTTGCTGGAAAATGTCTGGCCGACGCTAAAACCGCTGTTATGAGGCTTTTCTAAGGGCAGGCTTTCGGCTAATGTGGCGCCCCCTTATTTGGAGCCCCCGATGTCGCGTTCTGCCTGGTCCCTGTTTGCCTACCAACTGATCGAGCCTGACGAGCAGCTGGATCTGTTCGCCTGCCAGGAAGTGCGGGTGCATCTGGTGACCCGGCAACTCGAACTCGGTGGTTCGGCCGATCGCACCCTGTGCGGCAGTCTGCTGCCGGCGCAGCCGCGCTGGTCGAGCGTGGATCGCCGGGTGTTTCAGGATCAGCGCCTGTGCTCGCTGTGCCGGGCGATTCTGGAGTCGCAGAAGCGCGGCACCTCGCCAATCTGGCCGGAGCTGCGTTTCGAGCTTTAAGAGCAAAAGATCGCAGCCTGCGGCAGTTCCTACATGGGTTCGCGTAATCCTGTAGGAGCTGCCGAAGGCTGCGATCTTTTCGCATTCAGCACGGTCCATCGGCGTGGCTCCCCGAATATTCAAAGTGCGGTGTACAATCGCGCTCTTATACCCTTGTTGATCATGCGAAGGATTTTCCGGATGTTGCCGCGCTTTCCTGCCGTCACCCGCTGCCTGTCACTTGCCGCCCTGTGTGTGGCCGGTCCCGTTGCTGCATTGGAGTTTCCCCTGCCACCACCCGGTGAAGACATCATCGGTCAGGTGCAGGTGATCAAAGCCAAGTACGAAGACACCTTCGCCGATCTGGGCACGAAGTACGATCTGGGTTACTCGGAAATGGTCGCGGCCAACCCGGGCGTCGATGCCTGGTTGCCGGGCGCCGGCACCGAAATCGTTCTGCCGACCCGTTTCATTCTGCCGCCGGGCCCGCGCGAAGGCATCGTCATCAACCTCGCCGAATACCGCCTCTACTACTTCCCGAAAGGCAAGAACGTGGTGTACACGTTCCCGCTGGGTATTGGTCGTGAGGGCTGGGGTTCGCCGATCGCGCACACCTCGATCACCGCCAAGACGCCTAACCCGACCTGGACGCCTCCAGCGTCGATCAAGGCTGAACACGCCGCTGACGGCGACCCGCTGCCGAACGTAGTGCCGGCCGGCCCGGACAATCCGCTGGGTCCGTTCAAGTTCACCCTGGGCACGCCGGGCTACCTGATCCACGGTTCGAACAAGAAATTCGGTATCGGCATGCGCACCAGCCACGGCTGCTTCCGCATGTTCAACAACAACGTGCTGGAAATGGCCAGCATGGTCCCGGTGGGTACCTCGGTGCGCATCCTCAACGATGCCTACAAGTTCGGCAGCAGTGGCGGCAAGGTCTATCTGGAAGCGCACACGCCGATCGACGACAAGGGCAACCCGTCGGTGGTCGACAAGCACACTGCCGTGATCAATGCGATGCTCAAGCGCGAAGACGTCACCAGTAACCTGCGCGTGAACTGGGATGTGGTGCGTGATGTGGTCGCGGCTGAAGATGGTCTGCCAACTGAAATCGGCACGCCGAATACCTCGGCGCCGATAGTCTCGAACACACCGATCGACTTGCAGCAGTAAGTCGAGATCAAAAACCCGCCGATGCGTGTAGCGTCGGCGGGTTTTTTATTGCCCGGGGAAAAGCATCGGGCACAAAAAAGCCGACCCGAAAAATCGGGTCGGCTTGATAACAATCCCGAGGGATTATTACTTGCGGCTAGCTTTGTCCAGCATGCGCAGAGCACGCTCGTTAGCTTCGTCAGCAGTCTGTTGTGCTTTTTGAGCAGCAGCCAGAGCTTCATCAGCTTTACGGTAAGCTTCGTCTGCACGAGCCTGGGAGCGAGCAGCTGCGTCTTCAGTAGCGGTCAGACGTGCTTCGGTTTCTTTCGATGCGCTGCTGCAACCGGTAGCCAGAACTGCGGCCAGAGCCAGAGCAGAGAATTTCAGAACGTTGTTCATCGTGTTCCCCTTCAAGGACTTTCAAATTAAGTGGCTGTCTCCTCACGATTGAGGAAATAGCCGGCGTACATACTACCCATTACTTGTAGTAAGTAAACTGACGTAAGGCAAGAAGCAAAAAAAATTGTAGGCGTTGATTCTTTTTCGAGCAACTTTTAACTGCACTGCTTAAAAAATACCCAGCTGCAAGCCCCGAGCTGAGCGAGTTAATGAGAAAAAGTTCCCGTTGCCACGTGCTGTTTTTGCAGTCTTGGCTAAAGTCTGTCTAGATGAATTCGTCCACACTTTTGTTCCGATTTTGCGCGCTGCTTCGCTTATCTTTGTCCATGTTGAGGTGACTTTAAAAAAGGCTGCACGTCTTAAGTCTCAACATCCGGCAATGTTCAGGTGAGTGGCCCGGGAAGATCTTCTCCCCAATCACCTCTGCGTCCATCGGAGCAACCCCCGTCAACCCGCTTGATGACGAGCGTACCTTGAGCATTTTTGCCAATGGTGCCTACTATTTATCAGGTGCCAGGTTGCGCGAGATCGGTGTGGCTCTTCTCGGTGTCCATCAGGCACGGGGTGGCGTAGATGTTCCTTCGCCGGAAAAACATCGGTAAGGTAGGGGTCAGAATTCAAGACCCGCGAGGAGTAGTGATGAGCGAGGCGTTGTCCATCCACCATGACCAGGCTGGTCATCAGTTCGAGACCAATGTGGACGGTCATCGTGCCTACCTGACCTATATGGATCTGGGGAAACAGACCCTGGATATCTATCGCACCTTCGTGCCCAACGCCCTGCGTGGCCGTGGCATTGCCGCAGCGCTGACCGAAAGCGCGCTGCAGTACGCCGAAGAAATGGGCTACACGGTGATCCCGTCATGCTCCTACGTCGAGCGCTACATGGAACGTCATCAGCGCCGCGCCGCCAAAATCTGAATCGCACACACAAAAACGCCGGGCATTGCCCGGCGTTTTTTTATGCCTGTAAAACGCGTATCAGCTGCGCTGGCGTTTCGGCAGAACATCCTTGAGCTTGGCGTGCATGCTGCGCAGGGTGTTCTCGGTGGCGGACCAGTCGATGCACGCATCGGTGATCGACACGCCGTATTGCAGGTCGGCGAGGTCTTTTGGAATTGCCTGGCAACCCCAGTTCAGGTGACTCTCGACCATCAGGCCGATGATCGATTGATTGCCTTCGAGGATCTGGTTGGCGACGTTTTCCATCACCAGCGGTTGCAGAGCCGGGTCCTTGTTGGAGTTAGCGTGGCTGCAATCGACCATGATGTTCGGCTTGATCTTCGCCTTGTTCAGCGCCTGCTCGCACAGGGCCACGCTGACCGAATCATAGTTCGGCTTGCCGTTGCCGCCGCGCAGCACCACGTGACCGTAGGCGTTGCCTTTGGTGGTGACGATCGACACGCCACCTTCCTGGTTGATGCCAAGGAAACGGTGCGGGCTGGACACCGACTGCAAGGCGTTGATCGCCACAGTCAGACCGCCGTCAGTGCCGTTCTTGAAGCCGACTGCCGAGGACAGGCCGGAAGCCATTTCGCGGTGAGTCTGCGATTCGGTGGTACGCGCGCCGATGGCCGACCAGCTGATCAGGTCCTGCAGATACTGCGGGGAGATCGGGTCGAGGGCTTCGGTCGCGGTTGGCAGGCCTTTTTCGGCCAGATCCAGCAGCAACTGACGACCGATGTGCAGACCGTCCTGAATCTTGAACGAGTCATCCAGGTACGGATCGTTGATCAGGCCTTTCCAGCCGACGGTGGTGCGTGGCTTCTCGAAATATACGCGCATGACCAGATACAGGGTGTCGGAAACTTCCGCAGCCAGCACCTTGAGGCGATCGGCGTATTCGTGGGCAGCCTTGATATCGTGGATCGAGCACGGGCCGATCACTACGAACAGACGGTGGTCGGTGCCATCAAGAATGTTGCGAATGACTTCGCGACCCTTGGTGACGGTGCGCAGGGCAGCATCGCTCAGAGGGATATCACGCTTGAGCTGATCGGGAGTGATCAGGGTCTCGTTAGAGGCGACGTTTAGGTCGTTGATCGGTAAATCAGCCATCGTTTACTCGTCAGGTCACGGGTGCCGGCCGCCAGCGATCCCCGCGCGGCGGAGCACAGCAGATTTAAGCGCGTCGGGGAGCGGAACCTTAGCGCGTAAAGCGCCTGCTAGACAATGGGCAAAAGGTGCTTTAGTCCAGCGCTGGCTGCGCAAAAGCCTTGCGCACGCTGTCGTGGGAGAACTCGTCGGCGTGTTGCTCGACCCATTGCAGGGCGACTGCCTGAATTTCTTGCAGGTCATCGTGGGTGTCGTGCATGCGGCAATAGCGCTCGATCTGACACACTTGCTCACCCATTCGCGCACTGAACAGCGTCTGCTCATCGGTGAACGCGATGCCCACCAGATAGCCTCTTTTGCGTCGCAGGCACCACGCTACATAGCCCGGATAACAGATGTCGGCATTGAGTGTCGGCATGCGTACTTGCAGGGCGGTGCCATGGCGCCAGGCACGGTGGTAATTGCAAGCGATGCCGCCGAGGCTGATAGTGTGCAGCTGTTGCCTGGAAATACACTCAGGCTTGAGCAAGGTTAATTCAACCGGCACCTCGTCCGGATGAGGAATGAAACGTCCCATGAGCACAGACTCCCTGTGTCGGCCATTTGACATTGTTTCCCCCAGTATAGTGGTCGAATCCGAACTGACCGATTTCGACGCCGACCAACGGCTATTGGCGATGAGCGGCGTTTCGCTGGTGATTTTCACCAGCGTCGGCTGCGCCAGTTGCCGTTATGCCCGCGAGGTGTTGCCGGGACTCGATCTGGCAATCGATCAGTTGTGCTGGATCGATGCCGGCGACAACGGCGGGTTGGTGGAGCGCTATCAGGTCTTTCATTTGCCGGCGCTGTTTGTGGTGCGCGACGGCGAGTTCTTTGGGGCATTGCACACGCGCCTGACGGCCGATGCGCTGAACGCGGCGCTGGCGCAGGCACTGGGTCGAATTGCAGAGGAGTTGCCATGATGGGGGCAGTGAATAAACCGGTCATAGGGATTATCGGTACCGGTGCAATCGGGGGGTTTTACGGTGTGATGCTGGCGCGCGCCGGTTTCGATGTGCACTTCCTGTTGCGCAGCGAGTTTTCAGCGGTGGCCGAGCGCGGCTTGCACATCAACAGCGCGGTGCATGGCCCGCTGACGTTGCATCCGGCGCAGGCCTATTCGTCGGCCGAAGACATGCCCAAATGCGACTGGCTGTTGGTGGGAGCGAAAACTACCAGCAACGCCGGCCTCGCGCCTTCAATCATTCAAGCGGCCAAACCCGATGCGAAAGTGCTGGTCCTGCAAAACGGTCTCGACGTCGAGGACAGCCTGCGTGAACTGCTTCCCGACTCTCTTCACCTGCTGGGCGGTTTGTGCCTGATCTGCGTGCATCGTGAGGGACCTGGACAAGTCACCCATCAAGCCTTGGGCGCGGTGAACGTCGGTTATCACAGCGGTCCGGCCAGTGATGACGTCGCACCTATGGCGATCGTCGAGGAGGGGGCCGGGTTGTTCCGCGCTGCCGGAATCGATTCCCAGGCGATGCCCAATCTGCAACAGGCGCGCTGGCAGAAACTGGTGTGGAATATTCCTTATAACGGACTTTCGGTTCTGCTCGGCGCCAGCACCACACCGCTGATGGCCGATGCCGACAGTCGCGCGTTGATTCAGGCGTTGATGGCCGAAGTGGTGCAGGGCGCCAAGGCCTGCGGCCATGACGTGCCGCCGGGATACGCCGACTATCTGTTCATGATGACCGAGAAAATGCCCGACTACTGGCCGAGCATGTACCACGACTTTTCACACAAACGCCCGCTGGAGCTGCAAGCGATCTACGCTCGGCCATTGGCAGCGGCGAAAGCGGCGGGCTGTGAGCTGCCGCGCATCGAAGCGTTGTATCGCAATTTAAGTTTTATCGACCGGCGCAACGTTTAAGCCGGTCGCTCTGGGGGAAGGCATGGCCAAGAACATCGATGACAAACTGGTGCTGGCGATTTCGTCGCGCGCCTTGTTCGACCTGAGCGAGAGCCACAAGGTCTATCTGTCGAGCGGGGTCGAAGCCTATCGGCAATATCAGATCGAGCACGAAGACGAAATTCTTGCGCCCGGCGACGCCTTCCCGCTGGTGGAAAAACTCCTGAGCCTGAACAGTCGCCTCGGCCGAGCACGGGTCGAGGTGATTCTGGTCTCGCGCAACAGCGCCGACACCGGACTGCGCGTGTTCAACTCGATTCACCATTACGGTCTGGCGATTTCCCGCGCGGCGTTCGTCGGCGGGCGCAGTCCGTATCCGTATTTGAAAGCGTTCGGTTGCGACCTGTTTCTGTCGACTCATGCCGAAGATGTGCGCGCCGCGCTGGATGCCGGATTCGCTGCTGCAACCATTCTGTCCGGTGGCGCCAGCCGCGCGGCCAGCGACGAATTGCGCATCGCCTTCGACGGCGACGCGGTGATCTTTTCCGATGAGTCGGAGCGCGTCTATCAATCCGGCGGATTGGAAGCGTTTCAGGCCAAGGAGCGTGAAGCCGCCCGCGAGCCTTTGCGCGGCGGGCCGTTCAAAGGCTTTCTGGCAGCGCTCAATCTGTTGCAGCGCGAGTTTCCCGATGACGATTGCCCGATCCGCACGGCGCTGGTCACCGCGCGTTCGGCGCCGGCCCATGAGCGGGTGATCCGCACCTTGCGCGAGTGGGACATCCGCCTCGACGAATCCCTGTTCCTCGGCGGCCTGACCAAGTCGGCGTTTCTCGAAGCGTTTGCTGCCGACGTGTTTTTCGACGATCAGGCCGGCCACTGCGAACTCGCCCGCGAAGTCGTTGCCACCGGCCACGTACCGCACGGCATCAGTAACGAACCGTCGGTCTAAAGCCTACGTGCTTCAAGACGTTGCGTCGCACGTCGTACTCGCCAAGGCACTGCTAAGCTGAATCAAATCTCCGCCATGTTGGCACGCGAGGAGGTCATATGATTCGTTCGATGCTGTATGCCACTGACCTCGGTCTGTACGCACCGTTAGTGATGCAGCATGCCTTGGCGCTGGCGCGAACATTCAATGCCGATTTGTACGTGGTGCACGCGGTGGAGCCGATGGGGCTGTTTGCCGAATCGGTGTTGCAGAGCTATCTCGACGAGCAGGCATTGAACGAATTTCACAGCCAGGGTCTGAAAACTGTCATCGCCAATATCGAGCAGCGGGTGCTGGAAAGTTTTCGCGAAGAACTGGGAGATGAAGGCGAGCAGGATCTGCAGCGCATTCGCGCGGTGCGCGTGCTGCAGGGTGATCCGTCGCAAGTGATACTCGACCAGGTGCAGAAACTCTCTGTCGATCTGCTGATCGTCGGCAGTCACAGCCACGGGGTGGGCGCGGAAACGCCGTTGGGGCGCACGGCGGCGCGGGTCCTGCAATTGGCCAAGGTGCCGGTTTATCTGGTGCCGTTGGTGGAGCGTCGGCGGCGGGAGGATCGCTGAGGCAGGAATAATGGCGCTTTGATAAAAAAGTTCTAGATTTATTATTCAAACCATTAATATAGTTATATACCGTCGCTGATGCCCGTGGCGTCTACCTGCTTTGAGGGATTCATATGAAGCTTCAACAATTGCGCTACATCTGGGAAGTGGCGCACCACGACCTCAACGTTTCCGCTACAGCCCAAAGCCTTTACACCTCGCAACCGGGCATCAGTAAACAAATCCGCCTGCTGGAAGACGAACTTGGCGTCGAAGTGTTTGCCCGCAGCGGCAAGCACCTGACCCGCGTGACCCCGGCCGGCGAGCGCATCATCACCACCGCCGGTGAGATTCTGCGCAAGGTCGAAAGCATCAAGCAGATCGCCCAGGAATTCTCCAACGAGAAAAAAGGCACCCTGTCGATCGCCACCACCCACACCCAGGCACGTTACGCACTGCCGCCGGTGATCAGTAATTTCATCAAGCAATACCCCGACGTGGCGCTGCACATGCACCAGGGGTCGCCGATGCAGATCGCCGAAATGGCCGCTGACGGCACTGTGGATTTTGCCATCGCCACCGAAGCGCTGGAGCTCTTCGGCGACCTGGTGATGATGCCTTGCTACCGCTGGAACCGCTGCGTGGTCGTGCCGCAGGGCCACCCGCTGACCAAGCTGCCGAAGCTGACCCTCGAAGCCTTGGCCGAATACCCGATCGTGACTTACGTGTTCGGTTTCACCGGCCGGTCGAAACTCGACGAAGCTTTCAGCCATCGTGGCCTGACGCCGAAAGTGGTGTTCACGGCTGCCGACGCCGACGTGATCAAAACTTACGTGCGCCTGGGCCTGGGCGTGGGCATCGTGGCGAAAATGGCCGTCGACACCAAGCTCGATAATGATCTGGTGGTGCTGGATGCCAGCGAACTGTTCGAATCGAGCATCACCAAGATCGGTTTCCGTCGCGGCACCTTCCTGCGTGGTTTCATGTGCGACTTCATCGAGAAGTTTGCCCCGCACCTGACCCGCGAAGTGATGGCCAAAGCCATTCAGTGCCACAACAAGCAGGAACTGGAAGAACTGTTCGACGGCGTCGAACTGCCGGTTCACTGATCCGTTGAATCAGAGCACCTCGGTGACAGCAAACTGTTGCCGGGTGCCCGCCACCAGTATCTCCACCTCATCACCTTCTAGCTTGCCCAGCAGACTTTTGCCCAGCGGCGAGCGCGGGGTGATGACGGTAATCGGCTGACCGACCACGTCGACTTTCAGACCTGCCGCATCCGGTGCCAGAAACAGCCATTGCTCGCGACCCTTTTCGTCTTCCAGACCGAGCAGGGCGCCGACCTCGATGCCACGATTTTCATCGTAGGCACGCAGAGTCAGGTTCTGGCACAGCGCCAATGAATGGCGAATTTCTTCGACACGTTTCGCCTGTCCGGCCGCCAGATACGACGCCTCGAGACCCAGCGTGTCGTACTTGTTTTCGGCGATGTTTTCTTCGTGGGTTGCGGTTTCGTAAGCGGTTTGTGCGGCGCGTTCGGCGATGTCGAGGTCAACGCGCAGCTTGTCGAGAATCAGTTGGTGGACGCTGTGTTTGTTCATGATCAATCGCAGAATTGCAAAACGTTGGCGCGGCTTTTCTCGCTTGGAGCCGTCTGATCCTGCTGCAGCCAGAACTGGCATTTCGGGTTCGACTGATTTCGCGAGCTGCTGCGCGCTTGATCGAGTCGAGCCTGCTGTTCATTCTTGCGCAGGTTTTCTTCGTACTGGTCGAACAGCGGGCTCTGCGGCGGAATGTCCGGCTGCACCTGCACGGCGGGCGGATTGGCCAGTTGCTGCACCGCTTGAGCCACCGGTACCAATTGCTCTTTGAAGACAAAATGCGACAGCAGCCAACAGGTCAGCGCAATGGCGAGAAAGCCCAGCCACATGCCCAAGGCAATGCTGCCGGTCAAATGCAGCGTACTTAGCTGAACAGGCAACGGGCGACGCGGATTGGGGCGATAGGGCATGGCAGCCTCCTGGCGGATGATGACGGGCAAGTGGCGATTGTCGCACGAAGATTAATCGCCGTCGGCTCTTCTGCGCGAGGTCATTTATGCGGACAATCGCTGCTTTTGCCAACGGGAGTCTTGAATGCCGGAATTAAAACCCCGCTGGGATATTTTCTGCACCGTGGTCGACAACTTTGGCGACATCGGCGTGACCTGGCGTCTGGCCAGGCAATTGGTGGCTGAGCATGGTTTGCCGGTGCGTTTATGGGTCGATGATCTGCGTGCGTTTGAACGTATCTGCCCCGAGATCGATATCGACCAGGCACAGCAATGGCAGCATGGCGTCGAAGTGCGACACTGGCCGGCCGAGTGGTCGCACGCTGACGCCGCCGATGTCGTTATCGCCGCATTTGCCTGTCAGTTGCCCACTGACTACATGGACGCGATGGCTGCGCGCGAGCAGCCGCCACTGTGGATGAACCTCGATTATCTCAGCGCCGAAGACTGGGTGATCGGTTGCCATGGATTGCCGTCGGTCAAATACAAAACGGTGCAGAAATTCTTCTTCTTTCCGGGATTCCAGCCGGGCACTGGCGGATTGTTGCGAGAGCGAGGATTGCTCGATCAGCGTCGGCAATTTCAGCAGGATGCCGAGGCTCAGCGCCAATTCCTCCAAGGTCTCGGCATCGATCGTGCGCCTGGCGCTCAGCTGATCTCGCTGTTTGCCTACGAGAATGCCGGGTTGGCCAGTTGGCTGGACGTTTTGGCGGCGGACGCTGCACCGACTCATCTGCTGGTGCCGGAAGGGCGGATTCTTGGCGATGTGGCGCACTGGCTCAAGGTGGAAAACCTTGCGGTTGGTGCGATTCATGTGCGTCAGTCGCTCACTGTGCAGGTGCTGCCGTTCGTCCGACAGGATCAATATGATCACTTGCTCTGGTGCTGTGATTTCAACGCGGTGCGTGGTGAGGACTCGTTCGTGCGGGCGCAATGGGCGGCGCGGCCGATGCTCTGGCACATCTATCAGCAGGACGAAGACATCCATCTGGACAAGCTCGATGCCTTCCTTGCGCTTTACACAAAAGGCTTGTCGCCGGGCGCCGCTGAGGCGATGAACGGTCTGTGGCGGGCGTGGAGTGCCAGTCAACCGATCGGTGAACATTGGCTTGCGACCCGCAAACACTGGCCGGAACTGCAGGAAAATGCTGAAAAATGGTGTCTGGAACAAGGCTTGCAGGCTGATCTTGCCGCAGCGCTGGTACAGTTTTACCTAAATTGGATATGATACGCGGCCTAGATTTTTGTAAATCCCATCCAAATTCGGATATTCGCAATGAAAACTGGTAAAGAACTGAAACCCGGTACCGTGATCCGTCTCGAGAACGATCCTTGGCTGGTTCAGAAAGCTGAATTCACCAAATCGGGCCGTAACAGCGCGATCATGAAAACCAAGCTGAAAAACCTGCTGACCGGTTACAAGACCGAGATCGTTTACAGCGCTGACGACAAACTGGACGACGTAATCCTCGACCGCAAAGAAGCGACCCTGTCCTTCATCAGCGGCGACACCTACACGTTCATGGACACCACTGACTACACCATGTACGAGCTGAACGCTGAAGACATCGAAGCTGTTCTGCCTTTCGTTGAAGAAGGCATGACCGATGTTTGCGAAGCGATCTTCTTCGAAGAGCGTCTGGTTTCCGTAGAGCTGCCGACTACTATCGTGCGCGTAGTTGACTACACCGAAGGTTCGGCTCGTGGCGACACTTCCGGCAAAGTCATGAAGCCAGCCAAGCTGGCCAACGGTACTGAGCTGCAAGTTGCTGACTTCATCGAAATCGGTGACAAGATCGAAATCGACACCCGCGAAGGCGGTTCCTACAAAGGCCGTGCTAAATAAGCATCGGTTTTTGCGGAAAGAAAAAGCCCGACCATTGAGTCGGGCTTTTTTGTGCCTGCGATATGTGTCACGCCGCAGGATCCCCTGTAGGAGTGAGCCTGCTCGCGATAGCGTCATTCCAGTCGACATCTACATTGATTGACTCAACCGCTATCGCGAGCAGGCTCACTCCTACATTGGAATTTGCGTATGGCTTCAAACGGTGACGTGCAGACGCACATCGACGTTGCCACGGGTGGCGTTGGAGTACGGGCAGACCTGGTGAGCAGCGTCGACCAGCGCTTGTGCGTCGGCTTGTTCCAGGCCCGGCAGGCTGATGTGCAGGTCGATGTCCAGACCGAAGCCGCCAGGAATCTGGCCGATACCGACGTGGGCGGTGATCGAGGCGTCGTCAGGGATTTTGCGTTTGGTCTGACTGGCAACGAATTTCAGCGCACCGATAAAGCAGGCCGAATAGCCGGCTGCGAACAGTTGCTCTGGGTTGGTCGCTGCGCCACCGGCACCGCCGAGTTCTTTCGGGGTAGCGAGTTTGACGTCGAGAATGTTGTCGCTGGAGATCGCACGACCATCACGGCCGCCAGTGGAGGTTGCGATTGCGGTGTAGAGAGTTTGCATGGTGTGAGCCTCGTTGAGTGCGATGTGTTGCGCTAATTATTTGCGCGCTAAGTAACTGCGAGATAAATGTATCGCGCGAATATTTAGTGCGCAAGATATATTTTTGAGAAATCCGCGCTTCGACTAAGGGGTGGGGATGAGAGAGGGTCTGTAAGCCTTGATTTAGAGCGGTTTGTGCTGCAGATCAGTTGTTGAAAATATTTTGCTGGCGACGAAATCAATGTGGGAGCGAGCCTGCTCGCGAATGGGATGTCTCACTCAACAAATCAGTTGGCTGACAGATCGCATTCGCGAGCGGGCTCGCTCCCGCAGGGGACAGTGTTGGGTCAGATCAGGCTTTCTTGTAGATGGCTGCGCAGTGCCTGCAACTCCGCTTGCAGGTGTTGCAGACGTTCCAGAGAAAAGCCGCTGGCGCCAAGGATGCATTGTGGAACGGTCTGGGCTTTTTCTTGCAACGCTCGGCCTTGCTCGGTCAGTTCGACGATCACTACGCGCTCATCTTCTCGACTGCGCGTGCGGCTGAGCAAACCTTCGCCTTCCAGGCGCTTGAGCAGTGGCGTCAGCGAGCCCGGATCGGTCAGCAACCGAGTGCTGATTTCTCCGACGGTCAAACCATCCTTCTCCCACAACACCATCATCGCCAGGTACTGCGGATAGGTCAGGCCAAGCGCTTGCAGCAGCGGCTTGTAGACCTTGGTCATCGTCAACGAGGTGGAATGCAGGGCGAAGCAGGCCTGGTTATCCAGCAGCAGGTCATCACAGGTGTCGCGTTCGGAAGTCATGTCAAAGCCTTGATCGGTGATGGACATGAATCTAGCGCTCGAATCTTTAATGCGCCAGATAATTCTCCAGTGCTAGTGTCGACCCAGATCCCGCTGTAACGCCAGATCCCATGGAGGCACCGGACTGAAACGGGTCTTGAGATATTCCAGAAGCAGGCGGCTGCGCGAGTTGGTTTGTTGTTCCATGCGCAGCGCGTAGATGCCGGTGGACTCCGGCATCGGCAGACCGTTTTCGCAGAACAACGGCAGCAGTTCGCCGCGCAACAGGTATTCGCTGGCCAGCCACGTCGGCAGATGGGCGATGCCCAAGCCAGCCAAAGCGCCGCAGACCAGGGCTTCGGCATTGTTGGCGCTCATGCGGATACGGCCCGGGCGATGCAATTGCATTTGCCCGTCGTGTTCGAAGCGCCAGGCGAAGGGCGGAGCGAGCCCCTCCCAGTCGAGACCATCGTGTTCATGCAACTGCGCAGGAACGCTTGGCACCCCACGACGCTGGAGATACTCGGCGCTGGCGCAGGCAATGCGCACCATGCTCGCCAGTGGCGTGGCCACCAGTCGCGTATCGGCCATTTGCCCGGCGCGCAGCACCAGATCGACTTTGCCCAGGTTCGAGCCGCCCATGTCGACGAAACTGTCGATCAGGTGCAACTGCACATCCAGTCCGGGGTAGAGCACGAGAAAGTCAGCGATCACTGGCGCCAGATGACGGCGTCCAAACGCGGCGGGGGCGTCAATGCGGATCAGACCTTCCGGCGCGCTGCTCAGGGACACGGCTTCGGCCCGGGCCAGTTGCAACTCGGCGACAATTCGCCGGGCGCGTTCGGCAAACGCCAGGCCGGCGGGTGTTGCTCGTACGGCGTGGGTGCTTCGAATAAACAACTGGCTGCCGACGGCGCTTTCCAGGCTGTCGATCCGTCGCGCGACGGCCGACGGTGTCAGCGGATGACGACGTGAAGCGGCGGAAAAACTGCCACTTTCCAGCACGTCGAGAAACAGCCCGAGTTGATCGGTCAATTGATTAGGGTTCATATCGGCTAAACGCTTGTGCGAAATCGGCATAGCCATTGTGCGTTGCTATGCGTTTCCCCGCCAGCCGCGACTGCGTAGGATGAGTCACCTGACGTAAGAGGAATTGGCTGTGATGGAGTTTGTGTTGTACCTGTTGTTCGGCGCCGCCCTTGGCACACTTGGCGGTATCTTCGGCATCGGCGGCGGCTTGATCGCTATCCCGTTGCTCGGCGTCTGGTTTGGTCTCGATCAGCAGATCGCCCAAGGCACGGCGCTGGTCATGGTAGTGCCGAACGTGATGCTGGCGCTGTGGCGTTATCACCAGCGCAATCGCATCGAACTGCGACATGCGCTGCCTTTGGCGGTGATGGGCTTTTGCTTTGCCTGGATCGGTTCGATCTGGGCAGTGGGCATTGATGCGCAAACCATGCGCATCGGCTTTGTCGCGTTCCTGGTGGTGCTCTCGATCTACAACTTGTTGAAGATGTTCGGCAAGCAACCTGCTGCGACGTCCGAAATGCGCTATTCCTGGCCGTGGCTTGGCGTGCTTGGCGCGGCGTCCGGGACCATGGGCGGTTTATTCGGTGTCGGCGGTGCGGTGGTGGCAACGCCGGTGCTGACCAGCTTGTTCGGCACCACGCAAGTGGTTGCTCAAGGCTTGTCGCTGGCGCTGGCCTTGCCAAGCACCGGCGTGACCCTGGTGACTTACGCGGTACACCACGAAGTGGACTGGATGATCGGCCTGCCGCTGGCCATCGGTGGTCTGGCCAGCATCAGTTGGGGCGTGAAAGTCGCCCACGCCATGCCGGAAAAACTCCTGCGCGGGCTGTTCTGCGGTTTCCTGGTGCTGTGTGCGGTGATGCTCGCGTTTAAAGTTTGAAGCCTTCGACGATGTGCTCGGCCAGGCACTCGGTGATCGGCGACGGGTTGTTCAGGTTGCGGATCAGCATGATGCTGGCCTCGGGCAGCAGTGGCAGATCCTCGGCGGCGCCAAGAATGCGCATGTCCGGGGTGATCAGGCTTTCCAGTTGCGCGGTGATCGCCAGACCCGCGCTGACCACGGCCATCAGCGC
Source organism: Pseudomonas sp. IT-232MI5 (assembly GCF_949767845.1). Lineage (NCBI taxonomy): Bacteria > Pseudomonadati > Pseudomonadota > Gammaproteobacteria > Pseudomonadales > Pseudomonadaceae > Pseudomonas > Pseudomonas sp. IT-232MI5. The sequence continues at coordinate 260,133 of NZ_CATKQE010000058.1, forward strand.
CGACAGGCTGGTGCTGTTGTAAGCGATGCGGTATTCGCGGCCCATCGCATCCAGCGCATTACACGCCCACAAACGGCAGAAACAATCGCTGTTGAACATCGCCAAGGGCAGCGGCGTCTGTTCGTGGGCGCTGAAATTCTGCGCCTCGGCCCAGACGAAACGCTCCTTGCGCAGCAACTGGCCGATCTCGTTGCCCGGTTCGCGGGTGACGATCGACAGGTCCAGATCAGTGCGTTGCAGCAGCTGCTTGGTCGATTCGCAGTGCACTTCGATCTGAATCAGCGGATAGAACTGCGCGAACCGCGACAGGATCCCCGGCAGAAACCGCATCACATAATCGTCCGGCGTACCGATGCGCACCGTGCCGACCATATGTGGCTCACGCAATGTGTTGAACACCTCACTGTGCAACTTGAGGATGCGCCGCGCGTAACCGAGCAGCACCTGGCCCTCGGCGGTCAGGCGCACCTGGCGTCCATCGCGCTCGAACAACTGCCGCTGCAATACGTCTTCTTCCAGACGCTTCATCTGCATGCTCACCGCCGACTGTGTGCGGTTGACCATTTCGCCGGCGCGGGTGAAACCGCCCTGATCAGCGATGGCGACAAAGGTGCGCAGGACATCGGTATCGATACTGGGGTAGGCCGACAATTGATGAATCTCCGTGATGCATGCCATCAGAAACATTCGTTGGATTGATCTTAGCGCCGGCGCGAGACTTGAGCCATCCACATGGAGGGCAACACGATGAAAGGTCAAAGAGAGTATGTAGACGAATCAAAATTTTCCGGCCACGGCCATATCGTTTCCGACCTGCTGCACAAGTTTAGCCGCTGGTACGAACTGCACCGTGAACGCGAGTTGCTGGCCAGTCTGAGTGACGAAGCGTTGAAGGACATCGGGGTGAGTCGTGCCGACGTTGAACACGAAGCCGTGCGGCCGTTCTGGGATGATCCGATGCATAAATGACCCGCTGCATAAATGATGAGCAGAGCGCTACACAAACCAGCTTCAAGTGGGGTAGGTTGCGAGCAGACAAGGAGATGCTCATGCCCGCAACAGTATCCTTTTCCCTCAAACAGGCGCGACGACTGGCGCTGGCTGCCCAAGGATTCAACGGGCGCCAGCCGCCGACTGTCAAAGCCGCTCACGTTCACCGGCTGATCGAACGGCTGGGCGTGCTGCAAATCGACTCCGTCAATGCTGTGGTGCGCTCGCACTACCTGCCGCTGTTCTCCCGTCTCGGTCCCTATTCTTCCGATTTGCTCGACCAGGCTGCCTGGAGTTTCGGGCGTCGTCGTTCGTTGTTCGAATACTGGGGGCACGAAGCCTCATTGTTGCCGCTGTCGATGTATCCGTTGCTGGGCTGGCGCATGCAGCGGGCCAGGCGTGGCGAGGATATCTATCAGCAGCTGGCCAGATTCGGTCGCGAGCAGCAGGACGTTGTTCGTCGGGTGTTGAGTTCCGTTGAAGAGCAGGGCGCCTTAGGCGCCGGCAGCCTTTCAACCCGGGAAGACAAGGCCGGGCCGTGGTGGGACTGGAGCGCAGAAAAACATGCGCTGGAATGGTTGTTTGCTGCCGGTGAAGTGACAGTGGCGGGCCGCCGCGGTTTTGAGCGTTTGTATGATTTACCGGAGCGCGTCATTCCTTCTTCGATCCTCCAGCAAGCCTTACCTGGCGAGGCGGAGGCGCAACGGGGATTGCTGCTGCACGCGGCACAGGCCTTGGGCGTCGGCACTGAAAAAGACCTGCGTGATTACTTTCGGCTGAACCCGGCGGATGCCCGTCCACGTCTGGCGGAACTGGTCGAGGCCGGGCAACTGCAGATGTGCGAAGTCGCCGGTTGGCGGCAGGTCGCCTATTGCCTGCCGGAGCCGAAAGTCCCGCGCAAGGTTGTGGCCAGCGCGCTGTTGTCGCCTTTTGATTCGTTGATCTGGGAGCGCAGCCGCACTGAGCGCTTGTTCGATTTCCGTTATCGACTGGAGATTTATACGCCGCAGGACAAGCGGGTTTACGGCTATTACGTGTTGCCGTTTTTGCACAACGAGAGGATTGCTGCGCGGGTGGATTTACGTGCCGAGCGGGCGGCGGGGCAGTTGGCGGTGCATGCGGTGCACGAGGAAGAGCCGGGGCTGGATGAGGAGGGGATGCTGGCGCTGGCGGTGAACTTGCGGCAGATGGCGGATTGGTTGGGGCTGGAACGGGTGCAGCTCAATTGTCAGCGTGAGAGTGCGGCGCGGTTGCGGGTGGCATTGGCACAGATTGGGTGCGACTGACCTTACGCCATCGCTGGCAAGCCAGACTCCCACAGTGTCCGCGTCGTACATATATTTTGTGATCGACGCGATCACTGTGGGAGCCTGGCTTGCCAGCGATGAGGCCAGTTAAAGCGATAAAGATGTCGAATCTTAGCGGCGAACCTGCTTCAGCGTCTCGGCAATCAAAAACGCCAACTCCAGCGACTGATCAGCATTCATCCGCGGATCACAATGGGTGTGATAGCGGTCCGACAATCCGTCTTCAGTGATCGGCCGCGCGCCACCGATGCACTCGGTGACATTCTGCCCGGTCATCTCGATGTGAATGCCGCCGGCATAACTGCCTTCCGCTTCGTGCACCTGGAAGAACTGTTTGACTTCACCGAGGATCTGCGCAAAGTCGCGGGTCTTGTAGCCGCTGCTGGCCTTGATGGTGTTGCCGTGCATCGGATCGGAACTCCACAGCACCTGCTTGCCTTCACGCTGCACCGCGCGGATCAGCGCCGGCAGGTGATCGCCAACCTTGTTCGCACCCATCCGTGCGATCAGGTTCAGACGACCTGGATCGTTATCCGGGTTGAGCACGTCGATCAGACGGATCAGATCATCCGGGTTCATGCTCGGGCCGACCTTCACGCCGATCGGGTTGTTCACGCCACGGAGGAATTCGACGTGAGCGCCGTCGAGTTGGCGGGTGCGGTCGCCGATCCACAGCATGTGCGCCGAGCAATCGTAGTAATCGTTGGTCAGGCTGTCGCGACGCACGAAGGCTTCTTCGTAGTTCAGCAGCAGCGCTTCGTGGGCAGTGAAGAAACTGGTTTCGCGCAGTTGCGGCGAGCTGTCCATGCCGCAGGCGCGCATGAATGCCAGGGTTTCATCGATGCGGTCGGCCAAATGGCTGTACTTCTCGGCCAGCGCCGAGTTGGCGATGAAGTCGAGGTTCCACTTGTGCACCTGATGCAGGTCGGCAAAACCGCCCTGCGCGAACGCGCGCAGCAGGTTCAGCGTCGCGGTGGACTGGTGATAAGACTGCAGCAGACGTTCCGGATCCGGCACGCGGCTTTTCTCGTCGAAACCGATGCCGTTGACGATGTCGCCGCGATAAGCCGGCAGGGTCACACCGTCGATGGTCTCGTCGTTGGCCGAGCGCGGCTTGGCGAACTGACCGGCCATGCGCCCGACCTTGACCACCGGGCAACCGGCGGCGAAAGTCATGACGATGGCCATTTGCAGCAACACTTTAAAGGTGTCGCGAATCTTCGCCGCGGAGAACTCGGCAAAGCTTTCCGCACAATCGCCGCCCTGCAACAGGAAGGCCCGGCCCTGGGTGACTTCGGCAAACTGCCGGCGCAGTTCGCGCGCTTCACCGGCAAACACCAGCGGCGGATAACTGGCCAGGGTTTGCTCGACCTGGCGCAAGTGCGCGGCGTCGGGGTATTGCGGTTGTTGCTGGATCGGCAGGGCGCGCCAGCTGTCAGGGCTCCACGGTTGGCTCATCACGGTCTCTAATTGGTTCTACGCACGGGAAGCCCATGGTAGCAGCAATTAGTGCGTGACCTGCTCCCGCCCCATCGCCGACAATCGCCGCTTTGCCACGGCCCCACAGCGGTGCCATCGCGTCACCGCGCCCGGTGACCATCAGGAGACGAAATGACTGAGGAGCGCGTCGAGCATCTGCTCGCCGAAGTACAGGATGAGTTCGGCGTGATTCGCGTGCTGGAAGTGGCCGATTACCGCTTTCTCGAGTTCGGCGACGCCATTGAACAGAGCTGCGTGTTTACCGCAGACCCGAGCTGGCTCGAATACGATTACACCCGGGCGATGCTGATCGGCGCGTTGTGCCATGAGCAGCCGGAGAGTGCGCTGTTTCTCGGGCTCGGTGCCGGGACGCTGACTCAGGCGTGCCTCAAGTTTCTGCCGCTGGAAGATGTCGAAGCCATCGAGTTGCGCCCGGATGTGCCGCGTCTGGCGATCGAATACCTTGGGCTGGATGATGATCCACGTTTGTATATCCGCGTTGGCGATGCGCTGGAACTGCTGCCGACCGCCGAGCCTGCGGATCTGGTTTTCGTCGACCTGTACACCGATGTCGGGCCGGGCGTCGGGCATCTGGCCTGGAGTTTTCTTGGCGACTGTCAGAAGCGTTTGAATCCGGGCGGCTGGCTGGTGATCAATCAGTGGGCCACCGATGACGGCAAGCCGCTGGGCGCGGCGTTGTTGCGTGGGCTCTATCACCGGCATTACTGGGAGCTGCCGGTGAAGGAGGGCAATGTGATTTTGATTGTGCCGGCGGATCTCGATCAGGTGCTGGACCTGCAGGCGCTGACTGCGCGGGCTGCAGCCCTGGCGCCGAAGTTGGGGTATTCGTTGCAGTCGTTGATCAACAGTATTCGCCCGGCCACCTGAGGCGTCAGTGCTGGCCCCATCGCTGGCAAGCCAGCTCCCACAGGGTTCTCGCCGTACGCAAAATGTGTGAACGACTCGGTCACTGTGGGAGCTGGCTTGCCAGCGATGGCGCCCTGACAGGCGACATAATTCTCAGATCCCCTTGAATATGCCAGGTCGCCGCTCCACCAATGAGCGCACCCCCTCCCTGGCATCCTCACTGGCCAGCAACTTCTTCACCAGCGCCGGCAACCCTTGCGCTGCCGCCGTCTCACCCTCATACCGCGCCTGGCGCGCCGACAGCAACGTCGCCTGCACCCCCAACGGCGCCTGTCGGGCAATCCGCTCAGCCAACTCAATCGCCCGCGGCAACAGGTCTTCACTGGCCATCACTTCCTGCACCAACCCCAAATGCAACGCATCGTGCGCATCGAACTCATCCCCGGTCAGCAACCAGCGCATCGCATTCCCCCAGCCGGCCATCTGGGGAAAACGTAAAGTCGCGCCACCAAAAGGAAAAATCCCACGCTGCACTTCCATTTGCGCGAAACGGGTATTGCTTGCGCACAGGTTAATGTCGGCGGCCAGCATCAACTCGATTCCAATGGTCAGGCAATAGCCTTGCGCGGCGACAATCACCGGTTTGCTCACCCGAGGCCCGACGAAAACACCCCACGGATCGCAACCGCCGGTCGGAACCTGCCAACCTTCGGCCAAAGCCGAGCTGGCATTCACCAGATCCAGACCAGCGGTAAAGTGTTCGCCATGTCCAAACACCACCGCTACCCGCGCCTCGCTGTCGGCCTCGAACTCGCCATAGGCCAGGCTCAGGTCATTGAGCAGGTCGAGGTCGAAAGCATTGCGCTTGGCCGCTCGATCAAGGCCGATCAGGTGGACGTGACCACGGCGTTCACGGCTGACGCGGCCGGGGCAGGGCTGATTCATGGCGAAATCCTCGGGCGGGAAGGGCGGGTGCAGCGACGGTATGCCGCAGGTCGGTGAATCGTTTTAGCGTCATCGCCCGCAGGGCCGGGCCTTTGAAAAATAGACCTTGGCGCGATTATCCGCAAAACCCCGTTACACAGCGGTGACACAGGTATTTTGACGATAAAAAAAGCTCCCTTTTTGGGCAAAATCCGGTATAGTGCGCGCCGGCCTTTAACCGGGCCGCGTTTAGGTAGCGCAATTTCCCGAAGTCAGCTTCGGCTGCACGTCCGCATTGCGGGCTCTTCCCGGACGATTCTTTTTTTCATTCATTCGTTTTCGCAAATCCCCGCCGACAAAGCTGCCAGGGCGACTCTTGAGTCTCAACACGGCATGCGCAGCTTTGGAGCATGGGTCTTTGCGGATGCACTTAGAGGCAGACCCATGACCCAGGAAACCGGCGGATTCGCCGCTTTTAATCTTAACCCGAATATTCTTGCAGCCGTCGCAGCGACTGGCTACGAAGAGCCTTCGGCGATTCAGCAGCAATCGATCCCGATCATCATGGCCGGCCAGGACATGATTGGCCAGGCGCAAACCGGTACCGGTAAAACCGCCGCGTTCGCACTGCCTATCCTGCACCGCATCGATCCTGCCAAGCGCGAACCGCAAGCCCTGATCCTGGCGCCAACTCGTGAGTTGGCGCTGCAAGTAGCAACCGCTTTCGAAACTTACGCCAAGCAAATGCCGGGCGTTACTGTTGTGGCCGTTTACGGCGGCGCGCCGATGGGCCCGCAACTGAAAGCAATCCGTAATGGTGCACAGATCGTTGTCGCCACTCCGGGCCGTCTGTGCGACCACCTGCGTCGTGACGAAAAAGTGCTGTCGACCGTGAACCACCTGGTTCTCGACGAAGCTGACGAAATGTTGAAACTGGGCTTCATGGATGACCTGGAAGTCATCTTCAAGGCTCTGCCACCTACCCGTCAGACCGTATTGTTCTCGGCTACCCTGCCGCAGTCGATCCGCGCCATTGCCGAACGCCATCTGCGCGATCCGCAACACGTGAAAATCCAGACCAAGACCCAGACCGTTACCGCGATCGAACAGGCTCACCTGTTGGTTCACGCTGACCAGAAGACTTCGGCCGTTCTCAGCTTGCTGGAAGTGGAAGACTTCGACGCACTGATCATGTTCGTGCGCACCAAGCAAGCGACCCTGGATCTGGCCAGCGCCCTCGACGCCAAAGGCTACAAAGCCGCGGCGCTGAACGGTGACATCGCCCAGAACCAGCGTGAGCGCGTGATCGACTCGCTGAAAGATGGCCGTCTGGACATCGTTGTTGCGACCGACGTTGCTGCTCGTGGTCTGGACGTTCCGCGCATCACTCACGTGTTCAACGTTGACATGCCGTACGACCCAGAGTCCTACGTTCACCGTATCGGCCGTACCGGCCGTGCCGGTCGCGAAGGTCGTGCACTGCTGCTGGTGACTCCACGTGAGCGCCGCATGCTGCAAGTGATCGAGCGTGTAACCGGTCAGAAAGTTGCCGAAGTTCGCCTGCCGGACGCTCAAGCTGTTCTCGATGCACGCATCAAGAAACTGACCAACAGCCTGTCGCCGCTGGTCGCTGATGCCGAATCGACTCACGGTGATCTGCTCGATCGTCTGACTGCAGACATCGGCTGCACTCCGCGTGCTCTGGCTGCTGCGCTGCTGCGCAAAGCCACCAACGGTCAAGCGCTGAACCTGGCTGCGATCGAGAAGGAACGTCCACTGGTGCCGAACAACGCACCGCGTGGCGACCGTCCTGAGCGCACCGGTGATCGTCCTGATCGTGGTGACCGCGAGCGTCGCGCGCCAATGCCTTTGGGCGAAGGCCGTGCTCGTTGCCGTACCGCGCTGGGTGCGCGTGATGGTATCGCTGCGAAAAACCTGCTGGGCGCCATCCTCAACGAAGGCGGTCTGGCCCGTGAAGCGATCGGTCGCATCCAGGTGCGTGACAGCTTCAGCCTCGTCGAGTTGCCGGAAGATGGTCTGGACAAACTCCTGACCAAACTGAAGGACACTCGCGTTGCCGGTAAGCAGCTGAAACTGCGTCGCTACCGCGAAGATTGATCCGCCCTTGGGCTGATTGATCGAACATAAAAAATCCCCGACTGGTTCGGGGATTTTTTTGTCTGCCTGAAAGATCAAAAGATCGCAGCCTTCGGCAGCTCCTACAGAGGGAACGCATTCCAAATGCAGGAGCTGCCGAAGGCTGCGATCTTTTGCTTTTAACCAAAGCGATAGATGTCCATCCCTAACGCACCCATCGTGAAGCCCTTGTGCGCCACACTGAACTCACCGCCCGCACCCCGGGCAAAATACAGCGGCAACAAATGCTCATCACTCGGATGGCTGCGCACTGCATTCGGCGCCTGCTGGCGGTAATCATGCAGCGCCGCCTCATCGTCCGCCGCCAACTTCTCGATCACCCAGTCACGGAAATCCCGCGCCCACGGCTCGACACTTTCCGGGCCAGCGTGCCAGTCCAGTTCGCGCAGGTTGTGGGTGATGCTGCCGGAGCCGATCAGCAAAATGTCCTGGTCGCGCAAACTCGCCAGCGCTCGGCCGATTCGGGTTTGCAGTGCCGGGCCAGCGCGACTCGGCAGCGAAACCTGCACCACTGGAATATCCGCCTGCGGGTACATCAGCGACAACGGCACCCAAACACCATGATCGAATGGACGTTGTGGGTCGAGGCGGGCAGTCAGGTTGTTGGCTGTCAGCAAATCAGCCACTTCGGCAGCCAGTTGCGGATTGCCCGGCGCCGGGTACTGCACTTCAAACAATGCACGCGGAAAGCCGCCGAAGTCGTGCCAGGTTTCCGGTTGCGCGTTACTGCTGACCAGCAACTCGTGGCTTTCCCAATGCGCAGAAACAATCACGATGGCTTTGGGTTTCGGTAATTCGGCTGCGAGACGCGCCAGCGCCGGGCCACTGGCGCCGGGTTCCAGCGCGAGCATGGGTGAACCGTGGGAAATAAACAGGCTGGGAAACATGATGGGTTCCTGAGCGTTAAGATGGCCACATCTTCAGTCAGATCATTGATCTAAATCTAATATAAGTTTTGATGCTTTTTGATCGAATTATTGGGAGTGACGCATGCAGCCTGAGTTTTGGCACAAGAAGTGGGCTTCGGGCCAGATCGGTTTCCATCTGCCCGAGGTGAACCCGTATCTGCAGCGGCACTGGGCGGCACCTGAAACGGCGCGAGTGCTCGTGCCTTTGTGTGGGAAAAGTCTGGATCTGGCGTGGCTGGCAGGGCGCGGTCATCAGGTGCTCGGGATCGAATTGTCGGAAAAGGCTATCGAGGACTTTTTCAGTGAACATCAGGTGCAGCCGCAGATCAGCGAGAAGGGCGCGTTCAAGGTCTATCGGGGTGACGCCATCGAGTTGTGGTGCGGGGACTTTTTTGCGCTGACAGCGAGTGATGTGGCCGATTGCGCGGCGATATACGACCGTGCCGCGCTGATTGCCTTGCCCGCGCCGATGCGTGAGCGTTATGCGGCGCATCTTCAGCGGATTCTCCCGCAAGGTGTACAAGGGTTGCTGATCACGCTGGATTACGATCAGGCGCAGATGCCGGGGCCGCCGTTTGCGGTGGGGGATGATGAGGTGCAGCGGTTGCTGGGGGATGCCTGGCAGGTGCAAGTGCTCGAGGAGCAGGATGTGCTGGGCGAGAGCTGGAAGTTCCTGCAGGCGGGCGTGACGCGACTTGAGGAGCGGGTGTACCGCGTTTCTGGCCTATAGCTCTTTAGGGGTAGTACTGGCCTCATCGCTGGCAAGCCAGCTCCCACAGGGTTCAATCGTGTTCTCTCTATCTTCAAAACGCCACAGCCCACTGTGGGAGCTGGCTTGCCAGCGATAGGGCCATCAGCAACCGCGAACTAATCATGGCAACAAAAAAGGCCCGCATCACTGCGGGCCTTTTCATTGTTACCGGTCAGATCAACCGCGACGACGCAGCGCGTCAATACGCTCTTCCAGCGGCGGGTGGCTCATGAACATGCGGGCAAAGCCCTGTTTGATGCCACCGTTGATGCCAAAGGCGTTCAGGGTGTCCGGCATGTGCACCGGCAGGCCCTGTTCGGCGCGCAGGCGTTGCAGTGCGCCGATCATTGCGCTGGTGCCGGCCAGACGTGCGCCGGCCTCGTCGGCACGGAATTCGCGCTTGCGCGAGAACCACATGACGATCGCACTGGCGAGAATGCCCAGTACCAGTTCGGCGAAGATGGTCGCCACGTAGTAGGCGATGCCCTGGCCTTCTTCGTTCTTGAAGATCACCTTGTCGACGAAATTGCCGATGATCCGCGCAAAGAACATCACGAAGGTGTTCACCACGCCCTGGATCAGCGCCAGCGTGACCATGTCGCCGTTTGCCACGTGACCGATTTCGTGGGCCAGCACGGCTTTCACTTCATCGGGCGAAAAACGCTCGAGCAAGCCCTGGCTAACCGCGACCAGCGCGTCGTTCTTGTTCCAGCCCGTGGCGAAGGCGTTTGCTTCGTAGGCCGGGAAAATACCGACTTCGGGCATCTTGATCCCGGCTTCGCGGGACAGTTGCTCAACGGTTTGCAGCAGCCATTGCTCATGCCGGGTACGTGGCTGGCTGATGATCTGGGTACCGGTGCTCATCTTCGCCATCCACTTGGAGATGAACAGCGAGAACAGCGAGCCGGCGAAACCAAAGACTGCACAGAAAACCAGCAGCTGACTAAGGTCGAGATCAACCCCGTTGGCCGCCATGAACCCGTTGAAGCCGAACAGGCTCAGGGTGATGCTGGCTATCAGCACGACCGCCAGGTTAGTGGCCAAAAACAGCAGGATGCGCATCATGGTTGTAGAAATCTCCTCAAGCTAAAGATGTAGCGTACTGCGGGGTATATAAGGTGCTGCACCGGGCTATTCAACTGAGTGACTATTTCAAACTGTGTCCTACAGCAGATTCTTCGGTGCTCGGCACATTTCCCACGACAGAAACTGATAGGGATGACGGCCAGCCGCGACCCGTCGCCATTACGCCGGACGCAGGTAACCGGTATGAATCGCAAGTGTAGAAGGCGTGCGCGGAGGTGGAACGCAGAAGTGTTGCTGAATCAGACAGTGCGCAACGTTTGGCCGTTGCGCACTGCTGGCCAGTTACTGGCGGTAAGACTTGAGGAAGTTGCCGATGCGGCCGATGGCCATTTCCAGATCATCGACGCGAGGCAGCGTGACGACGCGGAAGTGATCCGGCCACGGCCAGTTGAACGCTGTGCCTTGCACCACCAGCAGCTTCTCGGAGAGCAGCAGGTCGAGGACGAATTTTTCGTCGTTGTGGATCGGGCAGACCTTCGGATCGATTTTCGGGAACGCGTACAGCGCACCCATCGGCTTGACGCAGCTCACCCCCGGAATGTCGTTAAGCAACTCCCAGGTGCGGTTGCGCTGTTCGAGCAGGCGACCCTGCGGCAGCACCAGATCATTGATGCTCTGATAGCCGCCCAGTGCGGTCTGGATCGCATGCTGGCTCGGCACGTTGGCGCACAGGCGCATGTTGGCCAGCATATCGATGCCTTCGATGTAGCTCTGCGCGTTGTGCTTCGGCCCGGAGATCGCGATCCAGCCGGAACGGAAACCCGCCACACGGTACGACTTCGACAGACCGTTGAAGGTCAGGCAGAGCAGGTCCGGGGCCAGCGACGCGGTGCAGATGTGCACGGCATCGTCGTACAGAATCTTGTCGTAGATCTCGTCGGAGAACACCACCAGGTTGTGCGCACGGGCGATTTCCAGCATGCCCAGCAACACTTCCTTCGAATACACCGCGCCGGTCGGGTTGTTCGGGTTGATGATCACCATGGCTTTGGTGTTCGGGGTGATCTTGGCCTTGATGTCGGCCAGATCCGGGAACCAGTCGGCGCCCTCGTCACACAGATAATGCACGGCATTGCCACCGGCGAGGCTGACGGCGGCGGTCCACAGCGGATAGTCCGGGGCCGGCACCAGCACTTCGTCGCCATTGTTGAGCAGCGCCTGCAGCGACATGACGATCAGCTCGGACACGCCGTTGCCCAGGTAGATGTCTTCGATGCCGACACCTTCGACATTTTTCTGCTGGTAGTACTGCATCACCGCTTTACGCGCGCTGAACAAGCCTTTGGAGTCGCTGTAGCCTTGCGCGGTCGGCAGGTTGCGGATCACATCCTGAAGGATTTCGTCCGGCGCTTCGAAACCAAACGGCGCCGGGTTGCCGATGTTCAGCTTGAGGATGCGCTGGCCTTCCTCTTCCAGTCGTTTGGCGTGCTTGAGCACCGGGCCGCGAATGTCGTAGCAGACGTTGGCGAGCTTGTTCGATTTGCTGAACTGCATGGCGATGTGATCCCGAAAATGAACGATCCAGGCGGTGGATGGACAACCGTGCTGGGATTCCTGTGTTTTCACACAGGCGGACGTCTTGAGCCGTGGCTCCCATAATCCGTTTGAATGCGCCCGGTCTGGCTGCCAGACTGGTGCGTGACGAGGCGCAATCATACGTGCCGCCCGATCCGTGGAAAAGGTACAGATCGGGCTTTTTCAGCCGCTGAGGTGTGATGATGGAAAAGTTGGAAAAAACCCTGGAAGAATGGAAAGCCATGCTCGACCCGCAGCAGTACGAGGTTTGCCGCCTCAGTGCCACTGAGCGACCGTTCTCCGGCAAATACAACGCGACCAAAACCGACGGCGTTTATCACTGCGTTTGCTGCAACGAGCCGTTGTTCGACTCCAAGACCAAATTCGATTCCGGCTGCGGCTGGCCGAGCTTCTACGCGCCGATTGGCGAAAGCGCGATGACCGAAATCCGTGATACCACGCACGGCATGATCCGCACGGAAGTGAAGTGCGCGCGCTGCGATGCGCATCTGGGTCATGTGTTTCCCGACGGCCCGCCGCCGACCGGCCTGCGGTATTGCATCAACTCGGTGTGTCTGAACCTCGAACCGCGCGCTTAAACGATTGAAGGCGACCTTCGGGTCGCCTTGTTATTCGATAATTAAATTGCACACAATTTAATTGCTCGCTATGTTTGGCCTTTCCTGACTGTCTGCGGAGCCCAGTGCCATGAGCGACAACCTGCTGAACATCCCGTGCACCACCATCAAGGGTGAGCAAAAGACCTTGGCCGATTTCGCCGGCAAAGCGGTTTTAGTGGTCAACACTGCGAGCAAATGCGGTTTCACCCCACAGTACAAAGGCCTCGAAGAGCTGTGGCAGACCTACAAGGATCAGGGGCTGGTGGTTTTGGGCTTCCCGTGCAATCAGTTCGGCAAGCAGGAGCCAGGCAACGAAGGGGCGATCAGTGAATTCTGTGAGCTGAACTTCGGTGTCAGCTTCCCTCTGTTCAAGAAAATCGACGTTAACGGTGCCGACGCGCATCCGCTATTCGTGCAACTGAAAAAACGCGCGCCGGGTCTGCTTGGCTCCCAGGGCATCAAGTGGAACTTCACCAAGTTTCTGATTGGCAAGGACGGAAAACTGGTCAAGCGTTTTGCCCCGACCACCAAGCCGCAGGAGCTGAGCGGCGAGATCGAAGCCCTGCTCAAATGAACAGCCTGCCGGTCGATTCGCTGAAGCTCGACAGCCAGTTGTGCTTCAAGTTGTACGCCGCCTCCCGAGCGGTAATTCGTGCCTACAAGCCGATGCTCGATCAGCTCGGTCTGACCTACCCGCAATATCTGGCGATGCTGGTGTTGTGGGAATGGCAGGACGCCGCGCCGGAGCAACCGACCGTCAAGGCCTTGGGCGAGCGCCTGGCACTGGACTCGGGCACGCTGACGCCGTTGCTCAAGCGTCTGGAGCAGTTGCAGTGGGTGCAGCGCCAGCGTTCCACGCGTGATGAACGGGAAGTCCACCTGAGCCTGACACCGGCCGGCCAAGCGTTGCGCGAACAGGTCGGGCCGCTCAAGGCCCGGTTGCTGTGCGACAGCGGGGTCGATCTGGACCGCCTCAACGACCTGCGTGACGGCCTCGATTACTTGTTGGGGCAGATCAAAGCGCTGTCGTAGTCGGGATCCACTGATCGAGCAGGGCCGCGAGTTCTTCACGGCGGAACGGCTTGGCCAGATAGTCGCTCATACCGGCCGCACGGCAGCGCTCGCGTTCCTCGGACATGGCGTTGGCAGTCAGGGCGACGATAGGCAGGTGCGGCCAGCGCCCGCTTTGACGGATCTGCCGGCTGGCTTCGTAGCCGTCCATCACCGGCATGTTGCAGTCCATCAGCACCAGATCGAATTCGTGATACTCCAACTGATCGAGCGCTTCGGCACCATGAGCAGCGACGATGACCTCGCAGCCCAGTTTGCCGAGCATGCCTTTGGCCACCAACTGATTGACCGGGTTGTCTTCGACCAGCAACACCCGCCCGCGCCGCACCGAGGGAGCGGTTTCGAGCTGCGCATCGTTAATGGCAACGACGTCCGGTTGCAGGGTGCGGCGCAGGTTCTGGTAAAGCGCGTTGCGCGCCAACGGTCGTGCCTGTTGTTGCAGAGGCGCGAGCGCAGCCGCTTCTTCGCTCGGCAGAAAGCTGCCGTAGGCGGTCACCAGCAAAATCGGCGCAACGAGCGTCGGGCGCAAGCCGAAAAGGCACTCAGGGCAATCGGTAATCACCACGTCCGGGGTCAGGCCCAACAGTGAGTCATCGATGGTGCGCTGCTCATACGCAAGCCCCCAGACCGGCAGCAGGCTCTGCAACAGTTCCGCCAGACCGCTGCTGGCCGCAGTGATGGCGAGCACTTTTCCATGCAGAGGTGCCGGGACCAACGCTCGGGTATGACACGGCAGAGGCAACTCGGCACAGAACTGACTGCCAAAACCGGTCTCGGAGCTGATGGTCAGGCGCCCCTGCATCGCTTCGCAGAGGTTGTAGGTCAGCGCCAGTCCCAGGCCAGTGCCGCCGTACTGGCGAGTGATGCCGGCGCCTGCCTGCGTGAACGGCTGGAAGATTTTCAGTTGCGCGTCCTGGGCGATACCGATGCCGGTGTCGCAGACCTCGATGCGCACGCCATCCTGGTAGGTCGACAAGCGCACGTCTACCCTGCCGAAACGGGTGAATTTCAGGGCGTTGGACAGCAGGTTGCTGACGATCTGCCGCACGCGGGTCGGATCGCCCAGCACCAGCGCCGGGAAGTGCGGATCGATCAGGCAGGTCAGCTCGACGCTTGGCGCCGCGTTCTGCGACAGCAGGTTGGCGGTGTCTTCGATCAACGAGCCGAGATCGAAAGGAATGTGCTCTAGCTCCAGTTGCCCGGCATCGAATTTCGACAGGTCGAGAATATCGTTGAGCAATTCGACCAGCACCTTGCCCGAATCGTGGGCGATCGACAGCTGTTGCTGCTGTTCGGCATTCAACGGGCCGTCGAGTGACAGTGCAATCATCCCCAGCAGGCCGTTGAGTGGCGTGCGGATCTCGTGGCTCATGTTGGCGAGGAATGCCGAGCGGGCTTCGGCCATTTCCAGGGCGGTGCTGCGGGCGACTTCGAGTTCCTGATTGGACTGGCTGAGCCGTGCGTTGATCGCCTTGAGTTCGGCGGTGCGCGCCGAGACGATGTTTTCCAGTTGCCCGAGGTAGTCGGTCAGGCGGTTTTCGGCGTTGCGCCGCTGTTGAATCTCGGTGGCAATGTTCTCGAATTGCTGATTGGCGACTTTGACCAGCACGCCGATTTCATCGTTACCGTGGCCGGACGGACATTCCAGCGTAGTCGGCTCGGCGCTGCGCGGGTCGCGCCCACTGAGTTCGCGGATCACCCGCACCAGCGGTTTGGTCAGCATCACGTAGAACAGCGCCAGCAGGATACCGGTGAGAATCAGGCTGCGCGCGAACCCGTTGAGCAGGGTCACCTCGGCCCGGCGCAGAAAACGGCTGCCGAAGGCATAGGTGTCGACCTCGAGGCTCAAGACCCCCAGCGATTCGTTGGGCAGGTGATCCAGATACAGACGATCCTCGAACTGGCGCTTGGCGCCAAACAGGAAGTCGCTGATCACCCGGTAGCCGCTTTGCAGTTCCGGGCGTTTGACGCTGGCCAGCACCGTATTGTTGTTGTCGATCAGTTGCGCAGAAATGATCGCCGGTGAGCGCAACAGGCCCAGGGTCAGTTCCTGCGCCAGTTCGGCGTCGATGTTGTAGGCAATCCGTGAGGCCGGGTTATGGCTGATTTCCAGCAATGACAGGATTTCACGGTTGATGGAGGCGTCTTCACTGGCATAATCGATGCCGATTTGCAGCAGGCTGAGCAGCGTGCCCAGAATGAACCCGACCAGCACAGTAAGCCTGGCTTGCTTGTATGACAGCCGGTGGGTGAATTTGATATCCATGGGGTGTTGAACCACTTCCGTTTCCCTTCGCTGCTCAAGCATAGTCGATCATGTATGGATACCGAGGTTCCCGAATCGCCTTGTAACAAGGCTTGGTAGGGTGATTTTTATCTGTGTGTCGCCGCTGGATCGTCATCATCACTGTGAATGTGCCCGAGGAGAAGACGTGGATTCCCGATTGAATGCTTTTCTTGAACGCGCCGAGTCGGTTCTGGCGCGGATCGAACCGTTGTTGCCGGCACCACGGCCGGTGATCGACTGGGGCACTTGTCTGGCGGCGCGCTGGCAGCGCGACGGGCGCAGCGGCTACTTGTTGCCGCTGGAAGTCAGCCTCGACATGCGCCTGTCCGACCTGATCGGTGTTGACCGTCAGCTCGAACAACTGGGGCGTAACACCCAGCAATTTCTCGATGGCATGCCGGCCAACCATGCGCTGCTGTGGGGCTCGCGCGGCACTGGCAAGTCGTCGCTGGTGCGGGCCTTGCTGGCGGAGCACGCCGCCGCAGGTCTGCGCCTGATCGAGATCGAGCGCGATCATCTGGCAGATCTGCCGCGGGTGGTCGAGCAGATCGGCAAACTGCCGCAACGTTTCGTGTTGTTTTGCGATGACTTGTCGTTCGAATCCGGTGAAGGCGATTATCGCGTGCTCAAAAGCGTGCTCGATGGTTCGCTTGAGCAGGCCCCGGACAACGTCTTGCTGTACGCCACTTCCAACCGTCGCCATCTGGTGCCGGAGAAGGAAAGCGACAACGAAAACTGGAAACGCGTCGACGGCGAACTGCATCCCAGCGAAGCCGTGGAAGACAAGATCGCGCTGTCGGACCGTTTCGGTCTGTGGCTGTCGTTCTACCCGTTTACTCAAGAACACTTCCTCAACGTCGTCGAGCACTGGATCGGCCAGTTGGCGGCCAAGGCCGGCCTGAGCTGGCAGCGCGACGAAGAACTGGACATCCTTGCCGTGCGTTGGGCCACCGGCCGCGGTAATCGCAATGGACGTTGCGCGTACCAATTCGCCCGTTATTGGGTGGGACTGAAATTGTTGGAGCACAAGGCATGATTGATTTGCAACAAAGCGGCCAAGGCCTCGAAGGCTATGGCATGTTGGCCGCACAACTGGAATCGCTGCTGGCGGACGAGCGCGATTTCATCGCCAACGCCGCGCAGTTTTCGGCGTTCCTGTTCAACCAGCTCGATGACCTGAACTGGGCGGGTTTTTACCTCAACCGCAACGAAGAGCTGGTGCTCGGCCCGTTCCAGGGGCAGATCGCTTGTGTACGCATTCCGTTCGGTCGTGGCGTGTGTGGCGCGGCGGCAGCGACTCGGCAAACCCAGCGCGTTGAAGATGTGCACGCGTTCCCGGGGCATATCGCCTGCGACAGCGCGTCGAACAGTGAACTGGTCGTGCCGCTGGTCAAGGACGGTCGCCTGATCGGTGTACTTGACCTCGACAGCCCGAAACTGGCGCGTTTCGGTGCGCAGGATCAGGCCGGTATCGAGCAACTGGCGGCGATTTTCCTGCGTCTGACCGACTGCTGATCACGCGGTCAGGCCAGCCTTGTGCAGCAGGCTGGCCGGATCCACGTTGTCGATCTGCGCGGGATCGAGAAAACGCACGGCGTACTGCATGTACACGCCGTCGTTGATGAACAAACCAAACAGCTGGGCATCGATGTGTGCTTCGCGGCACATGGTGGCCATGATCGCCAACGCCTCACTCAAGGTTTTCGCTTTCTTGTACGGGCGATCGGCTGCGGTCAGCGCCTCGAAGATATCGGCAATCGCCATCATCCGCGCCGGCAGGCTCATGTCCTCACGCTTCAGGCGTTTCGGGTAACCGGTGCCGTCCATTTTTTCATGATGACCGCCGGCGATCTCGGCAATGCTGTCGAGGTGGCCGGGGAAGGGCAGGTGGCTGAGCATCATGATCGTCTGCACCATGTGGTGATTGATCACGTACCGTTCTTCGCGGGTCAGGGTGCCGCGGCTGATGCTCAGGTTATACAGCTCGCCGCGATTGTATTTGTAGCGCGGCACATCCAGCTTGAAGCCCCATGGATTGTCTTCGGGAATCAACTCGTTCGGGTCGCGTTCGAGCAGGTGCTCGGGCTTGTCCGCCAAAAGCTTTTCACTGACCGGCAAGCTCGGTGCCGGCGTGCGCGACTGACGCCGATTCTCCTCCCAGGACACACCCAGCCGGTCATCAAGGGTACGCATCCAGGTGCGTCGGCCGAGATGATCAAGACGCTGCAGATCTGCTTCGGCCATCGCTTCACTGCCTAGATTGCAGCGCGCGACAAAGGCAAAATCGTCGTCGAGCGCCGTCAGCGTGGCGTCGCGCAGTTCGGCCAATGCGGTCTCATCGCCGCCCAGGGCGCGCGCCTGCCAATAGCTGATCCAGGCATCACGCTTGAGCACTTCGAAACGTGTGCGGATCTCGTGGATGCGGTCGTTGATGGTTTCCAGTTTGGTGGCCTTGTCGACCACGTATTCCGGCGTCGTGACCTTGCCGCAGTCGTGCAGCCACGCGGCAATGTGCAGGGCTTCCCATTCATCTTCGCTCGGTTGGTAGGCGCTGAAGGCCGGCGCCTGACTGGCTGCTGCGGCCTGGGCAAGCATCAGTGTCAGCTCCGGCACGCGCTGACAATGCCCGCCGGTATACGGACTCTTGGCGTCGATGGCACCGGCGAGTAATTGAATAAAGGCGTCGAGAAGTTGTTTCTGACGGGCTTGCAGACGCTGGCTCTCGATGCTCACCGCCGCCGCGCCGGACACGGCCTGCAAAAAAGCGATGCGATCAGGGCGCAGTTTTTCCAGATCGGCTGCGGTGCCGCTGTCGCTCACCAGCAGAATCAGCAGGCCGATGGTTTCGTCGTGGCGGTTGTGCAGGCGGATGCCGATCAGATGGATGCGCGGCGATTGCATTGCCAGCAGGACCTTCTGCAAGTCGCCGGCCTGATCAAAGCCGAAGTTGCTCACCACGTTGTTGGCGCTGACCAAATGTCTGAACCACGCCGGGCCGTTGCTCTGCTGCAGGTCGTGGCCCTGGATGTCGAACGCCTCCAGGGTCTGTGGCGTGCCATCTATCACCAGGCCGTAAGGCTCCATGCGGCTGCTGTCGCTTTCACGCAGATAGATCAGCCCTGCCTGCGCCTGAGCAATCTGCACCGTTTCAAACAGCACCCGGTGCAGCAGGGGGGCAAAGCGGGTTTCGGCGCCCAGGGTGTCGGTGATCTGGAAGAAACTCGCCAGGGTGTCTTTCATTCGTGCCATCGACACACTCAACTGGTCGACTTCAAGCACCGGCGAGCGGCGTGCCAACGGAAAATTGAAATCGAAACTGCGGATGGCGTCTGCTTCCTTGACCAGCGCGTGCAACGGCTTGACCAGAATTCGCGAAATCACCCAGCCCAGCGGCAGGCATAGCAGCAGGGTCGCCAGGGTGATCAGCGCGCCTTGCCAGCGCAAACGGTAGGCATCGACCAGTAACTCGTCTTCCGGCACCAGCAACGCCAATTGCAAACCTTTCGGGCCACCCTCTTGAATGCTGCTGCGGGCGACGATCCAGTGGCGACCCTCCGCTTCCACGCGATTGCCCTTGGCTGCGCCGGACAACAGGGTATGCAAGCCCGGACTCAGGTCCGCCGCTTTGGCCAGAGAGGCCGTGCTGCCGTCGACAATCAGGCGCTCGCTGTCGGGGTAGGCCACGGCGTTGCCCTCGGCGTCGAACAGGGCAATCTCGGTGGAGGGGGTGACGACATGTTTACTCAGCGCGGCGGACAGGGCGACCAGCGTCAGGTCCGCGCCAATCACGGCGTTCTCGCCGCTGCGCCGGGCCAAGGTCGTGCCGACATTGTGTGTGGAGAAAAACACGTAGGGCTCGGTGGTGATCTGTTCCTCTTGTTGACGGGCATCGTTGAACCAGGCACGGCTGCGCGGATCGTAGCGGTCGCCTGGGTTGTCCTGACGGCTTATCGGGGTCAGTGCCTGATCGAAAAACAGCGATTGCGAGTGCATCGCGCCCTGCGGGTCATGCTCGATGCTCCAGACCTGATACGCCGCCGCTTCAGGGGCCTTGAGCAGCGTTTTCAGTGCTGCGCTGCGCAGTGGACGGACCATGAAGAAGTCGCCATTGGCATAACCCAGGTACAGCGACGCCAGGTTGGGATTGTCGCTGAGCGACTGGCTGAAGGGGCGGAGCAGGGGCATGCGTTGTTCAAGGCGCGCAGCCTGAGTGGCGGGGTTGTCCGCCAGCAAACTCAGCAAATGGCGGATTGGCTGATAGGTGGCCGCCATGTCCAGGCGCACGTCCTGTTCGATCCGTTCGAACAGTTTTTCGCTGCTCGAGAGGATGATCTGCGTGGTCTGGTGGTAATTGAACAGGCCCAGCACGATTCCTGTAAGCAGCAACAGGAAGGTGAACATGACGCTGATGTGCACATGCAGCGGAAACCGGCGTTGCTCCGGGCGCAGTGGGCTGGGCATTTCGGGCTCTCCATGATGGTTAACTCACTGCTCAGCGCCAAGCATAGTTAAGGCAGGCTCATTGTGCTTTGATCCGACACCGTCAATTGCTGCTGCAAGGCGTTCTCGAGATCGAGCATCGCCCGGTTGCTCGCTTCGCAACGGCGAGCGATCTCGTCTGTCGACAAGGCCTCGGCGCAGGCTTGCTCAAGGGCGTCGCAGCACTCGATCACGCGTGATGCCTGAGCGATACGCGCGGCCCCCTTGATCTTGTGAGCGACCACCGCCAGCGCCGCGCGATCATGTTCAGGCGACAGCGCGAGCAGTTCCTGACGATCGAGACGGCTGCTTTTGAGCAACTCGGCCAGCAAACGGCGGGCTTGAGCAGGGTTGCCACCGGTCAGCATGTTCATGTTTTGCAGGTTGAAGGCCGGTGGTGCACACGTCGGCGTGATGCCATCGACCCACTGGCTGAGCAGGCTCAGGCTCAAGGGCTTGAACAGGCAATCGTTCATGCCGGCCTGTTTGCAACGCTGGATTTCCTCCGGCTGTGCATTGGCCGTAAAGCCCAGCACAGTGCAGGGCGGGCAGCGTGCCTGGAGTTCATGCTGGCGAATGGCGCGAGTCAATTCGTAGCCATTCATCAACGGCATGTTGCAGTCGACGATCACCAGGTCGAAATGGCCCGCCCGCCACAGTGCCAGGCCACTGCAGCCGTTCTCGGCAATGCTGAAGTGATGTCCGAGAAACTCCAGTTGCTGACACATCAACAATCGATTCGCCGGATGGTCATCTACCACGAGCACACGCAGAGGCGTTTGCGATGTCTTGATCGCCGCTTCACTTTTCACTGTGCTCAGCTGTATCGGCAAGGTTTCCAGCGCCAGGGAGATACATACCTGAGTGCCGATGCCCGGCTGACTGTTCAATTGCAGTTGCCCGCCCATCATTTCGCAGAGGTTGCGACTGATCACCAGTCCCAGGCCTGCCCCGCTTCTACCTTGTTGACTGCTGTTTTCCGCCTGGGCAAATGGTTCGAACAAGCGCTGCTGGTCCTCGGCACTGATACCGACGCCAGTGTCCTGTACGGTCAGTTGCATCAAGGCACGGGCCGGCACCTCGGTGTTCATGAGGTCCAGGGTAATCCGCACATGCCCCTGCTCGGTGAATTTGATGGCATTGCTCACCAGATTCGACAGCACCTGTTTGAAACGCAGGGGTCCAGATGCACATCGATTGCCAGGTCCGGTGGATTGAAGATGACTTGCAGGGTGAGGTTTTTCTGCCGGGCGAGGCCTTCGAAGATTCTTGCCACAGACGCCACGGTATCGACCAGATTGACCCGTTCCGGGCAAAGACTCAGACGCCCGGATTCGATCCGTGCGATGTCGAGAATATCGCCGATCAAACCCAGCAGATCGTTGGCCGAATGATAAGCCGTGTCGATTGATGAGCGATCCGGATGCTGTTGATCCATACGTTTGAGTGTCAGTTCAAGCATGCCGATCACGGCATTCATTGGCGTGCGGATTTCGTGACTCATGGTCGCCAGAAACGTGCTTTTTGCCCGGTTGGCCTCATCTGCCTGTTCTTTGGCCGTACGCAACTCTTCGAACAACTGACGGCGTTCGCTGATGTCGATCCAACCGCCGATGATGCCTTTCACGTCGCCGCTGGAGTCACGGTACGGCAGTATCCAGTGATAGATCGTCAGGCGTCGGTTACCGATGTGCAAAGGCCGGTCGACCACCATCGGTGTGCCTTCGGCGACGACGCGTTGGTAATCGGCCTGAAAAGCCTGAGCCTCGAAGGCGTTGCTCAAGGTGCCCTCAATGACGCTTTTGCCGATGACGTCTTCGCGTTTGGCATTGAACGCTTCGAGGTAGCTTTCATTGCAGCTTTGCAGCAGGCCTTGGCGGTCGCGGACATAAATCGGATGCGGTGTGCCATCGACCAGTGAACGCATGAATTCAAACTGGTCGTTCAGCGCGCGCTCGGCGGCCTGACGTTGTTTGATCTGGTGACGCATATAGGCGTTCCAGGCCAGAAGCAGCAGCAGTAACAGGCAAGCGCCGACGATCACTTGGTAGAACAGGCGCTGGTAGTTATGCCAGATGTTCTGCGATGCCGTGGAGTAACCGCGCCAGCGGCCATTGATCACGCCCAGCTCATCGGGGGCGATGCTCAACAACGCTTTGTTGATGATCGACGCCAGTTCCGTGTTGTCCCGGGCGGTTGCCAGCGAAAACGCAGCCTGGCCGGTGCCGATGGTGGTGGTGATTTGTAATGCCTGATTGAAGATCCGCGAAGAAATGAAGTAGTTGGCAATCACCAGTGAGTTCACCGCGCCGTCGACATGTCCTTCAGCGAGCAGCGATACCGCGCTGAAGGTATCCGCGGTTTCGATCAACTGGATGCGCGGATACTCTCGGCGCAGGTATTCGACCATCGGATTGCCTTGGGCAATCGCCAGTTGTTTGCCTTTGAGCTGGCCCAGGTTGGTCGGGCCGTCGGCACTCTTGCGGGTCAGCAGAACGTAGGAATTTTCCAGATAGGGACGACTGAAGTTGAGGGTTTTTTCGCGCTCCGCTGTCGGCAACAATGCTGCAATCAGATCGGCTTGATGGTGGTCTATCTGCTGGATCATTTCCGCGTCGTTGCGGCTGCGCCGGATCTCGAAACGCAGGCCGGTGCGCAGGCGGATCAGTTCGAGCAGGTCGGCACTGATGCCGCGAAAATTGCCGTCGTTGTCAAAGAATGTCAGGGGCGCGAACGCTTCATTGACGACCACGCTGACCACCGGATGCTGTTTGAGCCACACTTCTTCGCGCTGGGTCAGTTGCATTTTCCGGTCGGTGAGCAACAGATCGCTACCGGCGCTCCAGCGCTTGGCAATATTGTCGCGTTCGCTGGCAGGCACTGCCTTGAGCACGGTGTCGACGATGTCGAGCAATTGTGGGTTGTTGCGGCGCACGGCGAAGCTGAAACCCTGGGCTTCCTGCTTGCCGAAATTGGCCATGCGCACATTGTTCAGGTAACCCTTGTTGATCATGTAATGCGTCGACAGGGTATCGCCGAGAAACACATCGGCCTGGTCAAACGCGACGGCGTTGATCGCGTTCTGGTAGGAGGGGTAGCAGGTAATGAGCGCCTTGGGATACAGCGCCTTGACTTCGGGTAACGGCAAATAGTGATAGACCATGCTCAGGCGCAGCCCGGCCAGGCCTTCGGTGAGTGAGCGGGTTTCGTCTTCGCGGGTGACCAGCACCGGCAGGTCAATGGCATAGGGGGTCGACAGCGCCAGGTTGGCATTGCTCGCTTCGAACCCGTTCGCGGTACCCAGCAGGTCGACCTGGCCATCGACCAGTGCCCGAATCGCCGCATCCCGGGATGGAAAGCGCTGCACCCGGACAGGCAGACCGGTGGCCTGGCCAAGGAGTCCGGCGTAGTCAGCTGTCAGCCCTTCGTAATCCTTGCCACTGACCGTCATGTCAAACGGCGGGTAGTCAGGCGCCGAAGTGCCCAGAACCAGTTCGCTACGCGCAAGCATCCATTGCCGCTGGGACTTATCGAACGTGATCGATACCGGCTCGTTTGCCGACCTGCTTAGCAAGGCATAGTCCGGTGAACCGCCGGGCATGGCGAACACGTTGGCGCTCAGGTAAAGACCTGCACTCAACGCAATTAAATAGTCCTTCAAACGGCTGGGCATGCGGGCTCTCACACGAGTGCGTTTCGTTTGGCCATCTCGATAAGTTCTACAAGGGATTTGGCCTTGAGTTTCTGCATCAGGCGTTTTTTGTAAGTGCTGACGGTTTTATTACTTAGAAACATGCCCTTGGCGATCTCCTTGTTAGTGCGGCCTTGGGCGAACAATTGCAAAACCATCAACTCGCGATCATTGACGGATTTGAACAGTTCCAGTTCGGCAAAACGGATATCGTCACTACGAACCGGATTCAATGCCTGGCTGGGGAAATAGTTGTAACCGGAAAGTACTGCTTTGATTGCACTGACCAGTTCGCTCAGGTCTTCCTGTTTGCAGACATAACCCGATGCGCCGGATTGCATGCAGCGAATGCCGAACAGTGTCGGACACTGCGCCGTCAGAATCAGGATTTTCAACGGCGAGCCCATGGCATTGAAGCGGGCCAATACTTCCAGGCCGTCCAGCTTGGGAATGCTCACATCGAGAATGACCAGATCGGGCATGCACTCGCGCACCATTTGCATGGCATCGACTCCGTTATCGGTTTCACCGACGACCTTGTAACCTTCATGCTCCAGCAGCATTCGAACGGCGAGACGGATGACCGGGTGATCGTCGACAATAAAAACGGAGTTCATAATCAAATCCCATGCAAGCACGAATAAAGCGCGCACCTTAGCTCAGTTGAATGAGCACTCGCATGAAGTGACATGGCTCCAGTCACGTTATCGGATTAATCCTACAACTAATAAGGAAACGGACTACGTTCAAACTAGGTTTGACGTAAGGAGGAGCAGAATTTGAAGAGGCTTATAGTTTGACTTGAATGATTTGCAAGTACTGGCTGTAAATGGCTTTTTATAGATGTTTAAACTTGCTGAATCGCCGCGTGGTCATTGTGGATCTTCAGCCCTGTCAGTGACGCGTTAAAAGTTCTCGGGTTGACCTGGGGGGCTGCATGCGGGTAGCCAAAACCATGGGCGCCCGCATGCGATGGAGTCAATGGCTGGAACGGCCGGTCATTTCCAGCGCCATGTCGCTGGCGTAGCTGTCGGTCATGCCGGCAATGAAATCGATCATGCGCAGAAACGACGTGTGTAACGAACCCTGAGGATCCGGTGCGTTACTGCCCAGCAGATCAAGAATGCGCCGGCTTTTGAATGACGGCGTACGACCGTTGTGTTGTTCCAGCGCGGCGCCGCAGAACGAATTGAGCAGGATCTCCAGCGTCGTATACGCGCCGATTTCATGCAGGGTTTTGCGCTTGTCCTGAAAGATTTTCTTGCGGGCGATGTCCTTGGCGTTCAGGACGCAACGCTTGGCCGGGCCGTGCATGTGCTCGACCAGATCGCCGTGCAGCGTGCCGGCGAGGAGTGCGTCCTGTTGCTCGACAAAGGCCCGCGCCGCAGCGTTGGTCAAATGCTCGATGGCCTTGCCGCGCAGGATCGCCAGTTTGCGTCGTCGCGAATCCTGCGGGCCGAGCTGACGATAGGTTTCCGGCAGATCGTCGCCCACTAGCCCGAGCAGCAGGGATTCGACTTCGGCGTATTCCAGCAGCTCCATTTCGAGGCCGTCTTCGAGATCGATCAGCGCGTAGCAGATGTCGTCGGCGGCCTCCATCAGGTACACCAACGGGTGACGCGCCCAACGCTGGTCTTCGATTTGCGGCAGGCCCAGTTTGTGGGCGATCTGCTCAAGCAGCGGCAGCTCACTTTGATAGCAGCCGAATTTGTGTTTCTTGTAGCCCAGGGAGTCGGCGTGGCGCGCGGTCCACGGGTATTTCAGGTAAGTGCCGAGGGTGGCGTAGGTCAGCCGTGTACCGCCGTCGAACTGGTGGTACTCCAGCTGAGTCAGTACGCGAAAGCCTTGGGCGTTACCTTCGAAGTTGAGAAAGTCAGCGCGTTCGGCTTCGCTCATGCCGTCGAGCCAGCCACGTCCGGCGGCCTGCTGGAACCAGTGACGAATAGCATCTTCACCGGAATGGCCGAACGGCGGATTGCCGATGTCGTGGGCCAGACACGCCGACTGCACGACCATGCCGAGGTCGGCCGGGTCGCACCATTCGGGCAAGGCACTGCGCAGGGTTTCGCCCACTCGCATGCCCAGTGAACGGCCGACGCAACTGACTTCCAGCGAATGGGTCAGGCGCGTGTGAATGTGATCGTTGCTGGTGACCGGGTGCACCTGGGTCTTGCGTCCGAGGCGGCGGAAGGCACCGGAGAAAATGATGCGGTCATGGTCTTTGTGGAAAGGGCTGCGGCCAAGTTCTTGCGGGCTGTGCAGCGGCTTGCCTAGGCGTTCGCGGTTGAGCAGGGTTTGCCAATCCAAGGCTGATTCTCTCCGTCAGGTGACTGGGGGCGTTGGCCCCTAGCTTCCCGGTTCGCGCACGCCCCTGCAAGCGTAACTACAACCCAGCCGCGTCGATGTCGATCAACAGCAAACGCTCACCGTTGTCAAAAAACTGCCCGGCCGTCAGGCAATACTGATTGCTGGTGGCATCGCGGTAGGTATTGGAGAGCGTCAAACGTCGCTCCTCCCAGCCTTCGGCGAGCAAATGATAGAAATACGGGCGCCACGACCAGTTGTGCCCCAGATAACGATTGTCGGCGAACCAGCCATGCTGCCGCCATTCGAGGTTGGGCGTCAGTTGCGTGCCGTGGCGATCGCATTGATAAAACCGCAGCAGCCAAGGAAAGGCATCCAGTTGTGGCAACGCGCTCAAGGGGGCATGCGCCTGAGCCCAGGCTTGCAGGATCGACATCAGTTCAGCGAGTTGCTGGCGCATTTGCATCAGCCGCCCGCGCTCTGCGAGTTTCTGCCGGACATAGCGCTGGCGCAGTTCGGCGAAGTGCTGCACAAACGCGTCGGCGGGAAAGAACGCCTCCTGCGCCCGCGCGAACAGGAATCCCTGTACATAGCGCGATCCGCATTCCAGGGCGAAATTCAACTGCGCTTCGGTCTCGACGCCTTCGGCGATGATCCAGCAGCCGGTCTTCTCGGCCATCTGCGCGAGAGCCTTGACCACATCACTGCTCGGACCACCCAGTGCAGCGGCCTGGAACAGACGCATATCGAGTTTGAGAATGTCCGGTTGCAGCGCCAGCACCCGATCAAGTTGCGAGTAGCCGGCGCCAAAGTCGTCGATGGCGATTCTCGCGCCCGCCTCGCGATAACGCGTGACGACTTCGGCCAGGCGTTGACCGTTGCCGCCCAGTTCGGTGATCTCGAAGACGATGCGTTGCGGATCGATACCGTAGCGCGCCAATTGTTTGAGGCTGGGCAGAGCCTGATCGGCGCGCAGACGACTGATCCAGCGCGGCGACATGTTCAGGCTGAGAAACCAGTCTACCGGCGCTTCATGCAAGCGGCTCAAGGCGTTGTCGCGGATCTGCCGGTCGAGGCGACGCAGGGCAATCGCGGGTGTGCGCGGGTCCGCAAACAGTGGCCCGACCGAAGCCAGTTGACCGTCGGCCTGGCGCAGGCGGCCCAATGCTTCGACGCCTGCAATGCGTCCCGTGGCGGTATCGATGAAAGGTTGAAAGCAGGCGAGCGGTTGCCCGTCGATCACGGGGCCTCCTTAGTCGTTCTTGTTCTGGTTGAACCCCGTCGACCGGATAGGCGCACGGAATTGAACCTCCGGATAAAGAGGTTCATCCCGCCGGTATTGCAAGAATGTAGCCAGATGTATCTGTTCAGCGTTTGGCCGAACTCTGCATGACCAGTTTGATCAGCGGCCCGAGGCTGGTGCCGAGCCGGATCAGCCGGCTCAAGCCACCGGCGCCGCCGCTTTTCGCGCCTTTGCCAGTGATAAAGCCCAATAGCGTAACGGCAGCCACGCCCCACAATGGCGCGTGTTTGATGCCGAAACCACCTTGCAGGTTTTGCGTCATGCCGCGCATGCGATGCAGCGGTTGCAGGACTTGCCCGGCTTCATGACGAATTTCCTGGCGATGCATTTCCATGCGCAGGCGGATCAACGCCTTGCGCATTTCCCGACGCGAGCTGTTGTGTGGCAGTTCAGGCAGGCTCATGGCAGCAGGCGCTCCCGGTCGTTGGCCAGCTCTTCGAGCGTGCCGTGGAAAGGCGAGGATTCATCGAAAATCGCCGCCTTGAGACGCAGTGCGCAGAAGATCGAGGCCAAGGTATAGAAAACGCACAGGCCAATGATCGCGGCCAGACGATAAGTGTCCCAGAACACGATCATCACCAGTGTCGATAAGCCCACCAGCAACAACAGGGCAAAGACCAAAGCCAGACCTGCGAACAGCAACAGGCTGACGGTTCGTGATTTCTGCTCCTGCAATTCGATGCCGAATAATTCGACATGGCTGTGCAGCAGACCCAGAACGGCGGCGCCCAGGCGTCGCGTGGAAGAGGCGGTGCCCGTAGTCGGGCCGGATTCACCGATCGACATAATCAGCGCCGGGTAGCCAGCAGGCCGATCAGAAAGCCGACACCGGCAGCGATGCCAACGGACTGCCAAGGGTTGGCCGACACGTAATCTTCAGTGGCGGTCACTGCAGCCTGACCGCGATCGCGCAGGGTTTCTTCGGTCAGTTTCAGCGTTTCGCGGGCGCGCAGCAGGCTGTCGTGAATCTGCTCGCGCAGCTCATCGGCCTGATCGCCGGCCAGGGTGGCGGTGTGCTCGAGCAAGCGTTCGGTGTCGGCGACCAAAGTCTGGAAGTCGTTCATGAGGATTTCTTGAGCAGTCTTTGCCTTGATGCTGGCCATGGTGGATCTCCGTAAGTGACGTCTGAAGCGTTCGAGTATGAGCCTTGCGCGAAGGTTCAGTACAAATGACTGGTACAACTTTTGCTGTGTCGTGGTGCGTTGCCCGGCGGTCGTGCGCGGTTGCCGGGCATGCGCCATGAGAAACCTTATCCCAAACAAGCCCGGTTCGTGTCAGGACATCGACCTCGTGCGCCAAAGCAGTTCGCCGGACCGTCGGCTCCGTGCCTGCGCGGTTGCAACTTGGTGCATGAAATGTGCGCATGAACCGCTTTGGTGCCTTTTTCGCCTTTAGGTCTGCCTGCTTATGGAAAATCTGCAAAGCGCTGTGGACACCCTGGTTCACAGCTCCAATACCTTGTTCATTCTGATCGGTGCGGTAATGGTGCTGGCAATGCATGCCGGTTTCGCCTTTCTCGAAGTTGGTACAGTCCGCCAGAAAAACCAGGTCAATGCGTTGTCGAAGATTCTCAGCGACTTCGCCGTCTCGACCCTGGCCTATTTCTTTATAGGCTATTGGATCTCCTACGGCGTGACGTTTATGCAGCCGGCGGCGGTGCTGAGTGCCGATCACGGCTATGGACTGGTGAAGTTTTTCTTCCTGCTGACCTTTGCCGCCGCGATCCCGGCGATTATTTCCGGTGGCATCGCAGAACGCGCGCGTTTCGTGCCGCAGTTGTGCGCCACGGCGCTGATCGTCGCGTTCATCTATCCGTTTTTCGAAGGCATGATCTGGAACGGCAACTACGGTCTGCAAGCTTGGCTGACGGCGCAGTTCGGTGCCGCTTTTCATGACTTCGCCGGTTCCGTCGTGGTGCATGCCATGGGCGGTTGGCTGGCGCTGGCGGCGGTGCTGTTGCTGGGGCCGCGTAATGGCCGTTACCGCGACGGGCGTCTGGTGGCGTTCGCACCGTCGAGCATTCCTTTCCTGGCCCTGGGTTCGTGGATTCTGATTGTCGGCTGGTTCGGCTTCAACGTGATGAGTGCGCAAACACTGCAAGGCGTCAGCGGTCTGGTGGCGGTCAATTCGTTGATGGCGATGGTCGGCGGCACGATGGCGGCTCTGCTCGTCGGGCGCAATGACCCGGGCTTCCTGCACAACGGCCCATTGGCCGGGCTGGTGGCGATCTGTGCCGGGTCCGACTTGATGCATCCGGTCGGTGCGCTGGTGACCGGCGCGATTGCCGGTGCGCTGTTTGTCTGGTGCTTTACCGCTGCGCAGGTTAAATGGCGCATCGATGACGTATTGGGTGTTTGGCCACTGCACGGCCTGTGCGGTGTTTGGGGCGGGATTGCCTGCGGGATTTTCGGCCAGGCCGCGCTCGGTGGTATCGGCGGCGTCAGTCTGATCAGCCAGTTGATCGGCACCGCACTCGGTGTCGCGGTGGCGTTGATCGGTGGCTTTGTCGTATACGGCGTGATCAAGGCGCTGCACGGGCTGCGCCTGAGTCAGGAACAAGAGTATTACGGCGCCGACCTGTCGCTGCACAAGATCGGCGCGGTGAGTCAGGACTAAGTTTCAGCATCATCGCTACCGGGATAAAAACCGTGAAGCAGGCGATAGCGGTCGATGCGCACCTGATCGACTTTTTCCTGCACCTGATGCGCCGGCAGACCGAGCATGATCAAGGCGTGAGAGGCGAGCATCAGGCTTGACTCCAACAGCTCCGGCACCACTTCGGTGGCGCCGGCGGCTTTCAATTCGGCCCATTGGCTGTCGTCGCGGGTGCGTACCAGGATCGGCACATGGGCATTGAGTCGGCGCGCTTCCTTGAGGATGTGCAGGGCAATGTCGCTCTGATCCACGGCAACCACCAGCAGTTTTGCGCGCAGCAGGCCAACGGCGGTCAGCAGATCGCCGCGTGATGAGTCGCCATAATGAACGTCACTTTCTCCGCTGGCGGCTTCCTGTACGCGAACCGGATCACTGTCCAGTGCGATGTAAGGCTGCTTGGCATTGCGCAGGAAACGCCCGATGGATTGACCGACGCGGCCGTAGCCACAAATCACCACGTGCTGATTGAGGTCGGCGTTGAGTGCGCTGATTTCCTCGATCTGTGCTTCCTGATTGGGCTTGCGGTGGAGTGCTGTAGCGATGCGGGGCGCCGCGCGCAATAGCAGTGGCGTCAGCAGCATCGAACAGAACGTCGCGGCGAGCAGAAGATTGCCCAGCGCCTCGGGCATCATGCTGTGTTGCTGCATTTGCGCCATCAGTGCAAAGCAGAACTCGCCCCCCTGCGCCAATGCCAGGCCGCTACGCCACGCCGTTTCGCTGTCGCTGCCGCGCCACTTCACCAACAAGGCGACGACGATGCCCTTGATCACCATCAAGCCGACGGTGAGCCCGAGGATCAGCAGGCTGTGACTGACGAACAGTTGCAGGTCGATGAGCATGCCGATGCTGACGAAAAACACCCCGAGCAGGATGTCGCGAAACGGTCGGATGTCGGCCTCGATCTGATGCCGATAGTGGCTTTCACCGAGCAACATGCCGGCCAGAAATGCACCGAGGGCAGGGGACAGGCCCAGCAGGTGAGTCAGCCACGCGGTCAGCAGCACAATCACTAGCGCCAACAGCACGAACAACTCAGCCGAGCGTGACGCGGCCACTTCATGAAACAGCCTCGGCAGTAACCAGCGACTGGCCAGCAGCAGACCGACAAACAGCACCACGGTTTTCGCCAGTGTCAGCGGCAGCGCCCAGTACCAGGCTTGGGCGCTGCTCCCGGCAAACACTGGCACCAACGTCAGCAGCAATACTGCGACAACGTCCTGAAACAGCAAAACGCCAACGGCATTCTGCCCGTGACTGCTGAACACCTCGCCGAGGCTGCCCAGTTCTTTGGTCACAATTGCCGTCGATGACAGCGAAAGCCCGGCGCCGAGCAGCAGCGCCGGCGTCGTCGGCATGCCCAGCAGCATCAGCAACAAACCGAGCAGCGCGGTGCTGATCAGTACCTGCTGACTGCCGAGGCGGAATACCACCTGACGCAAGGCGATCATCTTCGACAGGGAAAATTCCAGGCCGAGTGAAAACAGCAGAAACACCACCCCCAGTTCGGCTACGTCAGGCAGGTGTTCGCTTTCGTTGACCCAGTCGAAGGCACTCGGCCCGACCAGCAATCCCACGCACAGATAACCCAGAACCGGCGGCAACCGCAGGCGCCGAAACAGCGCAATCACCACGAGGGACGAGGCGAGGATGATCAACAAATTGGCAAACACTGGACACTCCGATGTCAGATTCAGGCTTTTCAAGCGTAGAGGCAAAAAGACCGGGAGGATCGCGCAAATGGTTTTTCTGTGGACTGATTTGCGTCAGGGTTTTGCCTGTGAACCTTTGTCGGAGGACTGGAGCCTTTGGGCGGCGGTGGCTCGACGGGTTTTCAGCTGCGGCCTAGAATAGGCCCACTCATTTTCTGGTTGAGCGCTCATGCTTCCTGAATGTCAGCTGTTCGGCACCCTTGGATGCCATTTGTGTGAAGTTGCCGAGGCCGAGTTGATGCCTTTCGTTGAGCACGGCCTGCTGGTTGAACTGGTCGATATCGCTGAAGACGAATCTTGGTTTGAGGCTTATAGCCTGCGGATTCCGGTGTTGCGTCGTGTCGACACCGGGGCAGAACTGGGCTGGCCCTTCAGCGCTGATCAAGTTGTGGCGTTTCTGCGTTAATTCGTATTTTCTCATTCATCCCGCCGGTCGCCGCTGCCATCCATTCCTTGGCATTTTACGGATTGTTCGGTTACTGTATGTTCATACAGTAAATGCTTCAGAGGGATGAACCGTGGTCAATGTCGAACAGTTGAAAAACAGCGTGAACCGGATGTCGGTTGACGTGGTGCGCGAGGCCGTTCTCGAATTGCGCCTGGACGGGCTGGTCACGGAAGGCAAGACGCCCTTCAACAAGCTGCATTTCAACACTTGCTTTGCCGAAATCGAGGCCTTGTTTCAGCGTGCCGGTTATCACAAACAACTGGATGTGGTCGGTTATCAAGGGTTGCTTTACGCCTTGTATGACCCGGGCCGCTGGGAGGCTGTCGATGTCCTGCGCTGGCTCAAGGAGTTCACAGACGCCGCAGCGCTCAAGTCGATCCCGGCCTGAGCAATCTGCGCTAGGCTCGTTTCCCTCCGTGCTGGATAATGCCGCCCTGTATTGAGGGTTTGATTTCCGTATGTCCACATCTACATTCTCTGCTGCGCAGAATCAGGCGAGCACGCTTTATCTGCCACCGGGTCCCTGGCTGACCGTACTCGATTGTCTGTGTGAGCATTTTCGTGCGATTGATCGCGAGCAATGGCGGGACCGCATCGCTCGGGGGCGAGTTCTGGATGGTCATGGTCAGCCGATCTCGGTGGATTTGCCCTACAAGGAAGGCTTGCGAATTCATTATTTTCGCGAAGTGCCGGACGAAAAGCCGATCCCGGTGGTCGAGTCGATCCTGTATGCCGACGAACATCTGGTGGTGGCTGACAAACCGCATTTCCTGCCAGTCACACCCGCCGGCGAGTACGTTGAGCAGACCTTGTTGCGCAGGCTGATTCGTCGCCTGGACAATCCCCATCTGGTGCCTTTGCACCGCATCGACCGGCATACGGCGGGACTGGTTATTTTCTCGGCCAACCCGCAAACCCGTTCGGCTTATCAGTCGCTCTTCCCGACGCGGCAGATCGACAAACGCTATGAAGCCATCGCCCCGGCGCTGCCAGATCTGAGGTTCCCTTTGGTGCACAAGAGCCGTCTGGTCGATGGCGAGCCGTTTTTCCGCATGCAGGAAGGCGCAGGGGCCAGCAACACCGAAACGGCGGTGGAGGTTCGGGAAAAGCATGGCGATCTGTGGCGCTATGGATTGTTTCCGGTGACCGGCAAGAAACATCAACTGCGCGTGCACATGACTGCGCTGGGGGCGAGCATCTGCAACGATCCGTTTTATCCGCAGGTGTTGAAAGACGTCGAGGATGACTACGCCAATCCGCTGAAGCTGCTGGCGCAGGGTCTGCGGTTTATCGACCCGGTGAACGGTGAAGAGCGCGAATTCGAGAGCCGGATTACGCTGCAATGGTGAGGCCCAAGCCACCTTTCGAACGCCCATGAAAAAGCCCGCATTAATGCGGGCTTTTCTGTATCCGGTGTCGACCAGAGCTTACAGCTCTTTAACGGTGCGAACCTGATCCTTGTTGATGCGGGTTTCTTTGCCGTCCAGCTGTTTGAACTCGTAGAAGCCCGAATCGTCATCGTATTTCGGGGTGTCGACGGCCTGGATTTCGCGACCGTCATTCAAGGTGATCACTGTAGGCGACGAGCAACCGGCGAGGGTGGCAAGGCCCAGTGCGAGCATGAAAGTGGCGAGGGTCCGTTGAGTCATGGGTGTGTCTCCGAATGGGAATTCTTTTGGTTACTGAGCTTGAGACGTATACAAGGCGTGAGAGTTCCTTGAATGGTGTCAGTCTGACACAGTGTTGTGGGAATTTAACAGTTCGGGGGTGTTCAGGTTGGCCAGTCGCGGGTCGTTGACCGGGCATTGCAGGGCAGTAGCGCCGAGCATGCGCATAACCCGGCCGGGGCTGCGCTCACCGGCGTTCCAGGCCTCTTCGAAGGCGGGTCGAAGGGCTGCCGGAATCACACACAGCAAGGGTTCCCAGTGCTCGTCATGGCGCAACATTAAAGGTTTTTCAGGATTCTGATTGGCCGTCTCGCGCATGCTTTGCAGTAACGCTGCGTCAATGCGCGGGACGTCACAGGGCAAGACCAGCAGGTGCGAATGGCGCGCAGCTTTCAGACCCGCACGAATGCCGGCCAATGGCCCCGGAAAATCGCCTTCGTCATCGACCACCAATTGATCAGCGAATGGCGCGTAACGCTCGCGATTACGGTTGCAGGAGATGATCAGGTCATCAGTCAGCCCACGGACCTTGCGCTGCAAATGTGCAATCAACGGCTCGCCCTGCCATTCGACCAAACCTTTGTCCTGGCCGCCCATGCGTTGGCCGCGTCCACCTGCCAGGAGCAGAATGGAGCAGGGGGGCAGTTGCGTGTCGAGGGTCATGGCAGCTCTCCAGAGGGGCGGCGAAAAAATGAGGCGCTGTGATATAACACCGGGCTGTTTCTCCTACAACTGGACGAGCCTATGAAAGCCAAGGCTGATGTACCTTTCGTGCCGCTCAATATTGCGGTGCTGACTGTCAGTGACACTCGAACACTGGAAACCGACACCTCAGGTCAGGTCTTCGTCGACCGTTTGACGGCGGCAGGCCATTTTCTGGCGCAGCGGGTGTTGCTCAAAGATGACCTCTACAAAATTCGTGCGCAAGTCGCCACCTGGATTGCCGACGATGTCGTACAGGTCGTGCTGATCACCGGCGGGACCGGATTCACTGGCCGCGACAGTACTCCTGAAGCAGTTGCCTGCCTGCTCGACAAACAGGTCGACGGGTTTGGTGAGTTGTTCCGGCAGATTTCGGTAGCCGATATCGGTACCTCCACGGTGCAGTCCCGTGCGCTGGCCGGTCTGGCCAATGGCACGCTGGTTTGCTGCTTGCCGGGTTCGACCAACGCCGTACGCACCGGTTGGGATGGCATCCTGGGCGAGCAGTTGGACGCGCGTCACCGTCCGTGCAATTTCGTGACTCACTTGAAGCAGGCGGCGCCTTGTGAATCCCGTGGGTAAGCCGGGCAAGACCGGGGCATTGATGCCGGTTGAGTTGGCGCTGGCGCGTTTGCTCGAGATGGCCGAAGCCTCGCCAATTGCAGAGCATGAAGACTTGCCGTTGGCTCAGGTTCAGGGACGTGTGCTGAGCGAAGATCTGATTTCGACGCTGGATCTGCCGCCTTGGCCTAACAGTGCCATGGACGGATATGCGTTGAACCTGGCGGACTGGACTGGCGAACCCATGCCGGTCAGTCAGAAAGTGTTCGCCGGGCAATCCCCGGAGCCTTTGAAACCGGGCTCCTGTGCACGGATTTTCACCGGCGCTCCAGTGCCCGCGGGCGCTGACTGCGTGGAAATGCAGGAAAACGCTGAGGTTCAAGCTGATGAAACGGTGCGCTTCCTCGAGCCGATGAAGACCGGGCAGAACATCCGTCCACAAGGCCAGGAAACCACCATCGGTGAGCTGATCCTGCCTGCCGGAACCCGCTTGGGTCCGATAGAGCAGGGACTGGCTGCGTCGTTGGGGTGTGCCGGGTTGAAGGTCGTGCGCAAGGTTCGCGTTGCGGTGATCTCCACGGGTGATGAATTGGTCGAGCCGGGCCAGGCATTGGGGCCGGGTCAGATTTACAACAGCAATCGGGTGTTGCTATGCAGTTGGCTGCAACGTCTGGGCTGTGAGGTGATCGATGCCGGTATTCTTCCGGATAATCTGGCCACTACCCGTGCCCGTCTGGGGGAGTTGCAGGATGTTGATCTGATCCTTTCCACGGGGGGCGTGTCGGTAGGTGAGGCGGATTTTCTGGGTGTCGCCTTGCGAGAAGAGGGCGAGCTTGCCCTTTGGAAGCTGGCGATCAAACCTGGAAAACCGCTGACATTTGGCCATTTCCGCAATGTACCGGTCATTGGTTTGCCAGGAAATCCGGCATCGACGCTGGTGACCTTTGCGCTACTCACTCGGCCATATCTGTTGCGCCGTCAGGGCGTGCAGGACGTCGAGCCGCTGAAGTTCAGCGTGCCAGCGGGTTTTGACTGGCCGGTGGCAGGCAATCGGCGTGAGTACCTTAGAGGCCGTCTGGAGCAAGGGCGGGCCACTGTTTATCGCAACCAGAGCTCAGGCGTACTGCGTAGCGCCGCATGGGCAGATGGATTGGTCGAAGTGCTGGAGGGCCGCACACTGAGCGCCGGCGATGAAGTGGTCTTCATTCCGCTGAGTGATCTGCTGGACTGACCGCTGTCTCGCAAATGCAGGCGTCGGCTGTCGTCGGCGCCTGCAATGACTCATTCATTTAATTGCTGATCAGTGTCACAAGCTGGTCGAATCGGCTATTGGCCACCCAACCCAGCAGACCCAGCACTACCGCTGTCGCACCCGCCGAGTAGGCAAGCCGATGTTTGATTGTTCTGACATCACTGCGGACTTCGTCCATGTCCCGCCGAAGGTACTTGAGATGGGTTTCCAGCTCGGTTACACGAGGTTCCATATCAATTTCTCCAGTGGTTCTGGCGCTGTTTTTGAATTCTGACTTTTGATTCGAGCGACTTTCGACGAGAGGGCCAACCGGGCTCAATGGCACTCTGGCTTCATGACTGGGCATGGAAGCATCCACCGATCGTTTCAACTGTTCGCTTGCAAACTTTTTCAGCTATCGAGCTGGCAAGAGCCTTGGGGGGGTATCCACTCATTACATGCACATCCTTGTGTGTTGGATTGAAGATTGCTACCGCCGGCACACGGTGACCCAATGTCGAAGCCGGGTCAATTAAGCCGATTCCGCATGTTTTGTAAGAAAAAATACCGCTGTGTAGGACGTTGAGGCCAGAAGGCCGAATTAATTACAGGTCTGACGGCTTTTTTGCGGGCGGCAGTGGTCAAGATGTCTCGAACCGATTCGATTAGGGAGTGATGTGATGAGTGAACGCCGGGCACTGTTGATTTTGCATGGCAAGCAGGCACTCAACGAGGCGGTACGCACCGCCGTCGAGGACAAGCGCAAGCAAGGCTGGGAGCTGGCCGTGCGCCTGACGTGGGAGGCAGGGGATGCTCAGCGGTGGGTGGAGCAAGCCTTGGCGGACGGCTACACAAAGATTATCGCCGGCGGTGGAGATGGCACGTTGCGCGACATCGCCGAAGCGCTCGCGGCGCACCCGGGCAAAGCCAGCCTCGTTCTTTTACCCTTGGGCACCGCTAACGACTTTTCCCGCGCCGCCGGTGTGCCATTGGAGCCTGCCGAAGCGCTTGAGCTGCTTGATGTGCCGCCGCGCGACATCGATCTGGGCGAGGTGGGCGGGCAGATTTTCCTCAATATGGCCACGGGTGGTTTCGGCAGTCAGGTCACGGCCAATACTTCCGAGGACCTGAAAAAAGTACTCGGTGGTGCAGCCTATCTGTTCACTGGTTTGTCACGATTCAGCGAGCTGCATGCTGCTTATGGTGAGCTTCAGGGGCCGGACTTTCACTGGAGTGGCGAAATGCTCGCGCTGGGTATCGGCAATGGCCGTCAGGCCGGTGGCGGGCACGTATTGTGCCCGGAAGCGCTGGCCGATGACGGTTTGCTGGATATCAGCATCCTGCCGGCGCCACAGGAGCTGGTCGGCACGTTGAAGACGCTGCTCAGCGATGGTTTCGGCATCGATAACATGTTTGTCCGAGCCCGTTTGCCATGGGTCGAAATCAAAGTGGCCGAGGGGCTCTGCATCAATCTGGATGGCGAACCACTGGAAGGTGAGAGCTTGCGATTTGAGGCGCGTCCGGCAGCGTTGCGCGTGCACTTGCCGGAGCATTCTCCATTGTTGGGCGGCGCCCGCTCGGTCAGTCGTCCAGGCTGATGATCTGTTCGCGCACGGCGAACAGTACCAGGCCCGCTACGTCGTAGATTTGCAGACGCTTCATGATCTGTGAGCGGTGGGTCTCGACTGTCTTGATGCTCAGCCCCAGGCCATTGGCGATTTCCCGGGTGGATTTCCCCCGCACGATCAAACGCAGGATTTCCAGCTGGCGCGCGGTCAGATTGTGCGAGTCGGCGGCCTCCGGCTGCTGCTTCTGATTACGGGTCAGGGCCTGATTGATCACGGTGTGTGCGATGGCGGGGCTCAGGTAGCGCTCGTTGTTGCGCAAGGCTTCCAGTGCATGTTCGAGCTCGGTAGCGGTCGTGTCCTTGAGCAGATAGCCGTGGGCGCCGGACTCGAGCGCCTGCATGATCAGCGCCGGATCGGTGTGCATCGACAAGATCAGCACCTTGCTCTGCGGACGCACCCGCTTGAGCCGTTGCAGGGCTTCCAGGCCACCGGTTTCTTTCATGGAGATATCCAGCAACACGATATCCGGACTCAGTTGCTCGACCATTTCGAGCAACTGCGAACCGTCATTGGCCTCGCCAATCACCGCGTAACCGGGAATATCCAGCACCAGAGCGCGCACGCCGGCCCTGATCAGCGAGTGGTCATCCACCAGAAGTAAGTTGCAAGTCAACGCATAACCTTATTCGTACTGGCCCGCTCGAGTGCGCGAGGCGCCCAGGGGAAGAGTGCTTCGATTTGAGTGCCTTTACCCGGTTCGCTGATGACGTTCAGGGTGCCACCCAGTTGCTCGATTCGTTCGGCCATCCCGGCCATGCCTCGTTGTCCTTCTCGACCCGGATTGGCCGACGGGGCGAATCCCATACCGTCATCGCTGATCAGCAGCGTCAGCCCTTTAGGCAGACGTTGCACGCGTATCACCAGGTTTTTTGCCTGGGCGTGACGCAGGATATTGGTAACAGCCTCCTGGGTGATGCGAAAGGCGGCGACCGCCATTTCTTCCGGAATACCGTTGAGGCGCTGCTGGCAATCGAGGCTCCAGTGCACGCTGGTGTTGGTCAATGTCTTGAGCAGATGTGCACGCAGACTGGCTTCAAGCCCCAGGCTGGTCAACTGCCGTGGATTGAGAATGGCCGAAACGTCGCGCACTTTGTCGAGGGTTTCTTCCAGGGTGGCGCACAGCACCGTGCATTGCTCCTGCAAGTCATCCGGCAGGCGTCGCTTGAGCCACTCGCTCTGCAGTTTGGCGGCCGTCAGCAATTGGCCGATATCGTCGTGCAATTCGCGGCTGAGGCGATGGCGCTCGTTTTCCTGGACTTCCAGCAAGCGGTCGGCGAGCTCCTGAGGCTGAAATTTGATCGATTTGCGTGACAGTCGATATTGCACCCAGACACATGCGGTAGCGGCGATGTCGAGCAGTAGCAGCCCGAGGCTAAGGGGTGTCGAAAGACCATAGGTCAGCAGGCTGCCGAGGGTGGCCGCGACACACAGTATGAGCGTGAACCGGCGTGCATTTTCCCGGGAAGGTGGCCATGTAGTGATTGACTTGAGACTGGCGTACATAACGGATGGAGCCAATGGATGTTCGCTGCGGGCAGACCGGCCTGAGGCTGGCGGGTCTCTGTCTGAAAATGCTGTCAATTATGTTATTGGTTTCAACGCGGTCCAGTGAATGTATTGACCGCCAACTTCAGTGGACAGCGGTCGCTGAAATCACTGTGCCATTAATTTGAAAGCAACTAATGGGCGGCATAATACC
This sequence comes from Pseudomonas sp. IT-232MI5, assembly GCF_949767845.1. Lineage (NCBI taxonomy): Bacteria > Pseudomonadati > Pseudomonadota > Gammaproteobacteria > Pseudomonadales > Pseudomonadaceae > Pseudomonas > Pseudomonas sp. IT-232MI5. Next base: position 300,172 of record NZ_CATKQE010000058.1, read on the forward strand.
ACTTAAGATACCGTTGGTCGCGCTCGCTATATATGTCCATTGAGTCAGGAAATACGTGTTTTGGACGCAAGTTCCATAATGGAAAAAGTCGATTTATTGAGTTCGATAGATGTAGGTGTTACCTGAAGTTGTGCTTCTTAACACACAGGTAAACCCTGAGGTCGGCAGAAAACATGGGTGTCTGTCGTCGGTGATTATTTAATTCGATTTTGTCGCTGGCAGGTATGAAGTATTCAATTACGACATTCAACGTTTCGCTGCAAGCGCCTGCGTGGATACAGCGTGTTGATCAGGCTTGTCCCGAGTAGGGCAATTGAGGCAAACGTTTGCCCGTCAGTGGCGGCTTTAGCTGGCTTTGACCAACCTGGAATGCGAAAGCTTCGATCAGCGAAGTCTGTTCACTTTCATCCAGACTCAGTTGCCCGGTCTGTTGATCGACCAGTTCAAGCTGCCAGGCCATCAACGTGAAGCAATCCTGCAACGCGACCAGAGCCTCTTCGTGAAGGTCGACGCGATCCTGGGTCAGGTTGAGCAGGCTGTAAATATGCAGAGAGAACTCGGAAATTGCCTCCAGCGCCAAGGCTTCAGCCCGGCGTGCGAGTTTCAGGAGGGTATTGAGCATGCACTCGATAGCGTCCTTGTCATTGCTGATCAGTTGCAGATGGCTGAGGCATTCTTCGGACTTGGCCAAGAGTTGTTCGGCCTCGACAAGGAATTCGGGGAAGCGTTGTACCCACTCTTTGCGGTCCATTGGCATGCTTATCTCCACCACGTCATGTCTCATGAGGGAATGCCGTGTGTGGCGACGATCATGAATCGTCGGGAGATCGCGCCCAGACGTGCAGGTGCACTGGCTGAGGGGTTCCAGAGGGGTTGTTTCCACTGAACTGCGATCGCACACAATAGCCTGACTCCGTTCATGCAATGAGAATGGCGTCACATTAATGGCTATTGGATATTGCGAATATCAGGTTGGGCCTGATTGTTACTAGGGGAATCCCTTAGACACGGGAACCTACGGTGCAAACCGAGGTCGCGCCGCAGAGTATGTAGCAGATGAAAATCACCGGGCCAGTAAAGCATGATGTTAATGTGACATCAATGCCTGATCATGGCATTTTTGACGGGTCGGGTTTGGCAATCAAGAACTGCCATTTGCCGCCGATAACCTCACATAGTGAATTCATCAGAACAAGCCCAGGAGTCATTGATGGCCGGCATTCTCGACACGGTAGACCAACGCACGCAACTGGTGGGTGAGAATCGCCTGGAAATTCTCATGTTTCGACTGGCCGGGCGCCAGTTGTTCGCGATTAACGTGTTCAAGGTCCAGGAAGTGCTGCAACTGCCGAAACTGACTTTGATGCCGCAGCGTCATCCGTTTGTGTGCGGGGTGGTCAATCTGCGCGGTCAGACCTTGCCAGTGATTGATCTGTCGCAGGCAATCGGCATGCGTCCATTGGTGCCAGGCCCAAACAGCACCATCATCGTCACCGAGTACAACCGTTCGGTGCAGGCATTCCTTGTGGGCGGTGTGGACCGCATCGTCAACATGAACTGGGAAGCCATTCTGCCGCCGCCGACCAGCGCCGGGCGTCAGCACTATCTGACTGCGATCAGCAAGGTCGACGATCAACTGGTGGAAATCATCGACGTCGAGAAAGTCCTCGCCGAAATCGTCCCGTACAACGCCAAGGTCTCGCGTGAAAAACTCGAAGATCCGGTGCTGGAGCGCGCCCGTGGCCGTGAAGTACTGCTGGTGGACGACTCCAACGTGGCCCTCTCGCAATTGCGCGACACCCTCGGCCAGCTCGGCGTGAAGATGCACATTGCCAGCGATGGTCTGAAAGCCCTGAACATGCTCAAGGCCTGGGCCGATACTGGCGTGAACATGACCGACAAACTGCTGATGATCTTCACCGATGCGGAAATGCCGGAAATGGACGGTTATCGCTTGACCACCGAAATTCGCAATGACCCGCGTCTGCGTGGCTTGTACGTGGTGTTGCACACCTCGCTGTCCGGCAGTTTCAACGACTCGATGGTGAAGAAGGTCGGCTGCGACAACTTCCTCTCCAAGTTCCAGCCGGACAAGCTGGTCGACGTGGTGCGCCAGCGTCTGATGCTCGACGAAGTCCCGGCCTGATCACACACCCATTGTAGGAGTGAGCCTGCTCGCGGAAGCGGTGTGTCAGCCCCGAATCATTACCTGACACATCGCTATCGCGAGCAGGCTCACTCCTACAGTTATTGCTCTTTGATTCCTGATCAAGCTCGTATAGGGTGGCGTTTTTATCCTCCAGGGAGCTGGCCATGCTGCGTCTGAGCGCGCTTTATCGTTACCCGTTGAAATCCGGCAAAGTCGATGTGCTGCAACGCGTCGACCTCGACAAGCTGGGGCTTGATGGCGACCGACGCTGGATGCTCGTGGACGAAGCCAGCGGCCGCTTTCTGACCCAGCGCGCCGAAGCGAAGATGAGTCAGTTGTCGGCCCTGTGGAATGCGCAGGGCGGTCTGACCCTGAGCGCACCTGAACAGTCCTCCATCGAAATCGCCTTGCCGGGCAATGACGCCGAACTGCGCGGTGTGACGATCTGGCGCGACACCTTGCGCGTGCCGGATGCCGGTGATGAGGCCGCGCGCTGGGTCAGCGATTTCATCGGCAAGCCGACCCGGCTGGTGCAGGTGCCGCTGGATCGCGCTCGCACCACCCAGGCGGGCTATGGCAACGATGAGGATCAGGTCGCGTTCGCCGATGGATTTCCTCTGCTGTTGATTGGTGAGGCATCCCTGCAGGATCTATCGCAAAAGGTCGGACGACCGCTGGAAATGCTGCGTTTTCGGCCTAACCTGGTGATCGAAGGCAGCGAGGCGTATGCCGAAGATGGCTGGAAGCGCATACGCATTGGCGAAGTCGAGTTCCGTGTGGTCAAGCCGTGTTCGCGCTGCATTCTCACCACCATCGACCCGCAAACCGGTGAGCGCAGTGCCGATCGCGAGCCGCTGGCAACCTTGCAGAAATATCGCGCTCAAGCCGATGGTGCGATGTTCGGGCAGAATCTGGTGAATGACAGCAATGGTCGACTCGAAGTCGGCATGCCGGTGGAGATTCTCGAGTAGTCCGTCACTGCAACGAAAAATGCCCGTGTCCTTGGACACGGGCATTTTTGTTGGTGCGGTGAAACCGTTGCTTTAGCCGCGGTATTCGCACAGGTAAGCGGTGTCGACCGCGACCTTGAGCTGGAACTTGCTGTTGGCCGGAACGTTGAACTGGCTGCCGGCGGCGAAGGTTTCCCAGTCGCTGCTGTCGGGCAGTTTGACGGTCAATGCGCCGGACACCACATGCATGATTTCACGCTGAGCGGTGCCGAACTCGTATTCGCCCGGGGCCATGACGCCGATGGTCGCCGGACCTTCAGCGGTGCCAAAGGCGATCGACTTGACGGTGCCGTCGAAGTACTCGTTGACTTTAAACATGGGCGATTCCTCGAAAAGGGTTAAAAAATGGAGGCGGCCAGTATGCACAAGGCTTTTCGCGCCGTCACCTGCCCGGCTTCTGTCTGGTGAGTTCTCGAATTGACCCTAGAGTGGCAAGACCAGTGGCAACAACCGTGCGGTGTTGCGCGCATCCTCCAGCGCCCGATGCTGCTGACCACTGAACTGCATGCCAGCCAGTTGCAGCGCACCATTGAGGCCCAACGGCCGCTCCAGGCGTCGGGCCTTGGCGAAGCGTTGTTTGAGGTTCATGTGCGGCACCTTGCTCAACCCACTGTCGATTTGCAGACGCTGCCATTCCTGCAACAACTGCTTGCGGTCGTAATCGCCCCAGCTGGCCCAGCCTTCGAGGCGCGTCTGATGCTGCGCGAGCCAGCGTTCGAACGCCGGCCAGACTTCGGTCAACGGCTGCGCCGTGTCGATATTGGCCTGGGTGATGTGCGTCAGTTCACGACAAAAAGGTGTGAGCAACGGCCGCCGCGTCGGTTTGACGAAGCGCTGGAAGTGATCCTGCTCGCGCCCGGCACGATCGACCAGTGTGGCGCCGATCTCGATAATTTCCATTTCGGTGACCGGCCAGCCACCCTCATCGGTGGTGGCTTCCAGATCTATGACCAGCCAGTGAGGCATCGCAGGGTTCCTGATTTCCGCGTTCTGATAACTCAGAGCGTAGTCAAAACCCGCATGCGTGTGTGGGCGACTACTCGACCTGCAACAGAACCTGACGATTTTTTACCTGATCGCCGACCTTGACCTGCACCCGCTTGAGCACGCCGTCGATGCCGGCCTTGAGCGGGTGCTCCATTTTCATTGCCTCCAGTACCACCAGCAGTTGACCTTTGCTGACCGGGCTGCCTTCGCTGACCAAAACGTCGACGATGGCGCCGTCCATCGGTGCTTTCAAGGTGCCGGAGCTGACGCTGGTCTGACTGTCGATCACGGCATGAGTTCGATCCTCCAGGCGCAGACTGCCGGGATGGCTGAACAGCCAGAGGTGCCCGCTATCCAGTCGATACGCGTGACGCTGGCGCAAACCGTCGATTTCCAGTGTCAGCGACTGCGTGTCCTGGTCGATGAGTTTTAACTCGAGCGCGCGCTCGGCAACCTGCACGGTGAAGGCGCCTTGCGCTTGAGCGAGCAGTTGCACTGTCCAGTTCTGATCATCAAGCCCGAGTCGATAATGCAGCGGCACACTGGCGTTGTTGCGCCAGCCGGTGAGTGGCGCGCGGTGGGCGAGGGCGCTTGCTTGATAGAACAGCATCGCCGCAATCGCCAGTTCCTCGGCATCCGCAATGTAACGGTGCAAACAAGGGTGTTCGCTGAAGTGCCGGGCAATGAACGCGGTACTGAATTCGCCACTGATGAACTGCGGATGTTGCAACAGGCTGACGAGCAGGCGCTGATTGCTTTGCACCCCGAGCAGCACCGTGTCTTGCACCGCGCGCAACAGTTTGCGCCGGGCCTCTTCGCGGGTGGCGCCGTGGGCGATCAGTTTGCCGAGCATCGGGTCGTAGAACGGGCTGACCGCTTGCCCTTCAAGCAAGCCATGATCGATTCGCGCGCCGTGTTGCAGCGCCGGCTCCCAGGCCTCTACTCGACCGGTTTGCGGGAGGAAGTCTTGCGCGGGATCTTCGGCGTAAAGCCGCACTTCCATGGCATGTCCGTTGAGCAGGATCTGGTCCTGGGTCAGCGGCAACGGCTGACCTTCGGCAACCAATATTTGCCACGCCACCAGATCCAGTCCGGTGATCAATTCAGTCACCGGGTGTTCCACTTGCAAACGCGTGTTCATCTCCAGAAAGTAAAACTGCCCACGCGCATCGAGCAAGAATTCCACCGTGCCAGCACCGACGTAATTCACCGAGCGGCCAGCCTTGAGCGCCGCTTCACCCATGGCTTGACGCAGCTCAGCGGTCATCACCGGGCAAGGTGCTTCTTCGATGACTTTCTGGTGGCGACGCTGAATCGAACAGTCGCGCTCGCCAAGGTAGATCAGGTTGCCGTGTTGGTCGCCGAACAGTTGCACTTCGACGTGCCGTGGTTCGATCAACGCCTGTTCGAGGATCAATTCGTCGCTACCGAAACCGTTCAATGCTTCGGAGCGCGCGGTACGCAGTTGCGCTGGCAAATCAGCGGCGTCGTGCACCTGACGCATGCCGCGTCCGCCACCGCCGGCGCTGGCCTTTATCATCAGTGGAAAACCGATGCGTTCGGCCTCGCGCAGCAACGTTGCGTCATCCTGTTCAGCGCCCTGATAACCGCCGATGCACGGTACGCCGGCTTCGAGCATGGCGATTTTTGAGCGGCGTTTGCTGCCCATCAGTTCGATGGCTTCGGCGCTGGGACCAATGAAGATCAGCCCGGCCTGTTTGCAGGCGCGGGCAAATTCGGTGTTCTCCGAGAGGAAGCCGTAGCCGGGGTGGATGGCGTCGGCGCCGCTGCGGCGGGCGGCGTCGAGGATGGCCTGGGTGTTCAGGTAGGACTGCTGCACGGGGGCGGGGCCGATGTGTACGGCTTGATCGGCCATTTTCACGTGCAGGGCATCGGCGTCGGCATCGCTGAAGACGGCGACGGTGCGATAGCCGAGGGCTTGCGCGGTGCGCTGGATGCGGCAGGCGATTTCACCGCGGTTGGCGATCAGGATTTTGTGGAATGCAGGCATGGGCTATTTCCTTGGAAAGTTGCATTGCATGTGCTGGCCTCATCGCTGGCAAGCCAGCTCCCACAGGTTTTGTGAGCGACGCAAATCCCCTGTGGGAGCTGGCTTGCCAGCGATGCTTTTAGGTCGCCCACCGCGGTTTCCGCTTTTGCACAAAAGCCATGGTGCCCTCGATCCCTTCGTCGCCAGTCACTGCTTCGCTAAACCACTGCGCGGCCTCATCGAGCAATTCGCTAGACGGCTGACCGGCACTCGCCAACAACAATTTCTTGGTCATCGCATTCGCCTCGGGCGCGCAACACAGCACATGCTGCAACACTTCATCGAGTCGCTCGGCCAGCGCTTGGGCATCCTGCTCGACAAAGTGCACCAGCCCCAGACGCCGTGCCTGATGCCCATCGAAACGCGCCGCCGTCAGCGCCAATCTTCGGGTTTCGGTCAGGCCGATACGTTGCACAACAAACGGCGCAATCTGCGCCGGCAGCAAGCCGAGGCTGGTTTCCGGCAGGCCGAATTGCGCCTGATGGTCGGCAATCGCGATATCACTGACACACGCCAGCCCGAAACCGCCGCCAAGCACCGCGCCTTGCAGCACCGTGATCAGCACTTGCGGCGCGTGCTGTGCTTCCTCCAGCAAGGCACCGAACGCGCGATTCAAATCGCGGTAAGCCTCGGCGCCCTGAGCGCGTGCATTGGCCATGTCCTTGATATCGCCGCCGGCACAGAAATGCCCATCGGCCCCGCTGAGCACCAGTGCCCGAACAGCGCGGTCATCGCACACAGCCGCCAGCACCGCGCGCAGTTCGCTGACCATCTGCAGGCTCATCGCATTGCGACTGTCCGGCCGATTGAGGGTGATGTGCAGCACGCCGCCATGCAGTTCCAGCAACAGCGTCTGACATTGCGGCAGGTTGCTCATTTCTTTTTCCCCGGCAGGATGCCCATCAGTTTGCAGATGATCCCCAGCATGATTTCGTCGGCGCCGCCGCCAATCGATACCAGCCGCACATCGCGGTAGGCGCGGGCCACCGGGTTGTCCCACATGAAGCCCATGCCGCCCCAATATTGCAGACAGCTGTCGCTGACTTCGCGGCCGAGGCGCCCGGCCTTGAGCTTGGCCATCGACGCCAGCCGTGTCACATCCTGACCTTTCACGTATTGCTCGGTCGCCTGATAGACCAGCGCGCGCAGGCATTCGATTTCGGTCTGCAATTCGGCGAGGCGGAAGTGGATGACCTGGTTGTCGATCAGCGCATTGCCGAAGGTCTTGCGCTCCTTGCAGTACTCGATGGTGCTGTCGACGCAATATTCCAGGCCCTTGATCATGTTCGCCGCACCGAACAGACGTTCTTCCTGAAACTGCAGCATCTGCATCATGAACCCGGCGCCTTCATGGCCGATGCGATTGCGCTGGGGCACGCGTACGTTGTCGAAAAACACCTGTGCGGTTTCCGAACTGCGCATGCCGAGTTTGTCGAGGTGCGAACTGAGGCTGATCCCCGGCGTGTTCATCGGCACCATGATCAGCGACTTGTTGATGTGCGGTTTGTCGTCCGAAGTGTTGGCCAGCAGGCAGATGAAATCGGCGCTCGGCGAGTTGGTGATCCACATTTTGCTGCCGTTGATCACATAGTCGTCGCCGTCCTTGCGCGCGGTGGTTTTCAGCCCGGCGACGTCGGAGCCGGCGCCGACTTCAGAGACACCGATGCAGCCGACCTGCTCACCAGTGATCGCCGGACGCAGGAACTCTTCGCGCAGTTCATCAGAGCCGAAGCGGGCGAGGGCGGGGGTGCACATGTCGGTCTGCACGCCGATCGACATCGGAATGCCGCCGCAGTGAATGGTGCCGAACTCTTCGGCAGCGACAATCGAATAGCTGTAGTCGAGGCCCATGCCGCCGAATTTTTCCGGCTTGGAAATACCGAGCAAACCGAGGTCGCCGGCCTTGCGGAAAATTTCGTGAATGGGAAAGCGTCCGGCCTTTTCCCATTCATCGACGTGTGGATTGATCTCGTGCTCGACGAACTGGCGGACGGTACGGCGCAGGGCTTCGTGTTCCGGGGTGAAGATCATTGTTATTGTTCTCCGTAAGATCCGTGGCGGTCAGAACCGGCTGACGCCGAAGCTGTTGGGTTGCAACGTGCGAATGTCGGCTTCGTGGCAGATATCGAGCAAATAACCGAGCAGGGTGCGCGTGTCGCGCGGATCGATCAGCCCGTCGTCCCACAGGTTGGCGCTGCCATAAAGCGCGGTGGACTGGCTGTCGAGTTTCTGCGCGGTGACTTGTTCGAGCATGTCGAGCATCTTCGGGTCCGGCGTCAAGCCGTCCTTGAGCTGTTTGGCTTCGGTAATGATGCGCAACACCTTGCCGGCCTGCGCACCGCCCATCACCGCCGTGCGGCTGTTCGGCCAGGCGAAGATGAAGCGCGGGTCGAGGCCGCGGCCGCACATCGCATAGTTGCCGGCACCGTAGGAACCGCCGACGACGATGGTCAGTTTAGGCACCCTTGCATTGGCCACCGCTTGAATCAGTTTCGAGCCGTGTTTGATCACGCCTTGTTGCTCGGATTCGGTGCCGACCATGAAGCCGGTGGTGTTGTGGAAAAACAGCAGCGGGGTCTGGCTCTGGTCGCACAACTGGATGAACTGCGCCGCTTTGCTTGCACCGTTCGGGGTGATCGGGCCGTTGTTGCCAATGAACCCGCAGGCGCGGCCCTGAATCTTCAATTGGCCGCAGATGGTTTGCTGATCGAACTCGCCCTTGAATTCGACGAAGCAGGATTCATCGGCGATGCGCGCGATGATTTCGCGCACGTCGTAAGGCTTTTTCGGATCATCGGGGATCAGCCCGAGCAATTCATCGATCGGGTAAAGCGGCTCTTTGTATTGCGGCTCCGGCAGCCACGGCAGCTGCTCGTTCCATGGCAGCATACGGAGGATTTCACGCACCTGACGCACGCCATCGGCATCGTTTTCCGCGAGGTATTCAGCCGTGCCAGCGACTTGCGCGTGCATCTCGGCACCACCCAGTTCTTCATCGGTGGCGACTTCGCCGGTGGCGGCTCTGAGCAACGGCGGGCCGGCCAAAAACAGCTTGGCCTTGCCGCGCACCACCACCACGTAATCCGACAGCCCCGGCTGATAGGCGCCGCCCGCCGTCGCCGAGCCGTGCACCACAGTGATTTGCGGCAAGCCCATTGCCGACATCCGCGCCTGATTGGCAAAACTGCGCGCGCCTTCGACGAAAATCTCGGCGGCGTAATTGAGGTTGGCGCCACCGCTCTCGGCGAGGGTGATCACCGGCAGTTTGTTTTCCTGAGCGATCTGTTGCAGGCGCAGGGATTTTTTCAGGCCGCTGGGCGAGATCGTGCCGCCCTTGATCGCGCTGTTGTTCGCCACGATCATCGCGCGGATGCCGCAGACGTAACCGATACCGGCGATCAGCCCGCCACCGGCCGAACTGCCATCCTTGTCGTCATGCAATTTGTAGCCGGCGAGGCTGGCCAGTTCGAGGAATGGCGCACCGGGATCAAGCAACAGGTTCAGGCGCTCGCGGGGCAGCAGTTGCCCGCGCTTGTCGAATTTCGCTTTGGCTTCGGCGGCTTTGTTCAGCAGGTTCTGTTCGAGTTGCTGCACTTGTTCGATGGCCGTAAGCATGGCCGCACGGTTGCGGGCGAAAGCCTCGCTGTGCGGATCGAGTCGGGACTGAATCTGCGGCATGGCTTACTCCTTGTCCTTGAGGACATCGGGAAGGTACGCCCGGTGGAACCCGTTGAACGACTCGCTGTGAGTGGCCTTGTGCAACGGCCATGCACGACTGCCGAGGCTGGCTGCGCCATCGATTTTCAAGGTGCTGCCACTGATGAACGCCGCCGCCGGGCTGAGCAGAAATACAATCGCCGCGCTGACTTCCGATTCGGTGCCGATGCGCTTGAGCGGTACATGTTCACGCAGGGTTGGAATCACCGCTTTGAACGCGCCTTCGTAAGTGTCCATGCCGCTGGAGGCGATCCAGCCCGGCGCCACCGCGTTGACCCGCACGCCGGCATGACCCCATTCGAACGCGGCGGTTTTGGTGAAGTTGTCCATGCCCGAACGCGCCGCGCCGGAGTGGCCCATGCCGGGCATGCCACCCCACATGTCGGCGAGCATGTTGACGATATTGCCGCCGTGTTTGCTCATCGACTGGTTGAACACTTCGCGAGCCATCAGGAAACCGCCGACCAGATTGGTGCGCAACACGGTTTCGAAACCTTTCTGATTGATCGAGGCCAAGGGCGACGGGTACTGGCCGCCGGCATTGTTGACCAGACCATGGATCGGCCCGTGTTCGGCAATCAGTTCTTTCACCAATTGCTTCACCGCTTCTTCATCGCGTATATCGCAGGCCTTCCAGGATGCGCGGCCACCGTCCTCGGCGATTTCGGTGGCGACTTTTTCGAGCTTCTCCGGCTTGCGCCCGACCAGCAGCACATTGGCCCCGAGCGCTGCCAGTTCATGCGCGGTGCAGCGACCGATGCCGCTGCCGCCGCCGGTAACGATGATGGTCTGGCCGCTGAACAGATCGGCGTTGAAAATCGACGCGTAAGCCATGCAAACCCTCCTCTAGTCGAGCTGTTCGGCGATGCTCTGTGGCACCGGGATCTGGATTTCCAACAGTTGCTGGGCGAAGGCTTTGCCTTGCGGGTCGATGCGCAGACTGGCCACGCCACCACCGCCAAGTGCGTTTTCCAAAAGAAAATTCAGGCTGTGGGTGCCGGGCAGATACCAGCGTTCGACCCGGCCGTGGATCGGGTCGAGCACATGGCTCATCCAGTCGACGATAACGGCCGGGGTCAGTGCTTCGGCGATCCACGCTAGGTACTCGGGTTTGCGCGGCATGACGCCGATGTTGCTGTGATTGCCTTTGTCACCGGAGCGCGCCACGGCCAGTTTCACCAACGCCACACTGGCATCGGCGCGGCCCTGTGGTTTGGGCGGCTGATGGGGCAGGGGTAAATTCTCGCTGTCGAGCGCGCCCAGTGAGGGCAGGGTGCATGGATAGTGTTCACCGGCCATGTCGATGTGCAGCGAGCAAGCGCTTTTCTCGATCAGAAAGGAGAACAGACGGATCAACGGATACACCGTTGGCCGTCCGCCGACGATGCCGGTCAGCCCCGGTGCCATGCCGGTGGCGGCCTGGGCGATTTCCCGGGAGAACAGCACCAATGCCTGTTTCAGCGGGTGGCGCACGGCGAGTTTGATCACCACTTCGCGGCTGTCGTGGCGTTGGCCGTGGGGACCGTAGGTGGCTTCGCTGCCGAGCAGTTCGATGTTGATTTCGCTGTAGGGCGCCCAGCCGCGCTGGCTGAACATTTCCGAAGTCTTATCGATGATCGCCTGACTGACGCGTCGTGCCTTATCCACCGCATCGATGCCGGCGATCAGGCAACTGGCGGTACAGCGAAAGCCATCCGGATAGGTGGCGCTGACCTTGTATTTATCCGGCGGCGGCAGGCCTTTGGCGCCGTGGACATGAACGAGGTTTTTGCCTTGTTGCTGAAGTTTGACCTGAGTGAAATCGCAGACCACGTCAGGCAACAGATACGCCTGCGGATCGCCGATTTCATACAGCATCTGCTCGCCAACGGTCAGTGGTGTGACCAGGCCGCCAGTGCCTTCAGGCTTGCTGACGATGAATTGGCCGTCGGCGCTGACTTCGACGATAGGGAAACCGATGTGCTCGTAATCCGGCACCTCGCGCCAATCGGTGAAATTGCCGCCGGTGCATTGCGCGCCGCATTCGATGATGTGCCCGGCCAGCGCGGCCTGGGCGAGTTTGTTGTAGTCGTGCCACGACCAGCCGAATTCATGCACCAGCGCCGCACTGACCACGGCGCTGTCGACCACGCGCCCGGTGATGACGATGTCGGCGCCCAGGCGCAAGGCTTCGACAATGCCCGGCGCGCCGAGGTAGGCGTTGGTCGATACGCACATCGGCGGCAGCGGGGCGCCGCTGAACATCTCGGTGATGCCGCTGAGTTGTTTGAATTGTGGTTGCAGGTCATCGCCGAGTAACACGGCGATTTTCAGCAGGACGCCGGCCTTGTCGCAGGCCGCTTGCAGGGCGGCGGCGCAGGCTTGTGGATTGACCCCGCCGGCATTGCTGATGACGCGGATGTTCTGCTCGGCCAACTGCGGCAACAGAGGCGTGAGCACTTCGATGAAGTCGCCGGCGAACCCCGCCTGCGGATCCTTCATGCGTGCGCCGGCCATGATCGACATGGTGATCTCGGCGAGGTAGTCGAACACCAGATAGTCCAGCTTGCCGCCCTCCACCAACTGCGCGGCGGCGGTGGACGTATCTCCCCAGAATGCACTGGCGCATCCGATGCGAACGGTGGTGGGCATTTTTATCTCCGACTCAGCAACCTGCGACAGAAGTGTCTGGAGGCTACCAAGCAAGCGCTTGGTTTGTAAACAGTTGAAACTATCTTCTGCCCAAGCGCTTGCTTGGTTGCCGCTGGCGGCTTAAATTGCGCGCAACCCTGCGGTTTCAGGGGGCAACAGACTGATCGACTGTAGGAGAGAACGGGTGGACGAGCAAAAAGCCCTGAGGGTCATGCGTGATTTGGTCGACGAGGGCCAATTGACCGACCCCGACAGCGCCCGTGGCAAATTGCTGCAAGTGGCCGCTCACCTGTTCCGTAACAAAGGCTATGAACGCACCACAGTGCGCGATCTGGCCGGCGCCGTCGGTATTCAGTCGGGAAGCATTTTTCATCACTTCAAAAGCAAGGATGAAATCCTCCGCGCGGTGATGGAAGAAACCATCCGCTACAACACTGCGTTGATGCGTGCTGCACTCGCCGATGCGGCTGATGTGCGCGAGCGCGTGCTGGCGCTGATCCGCTGCGAATTGCAGTCGATCATGGGCGGCAGCGGTGAAGCCATGGCGGTGCTGGTCTACGAATGGCGCTCGCTGTCCGAAGAGGGCCAGGCCAAAGTGCTGGCGTTGCGCGATGTTTACGAAGACATCTGGCTGCAAGTGCTGGGTGAAGCCAAAGACGCCGGATTTATTCGTGGCGATGTATTTATTACCCGACGTTTCCTCACCGGCGCACTGTCGTGGACGACCACATGGTTCCGTGCCGGCGGCAGTTTGAGCCTCGATCAGTTGGCCGACGAGGCGTTGATTCTGGTCCTTGAAGCGCGCTGAAGCACTTTCTATCCGGCCGGGAAACTGGCTAACTTGGCGAAACCGCCTAGCTTGAATGCATTGATCGGTATTTTTTCGGGGAGTGGGGTGTTTTGAAGTCTTCGCCAATTCGGACGGCCGCGGGTTTGATGCTCGCAGCGCTGGCTGCATTTTGGGTTTTGCCCGCTCAGGCAGCGCAACTGGTTCGGGTCGGCGCGGCGCATTTTCCGCCTTACACCATTCGCCCGGAGAACGGTGCCGACACAGGCCTCCTGCCGCAACTGGTCGAGGCCCTCAATCGTTTGCAAAGCGACTATCAGTTCGTCCTCGTGCCGACCTCGATTCCCCGGCGTTTCGGTGATTTCAAGCAGGGCCGGATCGACATGGCGATTTTCGAGAATCCTGATTGGGGCTGGAAAGACATTCCGCACACGGATGTCGACATGGGCCTCGAGGATGCGGAGATTTTCGTCGCGCAACGCGAGGACGGTCGTCAGCAGAACTACTTTGCCGACCTCACCGGCAAGCGCCTCGCGCTGTTCAGCGGTTATCACTACGAGTTCGCCAACTTCAACGCCGACCCCAAATTTCTTGCACAGAATTACAAGGCCACGCTGACCTATTCCCACGACAGCAATCTGCTGATGGTCCTTCGTAGTCGCGCCGATATCGCCTTGGTGACCCGTTCCTATCTGTTCGATTATCTGCTGCGTAACGAGAAGGTGCGCGACGAGTTGCTGGTGTCACAACGTATCGATCAGGTCTATCACCACTACGCGATTCTTCGCCCGACGGCGCCGATTACCGGTGCGGCGTTTGGCAAGCTGCTTAAGGGGCTGCGCGACAACGGTGAAATGCTGAAAATTTTCGAGCCGTACAAGATTGCGGTGGTACCGGTGCCGAAGTAACGGCGTGTCATGCCCATCCGTTGGTCGGACACTTGGCTGACCCTGTCAGATCTGACAGTAGACGCCGTATTGGCTTCAGGTTTTGATTCCTTTCCACACCCGCTCTTTGTGAGCGGCTTGAGAAAAAGGAATTTGCCATGTCCAATCCATCCCCGATTTCACTGCGTTGTGTGCCTGCTCCATTCGTAGAGCAAGCCAGCGAGAATGTCCTCACCTTGAACAAACCCGATGGTTCGACCGGCATTACAGTCGAAGTGTCGAGGTGGCCCTTTATGGCGCTCGGGCAACCGACGACGCTGCATGCCTGTGGTCAGACAAGCGATGGTTCGCCAATCATGTTGCGCATCGCCGATGCTGAACCATTGACGCAGCAGGAATTTGAGGAGGGCTGGCGCAGAACGATTGCGTGGGATGACCTGCAGGATCTGAAACACAACAGTCAACTGATGCTTATTTTTCAGCTGGCCCTGAATAACGCGGGTTGTGATTGCCCACTGCTGTTTCCTCCGATCAGCCTCAAAGTGCGAGTTCCCTTCGAGGATCTGACGACCTTCTCCGACGCTGAAGAAGCGCCCTGGAACGGCTGGACAAAAGGCCCGGCGGCAATCGACCCCGGAGATCTGGTTGTCGCCAAGGACGGGGACATCTACGTTCTCAACAACCGCACGTACACCAACGCATCGGCTGGCATCATTCTGGAAAAAAACTTCGCGAACCTTGAAGCCGGTACGCGTTATGAGTTCGGTCTACAGGTTCGTCGAACCAACACCAGCTCCAGTGTGCCGAGTCTGTCGCTTGCAGCAGGCACCCAGACCGTCACTGAAGCCAAGGATTTTCCAGCCATGACTTGGGAATCACTGGAGGGCACGTTTACTGCGGATTCTTCGCAGTGCACGTTGGCAATCATCAGTCATACGGCGAGTGGCAGCGGAAACGATTACGCAATCAAAAGGATCTGTGTCAGGTCTGTTTAGTTTGAGAACATGGGGTTTGTCAGCTTCAGAGAGCCCCGCCAGCAAACAGCATCGTTAGATTGTTGGTGGGGATCTCTAAATTTTCCGGGCGCGATCACGTTCCAGCATTTAACTGTCGACGATTATCGTGAGCCCGACCCATGTCCAATCTGAATGACCTGACTGCCCTGGCCTTGCCTTCGGGCAGCCAACTGATCGCTGATGCCACCGAAAGCCGTCTGAGCCTGAGCCTGGACGGGCAACTGCTGATCCGCCTGCGCCTTGATCGGGAGGTCAAGGGGCCGATCCAGATCGATGAGCGCTTTGCGCTGCCGCCCGGGCAGGCGTTATGGGCGGCCTGTTACTGGCTGTTCGCGCGGGATCCGGCGTGCCAGCAATTGACTTGGCAACTGGATCAGCCGCCGACCGAAGCCTTGCTCAGTGGCTTGTTGGTGAATACCGAAGTGACTGGCGAATATCGCTGTGAACGCTCGCTGTTCTGGCAATTGCCGCAACCGTGGCTCGGTACTTCGTTGACTGGCAGCTACCCGCAGCAAATGGTCATCAGCCAAGGCAAACGTCATCCACTGCGCCCGGTGAAGCCACGGGGTGAGGTGTATCGGCGTTTCGATGCGCGTCTTGGTGCGTGGATTTCCCTGCGCACGGTCGAGATCGAAGAAGACCTGCCGCGCTTCAACCGCTGGCAGAACAGCCCGCGCGTTGCCAGTTTCTGGCAGGAAGAGGGCAGCCTCGAGAAGCACCGCGAATACCTGAGCAAGCTCGATGCCGATCCGCACACGCTGACCTTGATCGGCTGTTTCGATGATCAGCCGTTTGCCTATTTCGAAGCCTACTGGGCCAAGGAAGATCGCATTGCGCCGTTTTATGACGCCGACAATTACGATCGCGGTATTCACATGCTGGTCGGCGAAGAGGATCACCGCGGCCCGCACAAAGTGGCGAGCTGGCTATCGGCGCTGGTGCATTACCTGTTTCTCGATGATCCGCGCACTCAGCGTGTGGTCGCTGAGCCTCGGGCCGACAACGCGAAGATGATCGGCCACATGCAGAATCAGTGTTTCCACTGTGAGAAGGAGTTCGACTTTCCGCACAAGCGCGCGGCGCTGATGATGCTGGGGCGTGAGCGGTTTTTTGATCGGTGCAAATTGGCCTGAGGTGATTTAAAAGCAAAAGATCGCAGCCTTCGGCAGCTCCTACAGAGGAATGCATTTCCATGTGAGAGCTGCCGAAGGCTGCGATCTTTTTTATCTGGCGACGCGGTCTTAACGACGACCGGCAATCACCGCATCCTGACGGCTGCCCGAGACCTTGCGGCAGTGCACCAGCGCATCACGAATCATGAAGTTGACCAGGGTTGGCGAAACGCCGAGCTCCTTGGCGATGTCCTTTTGCGGCACGCCATGCAGGCGGTACATCTCGAATGCATAGCGCGTGCGGCTGGGCAGTTCGGTCAGCGCGTCGGCGATGTTTTCCAGGGTCGAGAAGTTGATGTGCGAGGTTTCCGGCGAAGCACCTTGAATAACCACGTTCAGCCCTTCCTCTTCAGGGCCGGAGTACTTCTGCTCAAGCGCCTGTTTGCGGTAGTGATCGATGGCCAGGTTGCGCACGATCTGGAACAGATAGCTCAGTTGCGCCTTGATCGACGACGTGATTGGTGGCGCCGATTGCAGTCGGAAAAACGCATCCTGCACCACATCTTCGGCGCGCGACCGGCAGCCGGTAATACGGGCTGCAATCTTGACCAGAATCAGTCGATTGTCGACGAATGCCTGAAGTAGCGGTGAATCGCACTTGCTTGTGGATACTTGTTCCGTCATGGAAATCACCTTGCTGCCAAATAGGTTAGTGGGACGCCTGGGGACGAGGCCGTCCTACACATCGAGCGACAAATTATGTTGAATGATAATGATTGTCAATTGAGAAAGAGAAGTAATGCGCCACAAAGGTGCGATGTGAGAACTGCGACACGCCGCCACACCCCGGCCCCATTGGCGATCCAGCCTGCCGACTAATTATTTCAAGACGTCATCCGTTCTCATTGGTGAATGGTTCCGGGTGCACGACCCCGGCCAGACAGCATTCCAGCGCCTTGCGCGGTCGGCACAGACCGCGCCCAGCAGGCCCTTCGCGGGGCGTGACGCAGCAACCCGATTCCATTAGCAAGCCGAATTCAGGCAGGAAACCTCATGACCGACGCGTTCGAACTCCCCAGCACCCTGGTCCAAGCCCTTCAGCGCCGCGCGGCCCTGACGCCGGATCGACTGGCCTTGCGTTTTCTTGCCGAAAGCGAAGAGCAGGCTGTGGTACTCAGTTATCGCGAACTGGATGAGCGCGCGCGAACTATTGCGGCCGCATTGCAGGTCGAAGCCGAATTCGGCGACCGCGCGGTGCTGTTGTTTCCCAGCGGCCCGGATTACGTCGCGGCCTTCTTTGGATGCTTGTACGCCGGCGTGATCGCGGTGCCGGCTTATCCGCCGGAATCTGCGCGGCGTCATCACCAGGAGCGGTTGCTGTCGATCATTGCCGACGCCGAACCGCGTCTGCTACTGACCAGCGCCGACTTGCGCGACGCCTTGCAGCAGATCGAAGGCGCGCCGCCGTTGCTGTGTGTCGACACTCTCGACCGCACGCAGGCCGAAAGCTGGGTTGAACCGAGCTTGCCGCAAGACCATATCGCTTTCCTGCAATACACCTCCGGCTCCACCGCGTTGCCCAAAGGTGTGCAGGTCAGCCACGGCAATCTGGTCGCCAATGAACTGTTGATCCGTCACGGTTTCGGCATCGATGTAAATCCGGACGACGTGATCGTCAGCTGGCTGCCGCTGTATCACGACATGGGTCTGATCGGCGGTCTGTTGCAGCCGATTTTCAGCGGCGTACCGTGCATCCTGATGTCGCCAGCGTACTTCCTCGGCCGGCCTTTGCGCTGGCTGGAAGCGATCAGCCAATACGGCGGCACCATCAGCGGCGGGCCCGACTTCGCCTATCGCTTGTGCAGCGAGCGGGTCAGTGAGTCGGCACTCGAACGCCTCGACCTGAGCCGCTGGCGCGTGGCCTATTCCGGCTCCGAGCCGATCCGTCTCGACACCCTCGAGCGCTTCGCCGAGAAGTTCACTGCGTGCGGCTTCAGCGCAGACAGTTTCATGGCCTCGTACGGTCTGGCCGAAGCCACATTGTTCGTCGCCGGCACCCCGCGCGGCACCGGCATCCCGGCGCTGCGCGTGGACGATCAGGCGCTGGCGCAAAACCGTGCGGAGCCGGGTGAGGGCAGCCCGATCATGAGCTGCGGCATCAGCCAGCCGGAACACGCCGTGCTGATCGTCGAACCCAATACCCTCGAAGCGCTGGCCGACAATGCTGTCGGCGAAGTCTGGGCTACGGGTCCGAGCATCGCCCTCGGCTATTGGCGCAACCCGGAAGCCAGCGCCAAGACGTTTGTCCAGCATGCCGGCCGCACCTGGCTGCGTACCGGTGACCTGGGCTTCGTCCGCAACGGCGAACTGTTCATCACCGGGCGCCTGAAAGACATGCTCATCGTGCGCGGCCACAACCTCTATCCGCAGGACATCGAGAAGACCGTCGAGAACGAAGTGGAAGTGGTGCGCAAGGGCCGCGTCGCTGCATTCGCGATCAATCAGAATGGCGAAGAAGGCATCGGCATCGCCGCGGAAATCAGCCGCAGCGTGCAAAAAATCCTGCCGCCGGAAGCCTTGATCAAAGCGATCCGCCAAGCGGTAGCCGAGGCGTATCAGGAGGCACCAAGCGTCGTTGTACTGCTCAATCCAGGCGCCTTGCCGAAAACCTCCAGCGGCAAATTACAGCGTTCGGCGTGCCGCAATCGTCTGGCCGATGGCAGCCTCGATAGCTACGCGGTGTTCCCGTCGACCACAGCCGAAACCGCAGAGTCGGCCACCAGCGCCTCCGAACTCGAAGCGTTGATCGGCAACATCTGGGCCGAACAACTCAACGTCAAACAGGTCAACGCCGACGATCACTTCTTCCTGCTCGGCGGCAACTCGATCGCCGCCACGCAAGTGATCGCCCGGGTTCGCGAAGAACTCAGCCTTGAGCTGAGCCTGCGTCTGCTCTTCGAAGCCCCGACACTGTCGGCATTCGCTGCTGCCGTGGCGCAACAGCAACAGGACGGCGGCAGCGCCCAAGGCGCAATCATTGCGTTGTCGCGCTCCGAGCCAATGCCACAATCGCTGGCGCAAAACCGTCTGTGGATCACCTGGCAACTCGACCCGCAGAGCAGCGCCTACAACATTCCCGGTGCCCTGCGTTTACGCGGCGAACTGGACGAAGACGCCTTGCGCGCCAGCTTCCAGCAATTGATCGAGCGCCACGAATCCCTGCGCACACGCTTCTTCGAACGCGACGGCGTGGCCCTGCAACAAGTCGCTGCCGCCGCCGAATTCAATCTGCAACTGATCGACATCAGCGACCTGCCGGCCCATGAGCGCGAGGCCCGTGCGCAACAGATCCGCGAAGATGAAGCGCGCACCCGGTTCGACCTGGAGAAAGGCCCGCTGCTGTGGGTGACGCTGGTGCGTCTCGACGACGAAGATCACCAACTGCTGGTGACGCTGCACCACATCATAGCCGACGGCTGGTCGCTGAACGTATTGATCGACGAATTTTCGCGCCTGTACGCCGCCGCTTCGCAGGGCGCGACCGCGACCCTTGCGCCGCTGCCAACCCAGTACGCCGACTACGGCAGTTGGCAGCGCCAATGGCTGGCGCAGGGCGAGGGCGAGCGGCAACTGGCGTACTGGAAAACGCAGTTGGGTGACGAACATCCGACCCTGGAACTGGCCACTGATCATCCGCGCTCGACCCAACAAAACCACAGTGCCGCGCGCCACACCGTGCGTTTGGGCGCGCACCTCAGCGAGGCGATCCGCAACACCGCGCAAGCGCAACAAGCGACGCCGTTCATGCTGCTGCTCTCGGCATTCCAGAGCCTGCTGCATCGCTACAGCGGTCAGCGCGACATTCGCATCGGCGTACCCAACGCCAACCGTCCGCGCCTGGAAACCCAAGGCTTGATCGGTTTCTTCATCAACACCCAAGTGCTGCGTGCGCAAATCGATTCGCGCCTGTCGTTTGTCGAGCTGCTGGCCCAGACCCGTCAAGCCGCACTCGGTGCGCAAGCGAATCAGGATCTGCCCTTCGAACAACTGCTCGAAGCCTTCCCACAGGCCCGTGAACAAGGCTTGTTCCAGGTCATGTTCAACCATCAGCAACGCGACCCGAGCGCACTCAAGCGTCTGCCGGGTCTGCTCGCCGAAGAACTGCCGTGGCACAGCCGCGAAGCCAAGTTCGACCTGCAACTGCACAGCGAAGAAGACCGTAACGGTCGCCTGACGCTGTCGTTCGACTACGCCAGTGAACTGTTCGATTCGGCCACCATCGAGCGTCTGGCCGAACACTTCAGCAACCTGTTGCGCGAAGTCTGCGAACGCCCGGAGCAAGCCATCGGCGACCTGCAGCTGTTGACCGTCGGCGAACACGACCAGCAAAAAAACTGGAGCGTCGCACCGTGCACCCCGGCGCAACAATGGCTGCCGGAACGGCTCAACGAACAGGTGCGCAAAACCCCGGAACGCACCGCGCTGGTGTGGGACGGTGGCAGCCTCGACTTCGCCGAACTGCACACGCAGGCCAACCGCCTCGCGCACTACCTGCGCGACAAAGGCGTCGGCCCGGACGTTTGCGTGGCCATCGCCGCCGAGCGTTCGCCGCAACTGTTGATCGGTCTGTTGGCGATCATCAAGGCCGGTGGCGCCTATGTGCCGCTGGACCCGGATTACCCGGCTGATCGTCTCGCCTACATGCTCAGCGACAGCGGCGTCGAACTGCTGCTGACTCAGACCGAATTGCTCGAGCGTTTGCCGGCCAGCGACGGCGTCAGCGTGATCGCCATGGATGCGTTGCACCTGGAAAACTGGCCGAGCCAGGCGCCAGGTCTGCACCTGCACGGCGACAACCTCGCCTACGTGATCTACACCTCGGGTTCCACCGGCCAACCGAAAGGCGTCGGCAATACCCACGCAGCACTGGCCGAGCGCCTGCAATGGATGCAGAACGCTTACGCGCTCGATGAAACGGATGTGCTGATGCAAAAAGCGCCGATCAGTTTCGACGTGTCGGTGTGGGAATGCTTCTGGCCGCTGATCACTGGCGCGCGTCTGCTGATCGCCGGCGCCGGTGAACACCGCGATCCGCATCGCATTGCGCAGCTTGTTCAGGCCTATGGCGTGACCACGCTGCACTTTGTGCCGCCACTGCTCTCGCTGTTCATCGACGAACCGCTGAGCGCCGAATGCACCAGCCTGCGCCGGGTATTCTCCGGTGGTGAAGCGCTGCCCGCCGAACTGCGCAACCGCGTGTTGGCGCAACTGCCGGCGGTGCAATTGCACAACCGTTACGGCCCGACCGAAACCGCAATCAACGTCACCCACTGGCATTGCACCCCTGCCGATGGCGAACGTTCACCGATCGGTCGTCCGTTGGGCAACGTGATTTGCCGCGTGCTCGACGCCGATCTCAATCCGGTGCCGGCCGGCGTGCCGGGTGAGCTGTGCATCAGCGGTATCGGTCTGGCTCGCGGTTACCTTGGCCGTCCATCGTTGACCGCGGAACGTTTTGTGGTCGATCCGCTGGGCGAGCAGGGCGCACGTTTGTACCGCACCGGCGACCGCGCGCGCTGGACGTCCGACGGCGTCATCGAATACCTCGGCCGTCTCGACCAGCAAGTCAAACTGCGTGGTTTCCGCGTCGAACCGGAAGAAATCGAAGCGCGTCTGCTTGCCCAGAACGGCGTCGCCCAAGCCGTGGTGCTAGTGCGCGAAACCGCTGCCGGCGCGCAGCTGATCGGTTACTTCACCGCGACCGATGCCAGTGAACATCCTGACGAGCAAAGCGCTCGCCTGAAAACCGCGCTGGCCGCCGAGCTGCCGGAATACATGGTCCCGGCGCAACTGATGCGTTTGGACGCAATGCCTCTGAGCCCGAGCGGCAAACTCGACCGCCGTGCCTTGCCGGAGCCGCAATGGCAAGTACGTGAACACGTCGAGCCGGTGACTGCACTGCAACAGCAGATCGCCGCGATCTGGCGCGAAGTGCTCGGTCTGGCGCAAGTTGGCCTGCGCGACGACTTCTTCGCCCTCGGCGGTCACTCGCTGCTGGCCACGCAAATCATCTCGCGCACCCGTCAGGCCTGCGACGTCGAACTGCCGTTGCGCGCCTTGTTCGAGCACAGCGAGCTGGCTGATTTCGCCGAGCAGATCCGCCTGATCCAGGCCAGCGGCCGCACCAACAAACAGCCGCCGATCGACAAGGTCGATCGCAGCCAACCGGTGCCCTTGTCGTACTCGCAACAGCGCATGTGGTTCCTCTGGCAGATGGAGCCGGACAGCCCGGCGTACAACGTCGGCGGCATGGCGCGTCTGCGTGGCGTGTTGCATGTCGAGCGTTTCGAAGCCGCGTTGCAAGCGTTGATCCTGCGTCACGAAACCCTGCGCACCACCTTCCCGAGCGTCGACGGCGTCGCCCGCCAACAGGTGCATGCCGAAACCGGCGTACGCATGGGCTGGAAGGATTTCTCAAAACTTTCCGCCGATGTGCGCGAGCAAAAGGTTCAGCAATTCGCCGACGAAGAAGCGCATCTGCCGTTCGATCTGGAAACCGGCCCGCTGCTGCGTGCCTGCCTGGTGAAAACCGCCGAGCAGGAGCATTACTTTGTCCTGACTCTGCACCACATCGTCACCGAAGGCTGGGCGATGGATATTTTCGCCCGCGAACTCAGTGCGCTGTACGAAGCGTTTGTCGATGACCGTGATTCGCCGCTTGAGCCGCTGCCCGTGCAGTACCTCGATTACAGCGTCTGGCAGCGCAACTGGCTGGAATCCGGCGAGCGTCAGCGCCAACTCGACTACTGGACCGCGCAACTCGGTCGTGAACATCCGCTGCTGGAACTGCCGGGTGACCGTCCGCGTCCGCCGGTACAAAGCCATCAGGGCGAACTGTTCCGTTTCGACCTCAGCGACGACCTCGCCGCGCGGGTTCGTGCGTTCAACGCGCAAAACGGTCTGACCCTGTTCATGACCATGACCGCCGCGCTCGCGACATTGCTTTACCGCTACAGCGGCCAGACCGATCTGCGCATCGGCGCGCCAGTGGCCAACCGCATTCGCCCGGAAAGCGAAGGGCTGATCGGTGCGTTCCTCAACACCCAGGTGCTGCGTTGTCAGCTCGACGGCATGATGTCGGTCGGCGAGTTGTTCGAGCAGGTGCGTCACACCGTGATCGAAGGCCAGTCGCATCAGGATCTGCCGTTCGATCATCTGGTCGAAGCCTTGCAGCCGCCGCGCAGTGCCGCCTACAACCCGTTGTTCCAAGTAATGTGCAACGTGCAGCGCTGGGAATTCCAGCAGAGCCGCATGCTCGCCGGCATGACCGTCGAGTATTTGGCCAACGATGCGCGGGCGACCAAGTTCGACCTCAATCTGGAAGTCACCGACCTCGACCATCGCCTTGGTTGCTGCCTGACTTACAGCACCGATTTGTTCGATGAGCCGACCATCGCGCGCATGGCCAAGCATTGGCGCAATCTGCTGGAAGCGCTGATCGCCGATCCGCAACAGCGTCTAAGCGAATTGCCGCTGCTGGACGCTCTGGAGCAACAGCAACTGCTCGACAGCCTCGGCGTCGAACCGGGTGAGCGTCGTCTCGACCAGTGCATCCATCACCTGTTCGCCGAACAAGCGCTGGCGCGCAAAGATGCACCTGCGCTGACCTTCGCCGGGCAAACCCTGAGCTACGCTGAACTCGACGCCCGCGCCAATCGTCTGGCCTGGGCGCTGCGTGAGCGCGGCGTCGGCCCGCAAGTACGGGTGGGTCTGGCACTGGAGCGTTCGCTGGAAATGGTCATCGGCTTGCTGGCGATTCTCAAGGCTGGCGGCGCCTATGTGCCGCTGGACCCGGAATACCCGCTCGACCGTCTGCACTACATGATCGAAGACAGTCGCATTGGTCTGCTGCTCAGTGATCGCGCAATGTTCAAAGCCCTTGGCGATCTGCCGCCAAGCGTGGCGCGCTGGTGCCTGGAAGATGACAGCGCAGCACTCGCTGCTTATCCGGCCAGCGAGCTGCCGTTTATCAGCCTGCCGCAACATCAGGCCTACCTGATTTACACCTCGGGCTCGACCGGCAAACCGAAAGGCGTAGTGGTCTCCCACGGCGAAATCGCCATGCACTGCCAAGCCGTGATCGAGCGGTTTGGCATGCGCCCGGATGACTGCGAACTGCATTTCTATTCGATCAACTTCGATGCGGCGACCGAGCGTCTGTTGGTGCCGCTGCTCAGTGGTGCGCAGGTTGTATTGCGTGCACAAGGTCAGTGGGACGCGGAAGAAATCTGCGGTTTGATCCGCACGCATAAAATCAATGTGCTCGGTTTCACCCCGAGCTACGGTAGCCAGTTAGCGCAGTTCCTCTCGACGCAAAACCAAATCCTGCCGGTGCGGATGATCATCACCGGTGGCGAAGCGCTGACCGGTGAACACCTGCAACGCATTCGTGCAGCGTTCAAACCGGCGATGTTCTTCAACGCCTATGGCCCGACCGAAACCGTGGTCATGCCACTGGCCAGTCTGGCGCCGCAGGTGCTGGAGGAGGGCGCCGGCAGCGTGCCGATCGGCAGCGTGATCGGTGCGCGCGTGGCGTACATTCTCGACGCCGATCTGGCGCTGGTGCCGCAAGGCGCGACGGGTGAATTGTTCGTCGGCGGCGCCGGTCTGGCGCAGGCTTATCACGATCGCCCGGGCATCACCGCCGAGCGCTTTGTCGCTGACCCGTTTGCTACCGCTGGCGGGCGCATGTATCGCACCGGCGATCTGGTGCGCCAGCGGGCCGATGGTTTGGTGGAATACCTGGGTCGGATCGACCATCAGGTGAAGATCCGTGGTTTCCGTATCGAACTGGGCGAAATCGAAACGCGCCTGCTCGATCACGATTCGATCCGCGAAGCCGTGGTGCTCGCCCTCGACGCGCCAAGCGGCAAACAACTGGTTGGCTATTTAGTCACTGAAGTCGCTGAGCAAAGCGAAGCCAATCAGGCTGAACTGCGCGACGCGCTCAAGGCGCACCTCAAGGCACAACTGCCGGATTACATGGTGCCGACGCACCTGATTCTGCTGGCGAGCATGCCGCTGACCGCCAACGGCAAACTCGACCGTCGCGCCTTGCCGGCGCCGGATCCTGAGTTGAATCGTCAGGACTACGTTGCGCCAAGCAACGAACTGGAACAGACCCTGGCGCAGATCTGGTGCGAAGTGCTCAACGTCGAGCAGGTCGGTCTCAACGACAACTTCTTCGAATTGGGTGGCGACTCGATTCTGTCGATTCAAGTGGTCAGCCGTGCACGGCAGCAGGGCATTCATTTCAGCCCGCGTGATCTGTTCCAGCATCAAACTGTGCAGACTTTGGCTGCTGTGGCCAGCCGCACCGAGCAGTTCACGGCCGAGCAGGGTCTGGTGGCCGGTGAATCGCGCCTGACGCCGATTCAGCACTGGTTCTTCGACACTGCAATCCCCGAGCGTCAGCACTGGAATCAGGCGTTGTTG
The DNA here is from genome assembly GCF_949767845.1 of Pseudomonas sp. IT-232MI5. NCBI lineage: Bacteria > Pseudomonadati > Pseudomonadota > Gammaproteobacteria > Pseudomonadales > Pseudomonadaceae > Pseudomonas > Pseudomonas sp. IT-232MI5. The sequence goes on from NZ_CATKQE010000058.1 coordinate 326,013, forward strand.
CTGGAGCCGACCGTGACCCTCGAACCGCATCGTCTGGAGCAAGCGTTGCTGGCGGTGATCGAGCAGCATGATGCCTTGCGCCTGCGCTTCACCGAGGCCAACGGTCAATGGCAAGCGACGCACCAAGCCGTCTCCGAAGCGGCCGTGGTGTGGCAAGTGCGGGTTACCTCGATGGACAAGTGCCAAGCGCTGTTCGCTGATGCGCAACGCAGCCTTGATCTGCAAAATGGTCCGCTGGTTCGCGCCTTGCTGGTCGACGGCCCTGAAGGTCAGCAACGCCTGTTTATCGCCATCCATCACTTGGTGGTCGACGGCGTGTCGTGGCGCGTATTGCTCGACGATGTGCAAACCGTTTACCGCCAACTCGATGCCGACCAAGCGGTGAAACTGCCAGCGAAAACCAGTGCCTTCAAAGACTGGGCCGCGCGTTTGCAAGCCTATGCCGGCAGCGAATCCCTGCGCGAAGAACTCAACTGGTGGCAGACCCAACTGGCCGGTCCGAGCGCCGATTTGCCGTGCGAAAACCCGCAGGGCGGCCAGCAGAATCGTCACGCGCAAACCGTCAGCGTGCGCCTCGATGCCGAGCACACCAAACAGTTGCTGCAACAGACGCCAGCCGCCTATCGCACGCAAGTCAACGACTTGCTGCTGACCGCGCTGGCCCGTGTGCTCTGCCGCTGGAGCGGTCAACCGTCGGCACTGATTCAACTGGAAGGCCACGGTCGCGAAACCCTGTTCGACGAGATCGATCTGACCCGCACTGTCGGCTGGTTCACCAGCGCTTACCCACTGCGTCTGACCCCGCACAACATCGAAGAGGCTGCGGGGCAGGGCGCTTCGATCAAGGCGATCAAGGAGCAACTGCGCGCGGTGCCGCACAAGGGCCTGGGCTACGGCGTACTGCGTTATCTCGCCGATGATCTCAGCCAGCGCAGCATGGCCGCGTTGCCGAACGCGCCGGTCACCTTCAACTACCTCGGCCAGTTCGACCAGAGCTTCGGCAGCGATGCGCTGTTCCGTCCGCTGGATGAAGCGGTCGGTGCCGCCCACGATCCGCAGGCGCCATTGCCAAACGAACTGAGCATCGACAGTCAGGTCTACGGCGGTGAATTGCTGCTGCGCTGGACCTTCAGCGCCGAGCGTTACGACGCGCAAACCATCAACGATCTGGCCGACGCTTACCTCGGTGAGCTGCAAAGCCTGATCGCCCATTGCCTGCAAGACGAGGCCGGCGGCCTGACGCCGTCGGATTTCCCGTTGGCCAAGCTGACTCAGGCGCAACTGGATGCCTTGCCGGTACCGGCCGCGCACATCGAAGACGTTTATCCGCTGACGCCGATGCAGGAAGGCATGTTGCTGCATACCTTGCTCGAACCGGGCACCGGTCTGTACTACATGCAGGATCGCTACCGCATCAACAGCGAACTCGACCCGGAGCGTTTCGCCCAGGCGTGGCAAGCGGTGATCGCCCGTCACGAAGCGCTGCGTGCGTCATTCTGCTGGAATGTCGGCGAAGACATGCTGCAAGTGATTCACACACCGGGTCGCACGCCGATCGAGTATCTGGACTGGAGTGCCATCGCTGAAACCGAGCAGGAACCGAAGCTGCAAGCGCTGCTGAAAAGCGAGCGCGAGGCCGGTTTCGATCTGCTCAATCAGGCGCCGTTCCACCTGCGTCTGATCAAGGTCGGCGCAGCGCGTTACTGGTTCATGATGAGCAACCACCACATTCTCATCGATGCATGGTGCCGCTCGTTGCTGATGAACGACTTCTTCGAGATTTACACCGCGTTGGGTGAGGGTCGTGAAGCGCAACTTGCCGTGCCGCCGCGTTATCGCGATTACATCGGCTGGCTGCAACGTCAGAGCCTGGCCGAAGCGCGGCAGTGGTGGCAGCACAATCTGCAAGGGTTCGAACGCACCACACCGATCCCGAGCGACCGTCCGTTCCTGCGCGAACACGCCGGTGAAAGCGGCGGCATGGTCGTTGGCGACCGCTACACCCGCCTCAATGTCGAGGACGGTGCGCGTCTGCGTGAACTGGCGCAGGCGCATCAATTGACCATCAACACTTTCGCTCAAGCCGCGTGGGCCTTGGTACTGCGCCGCATGAGCGGTGATCGTGACGTGCTCTTCGGCGTCACCGTGGCCGGGCGTCCGGTGGAAATGCCGGAGATGCAGCGTACCGTCGGTCTGTTCATCAACAGTATCGCGCTGCGGGTGAAAATGCCTGAGGACGATCAGCGCAGCAGCGTGCGTCAGTGGCTCAGCGCTTTGCTCGACAGCAACATGCAACTGCGTGAGTACGAATACCTGCCGTTGGTGAACATCCAGGAACAAAGCGAATTGCCGAAAGGCCAGCCGCTGTTTGACAGCCTGTTTGTCTTCGAAAACGCCCCGGTGGAAGTGTCGGTACTCGATCGCGCGCAGAGCCTCAATGCGACCTCGGACTCCGGCCGAACCCACACCAACTTCCCGCTGACGGCGGTGTGCTACCCGGGCGATGACCTCGGTCTGCACCTGTCGTATGACCAGCGTTACTTTGACGAATCGACCATCGAGCGCATGCTCGGCGAGTTCAAGCGTTTGCTGCTGGCGCTGGTCGATGGCTTCCATGGCGATATGGCCGACCTGCCGCTGCTAGGCAGTGAGGAAGAGGAGTTTCTGCTGCACGGTTGCAACCAGAGTGCCCACGATTATCCGCTGGAGCAGAGCTACGTGGCGCTGTTCGAAGCGCAGGTTGCCGCGCATCCGCAGCGCATTGCAGCCACGTGCCTTGATCAGCAGCAGAGTTACGCCGAGCTGAACCACAATGCCAACCGACTCGGCCATGCACTGGTCGCCGTGGGTGTGCAGATGGATCAACCGGTGGCCTTGCTCGCCGAACGAAATCTCGATCTGCTCGGCATGATCATTGGTAGCTTCAAGGCCGGTGCCGGTTATCTGCCGTTGGATCCGGGCCTGCCGAGTCAGCGTCTGCAACGCATCATCGAGCTGAGCCGCACGCCGGTGCTGGTCTGCTCTAAAGCATGCTTTGAACAGGCGCAGACTTTGCTGGATGAATTCAGCTGCGCCAATCGACCGCGCTTGCTGGTGTGGGAAGAGCTTCAGGCAGCGGCAACATCGGCGCACAACCCGGAGATTTACAGCGGCCCGGACAACCTCGCTTATGTGATCTACACCTCGGGTTCGACCGGCCTGCCGAAAGGCGTGATGGTCGAGCAGCGCGGCATGCTCAATAACCAGTTGAGCAAGGTGCCGTACTTGAATTTGAGCGACGCCGACGTGATCGCACAAACGGCTTCGCAAAGCTTCGATATTTCGGTCTGGCAGTTCCTCGCCGCGCCGTTGTTCGGCGCACGGGTGGACATCGTGCCGAACACCATCGCCCACGATCCGCAAGGTTTGCTGGTGCACGTGCAAGCGCAGGGCATCACCGTACTGGAGAGCGTGCCGTCGCTGATTCAGGGGATGCTCGCCTCGGATCGCCTGAGCCTGGATGGCTTGCGCTGGATGCTGCCGACCGGTGAAGCAATGCCGCCGGAGCTGGCGCACCAATGGCTGCTGCGTTACCCGGACATCGGTCTGGTCAACGCTTACGGCCCGGCGGAATGCTCGGATGACGTGGCGTTTTTCCGTGTCGACATGGCCTCGACGCGCGGCAGTTACCTGCCGATCGGTACGCCGACCGACAACAACTTGCTCTATCTGGTCGACGGCGCGCTGGAGCTGGTGCCGCTGGGCGCGGTGGGTGAGTTGTGCGTGGCAGGCACGGGCGTCGGTCGCGGTTATGTCAGCGACCCGTTGCGCACCGCACCGGTGTTTGTGCCGAACCCGTTCGGCGCGCCGGGCGAACGTCTGTATCGCACCGGTGACCTGGCGCGGCGTCGCAGTGACGGTGTGCTGGAGTACGTTGGCCGGGTTGACCATCAGGTGAAGATTCGCGGTTATCGCATCGAGCTGGGCGAAATCGAGGCGCGTCTGCATGAGCAACCGGAAGTACGCGATGGTGCGGTCGGTGTGCAGGAAGGCGTCAACGGCAAGCACTTGGTCGGCTATCTGGTGGCGGCCGATTCGGCACTCAATCCGAGTCAACGCCTGGAGCGGATCAAGCAGCGCCTGCGCGCCGAGTTGCCTGAATACATGGTGCCGCTGCACTGGTTGTGGCTCGATCAGCTGCCGCTCAATGCCAACGGCAAACTCGACCGCAAAGCCTTGCCGGCGCTGGAGATCGGCCAGTTGCAGAGTCAGGATTATCTGGCCCCGCGCAATGAACTGGAGCAGACCCTGGCGGATGTTTGGGCCGAGGTGCTGAAGGTCGAGAAGGTCGGCGTACGCGACAACTTCTTCGAACTGGGCGGGCATTCGTTGCTGGCCACGCAGATCGCCTCGCGGGTGCAGAAAACCCTGCAGCGCGATGTGCCGTTGCGGGCGATGTTCGAGTGCAGCACGGTGGAGGAGCTGGCCGAGTACATTGATGGACTGGCGGCGAGTGATATCACCGAGGAGAAGGTCGATCGGTTGAATGATCTGATGGCGGAGCTGGAGGGCCTTTGATTTTCTAGTGCCTGTAGTGGCCTTATCGCTGGCAAGCCAGCTCCCACAGTAATCGAGTGTAGCCACAGATTTTGTGTTCACTCTGGAACCTGTGGGAGCTGGCTTGCCAGCGATGGCGTCAGCGCGTTCAACACAATTAAACCAGTACAAACGCGTACATTTTCAGGGTTGACGACCAGCAACCGGCAGCTCAGTCTGCCGGTTCTCTTTTTTGTCGCGGGGGTGGTCGATGCCTTTTTTCACGGTTGACGGACAAGCGCTGCATTACATTGATCAAGGCACAGGACCGGCGGTATTGCTGGCCGGCAGCTACCTGTGGGATCAGGCCATGTGGGCACCGCAGATCGCTGCGTTATCGCCGCACTATCGGGTGATCGCACTGGACTTGTGGGGCCACGGTGAGTCGGGACGGTTGCCTGAAGGCACCACATCACTGGACGACATTGCTCGTCAGGCGCGGTCCCTGATCGATCATCTTGATATCGATCAGGTCACTCTTGTCGGGCTGTCGGTCGGTGGCATGTGGGGCGTACGTCTGGCGTTGTTGGCCCCGCAACGGATCAACGGTCTGGTGCTGATGGACACCTACGTCGGCGTCGAGCCGGAACCGACTCGTCAGTACTACTTCTCGCTGTTCAAGCAGATTGAAGAAAGCGGCGAAATCTCCGAGCAGTTACTGGATATCGTCGTGCCGATCTTCTTCCGTCCGGGTATCGATCCGCAGTCGGCGCTGTATCAGGATTTTCGCGCGAAACTGGCGGCGTACTCCTCGGATCGACTGCGCGAAAGCATCGTACCGATGGGGCGTATCACCTTTGGCCGGGATGATTTGTTGCCACGACTGGGCGAATTGAATGCGGCCTCCACGCTGGTCATGTGCGGCGATCAGGACAAACCGCGACCACCGTCGGAAACAAAGGAAATGGCCGAGTTGATCGGTTGCCCGTGGGTGCTGGTGCCGGAGGCGGGGCATATCTCCAACCTGGAGAACCCGCAGTTTGTCACCGAGGTGTTGTTGGCTTTCCTGGCTGACCGCCGTTGAAAAGATCGCAGCCTGCGGCAGCTCCTACAGAAAACGCTTTCCATGTAGGAGCTGCCGCAGGCTGTGATCTTTTGATTTTGCTTATTTAGGCCCGAGAATCTTCACCAACTTGTCCGGCGAAGGCGCACCTTGCTGCTGTTGCAGCTCACCCTTGTCATCCATATAGAAGATTGCCGGCGTCGCCTGCAAATCGAGGTCTTCCATCAACTGCATGTTCGCCGCCAATTTGCTCTGCACGGCCGCTGGGATATCTTTCAGCGCTTTTAGCGAACTGCTCTTGCCAGCCTTTTCGTGATCTTCCAGCGCCTTGACCGGATCCTTCGCGGCCAGCAGTGCCGCTGATTTGCCCGGGCTGTCCTCGCGAATGATGCCAACCATGATGTGCCGCAACTGCACCTTGCCAGCCTTGACCCACGGCCGCGCCTGTTCCCAGAACATGTTGCAGTAAGGGCAGTTCGGATCGCTGAACAGGTACACCGTGCGCGGTGCATCCTTGTTGCCGTCCTGAATCCAGTTGCTCGCCTCGAACTTCGTCCAGACTTCCTTGGCCATTGGCGCGTAGACCAGTTTTTGCAGCGGCTCGCTGCTCAGGTCCTTACCGTCGGCGTCGTACAGATTACCGAGCAAAACGTGTTTGCCATCCGGAGTCAGGTACAGGGCCATGCCACGGTTCTGATATTGCGCCGCATAACCGCGCAGACCGTCGGGCGCATCGAACTGGCCGACGATTTTCGCGCCTTTGGCTTCGATCTGCTTGATCGCCGCAGGCAATTCTTCAGCGGCCTGCACTGACGGCAAGTGCAGCAGGGCGCTGCCCAGAGTCAGCGTCAGCAGGTGGCGGAGGCGGGGCATGGCAGTTTCCTTGCAGAGGTGGCCGGAGCAGTGGCCGGGTTCGAATTCGGGGTCGGGGTGTCGAAGTTTTCCAAGGCGCGCGCCAGGCTGGCGTTGGATAACTCGCCTAGGTGACTGCTCAGCAGCCTACCGTCAGGGCTGTAGAACAGCGTAGTCGGCAGGGCCATGGAACCGACGGCCTGACCCAGCCGGCCGCTGCGGTCGAACAGCACGTTGTTCAGGCTCAGGCCTTGGGTTTCGAGAAATGTCGCCACGCTTTGCATGCTTTCGGCCTGATTGACGAACAGGAAGGTCAGGTCGGGTCGTTGCTGCTGGGCGTTTTCCAGCACCGGCATCTCGCGCCGGCACGGAGGACACCAGGTAGCCCACAGATTGATCACCAGCGGGCCGCCCTGATAGTCGCTGAGCTGGATGGTTTCCCCCGCCGCATTGCGCAGGGAGATGTCCGGCAGCCGGGTGCCTTGTTCATAGATATTCAGCGCCAGCGTCGCCAACAGCCAGAACGCCACACCGCTGGCCACACCAAAACCCAGCGGGCGACGCAAGCCCGGTCGGCGCCAGCCGCGATACAGCGCCACCAGCAGCAGCAGGATCACGCCTGGCCAGGCGAGGAAACCACCGTCACGCAAATCAATGATCTGCCACGGGTCATTGCGATAGTGCGACCAGTACAGCAACACAAAGGCAACACGCGCCGCGAGCATCCCGAGCAGAAACAGGCTGAACAACGCCGACTCGGGGTTATCGCCACCACGCTTGGCCACCCGCCAGCCGACAAAGGTCGCCAGCGCCAGGGCACTGATCAGCAGCAGGTGATTAAGCGCAATGGCAAAGGTGCCGAGGGTCAAAGTCAGCATTAATTGGCTTCCCGGGTGGTAGCCCAGCGTTGCAGGAATGTATCGGCATCGACTTCGCCGGTGATGCGCTGGCTGCGGCGTTCTTCGCCATCCGTGCCGATCCAGACGAAGCTCGGTGGCCCCGGCACTTTGTAGCGGCTGAGCAATTCACGGCTGGCGGCATTGTCGGCAGTGACATCGAGGCGCAGCAGGCGTACGTCACTCAACGCCTGCATGACCTTGTCCTTGCCGAACACCTGTTTCTCCATGACTTTGCACGACACGCACCAGTCGGCGTAGTAATCGAGCAGCACCCACTGACCCTGAGCCTTGGCGGCATCGAGTTCGCGTTGCAGCGCAGCCGGCTCCTTGATCGTGGTGAACGCGTCATGAGCCGATGGCTGCGCTGCGCTGGCGCGGCCGGCGCTGTAGACCTGCAACGGCTGATACGGATCATCGCTGCCGCCTGCCGCGCCAATCACCAGCAGACTGCCCCACAGCCCGAGCAACAGCGAGCTGGCGCCGAACAACTGGGCTACTCGGCCAAAACCTTCGGACTGTTTCCAGGCACAGAACGCAGCGATCAACAGCAGTGCACCGCACAGGCCCAGCCACAACGAAGCCTCCAGCACCGGACGCAACATCAACAGCGCCGTGGCGAGGAAGAGGAAACCGAACACGCCTTTGAGCAGGTTCATCCACGCGCCGGGCTTGGGCAGGAAGCGATTGCCCACGGTCACCAGCAACAACAACGGCACACCAATGCCGATACCCAGCGAGAACAGAATCAAGCCGCCGTACAGTGCGTTGCCGCTCTGCGCGATGTACAGCAACGCACCGGCCAGCGGCGCGGTCATGCACGGGCCGACCAGCAGACCGGACAATGCACCGAGGACCCCGGCGCCAATCAGGCTGCCACCGCTGCGACTGCGCGAGGCGTGTTCCAGGCGATCACGCAGGGCCACCGGCAATTGCAGTTCAAAGAAGCCGAACATCGGCAGGGCCAGCACCACGAAGATCGCGGCGAACGTGCCGAGCAGCCACGGATTCTGCAACCATGCCTGCAGGTTTGCGCCGAGCAGCGCAGCGATCACGCCCATCGCCGCATAGACCAGCGCCATGCAGATCACATAACTGCCGGCCAGCGCGAAACCGCGACGCGGGGTGGCGCCACTGCCAACGACCATGCCGGCCAGAATCGGCAGCATCGGTAACGTGCAAGGCGTAAACGCGAGCAACAGACCGAGACCAAAAAACACCAGTAAGCTCCAGCCCAGCGCGCGTTGTTGCAGGCTGCTGGCCAAGGCCTGATCCGGCGCTTCAGCGCTGGCGGCCACCGCCGCTTTGCCGCCCAGATCAATGACCCGGGTCTGCGGTGGATAGCACAGGCCGGCATCGGCACAGCCCTGATAGCTGACCTTGATCTGGCCTGTGGCTGTCGCCGGGATTTTCACTTCCAGCCCTTGGCGATAGACCGGTTGTTCCCCGAAAAACTCGTCGCTGTGGGACTCGCCTTCAGGCAGCGCGGGCTGTTGCTCTGCGCTCAATCCGTCGAATTTCAGGCGTTTCTGATACAGGTAATAGCCGTCGGTGATTTGCCAGAACAGTTGGGTTTCACCGGATTCCAGGCGTTCGGAGGTGAGCACGAATGCCTGGTCGACCGGCAGAAATTCCGGTTTAGTCTCAAATGGATTGTTTCCAGCCTGGGCCAGGCTGGACATCAGCAGAGCAAACAATAGAAAAAAATGACGCATGGAGGAGCCTTGTCCCTGTGCAAGTGAGGCGCAGAATGGGCGGCGGCGATTAACCGATAATTAACCGTATCCTACAAGGCCCTCCGGGCTTCGGCCAATCAGCCGCGCAGCAGTCCCGGCCAGTTCGCGTCATTAATGGTTTTCGGTCCGGAGACCAGACGGTCGGACTGAATGTTGTAAGTCAGGTATTGGTTGTCGGTCAGGAAGATGTACCAGTAGCTGTCGGCCAAAGTCCGGTCATTTTGCGCTGCCGTGATGATGCGGTCCTTGTACGGTTTCAGCGCGCCCAGCCGATAATCCCCGAAGGATTTGTAGGTCAGGGTCTTTGCCTTGTAGTTAAACGATAGATAGTGTCCGTCGTTGAGGATGAACCTGAATAGAAACGGGTGACCGGTCAGTTGGAACCAGGTGCCGGCGATGATCTTGTCGAAGTAGGGCAATATCGGCTTCCAGATCGAATCGGCAACTTTATAAAAGGCATCGACCTTGTCTTTGTCTTGATTATATTTACACACCACGGGTGTGATGCCCTGATAGAAAAACAACCAGGCAATATCTTCATCTGACGAGGTGTTCCAGCCGAATGAAGTGGTTGTCAGGCCGAAACGCAAGTCTTTGGCATGGGGGCCAAAGGTGTCCCAGCTATCGCCGACCGATGCGGGATAGTTGGCGGATACCTTATTGTCACCGAGATCGAATCGGGAATAGGTGTCGCTGTCCTTGAAGAAGAAATAAATACGGTCGGGGCCGGAGCGCCAATCGAGCGCGACGAAGTTTTTTAGTTGAGGCATGTTTATTAAGTCCCTTTAAAGTTGTTGGTGGTTGCCAGTCGAAAACTAAATGATCGAAGGGTTATTACATAGGGAGAAACTGTTTCTTTATTAGTGGGAAAGTTTCAGCGCCGGGTGAGGCCCTGCAACAGGTGGCGCCCCGATGTTTTTGCCCGGCTTTCCGTAAGCGCCGGTGACGGCCATAATTGCCGCTTAATCCTCGCCTGCTTCACTCGCCTTTTTTATCCACGGAGCACCCATGCACGTACTGGTTTGCGAAGACGATGAGCTGATTGCCAGCGGGATCGTTGCCGGCCTCACGGCTCAGGGTTTGACCGTTGAGCACGTCAACACCGCGTCGAAGGCGCGGGCGATGCTCAAGGTGGCCGAATTCGACGTGATGGTGCTCGATCTCGGCCTGCCCGACGAAGATGGCCTCAAGTTGCTGCAACAACTGCGGCAGAGTGGCCTGGAAATTCCGGTGCTGATCCTGACCGCGCGCGACTCGGTCACCGACCGCGTCGATGGTTTGCAGGCCGGGGCTGACGATTACCTGCTCAAACCGTTCGATCTGCGTGAACTGTTCGCCCGTCTGCAAACCCTGTTGCGCCGGGTCGCCGGGCGCAGCGTCAACCTGATCGAGCACGGCGCGCTGACCTACGACCCGAGCAGTCGCGAAACCACCCTGGCCGGGCAACCGGTGGACTTGTCGCGCCGCGAGCAATCGCTGCTGCAGGCGCTGCTGCACAATCGTGGTCGGGTGCTGTCCACTGAACAGTTGAAGGACAGTGTCTACGGCTTCAACGATGAACTGGAAAGCAACGCGCTGAACGTGCACATTCATCACCTGCGCAGCAAACTGGGCAAAGGCATCGTCGAAACCGTGCGCGGTCTGGGCTATCGCCTTGGCCCGGCCGATGGTGGAGATCAAGGCAAGTGATGAGTCTGCGACTGCGCCTGAGTCTGACCCTCGGCGCCGCGTTTGCACTGATCTGGGCGCTGGCGGCGGCGTGGATGCTCAGTGACCTGCGCAATCAGATGATGTTTTCCCTCGACCAGCGTCTGGTGGCGTCGGCGCGCATGGTCGCCGGGCTGCTGGAACAGTTGCCGACTTTGCCGAGCAAAGGCGAGGGCACGCATTTCAGTGCCGAACAACTGAATATCCCCGGTGGCATGGCCTGTCAGGTCAGCTCCTTGCGCGGGGAAATCCTCGCGCGCAGCCACAACAACCCCGAACAAGCGCTGGAAGCCGAGAAGATGGGCTTCCATGACCAGATGATCGACGGTGCACCGTGGCGCAGTTTCACCCTTGCCCGAGGCGATGTGCGGATTACCACCGCTGACCGGCAGATCGAGCGCGAGGCGCTGAACATGTCGATCCTGCTGGCGGCTTCGGTGCCGGTGGGTGTGGCGTTGCTCGGCTGTCTGTGTCTGTTGTGGCTGGGCATTGGCCAGGGTCTGGCGCCGCTTAACCGTCTGCGTGAAGCACTGATGCGGCGCAATGCCGACTCGCTTGAGCCGTTGCAGATCCAGACTTTCCCCAGTGAATTGAAGCCGCTGCTTGAAACGCAAAACCAGTTGTTCCAGCGCATTGGCAAAACCATCGAGCGTGAGCGCCGTCTGACCGGTGACGCGGCGCATGAACTGCGCAGCCCGCTGACGGCGATCAAGACCCACCTGCAAGTCGCACGCATGACCGATGGCAACGCCCGCGATCAGTCGCTGGCACGGGCCGAGGAGGGCGCCGATCGCTTGCATCGCACCCTCGAGCAACTGCTGTTGCTGGCGCGGGTCGAGGGCAGTCTGTCGTTCGATGACGGCTCGCAATGCAGCGCCGAGCAAGTGGCACGCCTGGCGATTCAGGACGCCACGGGGGGCGAACGCCTGCGCATCAAATTGCACCTGCCGGCCGAACTTTCTGTCGCACCGTTGCAAATGCCGGCGGTGCTGTCGATTGCGGCGCTGCGCAATCTGCTCGACAACGCCCTGCGCCATACGCCCGAAGACTGTGCGGTTGAGCTGAGCCTGGAAACCATTGGCAACCGCGTGCGTTTTGTCGTGCGCGACCATGGCCCGGGGATTGCGCCGGATGATCTGCAACACCTGACCCAACGCTTCTGGCGCAACGGCCAAAGCACCGGTTGCGGCCTCGGTCTGGCAATTGTTCAGGCGATCGTTCAGCGTTGCGACTGTGCCCTGCATTTCGACAGTCGCCCGGATGGCCTGCGGGTCGAACTGACCATGCCGTTGCAACCTGTCTGATTCCAGCACAGCCTGTGGAAGGAAATCGCGCCAGACACATCAAATGTAACTTCTCGGCGTTCGCTATCCGGACCGGGTGGGGATAAGGTCAGCGCAGCTTTGACTCAATGGATTGAGGGAACTGCGCCATGGAAGCACCCATCTGCATTCGTCCGGCCACTCTGGCCGACGCCGGTATCATCAGTCGCATCATCGAACGTTCGATCCGCATCGGTTGTGCGCTCGATCACCGTAACGATCCGTCACTCGTCAGCCAATGGATCGGCCTGCAATCCGCCGACTTCATCAGTGCCCGGCTCGCCGACCCGCACTTCTATCTGTGTATCGCGTTGCTGGCGGACAAACCGGTCGGTGTCGGCATGGCTCGGGCCAGCGGCGACATTTTGCTGTGTTACGTCCAGCCAGAGTCATTTCGCCGGGGCGTCGGACGGGCGCTGATGGAGGATCTGGAAGGCTGGTTACGGGTTCGCGGTGGTTCTCACGCTGATCTCAACAGCACGTACACCGGCCAGGCATTTTATCGGCGTCTGGGCTATCACAAGTCAGCGCCGCCCCTCGAATACCAAGGCTTGCAGAGCCTGCCCATGCGCAAGCCGTTGGCATTGCCGGGCTGACAACTCGATCACGGGCTAAATCCTCAGGCCCCTTAAGCGTTTCCAGAACAGGAAAACCTGCAAGTGCGCCCCGCGATCGGAATGCGCACCTGTCCGGTGTGCTGTTTTGGTCACTATCCATAGCCAATTGAGGGGTCGAGAGATGTCAGTCGCCACCAGCCTTATCGAAGAGTCGTCGGCCCGGGTTACTTCGGCGCCGGCCGAAACGTTGTACCAGTTCAATGAATCGCCATTGCTGGCCCGGCAGGCCCGGCAGGAATCCAACGCCCGCAGTTATCCGCGGCGCATTCCGCTGGCGCTGAAGCGCGCCAAAGGCCTCTATGTCGAAGACGTCGAAGGGCGCACGTTCATCGACTGCCTGGCCGGTGCCGGCACGCTGGCGCTGGGGCATAACCATCCGGTGGTGATCGAAGCGATCCAGCAGGTGCTGGCCGATGAATTGCCACTGCATACCCTCGACCTGACCACTCCGGTCAAGGATCAGTTCGTCCAGGATCTGTTTGGCCTGCTGCCTTCCGCGCTCGCGGCTGAAGCGAAAATCCAGTTCTGCGGCCCGACCGGCACCGATGCCGTGGAAGCCGCGTTGAAGCTGGTGCGCACCGCGACCGGGCGCAGCACCGTGCTGTCTTTCTCCGGCGGTTATCACGGCATGAGCCAGGGCGCGCTGAGCCTGATGGGCAGCCTGGGGCCGAAAAAGCCGTTGGGTGCGCTGCTCAGCAATGGCGTGCAGTTCATGCCGTTCCCGTACGACTACCGCTGCCCGTTCGGCCTCGGTGGCGCGGCAGGTGTAAAAGCTAACCTGAGTTACCTGGAAAACCTGCTCAACGACCCCGAGGCCGGTGTGCAATTGCCCGCCGCGGTGATTGTCGAGGCGGTGCAGGGCGAGGGCGGTGTGATTCCGGCGGACATCGAGTGGCTGCGCGGCTTGCGTCGGATCACCGAGAAGGCCGGTGTGGCGATGATCGTCGACGAGATCCAGAGCGGTTTTGCCCGCACCGGCAAAATGTTTGCCTTCGAACACGCCGACATCACCCCGGATGTGGTGGTGCTGTCCAAAGCCATCGGCGGCAGCCTGCCGTTGGCCGTGGTGGTCTATCGCGACTGGCTCGACACCTGGCAACCGGGCGCGCACGCCGGCACCTTCCGTGGCAATCAGATGGCCATGGCGGCAGGCTCTGCGGTGATGCGTTATCTGGTCGAACACAAGGTCTGCGAGCACGCCGCGGCCATGGGCGAGCGCCTCAGCGAGCACTTGCGCATCCTGCAACGCGACTTCCCGCAACTGGGTGATATTCGTGGTCGTGGCCTGATGCTCGGGGTCGAGCTGGTCGAGCCGAACGGCACTCCCGATGCGCTCGGTCATCCGCCGGCGTTTGCCCGACTGGCGCCGCTGGTTCAGCGCGAATGCCTCAAGCGCGGCCTGATTCTGGAGCTGGGTGGTCGGCATGGCGCGGTGGTGCGTTTCCTGCCACCACTGGTGATCACTGCCGCCGAAATCGACCGTGTCGCGGAAATCTTTGGCCGTGCTTTGGCCGCTGCCACCGCTGCGCTGTAAATTTTTCGCCGCGCCAAACGTTCTTTCTACATACCCGGCTGCACCCCGTGTGCAGCCCACCCTTACAACGATGGAGAACCAGCATGACGTCAGTATTCGACCGCGAGGACATCCTTTTTCAGGTTGTGGTCAACCACGAAGAGCAATACTCGATCTGGCCGGATTACAAAGCCGTGCCGGAAGGCTGGCGCACCGTGGGCAAGAGCGGCCTGAAAAAGGAGTGCCTGGCCTACATCGAAGAAGTCTGGACTGACATGCGTCCGCTGAGCCTGCGCCAGAAGATGGAAGGGCAGGCTGCCGCGCAATAAGCGGTCGGGCAAAAACAAACCCGCTGGACTGGTGACAGTCAGCGGGTTTTTTTATGCCTTGGATTTGTGTTGCCTTTCAGGGCCCCATCGCTGGCAAGCCAGCTCCCACAGGTATTTTGGTGATTGCAAAATCTGCGTTCACCGAGAACCCTGTGGGAGCTGGCTTGCCAGCGATGAACGATAACGCGGTGCAACTGGAATCACGCCCCGCTCAAGCCCTTGAGCAGCAAATCCACATTGCCTTCCAGCTCCGCCACCGGGTCCGCCGCATCGGTGCTCAGCACCACCAGATGGCTGCCGGACTCGGCAATCGCCGCTTTTACCGCGTCCGATGGCTGCCGATGATGCAACACCACCGCCACCTCATTGTCCTTGAGCGTCGCCGTGAGTTTTTTCAGATCTTCAAGCGTCCACTCGGCATCCGGCCGTGGATCCTCGCCGATGAGTTCCAGATTGAGGCTGCCGATCAAATAGCCGAAGTGATCACTCAAACTCATCACACTGAGATTGTCGGCGCTGGCCAGTCGCGCCTCGCTGTCGGCGCTGAGCTTCAGCAAACGCTGCTTCAATGCCGCCAGATTCGCCTCGATCTTTGGCTTCGCGCTGGGTGCCAGGCGCACCAGATCCGCCGCCATCACATCCGCCATGCGCCCCATGTTGTTGCTCGCCAGCCATGGCTGACTGTTCAAGCCATCGACCTTCAGATCCGGTTGCACGGCGATGCCGGGCAGGGCGCCATCCACCGGTCGCGCGGCGTCGACTTCAACGATGCGGATATTGCTGCGACGGGCGATCGGGTACAGCGGATCATCGGCCCACAGCGAGCGCACGCCGATTACAGCATCGGCGCCGGTTGCCAGTTTGCTCAGTGCCGGCGCGCCGCGACCGGTGAAATACGCGGTCTGACGGCTGCCCGGCAGATTCGCTGGCGCCGCACGTTCAAGGTTGACATCAGTGCCTTTGAGCAGCACTTCGCCCAAACCATAAGTAATCGGCAACGACGCCAGCACTCGCAGCGGTTTAGCATTTTCGGCAGCCATCAACGGCGCGCAGACCACGCCGCACAAGGCCATGGCCAAGGTCAGTTTGCGAATTGAAAAAGTCATTTATCCAAGATTCCCTTTCAGACTCGGGACAACCCCGCGCGCAATGGCGGCAAGGGCAAAGGCAATACCGGCGACCAGAATGATGGCCGCGCCGGACGGAATCGGCAGATCGAACACGATCGGCGCAAGAATCCCGCACAACGTGCTGACCGTGGCGATCAACACCGAGCACCAGAAGAACCCTTTGAGCGACTGGCTGAGCAAGCGCGCCGCCGCGGCCGGGATCACCAGCAGAGCACCGACCAGAATCGCGCCGATGACTTTCACCGCTGCCAC
Organism: Pseudomonas sp. IT-232MI5; assembly: GCF_949767845.1. Taxonomy (NCBI): domain Bacteria; kingdom Pseudomonadati; phylum Pseudomonadota; class Gammaproteobacteria; order Pseudomonadales; family Pseudomonadaceae; genus Pseudomonas; species Pseudomonas sp. IT-232MI5. Next base: position 341,945 of record NZ_CATKQE010000058.1, read on the forward strand.
TGTGATCAGCGTCACCAGAATCACGAACAGATAATCCAGGGTCTTCACCGCCACTCCGCGCACGGCTGCCAGTTGCGGATTGAAGCTGGCGAGCATGATGCGGTTGTACAGCGGTAGCGCCAATGCCATGACCAGCGAACCGACGATGGCCAGCACCGCCAGATCGTTGCCGTTGACCGTCAGCACTGAACCGAACAGCACGTTCTCGAGAATGTGCACGTTGATCTTGCCCGCCAGAATCAACAGCAGACTCGCGCCCAACGCCAGCGACACCGACAGAAACACGCCAATCAAAGTATCCGGTGCGAGGCCGGTACGGTTGCGCAGGTAATTGAGCAGGATGCCGAACAGCAGGCAATAACCGAACAGGCTGCCATAGGGGCCGGTGTAGGGTTCGCCGAGCAGGATGCCGATGGCCACGCCGGTCAGCGCCGCGTGGCCCACCGCTTCGGAGAAAAACGCGAAGCGCTTGACCACCACCAGCGTGCCGAGACCGCCGAGCACCGGGCCGATCAGCAGGCCGGCAAGCAGCGCATTGACCACGAAACCGTAGGCCAGCGCTTCCGGCAGATAACCGGACGAGGCCCAGCCTTGCACCATCAAACGAAAGGCTTCGTAACTCATCAGGCAGCGCTCCGTGGATGGGTCGAGAACAGCGTCAGCAGGCGTTCCGGGGTCAGCGCCTGTTGTGGCGTGGCGTCGAACAGCACACGACGGTTCAGGCCGGTGACCCGATCGGCCAGGCGCCCGACCGCTTCCAGATCGTGCTCGATCCACAGCACGGTGATACCTGCCGCGCGCCAGTCATTGAGCAGGCGCTCGAACACCTGAATCCCGGCTTCATCGAGGGCCGACATCGGCTCATCCAGCACCAGCAATTGCGGCGTCGGAATCAAACCTTGTGCGAGCAGCACCCGCTGGCGCTCACCGCCGGACAGCGCACCCATGCGCCGCTTGCGTTTGTCCTGCATGCCGACGCGTTCCAGCGCATCGCCAATGGCGCCGGCGTAACGCTTGCTCAAGCCGAGAAACGCCGGGCGTCGCTGACACATGGCAGCCATGAAGTCGTCGACGGTCATCGGCAGACCGCGATCGAATTCCAGCGCCTGCGGTACATAACCGATGGTGCCGGGTTCGCCGGGCCATTGCAGGCTGAGCTGGCCCTGATGCGGCATTTGCCCGAGCAGGGTCTTGATCAGCGAACTCTTGCCGCCACCGTTGGGGCCGACCAGCGCGTGTACGCTGCCGGGCTGCACCTGGAAGGTGACGTTGTCGAGAATGGTTGTGCGACCCAGCGTCAGACAAACCTGCGCAAAATCCAGCGTCGGCCCCATAACCTGTAGGCCTTCGCCTGCTCGCGATAGCGGTGTGTCATTCAACAAAGATGTCGGCTGATCCGGCGCCTTCGCGAGCAAACTCGCTCCCACAGGGGACTCGGTGTTTTCGGGGGAAAGGTTTTCTCTGGAAGTCATGCGCCAGACTCCTGAATCGCCCGCACCACGGTATTGAGGTTGCCGGTCATTTCCTTTTCGTATTTGTCGGCGGTGTATTCACCGTAGGAAATGTGCGACAGCGGGTACAGCTTGACCCCGGACTCACGCTGGATGGTGTCGACGTAAGTGGACGGGAAATCCATCTCCGAGAAGATCACTTTCACATCCAGTTCACGCAACTGGTCGATGGTCTTCTTCAACTGGCTTGGACTCGGTTCGATACCGTGGGCCGGTTCGACCACGGCGGTCACTTCCAGGCCGAACTCACGCAACAGATAGTCGTAAGCCGCGTGTACCGTGGCCACGCGCAGTTCGGCATTCGGCGCTTGAGTCAGTTTTGCCAGCGCGTCGGCGCGCATCTGCCGCAGGCGCTTGCCGTAGGCGCGGGCGTTCTGTGTATAGGTCTTGGCGTTGTCCGGATCGAGTTTGCCGAGTTCGCGGGCGATGTTGTTGACCTGAGCGATGGAGGCGCTGATCGACAGGAACGTGTGCGGATTCACCACTTTGCCGGCGCCGCGTGCGGCAACGCCGGTGGCGGCCAGCAGCGGAACGTTTTCGTTGGCTTCGATGGTTTTGATGTTCGGCGTTTCGCTGGCGGCGATCATGCGGTCGGCGAAGTCGTCATGACCGACACCGTTGAGCACGATCACATCCAGCCCGCTGATGCGTTTGATGTCCTCGGCCCGAGGCTCGTAGGCGTGCGGATTGAAACCGGCCGGGATCAGCGGCACCACTTCGGCCTTGTCGCCGACGATGTTCGCCACGTAGCTGTAATACGGGTGCAGGGTGATGCCGATGCGCAGGCGCTTGGCCTGATCGGCGCTGGCCAGCGGGCTCAGCAGGCAGGCACACAGGCCCACTAAAAACAGGCGTAACAACGGACGGCGAGGCGATGAAATAGACATGGGCAAGCGGTCTTCTCTCGGAGTAGGGCGAGGAATCAATGGCGATGTTCGCGGGTAACCCCGGCATCGTATTGCGCGACGATCTGTTTCCAGCCAGCAGCGGACAGTGCCGCCGCATTCAGTTGCGCCGGGGCTTGAGCGGCGGCATCACGGTTGAGCCAGATGTCCGGCGCAGCCTTGTCATCGGTACTCAGCAGCATGACGAACGAGCCAGCGACAGTCGGATTCTGGCTTTGACCGACATACGCGGTGTTCGCCAGCAACTGCCAGGCGTGACCCCCACGGCTGACCGAACTCGCATCCTGGGCAAACGGGGCAAAGCCTTCGTCGGCCAGATTCTGCGGCGTCGGCAGGGCTTGCTGTTCTTCGCGCAGCAGGCGGATTTCGTCGAGGGTCACCCGCAGGTCGGCGTAGATGCCTTGCTCGGCAGCACTGAGGTCGCGACGGGCGTCGAGTTGATTGGACGCAACCGGCTCCGGCTCATGGGAAACCCCGCGCCACGCGACCACGGAACCGGCGACTGCCAGAATCAACAGGCACAACAGCAGCACATTGAGGGTTTCATGACCGGCGCCGGCCGGACGCACGATTTGTGTGGTTGGCGTACTCATGGGGCTTCGATATCCGCCTGGTCGATTTCCACAACGTGGCCTGGACCTGCGTCGAACAGCACGTAGAACTCGGCGCCAGGCTTCTTGAAGGTCAGCGTCGAGTCACTGCCGAGCTTGCCCGGCACCAGAATGGTTTCGTCGTAGCCAATCACATCGAGGGTCACCCCCGGCGCGCCGCTGCCGTCGGAGAAACCACCGGTGCATTTGATCTGCTCGGCGTCGATGGCTTTGCATTCGCACATCGGGTTATGCGCCAGAGCGCTGGCACTGAAGCCGGCGCCGAGCACCAGCAGCGCGGCCTTCAGGCGCAGGCGAGAAGGGCGTTGAGAGCAAGTCATGGTTTGACTCCTTGTTTGTTCAGCCAGGCGAAGGTGGCGGGGGAGGCCTGACTCAGGGGAATCGAAGCCTGGTGCATGCTGCCGTCCCAGCCTTCCATGGTGATCCACAGTTCGGCGTCGGCTTTGGTCTTCTCCGGGATCGGCATTTGCGTGCCCATGCGATAAGGCGTGCCGAAGAAAATGCTGCCGGCGGCGCGCAGGCTGCGTGGCTTGCCGACGCGCAGGTAGGTCGCCTTGACCTGATCGACACAGGCATCGCACAGCGCGGCGCTGAAGTCTTTCATGTAGCCGGCCGGACCGGTCAGCACCGGTGCTTCGTTGCGTAATTCGGCCAGGCGCAGGCTCCATGGCCCGACCTGGACAGTGCCGATCTCGTGCTGGCCCAAGCCGCTGTCACCGCGAAACAGCGAGGCGTCGGCGAAGTACTTGGGCATGAAACCCAGCGGGATCAACAGCAGCAGAACATTGATGTGGAAGCGCCATCTGTGCCAGAAACGCGCCAGTCGAGAAGGTTGGGCCTTGGTGATGGACTTGCTCACAGGCTGGCCTCCGAGGTTTCACGGCTCATGGCCGGTTGTGCCTTGATGCGGTTTTTCTTGTCTTCGCGCTTCAACGCATTGGCGGTGGCCAGGGCGGTGCGTTTGGTCCAGATCAACAAGCCGCTGAGGATCATCATGCTCAGGATCAAACCGAAGAAGAACCAGATCAGCTTGATCCAGATGCCGCCGAAATCCCCGGTGTGCAGTGGTCGCATGGACTCGGTGACGAACTCCAGCGACGAACGATCGGACAGCAACCGTGAAGCGGCGATGTCGCCGTTGTACGGATTGAGCGTGGCGGTCTGGAACATCAGCGGATACCAGCCGCGCCCGCCAACGCTCATGTGGCTGTAGGCGTTGCCCGGCAGGCTGACGAAACTGGCTTCCAGCCCCGGAATCTTCTCTTGCGCGAGTTCGACGGCACGGTCCAGGCTGATCCGTGGCGGCGGGGTGCCGGCGGCAGAGATCGGCACGCTTTCGCGGGACATCGCCGGAATGATCGGCTCGCTGGAGATGGCGATCTGGTTATCGAACAGAATCGCCCGAATCAGAAACCAGATGCCGGTGATGGAAATCACTGCAATGAACCAGATCGACCAGATACCGCACAGCCGATGGAAGTCACCCCAGAAAATCCGTGCGCCGTGGCGCACGCGCAGGGTCGGGCGCAGAAAACCCTTCCAGAAGCGCTTGTAGACCACCAGACCGGTGATCAACGAGACCAGCATCGGCACGCCGAGGAACGACACCAGATACCAGCCCCAACTGAAGCCATTGGTGAACGGCACCAGCCACCAGCCATGCAGGGCGCGGGTGAAGGCTTTGAAATCGAAGGTCGGCGCAGGGCCCTGGATCACCCCGGTGTAAGGATTGACGTAGACCGTCTGCGAACGACCGTCCGGATAACTGACCGCAACGTCGAGCGCGAAGTGTGACTCATCGGGGCGACTGATGCTTTCAACGAGGGTCTGCGGTTCGGCTTTTTTGATCGCTGCCATGATCTGGTCATAGCTGAGCAGCGGCGCATCCTCCGCAGGCTGGCTGGCGCGCATCTGCGGGTTGGCCAGCCAGACGATTTCCTGACTGACCACCGCCAGTGTGCCGGTGACACAGACGATCAGGACAAAGAACCAGATCGGTAACGCCAGCCAGCTATGAACGAGGAACCACAGTTTGGAGCGGGATTTCTTCGACATGATTGCGCGTCTTGATAGCGGTGAAAGGGTGCCTGGCTACGGGCTTCGCAGCACGGGGACCCGGAAAGACCGGACGTGGCTTTTGCCTACGCGAACGGTCTGCATCTCTATAGGACGGATGAGCGAGGAAAATCCCGAAAGATGATATGAAAGCAAATGTTTCCCAATTCGCAGGGTTTGACAGATCCCACTGTAGGAGCTGCGGCACGCTGCGATCTTTTGATCCTGATCTTTAAAAACAAGATCAAAAGATCGCAGCCTCGTTGCACTCGACAGCTCCTACAGGGTTTCGCTGATCGGCAGATCAAACACGATTCATGATCCACGCCATCACTGTCTGCCAATTGATGGCCGACCCGCGCTCCCTATGATGGGAATCACCTGATTTCCCTGAGTGAGCGCCTTGATGACCGCCAGAACCCTCTATGACAAACACATCGATTCGCACACGGTGTGCCGCCTCGACGATCAAGGCCATGTCCTCTTGTATATCGATCGTCAGGTGATCAACGAATACACCAGCCCGCAGGCGTTCAGCGGTTTGCGTGCCGCCGGGCGCGGGGTCTGGCGTCCGGGCACGGCGCTGGCGGTGGTCGATCACGTCAACCCGACCACGCCTGTGCGCATCGCGGCAATGCCTGATGCCGGCGGCGCCCGGCAAGTCTCGTATCTGGCGGAGAATTGCCGGGACTTCGGCATCGAGTTGCTGGACATCCTCGACAAACGTCAGGGCATTGAACACGTGATCGCTCCCGAGCAGGGGTTCATTCTGCCCGGCATGGTCATCGCCGCCGGCGACAGCCATACCACCACCTATGGCGCACTCGGCGCTTTCGGTTTTGGCATCGGCACCTCCGAGATCGAACACCTGCTGGCCTCGCAGACGCTGGTCTACAAACGTCTGAAAAGCCTGCGCGTGACCGTCGACGGCGAGTTGACAGCGGGCCTGACGTCCAAAGACGTGATCATGGCCCTGATCGGTCGCATCGGCGCGTCCGGGGCCAGCGGTTACGCGATCGAGTTCTGCGGCTCGACTATCGATGCCTTGAGCGTTGAAGCGCGCATGACCATCTGCAACATGGCTGTCGAGGCCGGTGCGCGCGGCGCGTTCATGGCCCCGGATGAAAAGGTCTTCGCCTATCTCAAGGGCAAGCCGCGCACGCCGCAAGGTGAGTTGTGGGAACGGGGCGTGAAGAAGTGGCGCGAACTGCGCAGTGATCCCGGTGCGCTGTTTGACCGCGAGATTCACCTGGATGCCAGCATTCTTGAACCGATGGTCACCTGGGGCACCAGCCCCGATCAGGCCGCCGCGATCGGTGCGCGGGTGCCGGATCCGCAAGCAATCAGCGATCCGATCCTGCGCCAGGACATGCGCCGCGCCCTCAACTACATGGGCCTCGAAGCGGGCATGGCGCTCAGCGACATTGTTATCAGCCACGCCTTTATCGGTTCGTGCACCAACGCGCGGATCGAAGACTTGCGCGATGCCGCCAGCGTCGTGCGCGGTCAGCAAGTGGCCGGGCATGTACGCGCGATGATCGTCCCCGGCTCCAGCGAAGTTCGCGCGCAGGCCGAGGCCGAAGGGCTGGCGCAGATCTTTATCGACGCCGGGTTCGAATGGCGTCAGTCCGGCTGCTCGATGTGCCTGGCGATGAACGACGACGTACTCGCCCCCGGCGACCGCTGCGCATCCAGCACCAACCGCAACTTTGAAGGCCGTCAGGGCGCCGGCGCGCGCACTCATTTGATGAGCCCGGCGATGGTCGCCGCCGCAGCGATCAGCGGTCGACTCACCGATATCCGCCACTTTGGAGTACGCCCATGAGCCTGCAACCTTTCACTCTAGTCAGTGGCCAGGCTGCGCCGTTACTGGCAGCGAACGTTGATACCGACGTGATCATGCCCAAGCAGTTTCTCAAGGGCATCGATAGAAACGGGCTGGATCGCGGATTGTTTTTCGATCTGCGGTTTCAGCGCGATGGCACGCCCAACCCTGAGTTCGTGCTGAACCAGCCCGCCTGGAAAGGTGCGAACTTTCTTGTGGTCGGGCCCAATTTCGGCTGCGGTTCCAGCCGTGAACACGCGGTGTGGGGCCTGCAGCAGATGGGCATCCGCGCGTTGATCGGCAGCAGCTTTGCCGGGATTTTCTATGACAATTGCCAGCGTAACGGCGTGTTGTTGATCACCCTGGAAGAGGTACAGGTGCAGCGCATTGGACAGCTTGTCGGTGAGCCTGAAACGGCGCGGGTCAGCATTGATCTGGAGGCGCAGCGGATTAGTCTGGCGGATGGCAGCGTGATCGATTTCCAGATTGATAACCTGCGCAAAACCGCGTTGCTGCTCGGCCTGGATGCCATCGGCAGCACCCTGCAACGGCGCGAACAGATCAAAGATTTCGAACGCGAGCATTTGGCCAGTAACCCTTGGTTAGGCTGAACGCATAACCTGTGGGAGCTGGCTTGCCAGCGATGAGGCCGGCACTTCCAGCATTTGTGTTGGCTGAGCTGACGCCATCGCTGCGATGCGGCGTTCCGACAAGCCAGCTCCCACAGGTTTTTGTGGTGTTTTGAGCTACAGCGACAATCCTTTGAAATGCGCCTGCAAAAACTCCACACACGCGCGCAACTTCCCCGAATGCGCCAGCCGTGTCGGGTACACCGCCCAGACATTGGCGCTCTGGCTGTAATCGTCCAGCACCTGCACCAAGCGTCCTTGCTCCAGCAGCGGTTTCACATCCCACAGCGAGCGCAACAACACCCCACGCCCGTCCAGTGCCCACTGCAAAACAATCTCGCCGTTGTTGGACGACAACGGCCCGCTGACCCGCACGCTCTCTTGCCCGCCGTCGCGATCCAGATGCCAGATGCCGAAGGCGTTGTCGCGCTCTTTGATCACCAGGCAATCGTGCTGTTGCAGTTCGTCCAGCTTCTGAGGCGTACCGCGACGTTGCAGATAACCGGGAGCGGCGCACAGGACTCGGCGGTTACTGACCAGATGCCGGCCGATGTGCTGGCCCGGAATGTCATCGCCAACGCGAATCTCCAGGTCGAAGCCTTCATTGATGATGTCCACCACCCGGTCAAACAGGTCGAGGCGAATCTCCAGGTCTGGATAACGTTCGGCCAGCAGCGACACCGCCGGCGCCACATGATTGCGACCGAAACCGAAACTGCTGCAGAGGTGCAAGCGCCCACGCGGGCTGTCGTGGGCGTCGGACAGTTCGTCGTGCAGTTGCTGGAAGTCATCGAGAATGCGCAACGCCCAGCGCTGCACCCGTTCGCCGTCCTCGGTCAGCGAGACGCGACGACTGGTGCGGTGCAGCAGGCGAGTGCCAAGGGTGGTTTCAAGAATCTGGATGCGTTTGCTGACATAGGCCGGCGACAGGCCGAGTTCATCCGCTGCGGCGGCAAAGCCGTTCTTGCGGATCACGGTGAGTAGCACGCGCAGGTCTTCGGGCAGGGGCACGCTGTCTTTCTTCTGTGGCATGTCAAAACGAATACTGGCGGCAGAAGCCGCCAGCATAGCACCGAGATCCGGCGGCTCGGCTCAGCGCAAAAAGGCCAGTGCTTCGCCAAGCAACAGTTCAGGGACTTCTTCGGCAAGGTAATGGCCGGCGGGCAATGCCTGACCGCTGACGTCAGTCGCCACGTGTTGCCATTCCTTGAGCGGATCGAAGCAACGGCCGACGGTGCCTTCGGCGCCCCACAACACGCGCAGCGGTAGATTCAGGTGATGCCCGGCCGAGATGTCGGCGCGGTCGTGCTCAAGATCGATTCCGGCGCTGGCGCGATAGTCTTCGCAGATGCCACGGGCGCTGCCCGGTTGGCGCAGGCAGCGCAGGTATTCGCCGAAGGCTGCATCGGTAAACGGCTTGAGCCCGGCGCTGCGGCTGCCCATGACGCTGCGCAGATAACCTTCGGGATTGGCTTCGAGCAAGGTTTCCGGCAATGGCGCCGGGCGGATCAGGAAGAACCAGTGCCAATACGCGCGGGCAAAGGCTTCGTTGGTTTGCGCGTACATCGACAGGGTCGGCGCGATGTCGAGCAGCATCATCCGTCGCACGGCATCCGGGTGATCGAGGGCGAGGCGATGGGCGACCCGCGCGCCACGGTCGTGAGCGAGAATCGAAAACTGCTCGAAGCCCAGCGCCTGCATCAACTCGACATTGTCGCGGGCCATTTCGCGTTTCGAGTAATTAACGTGCAGCTCATCGGCGGCCGGGCGACTGCTGTCGCCGTAACCGCGCAGGTCGGCGGCGACCACGCTGAAGTGTTCGGCCAGTTGTTCGGCAATCTTGTGCCAGATCACATGGGTCTGCGGGTGCCCGTGCAACAGCAACAGGCCCGGGCCGCTGCCGCCGAGGCGGTAGGCAATGTCGACGCCGTTGACGTGGTGCTGGTCTTTGCGGAATCCGGCAAACATCGGGCTGATCCTTTTTCAGGGTTCTGGTTGGCTGCATCCTGAAATCGTCCGGCGTTTGCGACAAGGGGCAAAACGTGGTGGGCCGGTTCATGAAGTGTGATGGGTGTTGATAGTTATGGCCTCATCGCGAGCAGGCGAAGGCCTACAGTTGAAATGCGTTCCCCTGTAGGCCTTCGCCTGCTCGCGATAGCGCTATTGCAGACACTGCAACTCTCAACCCTGACTAAACATCTCCATCGCCCGCTGCTTGATCTGCTCTTCAGTCAGATCTTCCTTGCGCGAGGCGAGAAACCACAGATGCCCATACGGATCCTTCAACGTCCCGCTGCGATCACCGTAAAACTGGTCCTTGACCTCCGACACCGCCTTCGCTCCGGCATCCAGCGCTCGCTGAAAGGACTTGTCGACATCGGTCACATACAGATGCAAACCAACCGACACTGCTTGATCCGGATTGCTCAGTGGCCCCTGATCGCACGGCGAACCGAGCATGATCGCGCTGTCGCCGATGCGCAGTTCGGCGTGGCCGATGCCGCCGTCAGGCATGGCCAGACGCATGACCTCGGTGGCGCCGAAGGCTGTTTTATAGAAATCGATGGCCTCGGCGGCTTTGTGGATGCCGAGATACGGGGTAATGCTGTGATACCCCTCGGGAATGGGTTTGACGCTCATGACGTTCTCCCTGAATTGTTGTTCTATGGGACAGGACTCCACCGAATTTGTGGAAGATTCACTATAGAACCGTCCTCGCCGAGCAGACTTTTGCCCGACGAGCAGTCAATCCTTTGGAAAGTGCGGGCCAGGCCCTTGTTCGCCGAGTACATCGCCCTGATTGCGCAGCGGACAGGCCTCCATCGACAAACAGCCACAACCGATGCAGCCATTGAGCCGATCGCGCAGCAGCGTCAGTTGCTCGATCCGCGCGTCCAGTTCCTGTCGCCATTGCTGTGAGAGGATTTTCCAGTCTGCCGCGCTGGGCGCACGATCCTCCGGGAGGATTTTCAATGCCTCGCCAATTTCCGCCAGCGGAATCCCCAGCCGCTGCGCGACTTTGATCAACGCTACGCGGCGCAGTACTTCGCGCGGATAGCGCCGCTGATTGCCGGCATTGCGCTGGCTCTTGATCAGGCCTTTGGATTCATAAAAGTGCAGGGCGGTGACGGCCACGCCACTGCGCGCTGCGACTTCACCAACCGTTAACTGTTTGTGCACATTTTCTTTGCTGATCATTTGAAGACAGCTCTTGACCTTGACTTAACTAGAGGTTTTACCCTGCAGGTCTTCGAGTCGCAAGGCTCGTCTTACGCTGAGTGGGGGCATTCCATGAACAACCGCAGTTTTACCCAATTGATCGAATTCGAAATCGAACCACGCCAACAACCCGCCTTGGTCACTGCACTATCAATGCAAACCGAGCGCCTGGCGCAACGTTATGCCGGTTTTGTCAGCGCCAGTGTGCAGGCCAGCGATGACGGCCGGCGCGTGCTGAGTTTCCTCCAATGGCAGTCCCGCGAGGCGGGTGAAGCGGCATTTCGCAGCTTCGAAAGCGGCGAGCAGGACTTCTGGCAACTGATTCACACCCATCAGGCGAAAACCGTCACCTTCAACTCGTTTCAGGTGCTGAGCAGCATCGCCCGCAGTCACGACGATGCGCTGCATTGCCACCTGGTCGGCTAGATCGACAACTGGATCAGGCGTTCGCCCTGCAGATTCTCCGTGAGCCGCCGCTTGTTTACCGCCAGTTCGCCGATCTTGATCAGTCGCGTGCGGGTGACGTTGCGGCTCAGACCGAGCAACGCGGCGGTGTGCACCTGGTTGTAATGGCAGAAGCGATACGCCGCGCGCAGCAAAGCGTCTTCGACTTTTTCGTGCAACGCGCCGGCCTGTTGCGCGAAGAGTTTTTGAAAGGCCTGTTCCAGTAAGGCCTCCGGTGAATCATCGGCACTGCTGTGATGATCGTCCGGGCGTTCGATGCGCAGGTTCGACAGACGCAAATCATCGCGTTCGATCACGCCGTTGCGGCAGATCAGCAAGGTGTGATGGATGACGTTCTCCAGCTCGCGAATATTGCCCGGCCAACTGTAAGCGCGCAGTTTGTGTTCGGCGCCGGGGCTGATGCTGACCCGCCCGTAACCGAGGCGCTGGCTGTAGGCCTCGATGAAATGGCGGGTCAGCGGCAGTATGTCGCCAGGACGGTCGCGCAGTGGGTTCAGTTCCAGATTGACCACGTTGAGGCGGTAATACAGATCCTCGCGGAAATGACCGGCATTGATGGCTTTTTCCAGCTGCACATTGGTCGCCGCCAGTACCCGTACATCGATGGGAATGCTTTTGCGCGAGCCCAGTCGCACCACTTCGCGTTCCTGCAAAACCCGCAGCAACTTCACCTGAATCGCCATCGGCAGATCGCCGATCTCATCGAGAAACAAGGTGCCACCATCCGCTTCCTCGAACCATCCGGCCTTGGCGCTCAGCGCGCCGGTGAACGCGCCTTTTTCATGACCGAACAACTCCGCTTCCACCAGTGATTCGGAAAACGCCCCGCAATTGACCGCGATAAACGGCCGATGACGGCGATTGCTGAGGTTATGAATATGTCGCGCCACCAGTTCTTTACCAGTGCCGGTCTCGCCGATGATCAGCACACTCGCTTCACTCGGCGCGACCTGCTGTAAATGTGCGAGCAGGGCCTGGGACTTCGGGTCCTCGAACACCTGCGCAGTGGCGCGGATCGACGTGGCGAGCGCGGGGGAGGGCGGTAGGGTCAGCAGTTGCATGGGCTCGTCCTTCTTTTTAGTTCAAATGCAGGCAGGTCAGGAATAGAAGGTCGGCACCGGCAGCGACTGATTCAGCGCCCAGTCGCCCAACTCATGGAGTTTGTAGTCCAGCGGGTCGTGCAGGGTTTGCGTGCGCAGGTTGCGCCAGTGGCGATCGAGGCGCAGGGACGCGTGAGTGGAGCGCGCGCCGGTCACTTCGAACAAACGGCTGCAAATCTCCAGGCCCTGACGGCTGGCGGCGACTTTCGCGGTGGCAATCGCTGTCGCGACTTGGCCGCGCTCTTCGGCACTGAGATTCGCGCCTTTGGCCCAGGCCTCATCGAGCAACGCCGCCGCGCGTTCGACCAACAGGCGGATGCCTTCCAGCGCCACCCAGAACTCGCCGTAATGGGCGAGCACGTACGGATCTTCACGCACATCGCGCGCCGAGGATTTATGCCAGAGTCGGGTTTCGCTGAGGGTGTATTGCCGCGCCTCCTCGAAAGCGCCTTCGGCAATTCCGAGAAACATATGCGTGAAGGTCAGCTGCGCGATTAGCGGGCGCAAGCACGCAAACGGCGTGCTCAGCGGGCCGGGATCGAGCAGCAGTTCCGACTCTTCGACGCGGACCCGTTCAAACGTAGCGCTGCCGCTGTCGGTCTGACGCTGGCCGATATTGTCCCAGTCGTTGTGCAGGGTGATGCCACTGCGGCCGCTGGGAATCGCCGCGATCAGCAATTTGCCGCCGGCACTTTCATCGACCGCCGAAGCGATCAGCATTTGTGAATCACTGGCGCCGGAGCAGAAGCTTTTCTTCCCGGAAAACTCGCGCCAGCCACCGAGGTCCTTGACCACGGTACGGGTGTCGAGCGGGTTCAGTGCGTTGCCCCAGAACCAGTTCTGCCGCGCGGTCTGTTCGAACCACGGCTGCCATTGTTCCGGCCGGGAAAACAGGCGCACGGTGGCGAGCATCAAATGATGGAAACCGAAGACGTGAGCAATCGAGCTGTCGACTTTGGCGAACTCGCGAACGACTTGCAGGGTTTCGCTCCAGCTCGCGCCGAGGCCGCCGTAGCGGGTGGGAATGCTCAGGGCCAGCAGGCCGCTGTCGCGCAGGGCATCGCGCTCGGCCTTCGGTGTGCCGCCACGTTCGTCGCGTTCGACGGCGGTCAGGGCAAATTCGGCGGCCAGTTGGCGGGCGGTCTGCAGCGGGGATAACAAAGTACTTTGTGGTTTAGCGGTCACACGGTGTTCCTCGAAATCGACGCATTCCCTGTAGGAGTGAGCCTGCTCGCGATGAGGTCGGCACAATCGACATCATCGTTGACTGACCCACCGCATACGTCGGAGCGCCGCCCGGAGCAGGCTCGCTCCCACAAGGGATTTGGTTCAGGCAGTGGCTTTGGTGGGCAACACATCATTGGCAATCATTTCGCCAAACGGCCCGGTCAGATTGGTCACGCCACGCCCGGCCAGACTCGCATAAGGCTCGGGCAACAGCGGGAACACCAGCTCGGCAAAGCGGTAAGCCTCTTCCAGATGCGGGTAACCGGAGAAGATGAAACTCTCGATGCCCAGATCCGCGTATTCCTTGATCCGCGCCGCCACTTGCTGCGGATCACCCACCAGCGCCGTACCGGCACCGCCGCGCACCAGACCGACGCCGGCCCACAGGTTCGGGGCGATTTCGAGGTTGTCGCGACGGCCATCGTGCAATGCGGCCATGCGCCGCTGACCCTCGGAGTCGAAGCGCGAAAAGGATTTCTGCGCCGCTTCAATGGTTTCGTCGCTGATGTGTTCGATCAGTTTGTCGGCGGCTTTCCAGGCCTCTTCGGCGGTCTCGCGCACGATCACATGCAGGCGGATGCCGAACTTCACCTTGCGCCCATGCCGCGCCGCGCGTTCGCGCACGTCGGCGAGTTTTTCCGCGACGGCGGCCGGTGGTTCGCCCCAGGTCAGATAGACGTCAACTTGTTCGGCGGCCAGATCATGCGCGGCATCGGATGAACCACCGAAATACAGCGGCGGATAGGGTTTCTGCACTGGCGGATACAGCGCTTTGGCGTTCTGCACCTTCAGGTGCTTGCCGTCGAAATCCACCGCTTCGCCTTGCAACACGCGACGCCAGATCTTCAGGAATTCATCGGTGACTTCATAGCGCTCGGCGTGGCTGAGGAAACTGCCGTCGCCACGGTTCTCGTCCGGATCGCCGCCGGTCACCACGTTGATCAGCAAGCGCCCGTTGGACAGCCGATCAAGCGTCGCAGCCATGCGCGCCGAGACTGTCGGCGAGATGATCCCCGGACGGATCGCCACCAGATAACGCAGGCGTTCAGTCAGCGGCACCAGCGCCGAGGCGATCACCCACGAGTCTTCGCAGGAGCGCCCGGTGGGAATCAGCACGCCGTGGTAGCCGAGACTGTCAGCGGCCTGCGCCACCTGTTTCAGATAATTGAGAGTGACCGGGCGCGCGCCTTGAGTGGTGCCCAGATAGTGGCCATCGCCGTGGGTCGGCAGGAACCAGAAAACATCCATGAACGGCTCCTCAGGCGATTTTCAGCAAGGGTTTGATTTGTGTGGCGAACAGCGGCGCCGCGCGTTCGGCGGCCAGGCGGATGCGCGCCTTCAACAGTTCGCTGGTGATCTGGTAATCGGCGAAGTCGGCTTCGGTGGCGTACACGCCGATCGGCAACGTCATGGCTTGGAAGAAGCTGAACAGCGGGCGCAACTGGTGATCGAGGACCAGCGCATGGCGTTCGCTGCCGCCGGTAGCAGCGAGCAGCACCGGGGTGTCGATCAGGGCGTTGAGGTCGATCAGGTCGAACAGATGCTTGAGCAGACCCGGGTAGGAACCGCGATAAACCGGCGCGGCAACAATCAGCAGATCGGCCTGCTCGATGGCCTGCAACTCGGCTTCAACTTCCGCACTGAGTTCCTGACGCGATAGCGCAGCGCCGAGCGGACGAGCGATATCACCGAGTTCGATCAAATGGCTTTCGATGGTCAGGTGCCCAGCCAGTTCGGCGAGCAAGGCTTGGGTCAGCACCAGAGTACGGGACGGACGCCAGGTGCCGCCGGAGAGGGCGACGACTTTCAGGGGACGCGACATGATCAGTTCCTTTTTCAACAGTTGCTCAGCGAGCAGTGAATGAGTCACCGGGTCTGAGCAAGCGCTGTACCAATTCCTGGAAGCCCCGGTTTACAAGGCGTTGAGCGTTAGCGTGGCGGTCGCCCCTGTGAGTAGCGAGGCGCTTTGTTGAATCGGTGTTGACTGAGCAACAGTTGCTGGAGCAACACTGCTCAGCGCATGGATGAAGTTATAAAGACTGTTTGTTATTCCGTAAAAGAACGTTAATCGATATTTATAGATCGTTCGGAGATATATGCCGGCCCGTGTCGATTTCCTGATAGCCACTATTGAGAGCGTTGATTTCTGCGCGGGCGTGCCGGGGCGTAGCCTTTGTCCATCGACTCCCCATTGCTCGCCAGGACGCTCCCATGAATCGTTTACTGACCGTTTCGCTGTTGCTCGCTGTCTCTGTACTCGCCGGTTGTGCCGGACACGTTTCGCCGGAGCTGCGTCCTTACACCGATGAAGAATCCCGCGAATTGGCGATGGAAGCGCTCAATCGCAGCGGCCTGTCCTTCGACGAATACCACGCGAAAAAAGCGCAATTACTCGGTCAGACCCAGTTCGACAAAAAAGCTGAAATGAGTGCCGAACGTGCCGTACAGCTGCACGGTCGCCCAAGCTGAAAGCAAACTGTACTGCTCGAAGTTTTACCCAACTGTCCGTGGGCTTGCCGGGCGGTGTGGGATAGGGTCAACACCTGAATGACCCTGATGGATTGCCTGCCATGACCCTCTCGCTTGACCTGCTGTTGGGCTTCGCCCTGTTTGCCCTTGTCACCTCGATTACGCCGGGGCCGAACAACACCATGTTGCTGGCATCGGGGGTGAATTTCGGCTTTAACCGCACCATCCCGCATATGCTCGGAATTACCTGTGGCTTCTTCGTTCTGGTAGTCGCGGTGGGCTTTGGCCTCGGCGCGGTGTTTCAGAACTATCCGATTCTCTATACGGTTCTGCGCTATGTCGGCGCGGCGTATCTGTTGTATCTGGCGTGGAAAATCGCCCACTCGGGGCCGGTCGGTGACAGCGCCGAAGGCGAAGCGAAGCCGATCAGCTACCTTGGCGCCGCCGCGTTTCAGTGGGTCAATCCCAAGGCGTGGATCATGGCCATCGGCGCCATCAGCACCTACACGCCGATGCAGGGCTATTTCACCAATGTGGTGGTGATTGCTGCGGTATTCGCCATCATTAACCTGCCGAGCGTCGGCGTCTGGGCAGCTTGCGGTACGTTGTTGCGCAATGTGCTGAAGGATCCGCGCTGGTTGCGCGTGTTCAACTGGGGCATGGCGGCACTGTTGGTGATTTCGCTGTACCCGTTACTTCTCGAAAGCTTTAGCTGACGCATCGCTTCAACCGCAGGCCGGATGCCTGTTAAGCTCGACTTCAGGAGCGTTCCTACGCACTTTGAATGAAGTTGTTCTTCTTTAACGGCATCCGATCAGGTATTGATGACGCTCTCGAACCGACGCGCAGCTCACAAGGCTGCGCCGTACCGTTTGCAGACACGAGCCTCCTGATCCCGGAACACGCTCTGCGAGTCTTTTATGAACACACGTCCGTTGTATTTCGATTACGCCGCCACCACCCCGGTGGACGAGCGGGTCATCCAGGTGATGATCGAGTGTCTGGGGTTTCACGGTAACTTTGGCAACCCGGCTTCCAGCTCCCACGCGTTCGGCCAGCAGGCCCGACACACGGTCGAGCAGGCCCGCTGGCAGGTCGCCGAACTGGTCGGCGCCAATGCTGAGCAGATCGTCTGGACCTCCGGTGCCACCGAGTCCAACAACCTTGCCCTTAAAGGTGTGGCCCAGGCGCGCGGCGTGTCCGGCGGCCATATCATTACCAGCCAGATCGAACACAAAGCCATCCTCGATACCGCCCGCCAGTTGCAGGACGCCGGCATCGCCGTGACCTATCTGGTGCCGGACGCCGATGGCCTGATCACCCCGCAAGCGGTCAGCGAAGCCATGCGCGACGACACCTTTCTGGTGTCGCTGATGCTGGTCAACAACGAGTTGGGCACGGTCAACGATGTTCAAGCGATTGGCGCAGTCGTGCGTAGCCGTGAGGCGTTGTTCCACGTCGATGCGGCGCAAGGCGCCGGCAAAGTGGCCATCGATCTGGGGCAATGGCCGGTGGATCTGATGTCGTTTTCCGCACACAAACTTTACGGTCCCAAAGGCATCGGCGCGTTGTACGTCGGCCCGCGGGCACAGCAGCGGTTGCAGGCGCAGATTCACGGCGGCGGTCACGAAGGTGGTTTGCGCTCCGGAACCTTGGCGACGCACCAGATTGCCGGGATGGGCGCAGCGTTTGCCTTGGCCGCCGAGGCGTTCGATGCCGAGAAAAAAACCATCGTCGCACTGCGTGAACGCTTGCTCGAACAACTGCTGATTTTGCCGGGCGTACGCTTGAACGGCTGCGCCACTCAACGTATTCCGCACACCTTGAGCCTGACCTTCAGCGAAGGCGAATTCAACAACGCGGCGTTGAGTCATTCGATCGCGTTTTCCGCGACCTCGGCTTGCAACTCCGCCAGTAACACGCCATCTCACGTGCTGTTGGCGCTGGGGCATGACGCGCATCTGGCCGGACGCACCATTCGCTTGAGCCTCGGCCGGTTTACCACCGCCGAGGACATCGACAAGGCCGTCGAACTGATCAAGACCGCCTGCGCCAGTGCTCCGGCATTCTGGGCGACAGGGCTTTAAACGAGCCGATTTCACGGCGACGAACAATAACGATGAAGTGATTAGCAGGAGACATGATGAGTACCCAGACCTCGACCGAAGGATCGGTGCCCCAGCGCCTGGCGCACACCCGTGAACTGATGCGCCGCGAAGGCATTCATGCGCTGTTGGTGCCGTCCGCCGACCCGCATTTGTCGGAATATCTGCCGGGTTACTGGCAGGGTCGGCAGTGGTTGTCGGGCTTCCATGGTTCGGTCGGGACGTTGATTGTCACCGCTGATTTCGCCGGCGTCTGGGCCGACAGTCGTTACTGGGAGCAGGCGAGCAAAGAACTCAAGGGCAGCGGCATCGAACTGGTCAAGTTGCAACCGGGTCAACCGAGCCCGCTGGACTGGCTTGCCGAGCAGACACCGGAAGGTGGTGTGGTCGCGGTTGACGGTGCGGTGATGGCCGTGGCTTCTGCACGTACGCTGAGCAGCAAACTGGAAGCACGCGGCGCACGTCTGCGCACCGACATTGATCTGCTGCAAGAAGTCTGGCGCGATCGCCCGAGCCTGCCGAACGCACCGATCTATCAGCATCTGCCACCGCAAGCGACGGTCAGCCGTGGCGAGAAACTGGCCAAGCTACGCGAAACCCTGCAAGAGCGCGGCGCTGACTGGCATTTCATCGCCACCCTCGACGACATTGCCTGGTTGTTCAACTTGCGCGGCGGCGATGTGTCGTTCAACCCGGTGTTTGTTTCGTTTGCGTTGATCGGTCAGCAGCAGGCCACGTTGTTCGTAGCGTTAAGCAAGGTCGACGCAGATTTGCGCTCGGTGCTTGAGACGGACGGCGTGACGTTGCGTGATTACAGCGAAGTCGCTGATGCCCTGCGTGCCGTGCCGAGTGGCGCGAGTTTGTTGGTTGATCCGGCGCGCGTTACCAGCGGTTTGCTGGATAACCTCGACAGCACGGTGAAACTGGTCGAAGGCTTGAACCCGACCACGCTGGCCAAGTCGCAGAAAAGTGAAGCGGACGCTGCACATATCCGCAAAGCGATGGAGCAGGATGGCGCGGCGCTGTGCGAGTTTTTCGCCTGGCTGGAATCGGCCTGGGGGCGCGAGCGCATTACCGAATTGACCATCGACGAAAAACTCACCGCTGCCCGTGAGCGTCGTCCGGATTATGTCTCGCTGAGTTTCAACACCATTGCCGCGTTCAACGCCAATGGCGCCATGCCGCATTACCACGCCACCGAAGAAGAACACGCGGTAATCGAAGGCGACGGCTTGCTGCTGATCGACTCGGGTGGTCAATACCTGGGCGGCACCACGGACATCACGCGAATGGTGCCGGTTGGTACGCCGAGCGAAGAGCAGAAGCGCGATTGCACGCGCGTGTTGAAGGGCGTGATTGCCCTGTCGCGCGCGCAGTTCCCGAAAGGCATTCTCTCGCCGCTACTCGATGCTATTGCCCGTGCGCCGATCTGGGCCGAAAGCGTCGATTACGGTCACGGCACCGGTCATGGCGTTGGCTACTTCCTCAACGTCCATGAAGGTCCACAGGTGATCGCTTATCAGGCCGCGCCTGCACCGCAGACGGCCATGCAGCCGGGGATGATTACTTCGATCGAGCCAGGCACCTACCGTCCGGGTCGTTGGGGCGTGCGGATCGAGAACCTGGCGATGAACCGCGAGGCGGGCAGCAGCGAATTCGGAGAGTTCCTCAAGTTTGAAACCTTGACGCTGTGCCCGATCGACACGCGTTGCCTGCTGCCGGCTTTGCTGACTGAAGAAGAGAAACAGTGGTTCAACGCCTACCACGCGCAAGTGCGTGAGCGCTTGAGTCCATTGCTTGAGGGTGCGGCGCTGGAATGGCTGAACACCCGTACTGCGGCGATCTGATCGGCTGGGATTCAGGCGCTGTGTTCAGCGCCTGAATGATCGTTTAGCCTTGGCGCAAGGCTTCCGCAACGAAGTCCAGCCGATCCTGGCCGAAGAACAGTTGATCGCCGATAAACATGCTGGGTGCTCCGAAAACACCACGTTTAACAGCGGTTTCGGTGTTCTCCTTAAGCGCTGCTTTGACGGATTCATCGTTGCTCAGCGCCAGTACTTCCTGCGGATCGAAACTGTGTTCGCTCAGCACAGCAGCGACAGTCGCCGGTTCGTCGAGGCTGCGTCCTTCAACCCATAGCGCCGTGAACAGACAATCGATAAACGCCGGAAAGCGTGCTGGCTGACGCAACTGGATGCCGGTTACCGCACGCATCAACATCAGTGTGTTGATCGGGAAGTGCGGATTGAATTTCAGCGGCACCCCGTAGCGTTTTGCGTAGCGATCCAGATCCTCAAACATGTACCGACCCTTCGCCGGAATCATCGCCGGTGAAGCGTTGCCGGTTGCCTTGAAGACGCCACCGAGCAGCATCGGGATGTAGATCAGCTCGCTGTTCGTCTGCGCGCAAATCTTCGGCAGTTGCGTGTAGGCCAGGTAGGTGGCAGGGCTGCCGAGGTCGAAATAGAACTCCACGGTTTTCGTCATTTTCGCGTCTCTGTCGTTATTGTTATGGCGGGGGGGCTTACCAGCGTTCGTTCCAGGGGCGCAGATCCAGCTCGAACGTCCAGGCATCCCGTGGCTGACTGTGCAGATACCAGTAGTTCTCGGCGATGTGCTCGGGGTTGAGGATGCCGTCCTGATCTTTGGTGGCGTACTTCTCGGGGAAACTGTTGCGAATGAAATCGGTGTCGATCGCACCATCGACTACGACGTGGGCGACGTGGATGTTCATTGGTCCGAGTTCCCGCGCCATGCTTTGTGCCAGCGCGCGGATACCGTGTTTGGCTCCGGCGAAGGCGGCAAACCCGGATGCGCCGCGAAGTCCGGCGGTGGCACCGGTGAACAGGATAGTGCCGCGTTGGCGTGTGACCATGCGTTTGGCCACTTCACGGGCATTGAGGAACCCTGAGAAGCAGGCCATTTCCCAAATCTTGAAATACTTGCGTGCGGTTTCTTCAAGAATGCTGCACGGCACATTGGCGCCGATATTGAACACAAAAGCTTCGATCGGACCGAGGCGAGTCTCGATGTCTTCAATCAGAGCAATGACGTCTTCTTCTTTGCGCGCATCGCAGGCAAAACCGTGAGCTTCACCGCCTTCAGCCTTGATCGCGTCCACTAGCGGCTGCAATTTGTCGGCGCTGCGTCGGGTGACGCAGGCGATGAATCCCTCTTTGGCAAAACGCTTTGCAATCGCTCCGCCCGTGGCATCGCCAGCGCCGACAACCAATATGACCTTCTTGTTATTCATGGGTGATTGCCTTTATTAAACGATCGTTAAGTGAACGAACGTTATGCTAGGATCCAGACAACGTCAAGGCAGTCGATTCGAGGGCAAATACATGCGTTACTCCGCCAGTCACAAGTTGGAAACACGGGAAAAGCTGCTGCAGAGCAGCGCGCTGTCAGCAAAGCGTTCCGGTTTTTCCACGGTGGGCGTTGATGGTTTGATGAAGGCTATCGGATTGAGCGGTGCGGCGTTCTACAGCCATTTCTCATCGAAAGATGCGTTGTTCACTGCCATCGTCGAACGCGAGTTGGGTCAAAGCCTTGAACGATTGGGGGGGAAGGGCACGCGGGATCGTGAGCGACTGGAGCGCTGTCTCAAGCACTACCTGAGCATGGCTCACGTAGAGCAACCTGAGGCCGGTTGCGCGTTGCCGGCGTTGGGCGCAGAAATTGCCCGATCGGATGTTCTGATGCGCGAGCAGGCCGAGCTGTGGATTTGCCGGCTTCAGGAGCGTTGGGCACAGATTCTTGAGAGCGAGACCCTGGCGTGGTCGGTGCTGTCGCAATGCGTCGGGGCGTTGGTGGTGGCGCGTATGTTGGCCACGCCGGACGTTCAGCAAGCGGTGCTGAAGTCCAGCCATGAAGAAATTGGCCGGCAGATTGCCGGGCAGCGCTGATCTATTTACAGATGACAATCATGCTGCGGCTGGTGTAGCCCGCAGGATTGAGACCGAACGGGTAATCGCCGGGTTCTTCCACGGCGTCACCGGATTTTGCGATGACCTTGTAGCCCTTCGGCAAGCAGGCATTGGCGGCACTGGCGTAGCACTTGTCCCAGGAGGACGATAGCCCTGAGCAGTTGATGTGCAGCCCTTTTTTCCCGCGTTTTACCTGAGTTTCCGAAGTCGCCGCACAACCTGCAACTGCCAGTATGGCGATCAGTATCAAAATTCGTTTCATTACCGTCCTTATAACGGCCACGAGTCTAATGCTCGGGTTTGCCTGTGTTCGCGTGCGCTCTAAGCTTTTGAAATCCCTGTCCGAAAAAATCCATGTCTGGCATTGGGTTACAGGTCTAAACATGGCCTAAATGCGCGTCAATTGCCAGACCTTCGTCGAATCCTCTTTCAATCAGCCGCGATGGCGGGTTTCGCAGCACTCCCCATGGTCATGGTTGCGCCGACGGATGCCAGAATAATGCACAGGATCGCCATCCATTGTGACAGTGTGAGGAATTCGTGCAGGAACAACAGTCCTGAGAGGGCTCCGAAGGCCGGTTCGATACTCATCAATGTGCCGAAAGTGCGTGCCGGGAGGCGGGTGAGGGCGACCATCTCCAGTGTATAGGGCAGGGCGGTGGACAGAATGGCGACGCCGATGGCAATCGGGATCAACGAAGGGGTCAATAGGGCTGAACCAGCATGCACGATGCCGATAGGGGCCACGAACAGCGCTGCGATCATTACCCCCAGAGCTGCCGTCGTTACACCGTTATCGGCGCCGGCCTTCTGACCGAACAGAATGTATAGCGCCCAGCAGACACCGGCTCCCAGTGCATACCCGGCGCCCACCAGATCGATTCCGGCGCTGGTTGTGCCTGTTGGAATCAGCAGCATCAAGCCGGCGGCAGCCAGGGCAATCCAGAGAAAGTCGATGGCACGGCGGGAAGCAAGGATGGCTACGGCCAGTGGCCCGGTAAATTCGAGGGCGACGGCAATTCCCAACGGCACCGTTTGCAATGACATATAGAAGAGGAAGTTCATGCCGCCCAATGCCATGCCGTAGACGAGGACTGTACGCAGTGATTTGGCGGTCAGCCTCGCGCGCCATGGACGCAGTATTAACAGCATGATCACGCTGGCGAAGATCAGCCGCAGCGTGGTGGTTCCCTGGGCGCCAACGATAGGGAACATGCTTTTGGCCAAAGAAGCTCCTGACTGGATCGACGCCATGGCTATTAATAGCAGGCCAACCGGAAACAGCATTGAGGCAAGAGAGCGTGGCTGGTCATTCATTACGTGGCATCGTCCAAGGTGAGAGCAAGGCATTATTATTGGTGTTGGGCAATATACTGCGCATTCGATCGAGTTACGTCTATATAGAAGAGTCCTTTTTCCCCGGATCGATAGAAAAGCGCAATTAACGCTTGACGACAGATTTCAGATGTCTATAATTCGCCCCACTTCCGGCGCAGTCGAAACGGAAAACTCCTTGAGATTCAATGAGTTATGCAGGTTTCGGCAGTGAGTTGCTTCAGTTCATCGAAGCCGAAAGGAA